>NZ_JBKEZO010000009.1:0-60013 GCF_053345135.1 Sphingomonas sp. M6A6_1c | reverse complement strand
TGATGATCTCGGACACGGACATAAGCCTATGCTCAGGGGATAGCCCCAAGCCTCCTTCTTAGGCTTAAATCCGTCCGGTCAAAACGGGGGCCAGCTCAGCAGGTCACTACCTATGCGGCTTCGACGAAATTGCTCAGGCATTGGATCCTGGCGTGAAGGGTGGACGGTCGCCCATCACGATGCCGACCTTTGCGCGGAGACGGACCAGCAGTGCTTGGAATAGCCCGAACATCTCATCGTCAGGTAACGGCTAGGAGATCAATACGATCAAGCCGCTCTCGTCCCTCTCGATCGTTTCTCGTGGGTACACTACATAACCTGGACCATGGATGTGGCCGGCGATTTATCCAAAACCTCGGTGAATTGATAACAACTTGGGGTCAGATGGCCGCGGTGATCGATTGTCTGCCCCGGTGGTTGCGGGTCCCCGCAACCAACGTAAACAGCCCGCAAGTCTCACGACTTGGCGGGCTTTTTCGTGTCTGGTTCATGACAATTGCGCTGGACCTTCGTCTCCTGGCGGGCCGAACCCAGCGCAAACGCCGCTGGGTCCAAACGCAGGCCACCCGTCCTGTTCCAAAGCACCCTCTATCAGCGCGGCAAATTCCGCGCGCGCAGTCTTACTACACCGGTAAGGACCGGGTCCGATGCCGATTTGGCGACTACCAATGCGTATCGGCCGCGCTTGATGTGCCAGGCGCCCGCCGCCGTATCGTAACGGGCGAGCAGCCGCGGATCGGCGACGAGCGTCACCGTACGCTGTTCGCCGGGCGCCAGCTCGACGCGGCCGAAGGCGAGCAAGCGCGGCTCGGCGACGCCATCGATCGACCGGAGATACAGTTGCGGCACGTCGGCGCCGGCGAGCTTGCCGGTGTTGCGTACCGTCACGGTGGCGGTGACGGTCCTGCCGCCCTGGACCCTTAGCCCCGAATAAGCGAAGTCGGTGTAGGTCAAGCCATGGCCGAAGGCGTACATCGGCGTCAGACCCTTGCGGGCGAACCAGCGATAGCCGACGTCCGCACCCTCGTTCATCGCCACCGTAACGGGCGTGTTTTCGGGGGTGCCGAAGCTCGGGATCGTCGTTCGCGGCAATTGTTCGACGCCCATCGGGAAGGTGATCGGCAGGCGGCCCGAGGGATTGATCTTGCCGGTCAGCACGTCGGCAATGGCCTGCGCGCCTTCCTGTCCCGGATACCAGGCAGCGAGAATCGCCTTCACTTCGGGGTGCCGCAACCCGAACTGTAGAGCGGCGATCGTCGACGAGCCCATGGACAGGCCGGCTGCGGAGGCGATGCGCGACAGCGCGAATTCAACCGTCGCGCGGCCGACGATCTCGCTGCCCAGCAGCCACAGGATGATGAGTCCGATCGATACGATGAAGATCGTCCGCGTCCTTCGCCGTGCCTCGGCCAGATCGCCCGACAGGTTGCGCCATGCCACGGCAATTGCGCGTGGATCGCGAAGGCCATCCCGCTCAGATAGACCGCGACGTCCAGCCCCTCGACCGGCGCTGCCCACCCCGTGCGCTTGCAGGCTGGCGTACAGCGTGCAGCACAGGAGCGCCGCCGCGAGGTTGACGTCGACGGGCGTCGGACGAAACGCATCGTCGAACCACGCGCGCGCGGACATCACCGCCGCCAGCATCAGCAACCCGGTCGCGCCGCCGCGCAACAGAAGGTCGAGATCCGCAATCACTGGCGGTGCATGGTGCAAGTCATGCGGGGCGGAAACCATGGTGCGGAAGGTATGTCGGGTCTCACCCGTCGCCATATTCAGCGGGTCGATTGGCCCGTGGTCATCGCCGCGCCGCGCGCAGCCGCCGGCGCAGCAGCATCGTCACGACCGGCCGGGGCAGGATGGTCGCCAGCCTCACGAGCCAGCTGGTCACCGCGGGAAAACGATAATCGCGGCGTTCGCGGCGTAGCGCGCGAACGATATGGGCGACGCCTTGCCGCTCCGAAATCTCGAAAGGGGACGGCATGTCGTGCGCCTGCGTCCGTTCGGTCGCGACGAAGCCGGGATAGATGCTGACGAAGCGGATCCCGTGATCGGCGAATTCGATGCGGCACGTGTCCATCAGCAACCGCATCGCGCCCTTGGCGGCCGAATAGGGGCCTTGCAGCGGCACGCCCATCAACCCCGCGAGGGAATTGGTATGCGCGATCAACCCGTCGCGCTGTCGCATCATCTGGCGCAGCACGGGAAACAGGTAATGGACGCAGACATCGTAATTGCTCCGCATATAATCGATGACCTCGCCCGCGCCGATCGTGCGCAGGTCGAGATCGGGCGCGCCGCCGACGTTCATCAACAGCAGGTCGATTCGCCCGAATTGCGCGATGGTCGCGGCGACGACCACCGCGGCCGCCGCCGCGTCGCGGGCGTCGGCGGGATGGATCGCGCATCGCGCGCCTTGCAAGAGGATCTCGGCGGCGAGGCTCTGCAATTTCGCCTCGCGGCGCGCGGTCGCGACGATCGTTGCGCCTTCGGTGGCCAGATGCAGCGCGACGCCGCGACCCATCCCGCTCGACGCGCCGACGATGAGCACGACCTTGTCCGTGAAGATCATCGCGCGTCGCCGATCGGTTTCAGCCCGGCGAGCAGGCGCATCGTCAGTCGCGCGGTGGCACCCCAGGGCGGCCCGAGCCGTTCGAACATGTTGATCGGGCCAGCCTTGTGGACGCCGCGCGCATGGCTGAACCGGCGGAAGCCGTCGCGGCCGTGATACGCGCCCATGCCGCTCGCGCCGATCCCGCCGAAGGGCAGGGTGTGCTGGCCGACATGGAGCAGCGTCCCGTTGATCGTGACCCCTCCCGAAGTCGCGCCGTCGAGGATCGCACGCTGCGTCGCCGAGCCATCGGCAAAGCAATAGAGCGCGAGCGGGCGCGGGCGCGCACGGACGAAGGCCAGCGCCGCGTCGAGCGTGGCATAGGGCTTCACCGGCAGCACGGGGCCGAAGATTTCCTCGCGCATCAATGTGCAATCGTCGGGTGCGCCGAGCACCACCGTGGGCGCGATGCGATGGCTGGTGGATGCCGGGGCAGGGTGGGTCAGTATCTCGGCACCACAGCGACGGGCTTCCTCAATCGCATCGGTCAGTCGCCGGTGGTGGCGCGCATCGATGACGTTGCTGTAATCGGTGTTGTCGGCGATCGACGGATAGCGGCGTACTGCCGCCGCCAGCACGCCCTCGGCGAAGTGCCGCGCCGAAGCGGCCGGTACCAACGCATAATCGGGTGCGACGCAGGTCTGGCCGGCGTTGAGATAGCGGCCGAAGGCGATCGATCGGGCGGCGCGCTCGATCGCGTAATCGGGGGCGACGATTGCCGGCGATTTGCCGCCGAGTTCGAGCGTCACCGGTGTCAGATGCTCGGCGGCAGCGCGCAGGATATGGCGCCCGACATTGGTCGATCCGGTGAAGACGAGGTGATCGAGCGGCAAGCCCGACAAGGCTTGCGCCATCTCGACCCCGCCGGTCACGATGGTCAGCCGGTCGGCGTCGAACCGCTCCGCCACCAGCCGGGCTAGCAGCGCCGCGAAGGCGGGTGAGGATTCGGATGGCTTGATCAGCACGCGATTGCCCGCGGCGAGTGCATCGAGCGCCGGCCCGAGCGTCAGGAACAGGGGATAGTTCCACGGCGCGATCACGCCGATCACCCCGAGCGGTTCGTACCGCACCCAGGCACTGCCCGGCTTCAGGCTCAAATCGACGCGCCGCGGTTCGTCGCGCATCCAGTGTTTCAGATGGCCGCGGGCGTGGCGGATCGCGGTAATGAGCGGGACGATCTCCAATATGTCGGTCTCGCTCCGCGAACGGCCGCCGAAATCGTCCGAGATCGCCTGCGCGAGCGCCGGACGCTCGTCGACCAGCAGGCCGTGCAGCGAATCCAGCAGCGCCCGCCGCGTCGCAAGGTCGGCGGCGGGTTCCTCGCGCGACGCGCGATACTGGCGGTCGAAGGCGGCGTGCAACGCCTGCAAGTCGGGGGTCATGTCCATCCTCTCCATCATGCGTCGCCGGGCGACACCTTGCGACCCTATGGCAGCCAGACAGGCTATAACAAGATCGATGCTCACATATAAATGTAGCATAGTTCATAAAGAATGATAGGGTGATCGTATCGACTCGGTGAAGAGGTCGATACGATGGAGAGGAGCGACATGGTCGATCGCGCGAGCGTCGCGTCGGCACGGACCGGTGCGTCCGCAGCCAATGCCTACCGCCTTTATGCCGATGCGCTCGCGGGCGAGCGGCTGCCCGCCGCCTTCGTCGATCTCGACGCGCTCGACCGCAACGGCGAGCGGCTCGGCGCGCGTGCGGCGGGACTGCCGGTCCGGCTCGTCACCAAATCGATCCGCTCGGTGGCGATCCTGCGATATCTGATCGCCAGCTTTCCCTATCTGCAGGGCCTGCTCTGCTTCTCGCCCGCCGAAGCGGCGTGGCTGGCGGGGCTGGGGTTCGACGATCTCGTTGTCGCCTACCCAACCGTCGAGCCGAGCGAGATCGCGCTGGTCGCGGCGGCGGTACGCGGTGGCGCGTCGATCACGCTGATGGTCGATCATGTCGACCAGCTCGACATCATCGATGCCTGCGCGGCCGCGGCCGCGACCTCGCTGCCGGTGGCGATCGACATGGATGCGTCGACCGCATTCCCCGGCGTGCATTTCGGCGTTTATCGCTCGCCGGTGGCGACCCCGGCGGCGGCGCTGGCGCTCGCCGCGGAAATCGCGCGGCGGCCCTATCTGCGGCTTGACGGGGTGATGGGCTATGAGGGCCAGATCGCCGGTCTCAACGACGCGGTGCCCGGCCAGGCGGTGCGCAACCGTATCATCCGCACGCTCAAGGCCCGTTCGATCCGCGACGTCCGGCGGCGGCGCGGCGCGATCGTCGCCGCGCTGGTAGCAGCCGGACACCGGCTGCGCTTCGTCAACGGCGGCGGCACCGGCAGCTTCGAGAGCACCGCGCGCGACTCCAGCGTCACCGAACTCGCGGCGGGATCGGGCTTCTACCTGCCGGGGCTGTTCGATCATTACGCGGTCCACCTCGGCGAGCCCGCCGCGGGCTTCGCGCTGCCCGTCACGCGCCGTCCGACGGCCGGGATGGTGACCTGCGCGGGTGGCGGCTATCCGGCCTCCGGCCCGATCGGGCCCGACCGGCTGCCCAAGCCGTGGCTACCGGAAGGCGCGACGCTGCTCGCCAACGAGGGCGGCGGCGAGGTGCAGACGCCGGTGCGGATCGCCGCCGCCGGCGCACTGCCGATCGGCGCCCCCGTTTTCTTCCGCCATGCCAAGGCAGGCGAGCTCTGCGAGCGCTTCGAGACGCTGCTGCTCCTGCGTGGCGGCGCGATCGTCGACCGCGTCGCGACCTATCGCGGCGACGGCCGCTGCTTCTTCTGACCTGCAAAGACAGGATTTGCGCCAACGGCAAAGGGGATGACGATGACACGGCACGGAAACCGATATGGAATGCTCGCCATCGCGCTGGCCGGATCGACCGGGGCGCGGGCGCAGACCGCCGATCAGCCCGCGGCACCGGCCGACGGCGAGATCGTCGTCACCGCGCAGCGCCGCTCCGAACGGTTGCAGGACGTGCCGATCGCCGTCACCGCGATCACCGGCGACGACCTGCGCGAACGCCGCATCGCCGACGTGCTCGATCTGTCTGGCCGCGTCCCCGGCCTCCAGATCCGCTCGGCGGACAATGGCGCCAACCCACGCATCTTCATCCGCGGCGTCGGCCTCAACGACTTCAACCCGGCGACCGCCAGCGCGGTGGGCATCTACGTGAACGGCGTCTACGTCGCCTCGACGCTGGCGCAGCGCGACGCCTTCTTCGATCTCGGGCAGGTCGAGGTGCTGCGCGGACCGCAGGGGACGCTGTACGGCCGCAACACCACCGGCGGCGCGATCAACGTCACCACGCGCAAGCCGGGCGATACGCCCGAGGGCGACCTGTCGCTCGATTACGGCCGCTTCGATGCGGTGACGTTGCAGGGCGGGATGAGCGCGCCGGTCGTACCCGACCTGCTCGCGGTGCGTGTCGCCGGCCTCTACCAGCGCGACGACGGCTATATGCGCAACACGCTCACCGGCGATCGCGGCAACAACGTCGATCGCTGGGCCGTGCGCAGCAGCGCGCACGTCACGCCGTCGAGCACGATCACCGACGATCTCACCGTCAACGCCAGCCGCTCGACCGGCGGCTCGCTTCAGGCCTATTCCCGCTCGCTGATCCCGCAGACCGCGGCGGCGACAGGAGCGGACAGCCTGTGCGCGCCGGCTTTCTATACCTCGGGGCAATGCACCAACATCCTCGGCTACGCCAATACCAGCCGCAACCTCTACGAGGGCGCCTATCGGTTCGAGGGACGCGACCGGGTCAGCCTCTATGGCGTCGGCAACACGCTGTCGGTCGATCTCGGCACGGTCAGCCTGATCGCAGTGACCGGATTCCAGCATGCCACCCGCAACGATCAGGAGGATACCGACGCCAGCCCGGTGCCGGTCGTCGCCGCCGCCTACATCACCCGGCAGGACACGGTCAGTCAGGAATTGCGCCTCCAGTCGAACGGCCACGGCCGCCTGCGCTACGTCGCCGGTCTCTATTATGCGCACGATCTGATCCGCAACGCCTCATCGCTCGACGTATTGCCCGGCCTGCGTTCGCCGACCGCCGACAATCCGAGCGGAGTCGATCTCACCGCGGGAATCGGTGACTTCGCCTGGCCATCGCGACAGGCGACCGACAGCTATGCCGCCTTCGGCCAGCTCGATTACGACCTGACGCCGCGGCTGACGCTGACCGGCGGCCTGCGGTATTCCGCCGATCGCAAGGACTTCACCTATCGCGCCAGCGCCGCCGGCGGCAGCATCACCCTGTTCACCTTCGCCGATGCCAAGACCTTCGGCGCGTGGTCGGGCCGCGCGGGCCTGCAATACCGGTTTTCGGATGCTGCCAACGTCTACGCGAGCTACAATCGCGGCACCAAGAGCGGCGGCTTTTTCAGCGGCTTCGCGCAGGATCCGTCGCTGATCGGCCCCTATAAGGACGAGACGGTGGATGCTTATGAGGTGGGTGCCAAGACGCAATGGCTCGACCGCCGGCTCGGCCTCAACCTCTCGGCCTTCTATTACGATTACCGCGATCTGCAGGTCTATACCTCGGTGGTGCAGGGGCTCATCACGACACAGCTCTTCACCAACGCCTCGGCGGCGCGGATCTACGGTGCCGAGATCGAACTGACCGCGCGACCGATCGACGGGCTCAACCTCGCCGCCTCGACCTCGCTGCTCGACGCCACCTATCGCAACTTCATCTCGCAGGGCGCCGACTATTCGGGCAATCGCCTGCCATCGGCGCCCAGGGTCAGCGCACAGGCGAGCGCCGACTATCGTAAGCCGATCGGCAGCGGTGCGCTCGTTGCGCGCGCCGACCTGTCCTATCGCAGCCGCGTGTTCTTCGACACGTCGAACGCCGCCCGGCTTGGCGACCGCGCGCGCGCCTTCGTCGACGGGCGGATCGGCTGGCAGTTCGCCGGGGATCTTTACGAGGCGGCATTGTGGGTCCGCAACCTATTCGACGTGCCGGTCATCTCCGACATCACGCCGCTGCCCGCGCTCGGTTTCGACGCGATCGTCGTCGGGCGGCCGCGGACCTGGGGCTTGTCGCTGCGGGCGCACTACTGATGGCGGCCCCCACGACCCGCGCGGCCTATGTCGCCGCCTTCGTCGCCGGGGTCTATGGCATCCTGATGGCGGGGCTCGCGCCGCTGCTGCTCGGTACGCTCGTCACCGAGGGCCATCTCACCGTGGCGCAGCTCGGGCTGGCCGCGACCGCCGAACTGGTGACGATGGGACTTGCCGCGGGCGCCGCCGGTCTGCTGGTCGAACACGTGTCGCCGCGGCTGATGGCGCCGAGCAGCGTGGTGGCGATCATGATGCTCGACGCCGTGACCGGCCGCGCCACCGGCATCGGCGTCATCCTGATGCGCGCACTCGCCGGCTTGCCGAGCGGCGTGCTGATCGGCCTCGTCACCGCGATGATCATCCGGTCGGCACAGCCGGCGCGGCAGGCGGGCTTCTATCTCACCATCCAGACGGTGGCGCAGCTCGCCTGCGCCGCGCTGATCGGCGGGCTGGTCGCGCAAAGGCTTGGCGCGGCGGCGGGATTTCTCGCGCTCGCGGCGCTCGGCGCGCCGGTCGCGCTCGTCGCGCTGTGGACGCCCGCCCGGCTGTCGCCGTTCGCCGCCGGACGGGGAACCGCATTGCCCGACGTCTATGGCTGGCTGGCGCTGGTCGCCGCCTTCTGCTTCTTTGCCGGCATTCTCGCCATCTGGATCTATCTCGAACCGCTCGCGCATCAGGCCGGGCTGTCGCCCGCTACCGCCGGGCTGGCGGTGGTGCTCGCACTGGCGGGGCAGGTGGTCGGCGGCGCGCTGGGTGCCGCGAGCGTGCCGCATTGGCCATGCCGCGTCGTCCTGCTCGGCTCGACGCTGGTGCTGATCGTCGCCGCGGCGATGTTCGCGACGTTGCCCGGCGCCACGCTCTTCCTCGCCACCGCGATCCTCTTCGGGCTGCTCTGGGCCTTCGCCAGCCCGTATTTCACGCGGCTGCTGATCGACGTCGATCCCAGCCATCGCGCCGCCTTGCTCGGGTCGGCGGCGCTGCTGCTCGGCTGCGCGACCGGGCCGACGCTCGCCTCGTTGACCGTCGGCGATGTCGACGTGCGCGGCTGCCTGCGCCTCGGCACCGGGATGCTGACCGTCGCCGGTGGTATCGTGCTGCTGCTTCCCCTTCTCCGGCGACTGGGCGGGATCGCCTTCGCCGCCCAACCGAAAGATCGATCATGACCGAATGGAGCAACTGGTCGGGCAGCGTCGTCGCGCACCCCGCCGCGGTCGCGCGCCCGCGCGGTCTCGATGAACTGGCGACGATCGTCGCCGGCGCGCGACGGCTGCGTCCGGTTGGCGCGGGACATTCGTTCATGCCGCTATGCCAGACCGAGGGGACCTTGCTGTCGCTCGCCGATCTCGAAGGCGATATCGAGGTCGCCGCCGACCGCCGCTCGGTCTGGGCGCCGGCCGGCTGGAGCCTCGCACGGCTGACCGACGCTTTGTGGGCGCAGGGGCTGTCGCTGTACAATCAGGGCGACGTCAATCCGCAGGCGCTCGGCGGCGCCGCCGCCACCGGCACCCACGGCACCGGCGAGACGCTCGGCAGCATCGCCACGCAGGTCACCGGCGTCCGGCTGATGCGCGCCGACGGCACGCTCGTCACCTGCGACGCGCAAACCGAACCCGAATTGTTCCAGGCGCAACGGCTCGGCCTCGGCCTGCTCGGCGTCGCCGTGGCGATGCGGATCGCGGTACTGCCGGCCTATCACCTCGAGGAGCGGGTCGAGCGCTGGCCGCTTGCCCTGGCGCTCGACCGGTTCGACGAGCTGGCGGCGGCGTCGCGCCATATGGAATTCTGGGTTTTTCCGTATGCGGACCACGTCATCCTCAAGCGGCTGCATCCGGTCGAGCCCGAGGGGCCCTATCGTCACGCCAACGACGTCAACGAGGGCGCCTTCCGAATCGCCTGCAACATCTCGCGGCGCCGGCCGGGGCTGATCCCCATGCTGCAACGTGGTATGATGCACGCGATCGGCGGTCCAAAGCGCCGCGTCGGCCCCGCCTACCGGATATTCGCGCAGGAACGCACCGTGCGTTTCGAAGAGATGGAATATGAGGTGCCGCGTGCCGACGGGCTGGCGACGTTGCGCGAGGCGCTCCGCTATGTCCGAAAGGCGCGGCTGCCGCTCGCCTTTCCGTTCGAGGTCCGCACCGTCGCGGGCGACGACATCTGGCTGAGCCCGTTCCACGCCGGCCCGTGCCTGTCGATTTCGGTCCATCAATATGCCGGCATGCCGTGGCGCGATGAGTTTGCCGCGATCGAGTCGATCCTGCGCGGCGCAGGCGGGCGGCCGCACTGGGCGAAACGCCACACAATCGATTCGGCAAGCGCGCACGCGCTATACCCGCGGCTCGCCGACTTCCTGGCGGTGCGCCGCTACGTCGATCCGGAGGGCAAGTTCGTCAACGCCTTCTTTGACCGGCTGTTTGCCATTAGGGGGTGACAGGGCGCGGCGACAAACGGCCGTTTGCCTTCGGCGGCGTGGCAAGCCACAGCGGTCCCGTCATGGTCCAACCACGCCGACTTCCGATGCAGGAGCGCAGTCTCCGCCGCCGCGAGGCGATCCTCGTCGCCGCGCAGGAGCTGCTCGTCACCGAGAACCCCGAGGATCTCGCGATGCGCGAGGTGGCGCGCCGCGCCGGGATTTCCATCGGCTCGCTCTATCAATATTTCCCGTCGAAGCCCGCGATCCTGCGCGCGCTGGTATTGCGCAATCTCGAAAAGGTCGGCGAACTGCTGCGCGCCGAGGTGGAGACGCTCCTCGCCGATCATGGCGGCCGGCCGACGATCGTACAGGCCGTCGACCGGATCATCGACGCGTATGTGAACCATTATCGCAGCCATCCCGAGACGATCGCGGTGTGGGCCGGGGCGCAGGCCGATCTGGAGCTGCGCCGACTCGACGTGATCGATACGCATGCCACCGCCGACTTCATGGTCGCGCCGATGATGATCCTGCTATCGTCGTCTGATCGCGATCGGATCCTGTCGGCGGCGCTGCTCATCACCGAACTCGCCGGCCATGCGGTGCGGCTGGCCCTCGCGGTCGATCCGCCGATGACCGAACGGATCGTCGCGCAATTCAAGACGATGGTCGTCGCGGTCCTCGAAGCCAATCGCGAGGCGGGTTAGCGCGGTGTCATGCTTCGCTTCACCTCCAGCCGCAGCCCAAGGAGAAAGGCGATTTCTGCCACCACGAACAACGGCCCGATGATCAGGCCGGACAGATCGTCGACGAACGCCGGTTTTCGGCCTTCGAAATAATGGCCGACGAACTGAAACGCCCAGCCTACCACGAAGGTGCCGATCCCGATCCCCAGCCACGCCCCGGTGGACAGGCCGGCGACCGCCACACCTACCCAGCAGCTCAGCGCGAGCAATATGGTCATGACGAGCCCGAAGCGCAGGTCGAGCCTCAGATAGAAGACCGCGACCATCGCCGACAGCAGCATCGCCGGTGTCAGCGACATACCCCCGCCCACTGCGATCGCCGGCCGAGAGGCGAGGATCGCGATCGCCAGCACGATCAGCGGTATGCCGAGCATATGCGTTGCGATATTGCGTTCGTCGCGATGATAGCCGGCATAAACGGACAAATGCCTCACGAGGTCGGTCATCGTGTTTCTCCTCTGGTCGTCGCATGACGATAGTTGATGCGTGCGGTTGCGACTGTCGCATGGGCGACATCGGAAGCACGCGGTGACCCGCGACGCCATGTTGGCCATCTTCGCCGAGGGGGCGTGGTTCAACCGACTGTCGCCTTCCTTCCGTGCGGCGTTGCTCGCGGACGGGCGGGAGATGCGGTTTGCGGCGGGGGCGCCGGTCTTCTGGCGCGGCGACGCCGCCGACGGGCTTTACGCGGTGCTCGACGGTGCGGTCGAGATCGGTGTGGTCGATGCGGCCGGTCACGCCGCGACGTTGATCCATGTGCAGCCGGGCATGTGGTTCGGCGAGATCGCGCTGATCGACGGCATGGCGCGCACCCATGACGCAATCGCGGTGCGCGAAACGATCTTGCTTTGCGTTCCCCGCGGACCGCTGTTTGCCGGTCTAGACCAGCGGCCCGATCATTGGCGCGAGCTGGCGTGGCTGACAACGGAGAAACTCCGTCTCAGTTTTCGAGCGGCCGAGGCCGCATCGCTGCTCAGCGCGCCGCAACAGGTGGCGACCCGGTTGTTTATGATGGTCGATGGCTATGGGGGCACGGGTGCGCGCCGTACCACGCTAAGGCTGTCGCAGGAGCAGCTCGCGGCGATGCTTTCGCTTTCCCGTCAGACGGTCAACCGCATTCTTAAAAACCTCGAACAGAATGGCGTGATCGCCGTCAATCATGGACGAATAGATATCGTAAATCTTCCGGCGTTACGACAAATCTGCGAATAAGTGATCGATCTCCCTTGGTACCCAGGTGAGAGGTATGCTGTTTGCAAGGCTTAATGCTTGCCGACCTGCAGATGTAATTCAGTCGAGCAACTTGACCTCGCCAGCCTCGCTTCGGTCGCGGCATTCGCCGGCCGCATTTCCGATCACCACGAAGCCGTCAACCTGCTCGTCAACAACGCCGGATTCACGGTCCCAACAAGCCGATGAAGGAAAACGTCGATGTCTAGATCCGATCGGCGGGTCGGGACCGCCGGCGGAGCTGATCATATGGCCGGCCGGCCAGATCGGTGAAAGCTCCCGTCTTTGCGGACAAGCCTTTCCTATTGCTGTTGATACCTGTGCTGTGCACAGGCTGTACAAAGGCCAACGGCGCGGCAGAGCGCGGCCGAATGATCGTGTCAATACGGGCTGCGGCGCAGGCTCTGCCCGGGCTCCGCGACGATCCGGTACTCATCGCAGCGGTCGCCGCGGAGGTGCGTTTGCCGCGCGAAGCTTTCCTGCCCCGACAGGCGCGGCGCTATGCCTATCTGGGCGTCAGCTGCTTATCGGCGGGCGACTTGTGATGTCCATCGGGCCGTCGACCGCGACCGAGCCCCTCAAGGTCTACATCCAGGCTGCTGACGGGCATTTCGACTGCTGTTCGCTGGGCGGGGCGATGTTCGTCCCGCTGGCCGGCCGCGACTTCACCCCCGATCGACCGGGTGTGGGCGGGAGTGTAACAACCTGGTGCTTTGGGGCGCCGGTCACGTGAGGCCGCGTTGGCGAAGCCCGCGAGCCAGGAGCAGGTGGGATTCGAATACGGAAGGTGAGGCGGCATGCTAAAGCGGATGAACGAAATCGGGAGCCGGATCGCCGGACGGACGGCCGACCTGGCCGGTGCGCCGCTCGCGATCATGGGCGTCGCGTTGTTCTGCGCCGGCTGGTTTCTGCGCGCCGGTGAGGCGGGAGAGAACACGCTGACGCTGATCCTGTCGGTGGCGTCGATCACGCTGACGCAGATGGTTCTGAACGGGCAGCGGCGTAGCGAGCAGGCGTTGCACCTGAAGATGGACGAGCTTGTCTATGCGATGCAGGGCGCGCGCAATGCGGTCGCGGGCATAGAGACCAAATCGGCGGAGGAGTTGGAGGCACTGCGCCGCAACGGCGAGGCGGCCGAAGAGGAACTGGAGGAGCGCGGCGGCATCGCGTGACGCGCCGTATCCGCCGGCGATTACAAATTCCCAATGCGATCAACTGCCACGGAACGGCAAACAAAGTGTCATGGAGTAAAACTAGCCCCACCTCATCTGACAAGGGTGGGGAAATCAAACATGACCGATGTGACGACGACGCGCACCCTGCGCATCGGCGCGAGCGCCTTGGCGCTTGCCTTTTCGCTGACGAGCGCGGGTTTCGCGAAGGACGCGCCTCGCGCTGGTCCGGCCGATCCGCAGACGCAGCCTGCCGGCATCGCCGAGGGCGCCGACATCGTCGTCACCGCAACCAAGGCGAACCGTATCGCGCCCGTCACCGCCTCGTTGCAGACGACGCAGCCGCAGTCCGTCATCTCGCGCAGTTTCATCGAGGATTCGCTGCCGGCGACGGCAGACTTCAACCAGATCGCCGCGATCTCGCCCAGCGTGTCGATCACCGGAAACGCGAATGGCGCCGGCCTATCGGAATCAAAGGCGCAGATCCGCGGGTTCCAGGATGGCGAATACAACATCACCTATGACGGTGTGCCGTTCGGCGACACAAACGACCCGACGCACCATTCCAATACCTTCTTCCCGTCGAACACGATCGAAACACTGATCGTCGATCGCGGACCAGGCAATGCCAGCCAGCTTGGCCAGGCGACGTTCGGCGGCAACATGAACCTGTTCAGCCGCGCGACACGCGAACGGCCCGGTCTGGAATGGAAGGGCAGCTACGGCACCTGGAATACCTATCTGCTGCGCGGGCTGGCGCAGTCGGGTGCGATCGACGCGCTCGGCGGGACCGAGATCGTGGTGAGCGGACAGCACGTGAAATCAGATGGTGCCCGAACCTATAGCCCGTTCACGTCGAACAACGTGTTCGGCAAAGCGATGATCCCGATCGGGCCGGCCGCCAAGCTGACAATATTGGCAACGTATAACGAGAACGATTTCAACCAGCCCGACAACGATGGCGCAACGCTGAGCCAGATCGCGCAATACGGCAAACATTTCAGCCTGAACAACGATCCGACGTCGCAGACCTATTACAGGTACAACCACACGCACAAGACGACGGATTTCGAGCTGATCAAGTTCGAGGCGGAGATCGCGCCGGGATCCACGTTCGAAAATCGAGCCTACACCTACAGCTACGACAACGAGACGCTGAGCGGTAACGACGTCACGCTGTTCGCGACCGCCACGGCGGCGCAGATCGCCGCAGCGAACGTCGTTACGGTGTCGCCGGCGGGCGGCACGACGAAAGCGGTGACCTCGTACGGCGTACCGGGTTACACCAAGACGAACAAATACCGGATGTTCGGCGATATCGCCAAGACGCGCCTCGACTTCGGATTCGGCGCGTTGACCGTCGGTGCGTGGATCGAATGGTCCAACACGTATCGCCAGCAGCGCGACGTCAATCTGCTTGATGGCACGCCGAACTACGTCGAGAAGGCGGTGACCAATCCGGTGGGGGGCGCAGCGACCCCGCAGAACGTCAAGTTCGACCAGAACAGCAATACCAACCACACCGAGGAATTCGCCGAGCTGGAGCTGCGCCCGTTGCCCGGCCTGACGATCACGCCCGGCTACAAGCATGTCGACTTCAACCGCCGAATCGACGCCGCCTACAACCAGACGACCCGCTACGCCCAGCGGTTGAGCAACACCTACACCGCCGACCTGCCGTTCGCGACGATCAACTATGCGGTGACCCCGAAGGTGTCGGTCTATGCGCAATACGCGCGCGGTTTCCTCGCGCCGCCGTTGAGCGTGCTCTACGTCGCCAACCCAAGGCTATCAACCGTCGCGCCGGAACGCTCGACCAACTATCAGGCGGGCGCGGTCTATCACGGCGCCAACCTCAGCCTCGACGCCGACGTTTATAAGATCGACTTCACGAACAAATTTACCTCTGTCGTATCGACCGTGCCGGGGGAGGGGACGGTGTTCTTCAACCAGGGCGCGGTCGAGTATAAGGGGGTCGAGGGCCAGATCACTTATGCGTTGCCGCATGGCGTCGCGGTGTTCGCGAACGGATCGCGCAACTACGCGAAGACGGACAATGACGGCGTCAAAAGACAGCAGGTCGCCAAGGCGCCTGAATGGACTGCGGCCGGCGGTGTGCTGGTGAAGTCCGGACCGGTCCGCTTCTCGCTGATCGACAAATGGGTGGGCCGGCAGTTCTTCGTCAATCCGGCGGGGTTGGTCGCGGTCGGCAACGCCTATGACAATCCGACCTATCAAAGCCGCGGCTACAATGTCGCGATCCTATCCGCGCGCTACGATGTCGGCCCGGTGCGGATCGGCGCCGAGATCAACAACCTGTTCGATTCGCGCAGGGTCACCAACATCAGCACCGGCAAGACCGCGCCGTTCGACCAGTATTTCTATCAGACCGGTCGCGCGGTGACCGGCGACGTCACGGTGACGTTCTGATGTTCCTGCTCGCCCTCATGCTGGCGAACGCGCCGGCCAAGGTCGCTCCGCTGCCGCCAAGGCCCGCGCCGAACTGGGCGCGGCCGGAGTCCATTAGGGAGCCGGGAGGACGAGCATCGCGCGAAGGCCGGGACGATTGTCCTCGATGACGAGCCGCCCCCGATGCAAGGCGGCGATCGCGGCGACGAGATTGAGCCCCAGCCCATTGCCGGGACGGCTGCGGCTTTCCTCCAGCCGGACGAAGCGGCGGACGATCCGTATGCGATCCGTCGCAGGTACACCGGGACCATCGTCCTCGACGCTCAGCAGGACGGTGCCCTCCTGCCGCGTCACGGTAAGGGTGATGCCCGTCCCAAGGGGCGTGTGCACCTGCGCATTGTCGAGCAGGTTGATGAGCCCCTGCGCGAGCAGTTCCCGGTCGCCGCGCACCAGCGCCCCTCCGATCGTATTGCAAGTGAGCGTACGACCGCCATCGGCCACCGCCGGGGCGTAGGTTTCGCACAGGTCGCTGGCGAGTTCGACAACGTCGAGCATCTCCATGCTGCGACCGATCCCGCCGCCCTCGACCTCGGATATGCGCAGGATTGCCGCGAACAGCGCCAGTATGTCGTCGCTCTGGCGCAATGCGGCTTTGAGCGTCGTGCGATCGGACGGGCCGTCCAGCGCCGCCTCCAGCGACCCGCGCAGCCGTGACAGCGGCGTGCGCAGGTCGTGCGCGAGGTCGCTCGACACCTGTTGCAGATTGTCGAGCAATTGCGCGATCCGGTCTAGCATTGCGTTCACCGACGTGGCGACGATGTCGAATTCGTCGCCACGGCGGCCGATCGGGATGCGCTGTGACAGGTCGCCCGCGACGATAGCCAGCGCGGTGTCGCCGATCCGCGCGAGCTTCAACCGCAGGTATCGGCCAAGGATCAACGCGCCGACGGTGCCGAGCAGCAGGACGATGACGAAGGCCCCGGCGAACAGCAGGAGAATGACCGCATCCAGCCGTTCGAGCGATTCCGGATCGATCGCGACGACCAGCGTCGCGCCGCCGATCGGCCGGGCAAGCGCACGGCCGGCATCCTCGCCCTCGGCGGGATCGATGAAGCGGATGTCGGACCAGCCGGGCGGGGGGCGCACGGTGTCCAGCGCGCCGGCGACGCGCCGCCCCGCCGCATCGAACAGCGCGTAATGATAGGCGTTGCTGGCGCCCGATCGGCGGGTGTCGATCGCGGCGCGAACGCCGTCGAGTCCGCCCGTGCGATAGGTCCGGGCAAGGTCCGTCATCTCCTCGGCGATGCCGGTGTCCAGCTGGTGACGGAACGCCGCGTCCGCGGCCAGATAGACAGACGCGCCCAGCACCGCGATCGCCAGCGCGAAGGCGGCGGAGTAGGTGAACGCGATGCGATAGGCCGCGCTGCGCCAGAGGTCCGTCATTGTGTTCTCATGCGATAACCGATGCCGCGCAGCGTCTCGATCGGGTCGTAGTCGAACCCCTCGTTGAGCTTCGCTCGCATGCGGCTGAGATGGCTCTCGACGATGTTCGTCTGCGGGTCGAAGTGAAAATTCCAGACGCTCTCCAGAAACATCGTCCGCGTCACCACTTGTCCGGCGTGGCGCATCAGCTGTTCGAGGATCGCGAATTCGCGCGGCTGGAGGCGGATGTCGCGCTCGCCGCGGCGCGCCTCCCGTCGTAGCAAGTCGAGCGTGACGTCACCGACAACAAACCGGGTCGGCCCCTCGGTCATCGCTGGTCGTCGGTAGAGCGCGTCAAGGCGCGCGGCGAGTTCGGCGAAGGCGAAAGGCTTGACGAGGTAATCGTCGGCACCCGCTTCCAGGCCGGTGACGCGGTCGGCGATGCTGCCCAGCGCCGTGAGCAGCAGGACGGGTGTTTTCACGCCAGCCGAGCGCAGCCCGCGCAGGATCTGGATGCCGTCGATTTCGGGCAGCATCCGGTCCAGGATCACCACGTCGAATGGATCCGTCGAGGCGCGACTCAGTGCCTCGGGACCATCGGCGACACGCACGATCGAATGGCCGCGCTCCAGCAGGCCATGCTCCACCAGCCGGGCGGTGGGATCGTCGTCTTCCGCGATCAGGATATGCATCGTCGTTCCCAGCGCCGCCTCGGCCATGGCCATCGCCGACATGATTGGCCTGTTTTGTCGCACGGCGCACGCCCCTTCGCACAAGCGGGCGCGACGTTGGGGTTATACAATTTTGGGAGCGTGGCTCGCCGGGATAGGGGACGACGGCCGGGCAGCAGGGCGCGGCCCTGCGGAGCGGAACGATCATGAGGAACCCCGCGTGAGACGATCGATCGCTCTCCTGTTCGCGACGACGCTCGCCGGGTGCGCGCATTATTCGACGCTGCCGCTGGCGACGACGGCGCCGCTGGCCCCGACGGTTGCCGCGCTCGACGGACCAGCCCCGTCGACGCCGCTGAAGGTCGAGCAGGTCGTGACGCTGGCGCTCGCCAACAACCCGGACCTGCGGGCGGCCCGGCTGAAGCGGGGCGTCGCGGCGGGGCAGGCGACGCAGGCGGCGGTGCTCGCCAATCCCTCGCTATCGGGCGCGTTCCTGCCCTTGCTCTCGGGAGCTGGCGCCGTACCTGCTTGGAATCTGGGGCTGGCCCAGGACATCAAGAGCCTCGTCACCTATCGCGCTCGTCGCCGCGCCGCGACGGCCAGTACGCGGCAGATCGCGGCCGATCTCGTCTGGCAGGAATGGCAAATCGCCGGGCAGGCACGCCAGATCGCAACCGACATCATCATCGGCACGCGCGGTCGACCGACCTATGTCGCAGCCTTTGACTTGCTGGCCGACCGGAACGGCAAGCTCGAGCGCGCGCTCGCCACCCGGACGGTAACGCTCGTCACTGTCGCCCCGGACCGCCTTGCGCTTCAGGCGGCGCGCACGTCGCTCAACACGTTCGACCAGACATTGCTGTCGCAACGCCACCAGCTGAACGCGCTGCTGGGCCTGACACCCGAGGCGGTCGTTCCGCTCGTTGCTGCCCCCGACCTGCCGTCGTTCGACCCCGCCGCCATCCGTGCGGCGCTTTCGACGCTGCCTGATCGCCGGCCCGACCTCCTCGCGCTTCGCCTCGGCTATACCGCCGCGGACGAACAGTTGCGCGTGGCGATCCTGTCACAGTTCCCCGACCTGATCCTTGGCGGCTCCGTTTCCAGCGACAGTTCCAGGGTCATCAACGGCGGGCCGAGCGTGCAGGTCGGCATTCCAGTCTTCGATCGCAACCAGGGCAACGTTGCGATCGCACGCGCCACACGGGCGCAGCTTCATGCCGATTACGCGGCGCGGCTCGCGACCGCGACCGGCACGGTCGGCGCGCTGCTGCGCGAGTACGAGCAACTCGCGGCGCAATTGGCGATCGCCCGCCGCGATCTGCCCGCCGCCCGGACCGCGGCGGCCCGGGCGCAGGCGGCGTTCGGCGCCTCCAACATCGACGAGCGGGGCTATGTCGACCTCGTCTCCGACCGCTTCGCCAAGGAAGAGGAGATCATGACCCTGGAACTCGCACTGTTCGATCGTCAGGTCGCCATCCAGACGCTGGTCGGCGACGGGTTGCCGACGATCGACGGTTCCGCCGAACAATCTGGAACTGATCGGTGAGGCCAACCCAGTCAAGGATATCGGCCGCCTTGCTCTTGCTGCCGGTCGCGGCGTGCAGCGGGACGTCCACCACGCCGGATGCGAGCGCAACGCCGACGCCCAGCGTCCTCGTCAGCACCGTCGCACCCCGGCAGGGGGCGTTGCCCGCGGTCATCGCTGCCTATGGCTCAGTGGCCCCGTCCGAGATCGGGACGCGCACCTTCAACGAGGCGCAACCGGGTCAGGTCACTCGCCTTTTCGTTGCCCCGGGGAGCACGGTGAAGGCCGGTCAGTCGCTGGCGACCTTTGTCACAGCGCCGACATCACGCAGCGCCTATGCGCAGGCGGTGAGCGCCTTGGCCGCCGCGCAGAAGGCCCGCGCCAGCACGGCGCAGCTGCTCACCCAGCAGCTCGCGACGATCGATCAGCTGGTGCAGGCCGACAAGGCACTTTCGGACGCGCGGACATCTCTCGCTGCGCTGCGGGCCGAGGGGGCCGGCGCTCCGGTCCACACTATCGTGGCGCCCTTTGCAGGCGTCGTCACCGCAGTTGCCGTCGGCCAGGGTGATCGCACCGCCGCAGGCGCCACGATCCTGACGGTCGCGCGATCGGGCGGGATCGTCGTTACGGTTGGGATCGACCCGTCGCAGCGTGGAGCGGTCGCCGTCGGGCAGGGGGCCTCGCTGAAGCGTCTGTCGGGAGGCGGCACGCTCGATGGCCGTGTCGTTCGGGTCGACGGCGCGCTGAATGCCGTGACCAAGATGGTCGACGTCGACCTGTCCTTCCCGGCGGGAGCGCTTCTGCCGGGCGAGCCGATGCAGGTCGACATCCGTATCGGCCAGATCGTCGGATGGGTCGTACCGCACGCGGCCGTGGTCACCGCCGGAGGTGGCCCGCGGATATTCCAGGTGCAGGCCGGCAAGGCCAAGGCGGTGCCGGTTACCGTCAGACTGTCGTCGGACGCTGGCGATGTGGTCGATGGCCCGCTGGCGCTGCGCCTCCCGCTGATCGTTGCCGGCGCCTATCAGGTCGCGGACGGCGACGCCGTCCGGAGACGCTGATGCTCGAGCGCCTCCTGCGCACCCAGTCGCGCGCGTTCGTCCTGATCGGCCTGGCACTCGCGCTCGCAGGGATCGTGGCGGCGCTGTCGCTGCCGATCGGCCTGTTCCCCCAGGTGTCGTTCCCGCGCGTCGTGGTCGACCTCGACTCCGGCAGCCGTCCGGCAGATCAGACTGCGCTGACCATCACCCGCCCGGTTGAAGAGGCAATTCGCGCCATCCCTGGGGTCAACAACGTCCGCTCCGAAACGGCACGCGGCACCGCACAGATCTCGATCGACTTCGGTTGGGGCCGCGACATGATCGCGAGCACGCTGCTGGTCGACACCGCGGTCGGCCGTATCCTGCCGTCGCTGCCTGCCGGCACGCAGTACGATGTCCGACGGATGGACCCGACGGTTTTCCCGATCATCTCCTATGCGCTCGTTTCCGACACTGCCGATCCTGCGCAACTCCAGGATTTTGCGCGGCTTCAGATCACACCGTTGCTGTCCTCCGTCACCGGCCTAGCCAAGGTCGGTGTGCAGGGTGGCGACACCGCCGAGGTCGAGGTGCTCGCCGATCCGCAACGGCTCGCAAGTTACGGACTCGCGATGGCCGATCTCGCGACCGCCATCCGCAACGGCAATGTGCTGGGCGCGGTGGGGCAGGTTCAGGATCGTGGCCGCCTCTCGCTCGTCATCGTCGATCGCAGCGTCGCCAGTGCCGCGCAAGTCGGCGACATCGTCGTCAAGGCGGCCCCGGCGGGGGTCGTTCGGGTGCGGGATGTCGCGACGGTGCAGGACGGTGCCGTTCCCGTCTGGCAGCGGATCGTCGAGGACGGAAAGCCGGCGGTGTTGTTCAACATCTACGAACAGCCCGACGGCAATGCGGTGCAGATCGCACGGGAAGTGCAGGCCAAGCTGGCGGGCGTGAGGCTGCCTGTCGGGGTCAGGCTGGTGAACTGGTACGACCAGAGCGAGTTGGTGACCCAGTCGGTCGCCAGCGTCCGCGATGCGGTTCTGATCGGCCTCGTGCTCGCCGCGCTGGTGCTCCTCCTGTTCCTGCGCAGCTGGCGCGTGACGCTGGTGGCCATCATCGTCGTGCCGGCGACGCTGGCGGCAACGGTGCTGGTGTTGAGCATCCTGGGCATGAGCTTCAACATCATGACGCTGGGGGGGATCGCGGCCGCGGTCGGGCTGCTGATCGACGACGTCATCGTCATGGTCGAGCACATCGCCCGTCGCGCCGGCGAGGTGAAGCCGGATGGGAAAGTTGCGGGCAATGCGGCAGTTATCCCGGCCGCGCGAGAGTTCATGGCACCGCTGACGGGATCGAGCCTCGCGACGCTGATCGTCTTCGTGCCGCTTTCATTTTTGACCGGGGTGACCGGTGCCTTTTCCAAGGCGCTGTCGGTGACCATGGCGGCCGCGCTCGCCATTTCGTGGGCGATGACCGCCTTCGTCGTGCCGGTCCTCGTGCGCTGGCTGGTGAACTTCGGCAAATGGCGAGACCCCGGCGTCGCCGGCGAGGGGCGGCTCGCCGCGATTCACGACAAGGTCCTCGACCGCCTGTCGGCCCGACCCTGGCTGCTGCTCGTCATCCTCGTGCCGCTGCTGGTGATCGGCTATATCGGCTATTCCAAAGTGCCGACGGGCTTCATGCCGAAGGTCGACGAAGGCGGCTTCGTCATGGACTATTATACCTCGCCCGGCACTTCGCTGGACGAGAGCGGGCGTCAGGTTGGCCAGATTGACCGTCTGCTCCAGAGAAATCCGGAGGTGCTGACCTTCTCGCGGCGACTCGGCACAGGTCTCGGCGGTGATCTGGGGCAGAGCTATCACGGCGACTATTTCGTCCGGCTGAAGCCGAAGCACAGCCGGCCTACCGAGGAAGTGGCGGCTGACGTCGCCGACGAGATTGGGGTCAAGGTGCCCGGCGTCCAGGTCGAGGTCGCTCAGCTCATCGAGGATCTGATCGGCGATCTGACCGCCGTCCCGCAGCCGATCGAGATCAAGCTCTATGCATCCGACCCGACCGTGCTCGATGCGCAGGCGAAGAAGGTCGCCGCCTTGATCGAGAAGATCGACGGCGTGGTCGAAGTGAAGGACGGCGTCCAGCTGGCCGGCGACGCCCTCGACGTCCACGTCGATCCGGTCCGCGCCGGTTTGGAAGGCGTCGCCCCCGCCGACGTCGAGGCACAGCTGTCCACCGCCCTGAGCGGCACGGTCGCCACCACTCTCGCCCGTCCCGACAAGGCGATCGACGTGCGCGTCCGGCTCCCCCAGGCGATGACGCTCAGCCAGACCGGGCTCGCGCAGCTGCCTATCCGCGCCGCCGATGGCCATGTCGTTCCGCTGTCGCGCGTCGCCGCCATCGTGGCGGTGGTCGGACAGCCGCAGATCGCCCGCGAAAATCTGGAGCCGATGGTCGCCGTGACCGGGCGTATCCAGGGTCGTGGGATCGGGGCTGCCGTCGGTGACGTCACAAGAGCACTCGACCAACCCGGCGTGCTGGCACCCGGCGTTCGCTACGAGTTGGGCGGCCTCTACCAGCAGCAGCAGATCGCGTTCGCCGGTCTCATCAAGGTGTTCGGCGCAGCCCTCATTGCCGAACTGGTGCTGCTTCTCGTCCTCTACCGTCGGTTCTGGCTGCCGGTCATCATCATCGGCTGCTCGCTCCTGTCGACCACCGCGGTCTTCACCGCCCTGTGGCTCGCTGGCGTCGACCTCAACATCACCGCGCTGATGGGGATGACGATGATCATCGGCATCGGCACCGAAATGGCGATCTTCTACGTCTCCGAGTTCGAGGAGCTGTGCCGCGTCATGCCGCCCGCCGCGGCGACCCGCGAGGCGAGCCGCAATCGCCTCCGCCCGATCACGATGACCACGCTGGCGGCGATCCTGACATTGCTGCCGCTGGCGCTGGCGATCGGTCAGGGCTCCGGCATCCAGCAACCGCTGGCGATCGCGATCATCGCCGGTTTGCTGCTCCAATATCCGCTCGTGCTGCTCGCCATGCCTTCGCTCGTGCGCCTGACGCTGCCGTGCGACGCCGATGCGCTCACCATTATTCAGCGAAGGACCGTTCGATGACGAAGTTTCTGACGATCGCCGCCCCACTCGCTCTCGCCATGTTCGCTCCGGTGGGGGCTGCTGAACCTGGACCCGTCTACCGTGTCACGGCCTCGATCCCCGGCCCTGATGCAGGAGGCTGGGATTACGCGCGTGTCGATCCGGCGGCTCATCGCCTCTACGTCGCACGATCGGGATCCGTCACGGTCATCGACACGGACCGTGAGGCTGCGATCGGATCGATCGGATCGATCGCGCACGGCCACGCGGTGGTGCCGCTGGCCGGTCATCGCCTGCTGGTGACGAGCGGCGACGACGCGTCGGTCCGCTTTCTCACAGCCGACTACGGTCGCGAAATTGGTCGCATCGCAGTGGGCAAGAAGCCCGATGCGGCAATCCTGTCCGATGACGGCCGGACGGCGTTCGTCATGAACGCCCAGGCCGGAACCGTGTCGATCATCGATGTCACGACGCTGAAGACGGTGCGGACGGTGACGGTCAAGCCGGCGCTCGAATATGCCGCGTTGACGCCCGGTGGCATCCTGTTCGTGAACAACGAGGACGCCAACGAGATGGACGTCGTCGACGTCGCCAGCGGAACGACCGCCAGGCCGATTGCCCTGCCGGGCTGCGAAGCGCCTACCGGGCTCGCCTATGATGCGAAAACGGATCGCCTGATTGCCGCCTGCGCGAACGGGAAGGCGGCCATCGTCAGCGCCAAACGACGCAGCCTGACCGAGCTGGTCGGAATCGGGGCCGGCCCGGACGCGGTTATCCTCGACGCCAAACGCCGCCTTGCGTTCGTCCCCTGCGGCAAGGACGGCGTGCTCGACATCCTCTCGCTGGACGGTTTGCACGTTGGACAGGTCGGCAGCGTGAAGACGGCGATCGGTGCACGCACCGGCGCGCTCGATGCAGACGCCGGGGCGATCTACTTGCCCACCGCCTCGTTCGATCCCCCCGTCACGGCCGGCGGACGCCCGGTCGCCAAGCCGGGCACGTTCAGGGTGCTGGTCGTTCGGCCCGTGGGATGATGCCGCACCGAGAGAACCGAGACGCCGAGCCCTTAAGGCTTATCACCGTGGCAGCAGTGGCGGCGCTTGTTGGATGTGCCTTGCTCATGGCGTTAGCGCTTCTTCTCCGTGGCAGTGTCACGGGGCTGGATCCAGTCATTCTACGTTGGGTCCGAGAGCGCACGGGGGACTACGGATCCGTCGTCACACTCGCCCGCAGGCTGACGATTTTAGGAAACGACCTCACCCTTTGGATCGTCACCATTGCGGCTTTGAGCTATCTCCTGGCTAAACACCGATGGCCACAAGCGGTTTACATCGCTGGTGCCACTGCCACCGGCGGTATGATGACCAGCGCGATCAAGTTCGTGGTTGATCGCCCTCGACCGACACTGGTCAATCACCTCGTCGAAGTCCAGTCCGCAAGCTTCCCCAGCGGACACGCCATGAATTCGGCGTACGTCTACGGTACTCTAGCGCTAGCTGTGGCGGCGACTCAGGTGACACGGCCTCGTAAACGGATTCCGGTCGTCGGGGCTTTGATCCTAGTGCTGGCAATTGGCGCGTCGCGCATCGTCCTTGGCGTGCATTGGCCGACCGACGTCGCCGCTGGCTGGGCTTTTGGGCTAGGTTGGACGGTCTTGGCCGCAAAGATTTTCGCTCGCGTCGACCCGGGTCGGTCCGGGCTTGGACAGTCGGCAAATTCCATAAGCGAGCACGTCGGATGAACTGGCTTTCTCGGCTTATAGCCGGTGTGAAACACGCAGTGCACCCGCGCGTGATCCAGCTTACGTTCCCAAGCCCAGCTTCGGTTGCCAGCGCAAGACCGGGCAAGCTTCCCTCTACCTCAGTGTCGCAGGACGCTCTCGTCGCAATTGACGAGGGGCAGAAGCAAGACTCTGCTGACGAACTCTCAATATCGACGAGCGAAAGCGCGAACGGAACTATTCCACTGTCGCGCAACGCTCCCATGGTCTTTTTAGTCGTGGGCCGGCTGAACGATCGAAAGGGCTATACGGCTGCCATCCGGGCGTTCGCTCTGGCTGGCAGGCTTGGCGACCGCCTGACCCTGAGGGGTTATGGCCGACACCGGTGGCGCCTTGAGCGCTGGGCGGAGGCGCTTGGGATTGATGCTGTCGTAACGTTCCACGAGCCGAACAGAGCTTTGGCGATCGACCTTCTGGGCGTCGATGTCGTTATTTCCGTCTCGCACGATCCTCGATTCTTGTCACCGTTGATCCTTTCCGCGCTGGCGCGAGACGTGACTATTATCGCCGCCAATGAGAATGAGAAAGCGAGAAATTTGTTTAGAAATTACAAGAATGTTACCTTAGTGAACATTCGTGATATTGCTCAATTAAGTTTGGCTATAGCCCGCATCAAATTATTAGCTTGCAAAAGCAAAAGTAATTAAATGTGAAAAAATATCTAAGCATTTTACTTAATGGGCGTAGCTCGAAAAAGCAATTAGGAAACTCTACAAGACTTCCGATAGGCATAATGGTATATATAACCATTGGAATTGTCATGATTGCGATGTCTGCGCTCGGTTTGCTATTCATCCCCTCCCAAAGGACTCATAGATCGCCGTCTCGTCGATGGCGTCATTTCGCGTGCGCCGCGCTTGTGATGATCCTGCTGCATCCCCAACCTGCTATCAGGGTTAGTCGGCAAGATGTGGATTGCTGCGCAAACGCTAGTGACCAGCGCTACTTGGTGCGCAGCCGATCCAGTAATCTTCCACATTGGGGCATCGTATAGTTTCGCCAAGCTCGCCCCAATGAGGTCGGGATAGGCGGTCCGGCTGATCCGATTGTCCCTGCCGCCCGCATTGCTGTTGTCCGCGCCTCTGCTGCAAGGCTGCAGGACCGAACCTGCCTCTTCACCTGAACCGCCTGCCAAGGCTGAGACGGTTGCGCATGAGGGCGATCTGCTGCGGCTGACACTGACCCCTGAAGCGGTGTAGCGGCTGGTATCCGCATCGTAGGGGTCGGTGACGGTATGACTTCGCAGGTCCGTGGCACGAGCGGCGAGATCGTCGTGCCGCCGGTTGGTGCTGCGGGGTGCCGACCGGATCGACTAGCAACCTCGCCCAGATCGGCACGGCAAAGGCCGCAGCGGACGGCTGGGTCGCACGAACGCGAGCCCTGGTGCGGCTGGCGGCGATCGCAATGACTTGGGCATCGGCTATGTTCACGCTGGAGTCGGCAGCGTCCGTGCGCGTGATGAGACAGCAACAGCGCTTGCCACACAAGGGCCGCGGCCGACGCAGCGATCACGGGGCGCCGCCTGCTTGGTCCGCCTGTCGCAGCGATGGCGAACCCTGCAAGCGTCTGGGTGCGTGTCGCGGTCTTCGGCAGCGACGTCGGCGACATCGCGGCGCATCGGCCACTGAGCGGATCAGTCGACATGAACGAAC
Organism: Sphingomonas sp. M6A6_1c; assembly: GCF_053345135.1. Taxonomy (NCBI): domain Bacteria; kingdom Pseudomonadati; phylum Pseudomonadota; class Alphaproteobacteria; order Sphingomonadales; family Sphingomonadaceae; genus Sphingomonas; species Sphingomonas sp. M6A6_1c. Next base: position 33,196 of record NZ_JBKEZO010000009.1, on the reverse strand, counting down.
GACCGAAGTTGGGAAGCGAGCAGGGCGGCCTGAACGTCCACTTGTGGGTCAAGGCGGGCATGGCCGCCGCTCGCTGAGTGATACTTGAAAGCACGAATTGCGGCAATCATTGACGTCCTTTTACGCGCGAACGTTCACGTTTAGGCGGCGGGGCGGCGGTGCGAATCGCCCGCGCCGGCCCGTCCGTCATCGCGCTCCGGCGAAGGTCAGGCTGACGGCCCGGCCGTCATAGTCGATGCTCCGGCGGCTATGGGTCGCCCCCCCGGCACCCGATCCGATGACGACGACATCGAGCCGCCGCCGCCGGACCAGCCCCGGAAAGCTGCCTTGCCGCGCGCCGATCGCCAGCGTGTGGCTGGCGTCGTTCCAGCGCAGATCGTAGCGCGCCGACTGCCCCTTTTCATAGGCATAGGTCTCGTTGTCGTCCTCGTAGAGCGTGAAGCGGCCGTCGGCCCCGGCATAGACGCGCACCTCATAGGGCGCGTCCGGCCGCTCGGTGGCATATTGCAGCACCGGCCCCATCGGCACGATCGCGCCGGCGCGAACGTAGACCGGCACCACGTCGAGCGGCGCCGCGCGCACCGCAGTCGCACCGCCGGCATAACGCTGCTCGCTCCACATATCGTACCAGTCCGCGCCCTTGGGCAGATAGGTGCGCATCGTCAGGTCGCGCGGCGCGCTGAGCGCCGCCGCGTCGCGTCGCAAGTCGCTCGGCGTGCGCCAGACAAAGCGGAAGTTGCGGCCGCCTTCGGGATGGAAATAATCAAGCCGCACGCCAAGCCGCTCGCCCCGGCGCAGCGTCCGGCGGACGACGCGCGTGCGGCTGGCGCTGCGCGTCCAGGCGTCAATCGCCGGCGCACCGCCGAGGAACAGGCGCATGCCGTCGTTGCCCGCCAGCCCGATCTCATATTCGCCGTCCTCGGGCGCGATCAGCTCGCCTTCCCAGCGTGCCGAGAAATGGTCGAGCCCGGTAAGCCCCGGCGGCAATTCGGCGAGCGGCGGATCAGGCCAATTGTGGTCGACCCTGGCGTCGATCGCCCGCCCGCGCGGCGTCTCGAAATTCTCACCCGAGAAATATTGCACCGCGAGCCCCGGCTTGCCGTCCGCCGTGCGCAGCGCATCCGCCGGCACCGTCGTCGGCGCCGAGGGCAGGATATTATACATCGCCCGCGTCACCGGATGGACCAGCAGCGACGATCCGAACATGAAGCTGTCGTCGATGCTGCGCACCGCGGGATCGTCGGGGAAATCCATCGGCAGCGCGCGCATCAGCGTGTAGCGATCCGCAGTCACCTGCGCGCTGAGGCTGTAGATATAGGGCAGCAGCCGGTAGCGGAGCTGGACCGTGTCGAGCAACGTCTTGTAGACTGCCGGATCGAGCGTCTTGAAGCGATAGGGCTCGCGCTCGACGTCGGTGCCGTGGACGCGCATGATCGGGTTGAACGCGGCATATTGGAACCAGCGCGCGAACAGCTCGCGCCAAGCCGGGTTCTTCTCGCCGCCGGGAAAGTCGCTGACGAAGAAGCCGCCGGTGTCCTGCGTCCAATAGGGATTGCCGGTGATCGTGACGTTGACACCGCCGGCGATCTGCTGCGCGAAGGTCTTCCAGCTCGCATAGATATCCCCCGACCACGACGCCGCCGCGGTGCGCTGCGCCCCCGCCCACGCCGATCGGGTCAGCGTGAAGACGCGCTTGTCGCTGGTTGCGCGCTGGCCGCGATAGGTGCCCTCGGTGGTGAGCAGCGAATAGGGGCTGAGATACCGGGTGAAGTCGCCCATCGCGTTGCGGCCCAGCGCCTTGGTATCGCGGACGTTATCGACCGGGTTCCACATCGCCGAACTCACCTCGACCTCGGTCCCGTCCATCCACAAGGCGTCGACGCCCTTGTCGAGCAGCCCCGATTTGATGTGGCTGAAATAGATCTCGCGGCCCCTGGCGCTATACGCGTCGTAGATCCGCGCATGTTTAGAGATCCAATGCTCGGGCTTGAAGCGCAGGTCATAACGGTCGAGATCGTGCGCCAGCGCGGTATCGTCGCCGACCGAGGGCCAGATCGACACCATCAGCTTCAGGTTGAGATCGTGGATCGTCCGCGCCATCCCGACCGGATCGGGGAAGCGCTTGGGGTCCCACGTCATCCCCGACCAGCTGCCGTCTTTGTCGCTGCCCCAATATTGCCAGTCCTGTACGATGTAATCGAGCGGGAAGCGCTCTCGGCGGAACGTGCGCGCGACGTCGATCAACTGATCCTGGGTGCGATAACGCTCCTTGCTCATGAACAGGCCGAACGCCTGTTTGGGGAACATCGGCGCGTCGCCGGTCAGCCAGCGATAGGCGCCGATCACGCCGTCCATCGTATCGCCGGCCATGACGTAATAATCGACACCGCCAGGCGCGCTCTCCGCCCATAGCCGCGCGCCGCCGGCATCGTCCTTGAAGCGCATCTGCGAATAGCTGTCCCACAGGATGCCGTATCGCTCGGTCGAGACCATCACCGGGATGATGATGCCGACATTGGTCTGGACGAGCAGCAGGTCGGCATTGCGGCGATTGACCGCATCGTCGCCGGTGAAGCCGAAGCCGTAGATCCCCTCGCCCGGCTTCAGTGTCAGCCGGTTCTCGACCTCGTAGGTCGGCGCGTCCGAGACGATACGGCGCGTGATCGCCTGCGGCGCCACCGCCCGCTCGCGGGTAAGCAGTCGACCCGTGCCATCATAGTAACTCAGCGCGCCGGTCCGCTTGTCGATGCTGACTCGCATTCTGGCGCCGACCAGATCGAGCGTGGCGGCGTCGGCGCGCAGCGTGAACGGCACCGCCTCTGGCGTGCGGACGACGACAAGGCTGCGCTGCGTCCAATAGGAGGCGCCGAGATTGGCGGTCACCCGCACCACGTCCGGCGCATAGAAGATCACCGACTTGGTGACGCCGTTCAGCCGGAACTGCACGCCGTTGCGCAGCCGCGCGACGTGGAAGGCCGCCGGATCTGGCGACACGAGTGGCTGCATCTGGCCGAGCGGGTCGAGCCCGGTCGGCACAGCCCCGCCCTGCGCCACGGCTGGCGCGCTCGCCAGAGCGACGCCCGCCGCCATCGTCCAAGCCAACCCCATGCTGTCCCTCTCCCGTTTCTCGTCGCCGGACGCCGTCCCTGTCGGGTTCGCTAACGTCCGTGCGCGATAGTGTCGGGCTCCGACGGTTTGCGCAATCGCCGTCGGCACCCGGCCGCCGTGGCGCCGTGGCGCCTTGGCGCCTGTCATGAGTTCGTGGGCAAGCTGCTCACCCAAGCGGGAAACTCGTTGTAGCAATGGAATGAGACCACCCTGCGGTCGCGAAGGTGAAAGATGTCGCAGCACGGTATGTCGAACGTCTTGCCGGTGGGAGGCAGTACACCCTTCGGCGTCATGAGATCGCCGCGGTGGGTGCCTTGTAGCCGAAGCTCGACGATCACGGCGTCCCCAACTGAATAGAAGGATAGCAGCTCGCGGTGCATGTCGGGGAAGGTGCTGGCAATGCCCTGAATGGGCTGACGGACCTCATCACCGGTCCACCGCGTCCCTGAGGCTTGGTCAAGGAAATAGCCATCGTCGTGGAACAGGGAGGCGAACCGGTCGGGATCAAGGGAGGCGCCCTCAGCCGCGGCATAAACATTCCGGATGATTTGCGCGTTCTTGGTCATGTCGGTTCCGGAAATGTGGTTGATCGGCCGTCGGTGATGCTGAACGAGCGGCCGGTTTCGGGCGATGCCTCGTAGTCTCTGAGCCGCCGAAAGTGGGTCCTTCGGCCGGGAACCACCAAACAGAAACTCGTCTAAACGAGCGTTCAGGCCGGCCCTTCTTCAGCCGCCTGATACGAGCGGGGGCGGCTTTCGATCACGCTGAAGACGCCGACGCCGCCCAACACGCAGATCGTGCCGACCGCCTCCGGCCAGCCGAATGGCTCACCCAGCACCATGATCGCAACGCCGATCGCCACCACCGGGCTGATCGTTGACACGATTGCGGTGCCCTGAGCGCCGATCCTTGCCGTACCCGCCGACATCAGGAAGGCGGGGACGATGGTTGCAAACACAGCCAGTGCCACGATCAACCCCCAAGCACCCCGCGGCGGCACCAGCGTCGAAGCGGGGTGCGTCAGGAAAAAGCCGAGTAACGCCATCACTCCGGCCGCGCTCATTGCAACCGCGGTGAACAAGGATGGCCCACAGCGCAGGATCAGCTCGCGCGCGAACAGCTGGTAGAGGGCGAACGTCATCGCCGCAATCGCCACGAACGCTCCGCCGATCAGCGCTGCTGATCCCAACCGCGTCGGCTCGCCCGCGAACATTACGAACAGGCCGATATAGCTGAGGGCGGCTCCAAACAGGGCATGTGCGCGAAGGGGATGTCCCAGCAGCAATCGCCCGAACAGGATGACCAGAAACGGATACGTGAACAGGATCAATCGCTCGATTTGCGCATCCAGTGTCTGCAGCCCCTGAAAGTCCAGCCAGGATGAGATATAATAGCCGAGGACACCCACAAGCATGGCCAGGCCGACGGTGCGGGCGTCGGGCCTGGCATCCCGCGCCAGCTGCTGCCACCGATGCGCGCCGATGAGTGCGAACACCGGTACGGCCAGCACCATGCGCATCGCCAGCAGGCTCGTCGTATCGATCCCGTAGCGATATATCAGCTTGATCAGCACGCCCTTGATTGCGAACAGCATGGCGCCCGCTGCCGACAGAGCGAAACCGGCGATACGCCACGAGGGCGGGTGTTTGTAGTTCATCTTCAACAACCGATCGGGTGAAACGGAGGTAGCGAAACGCAACGGTTGCCAGCGCGAGGGGCCCTAACTGCGGGACCTACCTACCCGCGTGAGCTGATCCGCACCACATTCGACAACGTGTCGCCACCGACTGCCGTCATATCGAGCCTTGCAAGGGGCGACCGGTTCGCTTCACCAGATGAATGGACGTCCGCACGTGGGTAACCTTGATAAGGCCTGGACCGGCGTCTTCTGGGTTCGAGCTGCCGAGGTTCCGTCTAGCGCCGATGGCGCGACAGGAACGTCCACATCGCCTCATTGTCGACGACTGACCAGCTGTGCTGACCACCGCGAGTTACACGCGCTGCAACCGCCGCGCCGTCTGGGCAGCGTGCATAACCTTGCTCGTAGATCGTAGCGCTCAGATTGCGAGAGTAAGGTTGAGAGCAGCCGTTCAGCACTGCCCAGCGTTGTAGGGCTATGGTCTGGGAATATTGCCAGTAGGAGGCGCCGCCTCCGGCGATTGGGTTTGTGGAATCTGCGTCGCCGGCAAAAGCTAGAAGGGGCATCGGCACTTCTGGGCGACACGTTGCGGGATCGGGTTGCGTACGATCGGACGCGAGAGGGCGTCCGGCACGCAGTCCGACGACTGGCGCAATCGCAGCGAAACGTCGAGCGGCGACGCAGCCGAGCCAGGACCCCATCCGTCCTCCGCCCGACAGGCCGGTCACGTATACGCGTGTACGGTCGACGCAGCCGGTTGCGACAAGCCGGTCAGCCAGGCCCGTCAGATAAGCCACATCGTCGCGTGCGTCCTTCGGCGGCAAGGTACCCGTGACAGTAGGGACGCCGGGAATGTTCCAAACGAAGCCACGAGCTGCTGCAATACCGCCGTCAGGCGCTACCACCACAAAGCCATGCCGATCTGCCGTGTCAGCAAGATGGCTGTCACGTAGCATCTCTGCCCCGGTGCCCGTGCTGCCGTGCAGCAGGATCACAAGCGGCATGGGCTCGGCTGTGGGTGCCGCGGGAAGGTAGACCAATGCTCGTTCGGGTAAGGCATCAACGTCACCAAGGCGGCACTCGGCATGAGCAACTGCAGCACCAAAACACAGGCTCAGGGTAATCAGAAGACGAAGAATCAACATATTTCCGATCCCCGCAGTCAGCTCTTTGGTCTCAGACGCAATTACAACACCGATGAATGAGTGTCCAAGGTTGGGCGGCAGGCGTTGCCGTCGGGACAACCGATTGTGGGTCCTCGTCCTCGGCCGGTCACTCGCACGGTCGTCCAAAGCACGATTTTCGATGGGAATGTCCGCTTCTGATCTTCGGTGCCACCTTAACAGCCTTTCTATATATGCTCCTTTCTGGACGTAACCTAAGCTTTCTTCTAATGCTGGAACCGAGCGTTCGGAAACCGGTTCTTAGCAAATGATGGGCAGGTTTGAACGATGCCTGAGAATACGACGGTGTCGGTTCACGATATGCAAGCCTGTCTGGGGTCTTTACTATTCCTATGGGCTGACATCGAGCGGGAGTTGCGGGAGCAGGTCGCCAGACATTGCGGGACAGTCCCAAGGCCAACACACGGCATAGCGGCGTGTCTCCGCTCTTGGCGCAGCAGTATCCCTAATACAAACGACACCGGACAATTCCGGGGAGAGATGGCCGATTACCTTATTCAGGAACTTCAACACGCACTCAAGATGCGCAACGGCCTCTGCCACGGCCTGACCGGCTATTCTTCGGGGTCAGAACGATCTGCTCAATTGCTATGGCGGCTTAATGACGAGGAGGGACGCGTCAGTTACAAGGAAATGCAAGACTCGTTCAGCAGATTGGCGAGGATTCCTCGAGCATTTTCAATACTGTCTAAGCCATCGGTCGTTGGCAAGTTTGACCGGTGCGTTGACACAGCCGAAAACAGGCGATGGTGGAAAACGGAGTTTGCCTTGGGCTTGCAAGGCTGACGTATCGCGTCCGATTGGCCAATAGCTGCCCTTCCGCTTCCACTAGGTCGCGACATTCACAAGTTAGACGCCAAAAGCGGTCAGAGCGCGAAGATGAACGAACGGCTGATGTTGGGGAGCCGGAAATTGGTCACGAATGTCCGGATGTGGGTCCTTACAGCCACTAATCTTCCGGCGGCTTGCGATCATGTGGAGCCACCCTGCGATCGGGCCGTAAATGACCGCTTTGGCGGCAACTGGTCATTCGCATGCGCGCTACCTATTCCACTGCGGCAAGGGCTACATTCACGTCCGCCCGTCTGAACCGCGCATATTGAGCTGCTGTACCGAAAAACACCTCGCCTGTGGTCCGCGCGCCAGCCCCAGCAACAGACAGCCCGTGCGAATATTGCCAGAGTGTCCAAGGATTGCGGCCCCGCAGCTTGAGCCGTTCAGCGAGTGTCTCGGGCGCACCATAAGCGTCAAGCCAGATCATGTAGGGTTGCGCTCTGTCGTCGGTCAGGATCGAGAGATTGTAACTGTTCCCTTTGAAGAGCGGGACCTTGAGGGTCGCAGTCGCGACTGCCTTGGCGAGGTCTAGGATCGCATTCTGGGCGCCAGCGATGCCCATCGTCTTGTAGCAGGCGAGTTGAACGGTCCCCTGAGGCTGGTCAGCGGTCGGAGTAACCAGTTCGATCGCGACCGGCAGTGCATCGATGTCGCCGCCGCCAACTTCCCGAAGGCGGTTGAGCTGATCTGCCGTAGACCGGCAGAAGTCAAATTTGAGATACGCACCCCTATCAATCCCAAGTGCCTTGGCATGAGTCCAATGGTCGGAAAAGCTCTTGTCAGGTCCCGCCCAGCCGACCGCGCGAGCATAGATGAATTGGGGAAGCGTGCTCTTGGCGAAGGCCCTCCAATCGATTGAACCGTCGGCCGCGGACAAGTCGTAGCCCTTGAAGGGATAAACCACAGGCGGCTTGAATATCTTGATGTCCGGGCGCCCCTTGATGCTGCTGACCGGACCGATCGGGAGACTTTTCGCAGCGTCGCTGGGGGATAGCGGAGCAAGCAGGCGCGGCGATATGGGGGTGGCAAGGGGCACTAAATCTATGCTGGCAGTCTCGCTCACGGTACCAGGAGCGATCGGCGTCAGATAGGGCGAAACGCTGCTCGATAGTTTCGTAAGCTCTGTCTTTGTGGGGCGGTTCGACACGAAGAAGAAGCTACCTTGAGCCATGCCAGTCTGGACTGGGCCGAGATAGGGCGCGCTGATCGCAAGGAAGTGGGGATTGGCTTTCTTCTGGATCGCATTGATGCGGAAAAAAGCCGCGGTGAGGTAGCTCTGCAGCGGTTGGCTTAGCGTCAGTGTGACGTCGGGCTGTGCAGTGCTGGTTCCATCGGTGACGATATACTGGCTGGCGGTCGGGTCGGCTTCGCCGCGCGACACACCATTGATGATCAGGTCAAAGAACAAGCTGCCGCGCTTGGGAATCAGCGCTTGGACCTCATCCTGGGGAGACCCAGCCGTCATCACGAAAGAGCCGGGCGCAGTAGGCGTCGCCGCCGCGCCGGTATTGCCGAGCGTGAAAATGTTCGCCCCAAAGCAGGCGTTGATTAGCGTGAGAACGTGGAAATAATGCGGAGCGAGATGCTGCACTGCGTTCGTGAAGCTGGTCATCGGATAAATGCCAGTCGAACCCTTAGGGTCGGTGGCCGATTCTAAGACGAAGGCAGCCTGCGCGTCATTCGTTTCAGCGCGGCCATGTCCGGTATAGGCGACCAAGAGGCGAGCCCGTCCTTGCCCATCGGATCCCTTATAGTCATCGGCATGGTTGGTCAGATAATCGCGCAGGAAGTAATCAATATTCGCGGGCGATGCGTCGGCGTTACGCAATACGATCACCTCGTCGAATCTCTGGTTGTTCACCAAAAAGTCTTGAAGGCGTTGGGCGTCCACCGCCGCGGCAGACAGATCGTGACCTGGCATCTGAGGATAGGCATCAATGGCGATGATGAGGCCGATTGAGCGGGTCTGAGAGGCTTGCGTGATACCGAGAAAGTCACCGACCATGACAGGCAGCGGTTCGCTGCCGTTCGCATAATGAACGAAGAAGCGGCAATAGCGCGCCTCACGTGCCGGCGCGCCATTGGGGCAAGTTCCACTGTAGGTTGCCGGTTGAGGCGACACAGGTGGCTGGGCGTGCCCGGCCGTTGCGGTCAATATTGCTGCAGCTACCCCAAGCGTTGAGGACATACCGATCCGCCGCCGCGGCATCATCGGACGAATTCCTGGACGCCAAGCGTCCAGTAGAAATTCGCGCGCGCGCCTTTCCAAATATTCGCGTCGAAGCCGGCATTGTACCCGGTCGCCATGGTGCCGGAATCGGTGAACTGCCACAGCGCCCAAGGCGCACCGCTGATCGTGCGCGGCAGTTCGGTTGCACGCGAGGATTTCGAATAATCGGCAAGCCACAGAGCAGCTGACTTCATCGTCGCGCTCATCGGCAGGCCTTTCATCCGGCCATCCCACCAGGAACGAGCGGTGTAGATCATCGGCGTCCGGCCGAGTTGCGCCTTCACTTCAGTCACGAAGGCGTCGATCACAACGGAAATGTCCTTGGCGGAGCGGTTCTGCCAGCGATCCGGGCCATCGCGGCTCGCTTTGTCCCATTCGAGATCGACGACCGGCGGCATATCCGTGGTGAGCAGCCCGCCATTGGCCTTGATCACCTTCACGAAGGTGTCGGCTTGGAGCTTGCCCCATTTGGCGGCGCTGATTGTGCAATCTGCGCCCTGGCAGGCAGACAGGAAATGGTAGGCGCCACGATGAATTTGACTGCCTTTTGGCAAAGCGCCGGCCCGCTTCCAGAAGGCTGCGAACTTGCCGTCGAGACCCGTCGCGCCCTGCGTCGCCTTCATATAAAGGAAGAGGACGTTGCGCACGGCGAGCTGTTCTATCGGAAAGGAGGGGCTCGTATAGTGGCTGATGTCGATGCCGAAGAGCGAGTAGGTCCGCGGCTTGCTGAGCGTCGAGTCGTAGGTGGTGTCGCCGGGAAAGCGAAACGGCCCGTTCAGCGCAAAGGTTTGGCCAGCTTCATTGGCACGCGCGACATCAGCCGGGCTGCCCTGCCGATCGATCGCCTGTATCTCGGCGAAAAGCTGTTGACGCGACATATCGTCTGTAAGCTCGGTGAGGCCCAGCGAGGCGGCATCGGTAGCGTTCGATTGCGCCTCGGCGGCTGTCGCAGCGAGGGAAAGTATCAGGCAGGATGTCCAGTGCATGCGGCGAATAATCGTCATCGTTTCATTCCCTCTTAGAAGGCAAACGCAACGCTAGGATTACTGCTGAAAGACTATCCTTCGGGCGCGTCGACCGCAAGTGGAAACGATGCCAAATTCAGAATACTTTGATCATTATTCAATGTCCGCTCCGGCGCGGAGGTGGATCGTACCGAACATGATTCGGCTCTCGCCGGCGTGTTGCGGACCGTCCGCTCGTACGGCGCCACTTCATCGCCGGGTGCCAAGATGCGGGCGCAAAGTCGTCTAGGAACTCGATATGGGCGTCTCGCTTCAAGCCGGTTTCTTCGTCTGTATGAGGCCGCCCTAGAGGAGACTCGTCGAGCGAGGAACGGCAGGTTCGTGCCCAAAATTGGGTGTTCCGAACGGCTGGCTGAGCTTGCCCACGCGGTCGGTGCGCTCACATAAACGAGCGGCGTGTTTTGGGCAGCGGGACTAGGCGTGCGAATGGCTTGCATTGGGTCTTTCCGGCACCATTCGCCCGCGGACTAGCTTTGCTCACCAATTCCGGTTGGACATCACAATCTTCGTTGCCGTTCCAAGCTGCGCTGCCGATTGGCCCAAAGCAAAGCGATAAGTACCCGCTGCCATATGCCATCTTCCGTTCGTCCAATTGCCGAGGATGCGCGGATCGATCGGGATTTCTAAGGCGCGGCGCTCGCCGGGCTTGAGCTGCACTTTGGAGAAGCCAACGAGACGCGTCGTGGGGCCGTGCGGTGTGCTGACCAGATAGACTTGTCCGACCTCGGCGCCATCGCGCTTGCCGGTATTGGTCAGAGTGAAGCGCGCGACAGGTGTCTCCCCAGGAGCGATCGTCAGCGGGCCATATGCGAACGTCGTATAGCTCAAGCCGAAGCCGAACGGGAACAGCGGCGTTGCGCCGCGTTTCGCGAACCAGCGATAGCCGACATCGGCACCCTCAATGTCATAGTTGATGTCCAACGTCTGGTTCGGCTTTCCCTTGCCGAGGAAATCGGGCTGCACGGTATCGCTTCCCGGCAACTTGGGACGGGGAAGCTGGTCGACCGATGCGGGGAACGTCACCGGCAGCCGCCCCGACGGGTTGACGTCGCCGAACAGGACAGCGGCGATCGCCTCGCCGCCACGCGCGCCGGGATACCAAGCTTCCAGCACCGCCGCCGTCTTGTCGAGCCACGGCATCACGATCTGGCCGCCGGTCTCAAGGACGACGATCGTGTTCGGATTGGCCTGTGCGACCGCAGCGATCAGCGCGTCCTGCCCGTCGGGCAGCGACAGGTCGGGTGCGTCGAGCCCCTCCGTCATCCACTGCGTCGCGAAGACGATCGCGACATCGGCCTGTTTCGCCGCGATCACCGCATCGGCGATATAGCGGCCATTCCGGAACACCACGTCGGCCTTGGGCGCCCGCGCGCGGATCGCCGAGAGCGGCGCGGAACGCTGATAGGATTGCGCGAGCAGCGCCGCGAAGGGTCCGCCGACCGTCGGGATCGCCACCGCTGGGCCGCCGACGCCCTGCACCTGCGACGAGCCGCCGCCCGAGAGCACGCCGCTGTCGGCATAGCCGCCGATCACCGCGATCCGTTGCGCCTTGGCCGCCAGCGGCAGCACGCCGCGGTTGCGGAGCAGAACGATGCCCTGTTCGGCGACCTGCTGCGCCACCCGTGAATTCGCCTCGAAATCGATCGCCTTGATCGCGGGCGGATCGGCGTCGATCCCGACCGCGAACATCGAGCGCAGAATGCGGCGGTTCATATCGGCGAGCCGCGTCTTGTATCGCGGATCTCGCCGGGCCGCGGCGGATAGCGCGTCGCCGAAATAGAGTTTGTCGTCGAGCTGCGCGCCCGATTGCTGGTCGAGGCCCTTTAGCGCGAAATCGAGACCGTGGACCGCGCCCCAGTCCGACATGACGAACCCCTTATAAGCCCAGTCGCGCTTGAGGATGCCGTTGAGCAGCGCGTCGTTGCCGCAGGCGGATGCACCGTTGACGCGATTATAGGCGCACATCACCGCGCCGGGATCGCCACGTTCGATCGCGATCTCGAACGCGAGCAGATCGCTCATCCGCAGGGCGGAATCGCCGATCATCGCATTGTGGAACTGCCGCCCCGTCTCGACCGCGTTGATCGCGAAATGCTTGACCGTGGCAAGGACGTGGCGTGACTGGATGCCGGCGATCGCGGCGCCGCCGAGCAGCCCGGAGTGGAGGGGATCCTCGCCAAGGTATTCGAAGTTGCGGCCACCGCGGGGATCGCGGACCAGATTGATGCCTCCGGCAAGCAGGACGTTGAACCCCTTGGCATGCGCCTCCCCGGCGATCGTTTCGCCGCCGCGCCGCAGCAACGCGGGATCCCAGGTCGCGCCCATCGCGAGACCGGAGGGAAGGGCGGTCGCGCCATCCTTGCGCAGCCCGCCGACATAGGCAACGCCGAGGCTCGCGTCGGTTTCGGTCAGCGCGGGCACGCCGAGCCGCGGGATGCCGGTGACATAGCCCGCGCCGAGCGGCACGTCCGCGGGAATTGGCGTGTCCCCATAGGGGATCGCCATGATGCCGTGGGTGATCGTCGTACGCTCGGCGTCGGTCATGCGCTGTTCGACCGCAGCAGCGCGGGCATCGGGATCGCTCGTCTGCGCGGCGGACGGACCCGCGATCGTCAATGCCGTCCCGATCGTCAGCAGCGCATAGGCCGTCCGAGCTGTCATCACCCTCTCCCGATTGTTTCACGCATCACTATCGGCGGGTGTCGCATAATGAAAATCGAGTGTTTGCATCGATCGATCAGTCGCGGCTATCGATGCGGAGGAGAAGGATCATGCGCCGTACCCCCAGCCTGTCGAGTTTGCGGCTGTTCATGCAGGTTGCCGTCACGCGCAGCTTCAGCGAGACCGCGCGGCTGGCCAATCTGTCGCAACCGGCGCTGAGCCGGACGATTAAGCTGCTCGAGGAGGAGCTCGGCGTCCGCCTGTTCGACCGCAATTCGCGCAATGTCGCACTGACCCCGGCGGGTGCCGCGCTGCTGCCGACCGTCGAGCGGCTCGCCGGGGATTTTGACTTGGCTTTCGAGGAGTTGCAGCAGACCTTCGCGGGACAGCGTGGGCGGGTCATCGTTGGCGCATTGCCCTCCGCGGCGGCGCATATCCTGCCGGCGATCATCGCCGGCTTCCATCGGACGCATCCGCAGGTCGAGATCATCCTGCGCGACAATTTGTCGGGCGCGCTCTATCAGCAGATGCTCGACCGGCTGATCGACTTCGCGGTCACCACGCCCCCCGGCACGGGCGAGGGGTTCCGCTTCGACCCGATCATGGATGACGAATGCGTGCTGGTGTGCCGGCGCGAGGATGCCGAGGCCATCGCCGCGCCGGCCGACTGGATGCTGTTCGCGACCGAGCCGTTCATCGCGATGGAGCCGCGCAGCAGCGTCCGGCTGCTGACCGATGGCGCCTTCGCCAAGACCGATATGCTGGTTCGTCCATTGTACGAATGCGCGCAGCTCGCGACGGTCGGCGGCCTTGTTTCCGCCGGCTTGGGCATCACGCTGTTGCCGCGGTCGACTCTGCCGATGCTGGGCGTCGGCGGCGACGTCGCGTGGCGACCGATGGCACCGCCCCGTGTGGCGCGGGCAATCGGCATCGCCCGGCTGGAGAACCGGACGTTGTCGCCGGCGGCCGAGGCGTTCCTCGACGCCGTGCGCCGGCAGGCGATGGTCGATATAGAAAACTGATTGCCCGATCAGATAACTCGAATTGCTGGATAGATCATTCGGCGGCATGATCGTCGCAGAGAAAACACGCTACAGGGGAGGGCGGGGATGCTGGCGCTGATAGCCGCCGCGACGATCGGGTCGCTGCTTGCCGCCATCCTGTCGAACCGGGTGTCGCCGCTCGCCGCGCTGATCCTCATCCCGATCGCCGGCGCAACCGCTGCGGGTTTGGCGCCCGGCATTCCGGACTATATCCTCGGCGGCCTCGGCAAGATCGCGCCGGTAGCGGGCATGTTCGTCTTCGCGATCCTTTTCTTTGGGATCATGACCGATGCGGGACTGCTCGCGCCGCTGGTCGGCGCGGTGCTGCGGCTGGTCGGCGAGCGGCCGTCGCGGATCACGCTCGGCACCGCGCTGCTCGCACTGGTCATCCATCTCGACGGATCGGGCGCCGTCTGCTTCCTCGTCACCATCCCGGCGCTGCGGCCGCTCTACGACCGGTTGGGTATGGACCGCCGCGTCCTCGCCTGCACCGCGTCGATGGCGGCGGGGGTGAACTTTCTGCCGTGGACCGGACCGACCCTGCGCGCGGGCGCCGCGCTGAAACTCCCCGTCGCGGCGATCTTCACGCCGATGATCGGCGTCCAACTCGTCGGCCTCGCCTTCGTCTTCGTCGTGTCGTGGTGGCTTGGTATTCGCGAGGAGCGCCGGCTCGCACTGGTGCGGTCGATGCCGGAAACGTCGGACGCAGCGATGCCGCTCACCGTCGAGGATAACGTCGCGCAGGCGTTGTGCCGGCCCGCGCTGCTCCCGGTCAACGTCGCGATTACCCTGGTCGTGGTGGCGACGATGGTGACGGGACTGATCGAGCCCGTCGTCGTCTTCATGGCCGGCACCGCACTGGCGCTCATCATCAATTACCCGTCCGCGACGCAACAGCGCGAGCGAATCGACGCGCATGCCCGCGCCGCGCTGATGATGGCGGGCATCCTGTTCGCCGCCGGCGCCTTCACCGGCATTATGACCGGGTCGGGGATGATCAAGGCGCTGGCCGACGCCTCCGTCGCGCACGTTCCCGATGCGATCGGGCCGCGCATCCCGGTGCTGCTTGGGCTGATCGCCATGCCGTTGAGCCTGCTGTTCGATCCCGATAGTTTCTATTTCGGTGTGCTGCCGGTGATCGCAGAGGTCGCGGGCCATTTCGGCGTGCCGGCGGTACAGGTCGGGCAGGCGGCGCTGCTAGGCCAGATGACGACCGGCTTTCCGGTCAGTCCGCTGACCCCCGCGACCTTCCTCGTCGCCGGGCTCAGCGGCGTCGACCTCGGCGCGCACCAGCGCTTCTCGATCCCCTGGCTGTTCGCTGCCTCGGTGGTGATGACGCTCGTCGCGCTTCTGTTCGGGATATTTACGATATGAGCGGTCGGACGATCCGCATCGGCGCCGGCGCCGGCTTCTCCGGCGATCGCATCGAGCCCGCGCTCGAACTCGTCGAGCATGGCGACCTCGACTTCCTCGCGTTCGAATGCCTCGCCGAGCGGACGATCGCCCTCGCCCAGGCGGTGCGGATCAGCGACCCGGACGCGGGGTTCGACCCGCTGCTCGAAGAGCGGATGCGCATGGTGCTGCCTGCCGCGCACGCGCGCGGCGTCCGGATCGTCACCAACATGGGCGCGGCCAATCCGGCGAGCGCCGCCCAACTGGTGGCGCGCATCGCCCGCGACCTCGGCCTCGCGGGACTGCGGGTCGCCGCGGTGAGCGGCGACGACGTCCTCGACATCGTGCGCGGCGGCGACTTTCCGCTGATCGACCGACCGGGCACCAGTCGCGACTTGGGGGATACGATCGTCTCCGCCAACGCGTACCTCGGCGCCGCTGGGATCGTCGCCGCCCTCGATGGTGGCGCCGACGTGGTCGTCACCGGCCGGGTCGGCGATCCCGCCTTGTTCCTCGGACCAATAATCCACAGCTTCGGCTGGGGCATGGACGATTGGCAGCGGCTCGGGCGCGGCACGGTCGTCGGCCATCTGCTCGAATGCGCGGGGCAGGTCACCGGCGGCTATTTCGCCGATCCCGGCGTCAAGGACGTGCCGGACCTCGCCCGGCTCGGTTTTCCTTTCGCCGATGTCGCCGAAGACGGCTCGGCGCTGCTCGGCAAGGTCGCCGGCTCGGGTGGCAGCCTGACGGTGGCGACGTGCAAGGAACAATTGCTCTACGAGATCCTCGATCCCGGTGCCTATCTGCAAGCGGACGTCACCGCCGATTTTCGCACGGTCCGCTTCAAGCAGACGGGACCCGATCGCGTCGCGGTCAGCGGCGGCGGCGGCGGAGCGCAGCCCGATACGTTCAAAGTCTCGATCGGCTATCGCGACGGCTTTTCCGGCGAGGGCCAGATCTCCTACGCCGGCCCAGGTGCGGTGGCGCGTGGCCGTCTGGCGCTCGACATCGTCCGTGAGCGACTGCGTATCACCGGCGTCCCGGTCGCCGACCTGCGTTGCGAACTGATCGGCATGGATGCGATCGATCGCACCGGTCGGGGCGCCGGCGCCGAACCGCGCGAGGTGCGAGCGCGTGTCGCCGGTCGTGCCGCGAGCCGCGTGGCCGCCGAGCGGATCGGCGCCGAGGTCGAGGCGCTCTACACCAACGGGCCATTCGGCGGTGGCGGCGTCGTCACGTCCGTGCGCGAGGTGCTGGCGGTGGCTTCGACGCTGATCGACCGGTCGCACATTGCCCCCGCCGTCCATTATGAGGTCGCCTGACATGATCCTGCGCGACGTGGCGCATATCCGCACCGGCGACAAAGGCGACATCTCGCAGATCGCGGTCATCGCTTATGACGAGGCGGATTTCGCGCTGCTCGCCCGGCAAGTGACGATCGACCGGGTCTCCGCGCATTTCGCCGACCTGCCGGTGCGCAGCATCCGCCGGTATGAACTGCCCGCGCTGGGTGCGCTCAATTTCGTGCTCGAGGGCGCGTTGCGCGGCGGCGTCACCCGGTCACTGTCGCTCGACGCGCATGGCAAGACGCTTGGCGCGCAATTGCTCGATCTGGTTATCGACCGTGAATGAAAGGTCCGATCATGCGTACCGCCCGTCTCCTCCTCACCGGCTCGGCGCTTGCGGCGATGGTAGCGACCCCTGCGATCGCGCGGCTGGAGCGCATCCAAATCGACAGCGTGACGCCGGCGCCGCCGACCGCGGCGACCCCCTATGAGATCGTCCGCGGGCGCTTCTTCGGCACGCTCAATCCGGCCGATCCGCACAACCGCATCATTACCGATATTGAAGGTGCAGCCCGCGACGCGCGCGGACGGGTCGGCTATTCGGCGACCTTTGCGATCGCCCGGCCGATTGATCCCACGAAAGCGAGCGGAGTCCTGTTCTACGATGTGCCGAACCGCGGCGGCTGGCCGATCGGTGCCGATCCCGACGGCCATGTCCGCGTCATCAGCGGCTGGCAGGGCGACCTGACGCCGGGCGTCGACGTCCAGTCGGCAACCGTACCGGTCGCGAATGCGCCCGGCGGCGGCGTGCTAAGCGGGCCGGTGCTGGCGCGCTTCACCGACATGCCCGCTGGTGCGCGGTCGCTGCCGATCACCGGCAGCATCGGCAAGCCGACGGCACGCCCATTGCCGGTGACGCTCGACACGACCAAGGCCCGGCTTTTCCGTCAGCCTTCGGATGCCGCCCCGCAAGCGGATATCGCACCCGGCGACTGGGCGTTCGCGGATTGCGCCACGGCGCCGTTCCCGGGCAAGCCCGACCCGGCGAAACTGTGCGTCCGCGGCGGCTTCGATCCCGCTTATGCCTATACGCTGGTCTATCAGGGCAAGAACCCGCTGGTTCTGGGCATCGGTTTCGCCGCGACGCGCGACCTCGTCGCCTATCTGCGCAGCGGCAAGCCCGACGACACCGGCACTGCCAATCCGGCACGCCGGGTACGCTGGACCGTGGCGAGCGGAACGTCGCAGTCGGGCAATTTCCTCAAAAGCTTCGTCAATCTCGGCTTCAACGCCGACGAGGGCGGCGCGCGCGTCTTCGACGGCGTCAACCCGAACATCGCGGCGCGACAGGTGCCGCTCAACCTGCGCTTCGCGGTGCCAGGCGGCGCGGCGGGCCTCTACGAACCGGGCAGCGAAGGTACGCTCTGGTGGGGGCGCTACGACGATGTCGCGCGCGGCCGCGGGAAGAGCAGCCTGCTGGACCGCTGCACTGCGAGTGGCACCTGCCCGAAGGTCATTGAGACGTTCGGATCCGCCGAATTCTGGGGCCTGCGCATGTCGCCCGGGCTGATCGGCACCGATGCGAAGGCCGACCTGCCACTGCCTGCGGGGGTGCGACGTTACTATTTCCCGTCGGTGACGCATGGCGGTTCGTGGACCGGCGGCTTCCCGCTCGCCGGCGATCCGAAGTCGCCGACCTGTGCATTGCCCGGCAACCCCAATCCCTCGCACGACAGCCTGCGCGCGGCGCAGGCGATGCTGGTCGAGTGGGTTCGCGGCGGCAAGGCACCGCCGCCGAGCCGCTATCCAATGCTGCGGTCGGGCGACTTGGTCGAGGCCAACGCCGCCGCAATGGGTTTCCCCCGCTGGCCGGGGGCGCCTTCGCCGGACGGCAAGCTCAACGCCTTCCTCGATTACGATATGGGAGCGGGCTTCGCCTATCACGACGTCAGCGGCACGATCACGCGCCAGCCACCGACCATCCGCGGCGTGATTCCGTCCCGCGTCCCCCGCGTCGACGACGACGGCAACGAGACATCGGGTATCCCGTCCGTTCAGTTGCAGGTGCCGCTCGGCACCTATCTCGGTTGGAACGTCCAGGCGAGCGGTTGGGGCAGGGGCGGTGGCTGCGGCTTCTTCGGGGGCTATATCCCTTTCGCGCGGACACGCGCGGAACGGCTCGCCGCAGGCGATCCGCGGCTCTCGCTGAAGGAGCGATACGGCGATCACGCCGGGTTCGTCGCCAAGGTACGCGCGGCGGTTGCGCGGCAGCAGGCGGATGGCTGGCTGCGCGCCGATGACGCCGCCAAGCTGATCGGGCAGGCAACCGCCAGTGACGTGCTCCAGCGTTAGCCATCAGCCAAACGCATTGATCAATCGAAAGATTATATTTCCGTTCTGGAACTGAACGGCTCATTCAAATCACGACAAGAACGCCGCAGTCGAGCGTCGTCGAGAGGATGCAAGGACGGTCGTCAGGCGACCGGCCCTACACGATCGCCAGCATGACGCATGGCGGCATCATCCCTCACGGCGCCGGTACGACGGCGACCAGGAAGGGGATAATCCGGTGACCATTCGACTCGCATCCGTAGGTTCGCGCCGTCTGCTCGGCGGCCTTTCGATCGGCACGCTGGCGACGATGCTGGCGACCGCGGCGGCGGCGCAGGTCGCGCCGACCGCTCCTCCACCGGCCGCTGAGCCCGCTGCCGCGCAGGATGAGCCGCCCGCCCCCGATATCGTCGTCACCGGCTCCTATCTGCGCAACGTGCGGCAGGAGGATCGCGCCTCGCCGATCCTGACGATCGATTCCGCAAGCCTTGCCAAAACCGGCGTCCCCTCCCTCGGCGACATCACCCGCTTCATTCCGCAGAACGTCGGCAGCGCCGGCGGCATCCAGGATCTCGCCAAGGGCGGCGGCGCGGATTCGCGGGATACGCGATCCGCCAATCTGCGCGGCCTCGGCGCGGGCGCGACGCTGGTGCTGCTCAATGGCCGGCGCGTCGTGCCGGCTGACGGCTTCGTCAACCTCAACAGCCTGACGCCCGAGATTGCGATCGAGAGGGTGGAGACGGTGCTCGACGGCGCCTCGTCGACCTATGGTGCCGATGCCGTGGCCGGCGTGTTCAACGTCATTACCAACACGCGCTTCAAAGGCCTAAAGCTTTCCGCGCAATATACTCATATCGCCGACTCGCCGGCGACGACGGTGCAGGCGATGTGGGGTGTCGGCAACGACCGGTTCCACACCGTGACCTCCGTCGCCTATCGCTACCAGGACGGGCTGCAGAACAGCCAGCGCGCGGTTACCAACTTCTTCAACCCCTCATCGGGTGCCGGTGCCAATCCCGGCGCGTTCACGTTCTACTCGCGTCCCCGGACCGCGGCGGGCGGCGACGTCGTCATCAACGGCAATAATTATTCGACGCTTTACGACCGCTTCCGGTCGACTGCGGGAACGCTGACCGTCGTCGATCCCAACTGCGGCTCGGCGGCGAGCCAGAGCCGCTACGTCCCGTCGGCGAACAGCCCGGGCTTCGGGCTGGGCTCGTGCCAGTTCAGCTTCCAGGCGCAGAACCCGATCCGCCCGGAGGCGAAAAGCTACCTCGCCCACAATGACACGACGTTCGAGGTTGCACCCGGACAGACGCTGTTCGCCGAGATCGGTTTCTATCATCAAGATTCCAACCGCCGCAGCGTGCCGTCCTACGCTCAAAACCGCGTCGGCGCGCGGCCACCGATCGTGCCGGCGAGCAATCCCTACAATCCATTCGGCGTCGACGTGGCGTTCACCGGGCGCGCCATCGGGTCGCAGGGCTTTCCCGGCTATGACTATCGGTTGATCCAGGACAAGGTCGACCAGCGGCAGATCGTCGTCGGCGCGCGCGGCAATATTGGCGGCGGCTGGAAATACACCGCCAATGCCACCTATTCGGGCGCGGATATCACCTCGACCGACCGCGACACGGACATGAACCTCTTCCAGGCGGCGCTCAACGGCTATGGCGGCCCGAACTGCAACATTCGCTACAGCGGCCCAGGCGCCGGCAGCCAGCCCGGCGTGGGCAACTGCCTGTATTTCAGCCCGTTCACCGCCGACGTTGCCAAGATGGACCCGTCGCTGATCTTCAACCTGCAAAGTAACGTCACCACCCTCACCAAGATCGAGTATCTGATCGGCGAGGCGGTGGTGAACGGCTCGCTGGCGCAGATCGCCGGCCATTCGCTCGACGTCGCGGTCGGCGCACAATATCGCAAGGAAAAGCAATCGAGCAGCTATTCCGACCTGCTGCTGAGCGGGTTCGGCGGCTTCCTCGGGCCGTATCGCAACACCGCGTTCAACCGCGAGGTGAAGAGCGTGTTCGCCGAAGCGAATTACGAGATCGTCGACGGTCTCAACCTCAACGCTGCGGCGCGCTACGAGGACTACGGGAATTTTAAGACCACCGCACCCAAGCTTGCGGTGAACTGGCGAGTGCTGCCGCAACTGTCGCTGCGAGGGTCGGCGAGCAAGGCATTCCAGGCGCCGGCGATCGCCAATTCGGCGGCGACGCTGATCTCCAACAACGTTGTCAATATCATTGATCCGCGCGACGGCACGACGACATTCCGCTCGGTCCAGCAATACGGCAATCCCGCCTTGCAACCGCAGAAGGCCGATGTCTTCAACGTCGGTGCGACGCTGCTGCCGATCGATCATCTCAGCTTGTCGGTCGACTATTGGCATTACAAGTACAAGAACCAGATCCAGTTGCAGAACGCACAGGCGGTCATCAATGCCGCCCCGGACGGCCCCAACGTCATTCGCGATGCGAACGGTGTCGCGCAGTCGGTCGTCATCTCGTCCTACAATGCGCCCAGCGGCACGGGAACGTCCGGCATCGACGTGGCAGCCAATTACCGGATCGACATCGGCCCGGCGCAAATCACGCTGCGCGACAATTTGAGCTATCTCGCGACCTATGATGTCGATACCGGTACGATCGTCTATGACGGGGTCGGCCATCGCAACAACTACCAGACGTCTCCGCTGACTGCGGCGGCCGCGCCGCGCTGGCGTAATCTTGCCGCCGTAGACGTATCGCTCGGCGACCATTTCATCTCAGGAACCTGGCGCTACGTGTCGAGCGTGATCGACGACTATCAGCAGATCGTCGGCGCGCCGACGGTCGCGAAGGTCGGCGCTTGGTCGGTGTTCGACGTACAATACGGGCTGCGTTTTGGCTCTGACAAGCAATATGAACTTACGCTTGGCATGATCAATGCGTTCAACAAAGCCCCTGCGGCAGCCTTGTACACTGGATATCTGTCGACGCTTGGCGATCCTTACGGCCGGCAGGCCTACATTCGTGTCGGAGCTAAATTCTAAGCTTGATGATGAGTTGGTGTCTGTCCGCCGCTCGATAGCCGTCGATGCAGCAAGAACATCTATAAGGTAGTTCAAAGCGGTGGTTTGCTAGGCTCATGCGTATCCAACCGTTGCTGCATCGATCTTGCCTGGGTCTATACGCACAAAAGGATGATCCACCTGTCTCCGCGCGCACTTCTCAAGCAGTTTGTTTTGAGGCGACCGCATCACTAAAGGCAATGCTTGCAAGCCCACTTGCCTCAAGGCGTCCGCGGTGAAAAACAAGCGCTAAAGGCAGTTCATCAGGCGTGAACGTTTCCAAAGTTGGTAGGCGGGGGCAGAGGTTTGAATGTCTGGAAATGGGTCGGATCAGACCTCGGTGCGTTCGGCCAGTTCCAAAGCGTCCTCCACGTCAACGCCCAAGCAGCGGACCGTGCTGTCGATCTTGGCATGGCCGGGAAGGATCTGAACCGCGCGGAGATTGCCAGTCGCCTTGTAGATGATCGATGCTTTCGTGCGCCGAAGCGAGTGCGTCCCGTAATCCTGAGCCGGAAGGCCGATGCCGACCACCCACTCGTGCACGAGGCGGGCATATTGCCGCGTGCTCATGTGAGCCATGTAGTCGTTTCGGCTCGGAAAGACGAAGTCGTTCAGTGTCCCGCCGCGTCGCTCCAACCATGCCCGCATCGTCTTTCGTGCCGTATCCATCAGCTCGAACTGGACCGGACGTTTGGTTTTCTGCTGGATCACAACGGCGCGGTCACGGACGCGCCCGCCGGAAACTACATCGCCGATCTGCACCTTGACCACATCACAGCCGCGCAGCTTGCTGTCGATGGCGAAGTCGAACAGCGCTCTGTCGCGCAATCGTCTATGCTGGTCGAGCCAGAAGCGAATGGCCCAGACCTGTTGCTGTTTCAGCGCCCGCTTCGCACCGATAAGCCGGCCCTCGTTCCAGGGTCGAAGTTCGTGAAAGGCGGGGTCCATCGACGACTGCCCCCATCGATCATCTCCATCGGGACGGACCGGCCAATCGAGCGTACCCAGGCGCGGTAAACCCACGGTTCGGAAATGTGGTTGATCGGCCGTCGGTGATGCTGAACGAGTGGCCGGTTTCGGGCGGCGCCTCGTAGTCTCTGAGCGGCCGGATGTGGGTCTCATTCGCCTCAAAGCGGCCGAGCGGCTGCCGCCCAATACCAGTCTCGTGATCCTCGTAAGAGCCGCCCGGAGGCGGCCCTTAGGCGGTGAGCAGGGTCAGGTGCGTCGTTCGCCTACATCGATCCGATTGCCATCCGGGTCAGCGAAAACGAAGGCACGTTGTCCGTAAGCCTTGTCGGCAAGACCCTTTATGATCCGCACGCCTTCAGCCTCACAGATGGCATAGAGCGCCGCCACGTCGCTGACGAACATATGCATGACATTGACGGGTGAGGCTTTGTGGTCTGGCTTTTGGCTCAAATGGACTTCGGCGCGATCCTTTTTCATTACCATGAAGCCGACCGGATCACCGTTTTCAAACACCTTCCGGAAGCCCAGCACGCGCGCGTAAAAATGCTGCGCGGCCTGAATGTCGCGGACACAGATGCCAGGCGCAACACGGCCGAAGCTGATCTCGGCCACAGCGGAGTCCGCCATCGTCTCTTCCTTGTCGGGCAGGGGCGGCGGTGCGCGTGCCGGTTATGGAGCGGTGTCCGAGCCGTTTTGCTCCTTTGTCTGCCGGAACATGTCAACAGAGAGGGATGGCCGCGCCGCGACTCCACTAGGTCGCACCATTCAGCTGCCGAATTTGCATGCCTGAAACCGGCATTTGCCGACATGAACGAATGGCGGAAGTTGGGAACGCAAATAGCAGCGCGAATGGCCGCATCTGGGTCGTGGCGACCGAGGCCCCGCCGACCTTAGCTGGGGAGAAAGCACTTAACGCCCCATATTTGGACGGCGGTAAGAGGATAGAGACTCTGATACTGGCGAGCCGCTCACATCCCGGTAATAACTAGCAGGTCAACCGCGTCTGCCATGGCTTTATAGCCCGCATCGTTCGGGTGGAGCTTGTCACCGTCGTTGAACGCAGAGTCGATCTTTAACGGATCGGTCTTGTCAGCGACCGAAGACGCAAAATCAATTACGCCATCAAAGGCACCCGAACCTCGGATCCAGCCATTGAGCGCCTGTCGTACCGCTTCGCCTTGCTCGCTGGCATAACCAGCGTTCTTGTACGGGGTGAGCGTAGCGCCGATTACGCGGATGCCGTGCTCGTGCGCCCGCTCGATGATCTGCTTGTCCGCCGCGATCAGGGCGTCCGCCGTTACCGGATCGCTTGGTCCGCGGGGGCTGAAGCTGCGTCCAATATCGTTGATGCCCTCAAGCAAGATGACGGCCTTCACACCTGGCACGCTCAGCACGTCGCGATCGAACCGTGCGAGTGCATTCGGACCTGCACCGTAGCCGAGCAGGCGATTGCCGCCGATCCCCGCACTCACCACCGCCCAGCGTTGTTTGCCCTGCCGCGCCGCCAATCGCTCGGCTAGCCGATCGGTCCAGCCGCGGAAGGCATTGTTGGTTGAGCCGTAGCCTTCAGTGATCGAGTCGCCGAGTGCGACGACTACACTCGTCGGCTGAATCGGTGCGACCTCGACTTGCGTGAGGATGACCGGTGCGTTCACCAGGCGGACCTGAGGCAGCACCGGCATTGCGCCGCTGTCGCCGCTCGGGCCCCCGACATACTGCCACAGCGCTCGCACGTTACGGACCGGCAGCCGACCCGGGGCGTAGAGCGAGACGGCGAGCTTATCGAGTGCCTTTACGGGGAGCGTGATAGGATCGCTTAGCAATGGCGCCCCGGCCGGGATATTGGTGCTAGGCAGACCGGCGAAGGTGACGATGTGATCGGTCCCGGGCAGAACCGATCCGTCCGGCCCCGCAAGCCCGACGTGCATCGCTCCAATTGCAAGGGCGTCTACGCCGCCTTCGTTCGACAACCGTAGACGAACGGCGCTTCCTGCTGCGGAGACGCGGACCACCTGCCGGATGGTCGCGTTAACGAGATCGCCAGTGCCGGTGTCGACCGCCATTTGGCCCGGGTTGTCGATCAGCCGAGGCGGGGTGGGCGGCCTGGCCGGTGCCGAAGCAGGACCAAGCGGAACGACCGTTCCAGTGGAAGGCGTGAAAGGGGCGGGCTGCTGACCGGGCGGTGGTGGCGAGACGACATACCCCCACGCCGCGACCCACGTGCGATCCGAGGCGGCCCGCGCGGCCGTAGGGCGCGGTGGCGCGCCTGCGGCCGGTACCGACATCGCGGCCAGGGCGCAAAGCAAGGTCAAACCAGATCGCGGCATCTTAGACTTTCCATTTGCATACCTAACCCGGGACGGTCGACGTGCAGCGAGCAAGAGGCGCAACATCTCACCGCTGACGCTTGAGCTGCGGGGTAGACACCCCGGCTTCGGTCTGGACAACCGGTTTCATCGTGCCATCAGGATTGTAGTAGAGATGTTCTACGGTGACCGCGCGACGTCCGAGTGCGCCCTTCTGAGCGCCGATCGTCAGCGCAGCATTGTGCAGGAACAGATACCAGTTGCCTTTGAACTCGGCGATGCCGGGATGGATGGTGAAGCTATTCTTCGCCGGTCCGGTCAGCTCGCCACGGAACGTCCACGGGCCGGTGATTGCCGGCGCCGTTGCGTAGGACACGTGTTCGTCCCCGGGTTTGGCCCCCGGCTTCGCTGCTGGGTCCATAGAGGCATAGGTAAGGTAATAGAGGTTACCACGCCGGTGCAACCACGGGCCTTCTACGTAGAAAGGCGGGGTAATCTCCCGGATTGGTCCATCGAGCTCGATCATGTTCGGCTTCAGTTTGGCGATGTAGCATTCGCGGTTGCCCCAAGCGATCCAAGTTGTGCCGTCAGTGTCGGTCAGCACGGTGGGATCGATGTCTTCCCAGCTATGCTTGCCCTTGGGCGTCATCTCGTTGGTGATCAGCGCTGATCCGCGCGCGTCCTTGAAGGGGCCTGTCGGCCTTTCTGATACCGCAACGCCGATCGCCTTGCCTGGGTGGGTGTCGTCATGCTCGGCGGGCACGTACAGATAGAATTTCCCATTCTTGGCGATAGCCTGCGGTGCCCACGCATCCTTCTTTGCCCACTTAAGATCAATGATCTTCAGGATCGAAGGGTAAGGAGTCCAATGCTTCATGTCCGTCGTCGAGTAGACTAGCCACTCGCTCATATTGAACATCTCGCCGTCCTTGGCCTCGTCGTGATCGACGTAGAGGTAAAGCGTGTTGCCCACAACGAGGGGTGCCGGATCGGCGATAAATGTATCGCGGATGATCGGATTGGAGCCGGGGGTGTCGGTCGCCACGGCGGGGATCGCAGCCAACGCACAACCAAGCGTGAGCGCTACCATACCGAACCACTGTTTCACCTCCATCCCCCTATTTTGGTAGCAGGAGTACTCCCGCAACCAGCGTCGTCAATCCTCCCGGGCAGAAGCGGCAGATCGTATTGCCTGATCGAGGATCCTCAGACTCCGCGCGCTCACGAAGTTCCCGTTAGAGAAGCGGTGAGGGACAAGTCTGAGGCACCTCTTGCCTGATCCGGTCAATTGGCTCGTCGAATGTCAAGCGGGTCCACAACTGAACAAGCGTCCGGTTTGTGGAAGCGGCAATGGCGCGGTGAATGTCGGGATGTGGGTCAATCTTACACGGTGGGATGCGCGTCGTTGATCTCGATGACGTAGCCGTCGGGATCACGCACAAAAATCTGGCGTATGCGATCCGGTCGGGTCTGGATCGTATGGTGGCCGTCCATGTCCTTCCACGCGACGTGGAGTTCGTCTAGTCGCATGACCATCGCGTCGAGATCTGCACAGGCCAGTGCGTAATGATCCCAACGGTTGTGTGGAGCGCCCGGCGTGCCGTGGGCGACGATATGCAGCATCCGGCCGCCGCCGAGCGCGAACCAGCGGGCTGCATCACGCGGAAACGGTGCCGGAACCTCGCGTAGGCCAAGGACCCGCGCGTAAAAGGCCACGGATCGTTCGATGTCCGCCACCTGGATGCCAACATGATCGAGCAATAGAGCCGGCGCCGGCGCCGGCGCCACGGGCTGAGCGCGGACGGGTGCTCCAGGCGTTGCAAGCAGTAGGGCAGCGGCAAAGACGTCTCGCATCGATCTTTCCTCATGTTCGGCCGAACAGGTAGCGGGTGCCGACAATCGAGCGGATCACCTTCCCCGGCATCGCCGCTTGCGCTGCCGCGATGAAGGTTTCGCCGGAGCAGTGACCGGGAATGAGGATATCGGGGTCGAGCGCTTGCATCAGCGCAACGGTCTCTTGCGCCTGCGCGGCCGTCTGCGGCGCCACGAGGTGGAAACCGCCAACGATCGCGTGCACACGGTCCACGCCGGAGGCTGTCTGCGCCTGCCGTACAGTGTTGATGATCCCGCGATGGCTGCACGAGCCGATCACGACAAGACCTCGGCCAGCGACATGATATGCCGTGCCAAGCTCGTGAACAGCATCGTCGATGAAGAAACTCGCTCCTCGCTTGGCCGGATCGAGCAGCGTGCGGTCGCAACCCTGGCCGGGCAACATGCCGTTGGGGCCCGCGGCCGCTCGGCCGAGACGAACGGGATACGACCCGTGGTGAAGCCTTGGCCCGCCACGATCCTTGGATCTCCTGAAATAACCGGGACCACGCCTGCGCGGAGCAGCGCCATCCGCTCGGCTTCGCGCCTGACGATGGCCGGCCCGAGGTGGAAGCAGATCCTGAACAAGCGTCCGGAGTAGGGGCGGCGGTAAACCTCGCCAAATGACGGGAGTTGGGTTCTCTCCGCCGGAACGCTAAGCGACCGATTGAGTGATCACTTCGGCTTTATGAACTTCAGGGTCATCCTGTCGCTCTCGCCAATGGCCGCGTAACGCGTCCGATCGTGATCACCGTCCGCAAAGCCCGGTGGCAGTGTCCAAACCCCCTTGGGGTAATCGTGCGTGTCCCTGGCATTAGCGTTGATCGGGCTCTCGCTGGCAAGCTTGAAGCCGGCTTTGGTTGCGTAGCCAATCACTGACGACCGCTTCATATAACCGCTGCGCGCTTCCTCGATTGTCCCGGACACCTCGGGCAGATGGTGCTCGACAACGCCCAGGGTGCCGCCGGGTTTGAGCATGGCGAACATCTGGTCGAATGCGGTCTGCGTCTGGTCGGTCGCACCGAAGCGCCAGTTATGTACATTGCGAAAGGTCAGGACGACGTCGGCGGTGCCGGCTGGTACCTCAGTCGCGCCCGGCCCGGCTGGAAAGGTCGCAAACCTTACGGAGCGGTACGCAGCCGGCAAGGCAGACTGCTTACTCTTTACGGCAGCAAGCCCTTTGTCGTCCGGCCCGGCCGCATATAGCGTCCCGTGCGCGGACAGATAGGGAGCGAGGATTTCGGTGTACCACCCGCCGCTCGGCCAGATCTCGACTACAGTGTCCGTTGGCTTAACGCCGAAGAAGCTCAACGTTTCGACGGGGTGGCGATAGCGATCACGAGCGATGTTGGCAGGAGAGCGCGTCGACGCCTTCACTGCTGCTTTCAGGACTGGCGTCAATGCCGGTTGAGCGGCAGCAACAGAGCCGGCGACGAGCACCAAAGCGAGCAGGGCGGAGTTAGGACGCATGAAGTGCCTTTCGCGAAGAAGGGGTAGTGCTACTCGGTCACGGCTCGGAACAGAAGTCTGCTATCTGGGTCACCTTCTGGTCGCCCTTGAGATATTTCGCATTCGGTCGGGCGACGTGATGGTCGTCATGGCGCAGCGGTATTGGGACGCCCCCGATTGTCATAGATGAATGGCAGGGTTTGAGAAGTTCAAAAGGTGCCGCGAACGGCCGACTCTGGATCCACGCCGCCGTAAGCTGCGGGACCGCGATCTACGCTTTTTCGGCCGTTGAAGTCGAGACTGCGCAGTGTCTATCACCCGTCGGCTAGTCGAGGTCGCTCATCCACCATCTCATTTTGGAGGCTCAAACGAATCACGATATTTACATCAATGATCTCCAACCTGAACGCATCAGTTGATCAGGCCGTTATGATCAAAGCGACATGGCATAGAGCGCGTGATGTGTAAGAATGAACAGCGTGCGCTTGCCCTTGCCCCCGATCAACAACTGCAACGGCCGTTCGGGGGTGTCGATCCGGCGCTCCTGCTCTCCGTCTGCGCCGTATACGAACACCTGCCCGTTTGCGACGTAGAGGTTCCCGGCGTTATCCCGCGCGACGCTCTCGCCGCCACGGTCGGCTACCACTTTCAGGTCGGTCAATTGTCCGCCGATGCCGACCAGTCCGCTGTACGTCCGGTTTTCCGATGAATTCGTCAGGACCACCCGCTCACCCTGTCTCGCGGCCACCAATCCATAAGCGTCGAGCGAGTCCGGCCAGCGCCAGGCGAGATTGTCCGCCGTGCTCTGGTTCCAGACGCGAAACGCCGGCAGCACCAGCGACCCGTCGGGCGAGACATATTCCTGCGACTTGGCGTCGGCCATCTTGTCCACGAAGAATGCGGACAGGGGCGGGAAGGCATAGGTCTTGGGATCGAGCCGATCAGCGAACTCGCCATTGGCATAGATGTTGACCGGCAGCAGCGTCGCCGCGTCGCTGTGTCTGCGCGCCGGGGTGGCGGTGATCGTGCGGATCTGCTCGGGATGCGCGGGATCGATGCTGTACACGCTGGCGTCCGTCCCTGCCGACGAGAGCACCATCACGTTGCCGGAGCGGCCGACCGCCAGATTCACCGGGTCGAGCGGCGTATCCGTCAGCAGCGACAATCCCTCCTCCTGCGACCAGCCATGGATGCGGTGGTGAAAGCGGTCGATGAAGTAGAGCTTGCCGCTGGCATCGACCGCGCCGCCCGCGATCGAATAGAAGCCGTCCGCCAGTTTCCGGATGCCCGCCGTCACCGCGACTCCCGTTCCGGTGGCCGCGACTGTCGCTGTGGCGGGCACGTCCAGCTTGGCGAACTCGCGCTCGCGCACCTCCTGCCGGCGCGTGTAATCCTTGATCGCATTCTCGAATGGATATTTGCTGGCGCGCGAGAACGTGCCGCAAGGGGCCGTGCTGCCGCTGATGATTGTCAGCGACAACGTCCTATGTCGGGAAGCAGCGGCGGGTTTCAGCCAGCAGATATCCATGCGCCGACAACCATCGGCGCGGCATGCAATCTGAGCCAGATGGCTTCCACCGTCAATGGGATCGCTCCCTGCCATAGCAAACACAGGATCCAGCGGCGCCGGGGCGGCCGTGGTCCTTACCATCCTTAAAACGAGATACGCACCCAGGTGGAAGGCCCGAACATTATCTACAGGGTCGCTCGACGAGCGCCCTCACGGCACTTGCAGAGAGGGGTCCTTCCACCTGGCATCCGACCGTTCGAGGAACGGCCGGTACTCTGTCCCCGTCTTGACGACGGCGTGAGCCACGCGCGCCATCTTGGCGGTGAGCGCCGTCATCGCCTTGCGGCGACGGTCGGCATCGTCCGCGTGCCCGGCGGTGTACCGTCCGAGCTTGTCGCGGAAGCTGTTGTCGCGCTGACGCGCGGCGACCTGGGCAGCCATCCAGAAGGTGCGGCGCAGGCGCGCGTTGCCGTACTTGGACAGCTTGGTGCGGCCACGGAACGTGCCTGACTGACACGTTGCGAGATCGAGACCGCAGAACTTCAGGAACTGGCGATGATGGTTGAAGCGACGCAGATCGCCGGCCTCGGCCAGGATGGTCAGCGCGTTGATCGGACCGATGCCCGGAATGTTGCGCAGCAGCTGGTAGTCGACGTCATCGGCGAGCCGCGCATGGGCCAGCCGCTCGATCTCGTCGCGCTGGTGGATGAGGCTGCGGCCCTGCGCGATGACCATGCGGAACATGGTGATGGCGGCTGAGTCCTCTGGCACCGGCAGTGCCGTCGAGGCGGACGCCGTCTCGTAGATGTCGTTGATGAGGCGTGCCTTGGAGACCTTGCGGCCAATGAGCGGCCAGGCCGCGGCCGAGAACGCCTCGCGGTCCAGCGCCGTGATACTGGCAGGTGTCGGAAAACGCTCGATGAGCGCGAGGAACCAGTCGGAACGGCTGTTGCCTGCGAAGCGGGCGATCTCGGGGAAGTACATCGGCAGGTAGTGGGTCAGGATCCGGTGCCAGGTCTGCGTCTTCATTCTGGAGATCGTCTCGTGGGTCTTCGAGAGTTCCTGCAGGTCATTGATGCCCGCGGCGAGCGGGTCGACGTAGCGCTGCGTCGCGCCGATCCGCAGCATGTGCAGGATGACCTGCGCGTCCTTGGGGTCGTTCTTGTCCCAGCCGTTGTGCAGCGCCTCGCGCGTTCGGGCGAGCGCGACCGACGATATGAGGCGCAGCTCGAACCCCGCCGTCAGCAGCCGATGTGCCAACGTGCGATGGTAATTGCCCGTCGCCTCGAACCCGACGACGATGGGGCGGCCGATGGCCGCGAGTTGCTCGGCAAAGCCGTCATAGTCCTCCTTCGTCGCCATGACCGTCATCCGCCGGCGCCGGCCGCGTTACGGTCGCTCGATAAGGACCTCCTGCCGGTTCTTGGACATGTCGATGGCTACCAGCACGGCGCCGGCGGGCGTAGGGGTGAGCTTGGTCATGGTCGGTCGGCCTCCAAAGTGTTGTCTCGACAACCTCACTTTAGATACCTGCTGACCGGCCATGGCTGGCCGTGATGAAGCCTGCGGCCGCTTCGCGGCCTTGTCCTCATCGCGGCCATAGCGGCTCCCGAACCAGCACTTCCCAGTGTGCTACGGAACCGAGCTGATTAGTCTGGCGATCCTCAGATGGACGCAGGAGCGGCCTGTCGAGTGGCACTACATCGCACCCGGCAAACCGCAGCAGAACGGCTACATTGAGAGCTTCAACGGGCGCCTGCGTGACGAGTGCCTCAACGAGACGCTGTTCGTGTCGCTCGGTCACGCCCGCTCGGTGCTGCGGCTCTGGCGCGACGACAACAACCACGTGCGACCGCATAGCGGTGTTGGCGGGCTGACGCTCGCCGATGCTGCCAGGCGGGTTGTGCAACACCGCCCCGAGGGGCACCATTCCAACCCCGGACTCCAGTTATGACCGGCAGAGCTTTGGGGAGCACGTCACGACCAGCCAGAGGAGCGATCTGGTGATCCGTTCCCTACTCATTGTCCGTACTCCTAATCCCAACAACAGTACCTAGCTGGATGGCCGCTGTCCGATATCCGGCGTGATGGGATGGGCAGATATGGACTAAAGTCTGGCCTAACAGAGATTCAAGGACCGTCCGGCTGTCGCAAACGGGTCGACACTTTTTACTATTGGTCTCGGTTGTGTCAGGCTTCGATATAGTTGGCATCGGGTACCGAAACATGCTCGGTTAAAACGTCAAACGCGTACGAGATGTCGAACAGCTAAACGTGATGCAGCAGCGATAAGCTACCGGACATCTGGCGACTACTTACGCCGCTATAGGAGCCCGCGTCGCTTGAAAAACCCGCAGCCAAGCGTGTCTCAACGTCGGACCAGTGTGACCGCGAAAGGGGCAGTCTTGCTCCTCCACAATCATTTCGCTCCCCGCAAGCCGTCCCTCTTCGTACGCTTTGTCGAGATGTGCCCTCCCCATCAGGGGTATTCCAGTCATAGTCTTATCCTTAGCCACTTGTTGTAGATGCCAAGCATCAATTCGGCTTATGCTTGGGATTGCTTAAGCTGCCGCCTTCGTTTTCCCAATCCTGAAGTGGCCTATGTTCAACAATGCGGGCCTCGTTCACGAAATGATACGCACCGCCGGGCTTGTTGATCGAGTGGGGAAATCCGCTCGCCGCGATCGCCAGGCCGTATGCCTTTGCAAAAGCGCGATGGGCCGTTCGAGCAGACATTGATTGAGACGTCGTTGCCAAATGCAACTCGTACTGCTCGCGCTTTAGCATGTAATTGAGGTCCATAGCGTGCGTCTCCTCGGCGCGGGAGCAACTGTCTCTCAGCCGCATTAAGCTCAAGGCGTTCAATGCGGTGCGTTCCATACCACTTACTTGGACAGCATTCACGTTCGAAAAAAATTCCAAAAGTGTTTCTGTGTAGCTTTACAAAAAGCAATAGTATGGTTTTCATTAGTAAAATACCTAAGCGCTTGAATCGGTTCAATGCCGCTTAGGGTCATGAGCTCAAAATGGCGACCTACTAATCACAAACTAAAGTTGTAACGTCGCTTATAAGGCGCGGACTATGCTTAGGTGGCATGGGATGCCCAGCGATTACGTAGCACGTCATGGGTAAGTACCATAGAACCAAACGCGTCTCGCAGTAGATTTGCATCGGTCATATTCATAACAACCACGTGCGTTCCTGATCTGCCCCCCGTTTTACCGGATGGATTTAAGCGGTTGCAGAAACCAGTGCGCGATGCTCGCGCGGCGAACGCATTTTGAGCCCTGAATGGGGGTGG
>NZ_JBKEZO010000008.1:0-140884 GCF_053345135.1 Sphingomonas sp. M6A6_1c | reverse complement strand
TATCCTGCATCTTCGACTCCTTATCGATAAACAATGTGCATCGTTTATCGATAAGGTCAAGGACGAAAGATGGCTGCTTGATTGGCTTCTATCAACGTCAGCTGCCATTCCAGCCCCGCCGACGACCGAGCTAGTTTGCGATGAAAGGACGTCCGAAGTTCGCGAGCGGGCAGGGTGCCTTGAGCGAACGCATCTGGGTCTACCGGGCTGCAAAAGTGTTCAGCGACGATTCGAGGTGATCCACGATCGCCCGGACCTTTGCTGATGGCTTCGGACCCGCAGGGAAAACGGCGTAGACCTCCGCCGGATCGAGCTGATACGTTTGGAGCAGGCGCGTAAGTTGGCCGGTGCGCAACTCCTCTCCTGCCATAACGCTTGTCGCCAGCGCGATTCCCAAGCCCGCCACCGCAGCCGCCAGTACTCCCGGCGCTGAGTTGATCCATAGCTTCGCGTGGACATTGACGCAGGTGACGGTCTGATTGTGCGTGAAGCGCCAGCTCTCGCGACCGAAAAGGCCATGCTGGACGATGCAATCGTGCGGTGCGAGTTCCGCCGGAGTGGCGGGCGCGCCATATGTCGAGAGATAAGCTGGTGCCGCCACCACTAGCCGCTCCACCACGCCGAGTTTCCGCGCCCCGAAGGTGGAGTCCCCCAGCGGCCCGACGCCCAACCGAATGGCCACATCCACTCCTTCCGTGATGAGGTTCTGGCGGCCGTCGCTCATGATCATTTCGATCCGAAGATCCGGATGACGCGGCAGGAACGTCGCCAGCGCGGGAATGACCGCGTGCGTGCCATAAAGCACCGGCATCGCGATGCGGATCACGCCATGCAGTGAGTCTACGCCACGGGCGGCCTGCTCGGCTTCCTCCATCTCCGCGAGCAGGTCTCTCGCGCGCGCCAGATACAGAGCGCCGGCTTCCGTGAGCGAAATGCTGCGGGTGGTGCGTAGCAGTAGCGTCGTTCCCAGCCGCGCCTCCAGCGTACCGACGATACGCGATACCGAGGGTTGGGATAGCTTAAGTTCGCGCGCCGCGCGCGAGAGACTACCGCTTTCCGCTACCCGGACGAACACGGTCATCTCCTGCCAGCGATCGCTCATTCGAAACTCGGATATATGTTGTTCGAAACGAGTAGATACACCCGCTTTCCCGAATGGCCTAGTTGGTGCCCCTCACTTAGAGGATCATTTGCGATGTCCATCAAAATTTACGGCGATCCCGGTTCCGGCAGCCTCCGCCGCGTGACGTCGGCCGCAGCCGTCATGGGCGTCGACATCGAGCGCGTGAGCGTCGACCTCTTCAGGGGCGAGAGCCACACGCCCGAGTTCTTGCAGCTGAACCCGCATGGGCTGTCGCCCGTGATGGTCGATGGTGACTTCGTCCTCTATGAGTCCGCTGCGATCAACCTGTATCTCGCCGAGAAGGTCGGCAGTGATCTGGCCGGTGCCACGATGCGTGAGCGGTACGAGATCCTCCAGTGGATGTTCTGGTCCGGCGAGCAGTGGCGGGTCTTTGCAACACTCACGTTCGACGAACGGATTGGCAAACGCTTCATGGCCCAGCCCGAGGACGAGAGCATCGTCCATATGGCGGCTGACAAGCTTCGGGCGGCTGCCACCGTGCTGGACGTGCATCTCGCAACGCACAGCCACATCGTCGGCGACCGATTGACATTGGCTGACTTTGATATCGCGGGCCCCTTTTCGCAGAACGAGCGGACGAAGATCCCGCTCAACGAGTTCCCCAACCTCGTCGCGTGGCAGCAGCGCTTGCTGGACACGGTGCCTGCTTGGGCTGCGACAAAGCTCGAAGTCGATGATCGCATCGATAGCGCTCTTGAAGGGGCAGGTATTAGGCTCTGAACATGGCGCCGGCCCCCTCAGAGGCGCAAAACTAGCGGCAGATATCCTCTTCCGGGCTCCCGCTAGCTGCCGGCCAGGAAGGCCCTGATCTAGGCCGTTCCGATTGGCCTACCGACCTCGCTCCAGCGCTCTATTGCTCCACCTGAACGAGCGGCAGGTTTTGGGTAGCGGAACAGGGACGTGTGAACGACCTAAAATGGGTCATTCAGCTTCCCAGAGGCGAGACCACTCAGAGCCGTTTCGCGGCGGGTTCGGGGCCAAGATAGGCTTCCGGCACAGACGCCGTACTGAGCACCAACATCTGCGGCACGACGTTGTCATCCAATCGCCAAAGCTTGATAGTATGCCTGCCGCGGGTCAGTTCGCCCAGGCCGGCTGACACGACGATGGCGTTGTTCCGTACGGCGTCCGCCCACTGAACTTTGCCGGGAGTGTCCTGCGCCCCGCCGGTCGCTTCCAGATTTGAGTTAAGTATCTGAACAGCGCTGTCGTCCACCGATACACCGATCCGGACGCCGCCCTTGCCAAGCGTGTCCAGCGTCGGAGCCAAGTACAGGGAGAGGCGAGCCGCGCCCGGCTTATCCACGCGAACGTCGTACTCGACGCAGACCTGGTCCGCTACGGTGGTGGAGTCTCTGCCTTGCGGCAGCGCGACCAAGGCGCCGCCGGTGCGGCTCAGGTTCGGAATTGCTGTCCAGACCAGTCCCTTGGCGTCGCGCTTCCTGCTGAACGCGGTTGCCTCGATCGCGATGACGCCCGCCGGCGATTCTGCCCGGGGCACGAACCGTACAGGGCGGTTACGCTCTTCCTCGGGCACGTCGCCGCCCACCCGCGTGATGCTGGGCATGCTCTGCCGGACCGGGTCGTTCCAGATCACATAATTCATGTGGACCTGAGCCATCATCCCGTTCCACTTGCCGCCCTTCATCGAGTGATAGCGGTCGGTCAGCTCCTGGTCGCGCCGGAAGGTTGCTTCGACTTGGTCAGCAAAGGCGTTCGCTCTCGGGTCGTTGCTCGACGCGAGGCGCGCGTTCCACGCGGCGGCGTAGTAAAGCCGATAAAGATTGGCGAGCGCCGAGATCGGATGCTCTACGAGTTGGTAGTAGGCGTCGCGCTGCTCAGGCCCAAGCCGGCCGCGTACGTCCGCCATGCGGGCTTCCAGTGCATCCCATTCCGCCACCATCGCGCCGAACTCGCCGCCATCGAGCGGCCCGCGGCCGGTGCTCGCACCAAGCGGAAAGCTGTCTTGGTCGATCAGCTCCGGCTTTCGGCGTGCTGCATAGCGGCCATAGGTCGCTAGCATCTCACCTATTCCCCTGGCGTGTTTGGGGCCGAACACTTCGGTCGCCCAGTCTTCGGGGTAGGCAGCCAGCGCGGCAGGCGTCATTGCCTCAGGGTCCCAAGCCTGCCGCATGAAGAAGCTTAAGGGGAACTCCAGGGGCTTGATGTCGCCGACGTTGACGATCCAGATGTTGCGTGCGCCCCGCTGGTAGGCGAGGTCCATCTGCTGCCAGACCTTCTCGATCTGGTTGGTGTTGATCCACTTGTAGTTGCGGGGAACCCCGACGTAGTCGAAGTGATAGTAAACTCCGTAGCCGCCCTTGCGTGGGGGGGCGCCGGCGGGCGGCAGCCGCCGGATCTGCCCCCAGTTATCGTCGGAGAAGAGCAGGGTCACATCGTCCGGCACCTTCATGCCGTGGTCGTAATAGTCCTGGACCTCCTTGTAGAGCGCCCACATCTGCGGAGTCTGCTCCGCCGGGCGGCCGGTGACGTCGGCGATGATCCGGCGCTGATCTGCGACGACTGTCTCGAGTAGCTCGGTGGCAGTGCCCTCTGCCATCGCCTCGTCGCCGTCGCCACGCATGCCGACCGTCAGCAGGCTTTCATAGCCGCGGCCGTCGCCCTTGGACATCATCCGCTCGACGCCCCCGCGCCAGAAGCGACGCAGGTTGTCCCGGTTCGTTGTATAATCCCACTTGCCCCCGGTCACCCCACCTACGGTGTTACGATGCCATTCGTCCTGCGCGCGCGTCAGAGGCTCGTGATGCGACGTACCCATGACGACGCCCATCGCGTCGGCCAGCACCTTGTTCTGCGGATCGTCGTCGTTGAACGCCCGAGGCGCCCACATCGCGGGCCACAGGTAATTGCCCTTCATTCGGAGCAGGAGCTCGAAGACGTGGGCGTACATCTTGGAATTGGCGCCACCGAACTTCTCTGTCGCCCAATTGCTGAAGGCTGGCGCCTCATCGTTGATGAAGAAGCCGCGATACCGCACCTTGGGCTGGTCACGGCGGGGTTCGGCGGAAAGGAAGACGCTCCGGCGGCGGGCAACGGGCACGTCTGCGAACCAGTGCCAGGGCGACACGCCAATCCGCTCAGAAACGTCATAGGTGCCGAACACGGCGCCGCGGCGGTCGGATCCGACGATCACCAGTGCGCGAGGCACGCCCGGCATCGGCCGATCGACCACGACTTGGCGGGAGGCTTCCCACTCGCCTTTCAGGTCGGATGCGTCGAGCCGGCCATCTGCGACCAAGCGGTCGATGATCGCGCTCCCGCCGAGTACGCCGATGATCACCAGCGGGCCGCTCGCCTCCTCGGGACTGGCCGGACGCGGCGCTGCCTGCCCGCTGACCCGTTCGAGGTCAGCCGCGAAGCTGCTCGCGACATGCTTGACGGCGCTGTCAGCCCCGGCGTCGATCAGGACACCGGCTGGCCGACCGTTGGCGATAAGGCCAAAAGAACCACGTGCCGACCGCCTCCGCTTGGGCGCTGCGTCTGCTGTTGCCGAGTTCGGCATCCAAGTCCCGATGCCAGCCAACGCGGCGGTGCTCATCAAGGTTCTGCGGTCAAGTCTCATCGTTGCCTGTCCTAAGCCTGCTTCTTCTTGCTTCGTAGGCTAACGCTTTCCTGAGGTCAGCCGCCTGCGCCCTCGCGTTGATGACGCGCGGGAAGCGGGCATTATCGAGCTTGACCCATTCGGGTGCGTAGTCCGGGTTGTTGTTCTTCCACGTGCCGAACCACAGCAAGACCAGCTTGATCTCGTTCGCACGCGCCTGCGTGAGCAGCGCATCGACGAACGAAAAATCGAACTTGCCTTCGGTCGGCTCTATCTGCTCCCATGCCACGGGCATCTCCAAGGTATTGGCGTGGGCGGCTTTCACCGCCGGCCATACCGTCGGCAATTGCGAACGATAATTGCCTGAATTGTTGGCCTGAAGCCCGAGCATCAGGAAGGGCGCACCATCGACCAACAGCGCGTGGCGACCATTCCTCTCGACGAGGCGGGGTAGGTCACCTGCTGAAGCAACGCCGCTCAGAGAAACGGCGGCGAGCAGCGCCAAAGGGCTAATCACGTGCCTAAATCCACTCAGCATTATCGTCTCCCCAATGAACAGCATGAATCGAGCATTCGCCGCGACCTGCGGCTGTAGCGTCACCGACGCAGTTATATCCCAGACGCAAGCGCGCTTCGTCTGCATATTCAACGTCAGGGGCGCATACGTGCTCAGGCTACAAGATGCTGCAAAAAATTGGTAAAATATGAATGATTTTAGATGTCATACCAATGGTATGATGCTATCAGGTATCTGCCTTCAAGGCCCATCCCCTTAATGGCCGGCGTTATCGCCGGCCTTTTTTCTGATTTGGTGGACCCAAGCGGAAAGCAAGAAACTAGGGATGAACGAGCGCTGTCGGCGCGTGGGTCGCCCGCGCTTTCGCTTTGCCTACGCGAATGGCGGCTGGCGGCGGGCTGAAGCGTTGCCGCAATCGATGGTCTGACGCGGTTTTTGGTAAACTCTCGACGGAATTCTTGGCGCATCAATCCAATCTGACCACTGCAATCGACTTGGCAGGCAATTCGAAAGTCAGTGCCTTCGTGTTCATGGCACTGGCAAAGGGCATGGGTCGTACCGTATCGGGCGCATCGAAGCTGTTGTGACTATCGATATGCGGCGCCGTCAGAATGCGACCTCGTGCCGATCCGGGGAGGTTGGTGCGAAGGTGCACAAGCCGGTCGGGGCTGGAATTCACCAACGCGAGGTAGAGTTTTCCATCTTTGCCGCGGGCGGCCGAGGCATCGATCATCGGCATGCTTACGTCGCCCTCCTTGTATACTGGTCCTGCCACCAGTGCCGGAAACGGAGTTGCATCCATGAAGGGCTGGTACATGTCGAAAACGTGGTAAGTCGGCGTCAGGACCATCTTTTCTTTTTCGGTGAGGATCATCGCCTGGAGCACGTTCACCATCTGCGCGATGTTCGCCATGCGGATGCGAGCGGTGTGACGGTGGAAGATGTCCAGCGTCAATGCGGCGACCATCGCGTCGCGTAGCGAATTCTGCTGATAATGCGCGCCCTCGGGCGCTTCCGGCGGCTGAAGGTACCAGCTGCCCCATTCATCGACGAAGAGACTGACCTTCCGATGCGGATCGGTGCGATCC
This sequence comes from Sphingomonas sp. M6A6_1c, assembly GCF_053345135.1. Taxonomy (NCBI): domain Bacteria; kingdom Pseudomonadati; phylum Pseudomonadota; class Alphaproteobacteria; order Sphingomonadales; family Sphingomonadaceae; genus Sphingomonas; species Sphingomonas sp. M6A6_1c. The sequence continues at coordinate 134,573 of NZ_JBKEZO010000008.1, read as the reverse complement.
ATGATCGCCTCGGTTCGGCTGACGAGCGGTTCCATGCGGCGCGCCAGCGCGAGCTCCTGCGCCCATCCGGTTTCGTCAAAGCCGGTTGCCGGCCCCTTGGCGCCGTCCGGCATCGCATAATAGTGGAAGCTGAGCGCCTGCGTCGCGCCCATGTGCGCCATCATCGCTTCCGTAAACTTTTCGAAATCGCCGCCGCCCTGGACGCTGGCGCCGCTGGCGACTTTGACCATCGGATAGCCGCTCGGCGCCCGCGCAAAAGTCGCGTAGCGCGCGTTCACGTCCGCGGCATAATCGGGGTGCATATCCCCGCCGCACCCCCAGGTTTCGTTGCCGATCCCGAAGAAGGGCACGCGCCAGGCCTTGTCGCGCCCGTTGCGCTTTCGCTGTTGCACCAGCGTCGATTCCGGCTGATCGGACGCCATGTATTCGATCCACTGCGCCATATCGCGCGGCGTCATCGACCCGACATTGCCGGAGACATAGGCGTCCGCACCGATCAGTTCGGCGAAATCGAGAAACTCATGCGTGCCAAAATGATTGGAATCGATCGTGTTCGGCCAGTTCATCGTGACCCGCGTCGGACGCTGCTCGCGCGGCCCGATGCCGTCGCGCCAATCGTAGATCTCGCTGAAACAGCCGCCCGGCCAACGCACCACCGGCACGTGGATGCGTCGCAACGCCTCCACGACGTCGCGCCGATAGCCACGAATGTTCGGGATCGTGCTGGTCTCGCCGACCCAGATGCCCTCGTAGATGCCCCGCCCCAGATGTTCGGCGAATTGTCCGTAGATGTGCCGATCGATCGTTGGGCCGGGGGCATCGAGATTGACGACGACATCGGCGGTCAATGCCGCAGCGGCCTGCCGTGCCGCGGATCTGGCGGGAGCGGTGGCGGGCAGCGTGACGGTGGCCAGCAACACGGCCAGCAGAGTGAAACGAAAACGCATCTTTGTCTCCGGCGTCAGGTACGCGCGACCGCCGGCGGGCCGAAGAACGACCTCTTCGGCGCGGCAGTCGCGGGGGTGATCGCAATCGACTGGATCACGATGGTCGGGTCCATCATGGCAATCTTCAGTCGATGGCGGCCAGGCTGCGCCGCGGTAATAGCAAAGGGCATGATCCGCACGTTCGCCGCCGTATTGGCCGCGTGCCGCTCACCGAGGAAATCCTGCACCGGGCCATTCTCGGGGGTGAAGACCGTCCCGATCACAAAAGGCTGGTCATCGAGGCCGACCGCCACGCTCAGCTTGCGTCCCGGTATGACCTCCAGCGTCGGGCCGGTGAAAAGGTCGACGCGGTACGCGCCCGCCTCCGGAAGAAAGACGTCATACTCCAAGCGCGGCGATCGCGCCGGGTCGGCGAACGAGCGCGCGTCGACGGGGAAGATCGACATCGCCGCCGGTACGCGGCCATAGTCTGGAATCGGCTCCCACCGTACGCCATCGTTCGGAAGCGATCGGGAGAAGCCGGTGACCGGCACCGCAAACGCGCCCGCCAAGACGCCGAAGGTGCCGCGCGCCTCCTTCGCCTGACGTTCGGTTGCGCGGATCGCGGTCAGCTTCGCCTTGACGACGGTGTCGCCCTCGATCGTCACGGTCGCGCCCGACCGGCCGACCGGTGCCTTCGTCCAATCGACGTCGATCCAGTAGCGACGGTCGCGCGGCGAGGCACTGAACGCCTTGCCCTCGCGGATAGTCACCCACGGCGCGTCCGCCTTGACCGTGACGGTCGCCGCCGTTTCGCCGCGCGGAAAGACGTCGATGAAGGTCGGCCGGCGGCTCAGGCTGTCGAGCGTGGGTAGCGTCGGGGGAAGATAATAGCCTGGCCAGGATTTGCGCGACCCATCAACCGCGACCCCGAAGCCCTTGGCCCCAGAAGCGTCGATCTCAGTCGTCGGCGGCATGATGTCGGTTTCCGGTGGATACCAGTCGAAATAGCCGATGTGCGTCTGGTCCATCATGTGGTTCCATTTGCCGCCCGCCATCACGTGATTGTAGGTGTCACGCAATTCGCGATCGTAGCGGAATCGACGCCGCACCTCTTCGGCCTCCGCCTTGGTGCTGGCACGCGCCTGTTCGGCGAAGATCGCGTTGCGGGCCGCAGCGACGTACATCAGGGTGAGGTTGGCGCAGGCGCGGATCGGGTACAGCACGAGTTGGAAGAAGGCGTCGCGATACGCAGGGGGCAGCGCCACATTCACGGCGTCGGCGCGGCGGACCAGATCGCTCCACGCTTCGCAGACGCGTTCCGCCTCGCGATGATATTCGACGCTGTACGTGTCCGGGCGCAGCTGCTCGGGCTTGGGCTGGGCGTTGTATTTGGCGTAGCGCGCGACGAGTTCGGCAATCTCTCCAGCCTGATCGTCACCGAACTGGCGGGCGCACCAGGCACGGGTCCAGCCGGCGATCTTGTCCTTGCCGACGTCGGCGGGGTTCCATGCCATCGCCAGGAAGAACTCGATCGGCAATTCGAGCGGCTTCAGGTCGCCGACGTTGGCAATCCAGATCTCGTTGGCGCCGTAGGTGTTGGCGAGGTTCATCTGCTCCCAGATCTTGGGCAGCGGATTAGAGTTGATCCACTGATAAGCAAAGGGGCCGCCGTGCATGTCCATGTGGAAATAGATGCCGAAGCCGCCGCGCCGATGGCGCTCGGCCGGCGTCGGAAGGCGGCGAAGGTTGCCCACGTTGTCGTCGGCGAACATCAGCGTCACGTCGTCCGGCAGGGTCAGCCCGGCATCATAATATTTGTACACTTCGGTGAACAGGACCCAAACCTGAGGGACCTGCTCGGCGGGTTTTGCCATGCCGTCGGCGATAATCCGCCGCTGATCGGCGATGATGGATTCGAGCAATTTGACATCTGACTGGAGGCTACCGGTGCTTTCGAGCGCGACATCGCCGTCGCCCCGCATGCCGATCGTGACGACGACTTCGTTCGTGCGGTTCCGCTCGATCCCCTCCCGGAAGAAGCGGGCGACCCCGGCCTTGTTGGTAGCGTAGTTCCAATCACCGTTCCCGTACCGGCTACGGTTGTCGGTCCATTCCTTGTGCGCCCGCATCATCGGTTCGTGATGGGACGTCCCCATGACGATACCGTAGTCTTCGGCCATCGGCGCGTTCGCCGGATCGTCGATGGCGAAGGCGTTGTTCCACATCGCCGGCCAGAGATAGTTTGCGCGCAGCCGCAGCAGCAGTTCGAACAGGCGGCCGTAGAATTGCGCGTTCATTCCGCCGAACTTTTCGGTCGTCCAGCCGGAAAGGCAGGGCGCTTCGTCGTTGAGGAAAATGCCGCGATATTTGACCGCGGGCGATCCCTGCACATAGCGCCCCCGCGCGACGCTGAGTCGCGCGCGCCTGACCACCGGCACGTCCGCCCACCAATACCAGGGCGAGACACCGATCATGCGGGACAAATCGTAGACGCCGTAGATCGCCCCGCGCTTGTCGCTACCGGCGATCACGAGCGCTTCGGTAATACCGGGCATGGGGTCGACGATGGTCTGCACGACGAACGATTCCCAACGCCCGCGCACTGTGTCGACGTCCAGCTTGCCCGCCGCGACCAGACGGTCGATGACCGGGCTGTGGCCGAGCGATCCGACGATGATGAGCGTGCCCGCGAGCGCCGAGGCCTCGTTGACGATGCGGGCATCGGTGCCGGTGACGCGGCCGATGTCCGCCGCCAGATCCGCCGCCGCGCGCCGGACTCCCGGCAGATCGGCGGCATCGACGAAGACGGGAACCACGCCGCCGTCTGGTGCCGTGATGTCGAAGCCCGCACGGCGCCGATCGAAGCGGACCGCACCCGCCAGAGGCGACGCCATGACTCCGGCAGCGAGGGCGCTGCCCATCAGGTTTCGCCTGGTGATCATGATGTTTCTCCTGCGACGCCCTCGTCTCCCGGCGTGGCTGCGAATGATTGCGAAGGGGAGGGGACGGCCGATTGCCGTCCCCTTTTGTCGCCTAGAAGGTGCCGCGCAGACCGATGAGGAACTGGCGGCCCGGCTTGTACTGGGTGAACGTCGCATTCTCGAACTGGAAGTAGGAGCGCAGCGTCGCGTTGGTGAAGTTCGCTACATTGACGGTGAGCTGCGGCGCTCCGGCGAAGCCGAAGATCTTGTCGAGGTCGAACGACGACGAGAAGTCGTAGGTCGTATAGTCGGTGCCGAACAGCGCCGCCGCCGGAATGCCGTTCTGCGCTGCGCCGCTGTTCTGCGAGCCCTCGCGCGAGGTCGTCGAGACGCGCAGCATGACGCCGTTCTTCTCGTAATAGCCTGTGATGTTGTAGGTGAACGGCGCGACGCCGAACGCTTGTGCCGGCCCATCGCTACGCTGATCTACAATGGTGGCGTTGGCGTTGAAGCCGAAGCCGGTCACGCCGATGTGCCGCGTCAGGAAGTCGAGCGGCTGCACCCACTGGAATTCGAGGCCGTTGATCGTCAGCTTGTTGGGCACGTTGACCTGCGAGGTCACCTGTACCTGCGCCGCGGTTGGCCCGCCACGCGAGTTGAGCGCGATCTGCTGTGTCGGGTTCAGCGTATCGTAGGTGATGCCATATTGTGCCAAGTTCGAGAACGGGACGGTGTTGATCGCCGTCGTAGTGAAGCCTTCGATCGATTTACGGAACGCATTAAAGCTGATCACGCCCTCGCGCCCGGTGTAGTATTCAAATCCGAGATCGAGATTGGTCGAAAGGTATGGAGCAAGGGCAGGGTTGCCGATTGATGCCTGGTCGGCCGAAGGCGCGCCAAAGTTGACGCCGGGAAGCTGCGCCGACGGATCGGGCCGCGTCATCGTGCGTGACCCCGCGACGCGCACCACCGCATGTTCGCTTACATCATAGGCGAAGGTCGCTGCGGGCAGCCACTTCGTATAGACGTTACGGGTTTCGGCGATGTTGACAATGTTCTGATAGCGGCTGCCGTCGGGCAACGTCGTACCCGCTGCAGTGGTGTTGCGCGGGTCGGGGATCGAGACACGCCCCGCAATCGTCTGGATCGTGTTGACGTAACGCACGCCCACGTTGAAGCGCAGCATGTTGCCGCCGAGTTCCTGCGCGCCGTTCACCGTGGCGAAGGCGGATTTCACTACTTCGCGAATCGAGCCGCCGCTTGCGCCGGTTCCCGAAGCGCCGACTTCCGGTGAATTGTCATGATAGAAGTTGTAATTCGTCGCCGCGGCGAATGCCGGCCAATTGACCGTCACGAAGCCCGCCGGCCCAGGCGAGAGGTACGTCGGGGCGGCGCTGTTGGGAACGAGCGAGCCGCCATAGGTCAGCGGCCCTGCGCCTGCGCTGGAGCCCGTGCCGAGGCCAGGATAAGTAGGATAGCCCGCCGGGACCACGCCGGGCGCGTTCAGGCCTTCACATGGCGGTTGGCTATTTGGAGAAGGGACAAAGACGCTCGGATTGTTGCCGCATACGGCATTCTGATACGCTTGGCTGTTGTCGTAGCCACGTATGCGCCGCGACACGTCGTCGAACGCCCCGCCGACCTTCAGGTTGAGCGCCTTGTCGCCCCAGGTCAGGTCGCCGCGAAAGCCCTTGTTGACGTTCAGTCGGCGCTCGTCGCTGACGTTGACCCGACTGCCATTGTACCAGCCGAAGTTGTTTGGATCGTTGAGGTCGAGTGCACTGGTGATCTGCGGAATACCGCCGTCATTGGAATATGTTACGGTGTTGCCGACGCCGAGCGGCGTCGTCATGCCTACGCTTGGGCTTTCGCGGTGGAACGTCGAGCGCGCGTAATTGCCCTGCAGCGTCAGCTTGAGCTTGTCGTTGATCTCCCACTCGCCGCCGGGATTGACGCTGAACAGCTTGGTCGTCTCGGTGTACGGGCGGAATTCATTGAAGAACTGAACATTGGCGAAGGTGCCGCCGGTGACGGTGCAGCCGACGCTGCAATCCGCCTTGTCGAAGGTCAGGTTGGTTGGAATGATCGCACCGTTCCGGACGATCCACGCCATATTCTCACGCGTCAGCTCGTTTTTCTTGTAGCCGTAGAGACCGTCGACGTAGAAATGCAGCGTGTCAGACGCTTGCCACTCGGCGCTGACGATTGCGTTGACGCGGTCGCGGGGGCCGCGGATGCTGGTATTGCGGCCGAGGCGAGGCAGCAGGCCGTTGTCGATCTGCTGGATCGTCGCGCCGGGATTGTTGGCGAGCAGAAACGCGCTGTTGATTGGCGTACCGGCTACGAGCCCGGCGCCGGCGCCGGCCGGCACCACCGCGGGGATCGTCCAATTGCCGCCGCCCGTCGTATTGCAACCTGACGCGGCGCCGCATTGTGCCGCGGTGAGCGCCGGGTTGGTATAACCGATCGTCTCGAATCCACGGGTGTCGGTGAACAGCCGCTGCGCCGAGACGCCGGCGAGGATGCCGAACGTGTCGTTGCGCCAGCTGCCGATCAGCGAGCCGCGTGCGCCGATCCGGTCTTCGGGCGTCTGCTTGGTGCCCTGGACGTTATAGGCGAGGAACGAGGTGTTGCGGTCGAACGGCCGGGCCGAGCGCAGGTCGATGTTGCCCGCCGCGCCGCCTTCCAGCAGGTCGGCGGTATAGCTCTTGTTGACGGTCAGCTTGGTGAACAGGTCGGTCGGGAAGAAGCTGAGGTCGACCGAACGGTCGGTGCCCTGCGCGTCGGTCGCGCCCGACGAGGCGACGGCGATCGTCGCGCCGTTCAGCGTCACGTTGGTGAAATTGGAGCCGAGGCCGCGGATCGCGACGTTGGTGCCTTCGCCGGTGACGTCGCGGGTGATCGTCACGCCCGGAATGCGGTTGAACGATTCGGCGATGTTGGTGTCGGGGAACTTGCCGATGTCCTCGGCGAAGATCGAATCGGTAAAGCCGGTCGAGGCGCGCTTGGACTCGGTCGACTTGGCGAGGCTCGAACGATAGCCGGTGACGACGATGTCCTCACCCGGCGCGCCCTGGCTCTGGTCGGTCTGCGGCGCGGGCGCGACGGCAGGGCCGTTGTCCTGGCCATCGGCGGGCGTCTGCTCCTGCGGCGGCGGCACGGCCTGCGCCGCGGCCATCGACGCGCTGAGCGTGCCGAGCGTGGTAGCGCACAACAAGGCGATGCGACGGAGACGGAGGGTACGGACGGTGCTCAACTTCAGGTTCCTCTCTGGTGACACGCTGCCGTCGTCGCGGCATGCGCAGCATGACGTGTCGCCGGCGGCGGACGGCCACCGGCGGATAGGTTGGACGCGGATCAGGTCCCGGTCGTGATAAGGGCGGCGAACGAGGTCGCACCGCCTGGCGATGCCGTCTCCGGCATCGTCGGCGCGGGGCGACGGCCCGTCAGCAATGTCAGCGATGTTCCAGCCATCCCGTCCCTCGTCACGCCCGTCTGCCGCGGCCTTTGATAGCGCTATCTTCCTCGTATTGGTCAGCAAGTCAATCGGTTTCGGTTAGGCCAACCGATGACGTTTTGTTCATGCTTTCAGCGGCATCGCGTCACGGCGTATGCCCCGGTGCGTGCGGGTAGCTCTGCGCCTTGTACCAGGCGAGGTCGTGCTCGGGCGCCGCGACGCCGGCGGGCAGCGGGCGGTGGTTGACCGACATCCAATAAGCGAGGCTGGCGTCGCGCCACCAGCGTGCCTCGCGCTGCTGGATCGCCAGATAGGTCGCGGTCTTTTGCCAGCGTTCGGCGTCGATCTTGTCGCGCAGCGTATCCCATTGGCGCTGCATGCCGGCGACATAGCCGACGCCGGCGTCGTAATGCGCGACCAAATCCTCCCACAGCGTCTTCCCGTCCGCCATGCGGCGGTCCCAGCGGACATGGTGGAACCACAGCAATTCGCGTTCGGGCGTCGTCTCGGGCCGAGCAAGCCGGCGGGCCAGGGAGGGTGCATATTGGTCAACGGCGTCGCTGCCGGTGCGGCCGCGTTCGAAGCCGATGCCGTCCTGATCGGCGCGATGGTAATAGGTCGGGTTCCACTCGGGCCGCGCCAGATCGGCGACCCACGGACCCGGCCCGTAATGGTGGCCGGTCGCCATCAGATGCGCGAGCCCGAACGCGCCGGTGTAATCGACGACCGCCTCGCGCGATCCGGCCATCATCGCGGTCGTCGTCGCGATCACCTGCGGATCGGTGCCGAAGGTCTGCGCCGCCCATTCGCGCGCGATCCCGTCGGAAGTCAGATCGGGGTCCCAGGCGAGCCGGCCGAAGGCGTACCAATTGGCCTGGTTGAAGGTCGATCCGCTCCAGTCGCGATCGCGGCCGATATTGGCGACGCCCGCCATGCCGGTCAGCGTATGGCCCTCCGCCGATCCATCGACGACGTCGGCGACGGTCTCGTCGCGGCGGCCGGTCTTCGCGTGCAGCGTCTCGGCGAACAGCGGGCCGAGATAGGCGAGGTGCGTGGCGAAGCCGAGATATTCCTTGGTGATCTGGAATTCGATCATCAGCGGCGTGCGCGGCATCGCGCCGAACAGTGGGTGGAAGGGCTCGCGCGGCTGGAAGTCGATCGCGCCGTTCTTCACCTGCACCAGCACGTTCTTGGCGAAGCGGCCGTCGAGCGGCTTGAACTCGCTATATGCCTGTTTGGCGCGATCGGTCGGGTCGGTCTCGGCATAGACGAAGGCGCGCCACATCACGATGCCGCCGTGCGGCGCCACCGCCGCGGCGAGCATGTTGGCGCCGTCGGCATGCGTCGCGCCGTAATCGCGCGGCCCCGGCTGCCCCTCGCTGTTCGCCTTGACCAGGAAGCCGCCGAAATCGGGTATCGCGCGATAGATCTCGTCCGTTTTCGCGCGCCACCAGGCGGCGACGGCGGGATCGCGGGGATCGGCGGTCTTCAGCCCGCCGAGCTCGACCGGCGCCGAGAAGCGCGCCGACAGATAGACGCGGATTCCCCACGGCCGCAGCACGTCGGCGAGCGCCGCCGCCTTGGAGATATAGGGCGCGGTGAGGCTGTCCGCCTTGGCGTTGACGTTGTTGATCACCGTGCCGTTGATGCCGATCGAGGCGTTGGCGCGGGCATAATCGGTGTAGCGCGGGTCCTTGAAGTCGGGCAGCGTCCACCAGTCCCACAGCGACTGGCCGGCAAAGCCGCGCTCCACCGTGCCATCCAGATTGTCCCAATGGTTGAGCACGCGCAGCTTCACCTTGGGCGCGGAGCGCAGGCCCGCCGTTGCCACGTCGTCGCCGTCGCCGAGCGCGCGCAGCAATGCGAACGCGCCGTACAGCGTACCGCGATCGCCGTTGCCCGCGACCAGCAGCACCGTCCGGCCTGCCAGCGTCACGCGGCGCACCAGATAGCCTTCGTCGCCCAGCCCGGCGAAGGGCAGGCGGAGTGCGGCGATCCCCGGCGCCGCGGCGGTCGCGACGACCACCGGCGGCGTGCCCGCGGGCAGCGCGCGGCGCAGCTCGGTTTCGGCGAGCCGCAGCGTCGCGCTGTCGCCCAGCCGCGTCACGGCGGCCTGACCGGTCGCCGGGGCACTGGTCCTCAGCCAGAGGGAATAGCCGTCATCGGCAAATGCCGGACTGGCCAGCGCCAGCCAGCTCGCGCCCAGCGCTCCGATCAGCGCACGATAGCCGTTCATCTCACTCTCCCGTCGCGGACGATTGACAAGCCCGCGGTCCAGCTTTCATGTTATCGCTATCAACATAACAGGCAAGCCGCATCGTATTGGTTTGCCAATCCCGGAGAGCCTGTCTTGACCTCACGCCCCGTCGTTTCGTCCCGTCGTGAGGTCTTGCGCTGGAGTGCCGGGGTGTCGCTGATGGCGTTGCTGCCCGCCGCCGCGCGGCCCGCGCTGCCGCCCTACAGGGATGCGCGCGCGCCGGTCGACCTGCGTGTCCGCGACCTCCTCGGCCGGATGACGCTCGACGAGAAGGTGGCGCAGCTCATCACGCTGTCGACCACCAAGCGCGACGTGATGGACGAGGCGCGCGGCTTCGATCCGGCCCGCGCCAGCGCCGCTTATCCCGACGGCATCGGCCAGATCGCGCGGCCGTCCGACCGCGGCGGTGCGGCGACCGCGACCAACACCGGCACCGACGTCACCGGCCGCTGGCGCAAGCCCGCCGATACCATCGCCTTCGTCAACGCCGCGCAGGATTGGGCGCGCGGCCGCACCCGGCTCGGCATTCCCGTGCTGTTCCACGAGGAATCGCTGCACGGCTATATGGCCCCGGAGGCGACCAGCTTCCCGCAGGCGATCGCCCTGGCGGGCAGTTTCGACCCCGGATTGATGACCCGCGTCCAGTCGGTGATCGGCCGCGAGGTGCGCGCGCACGGCACCGTGCTGGCGCTTTCGCCGGTGGTCGACATCGCCCGCGATCCGCGCTGGGGGCGGATCGAGGAGACGTTCGGCGAGGACCCCTATCTGTGCGGCGAGATGGGCGTCGCCGCGGTGCACGGCCTGCAGGGCGAGGGGCGCGAGCTGACGCGGGGCAAGGTGTTCGCCACGCTCAAGCACATGACCGGCCACGGCCAGCCGCAGGCGGGCAACAACGTCGCGCCCGCACAGATCGGCGAACGCGAGCTGCGCGAAAGTTATTTTCCGCCGTTCCGCGCGGTGGTCGAGCGTACCGGGGTGGGCGCGGTGATGCCCTCGTACAACGAGATCGACGGCGTCCCCAGCCACGCCAACGGCTGGCTGCTCGGCGACGTGCTGCGCGGCGAATGGGGTTTCGACGGCGCGATCGTCAGCGATTACGCCGCGATTCCCGAACTCGACTATTTCCACCATATCGCGGCCGACGTGGGCGAGGCGGCGCGTCTCGCGCTCGCCGCCGGGGTGGACAGCGACCTGCCCGATGGCGTCGCCTATCGCACGCTCGCCGATCAGGTCCGCGCCGGCAAGGTGAGTGTCGCGGCGATCGACGCCGCCTGCGCGCGCATGCTGACGCTCAAGGTCCGCGCCGGCCTGTTCGAGGAGCCGCGCATCGATGCCCGCGCCGCCGCCCGCCTGACCGCGAATGCCGAAGCGCTGGCGCTCGCCCGCGAGGCGGCGGCGCGCTCGATCGCGCTGCTCAAGAACGACGGCACGCTGCCGCTGTCGCCGGATCGCCACCGCCGCGTCGCGGTGATCGGCCCCAATGCCGCCGTCGCCCGGCTCGGCGGCTATTCGTCGATCCCGACCGATCCCGTCTCGCTGCTCGACGGCATCCGCGCCAAGCTGAAAGGCAAGGCGGAGGTCGTCCACGCGCAGGGCGTGTTCATCACCCAGAGCGAGGACCGGTCCGCCAACGAGGTGCTGCTCGCCGATCCCGCGCGCAACCGCGCGCTGATCGCCGAGGCGGTGGGCGTCGCGGCGAACGCCGACGTGATCGTGCTGGCGATCGGCGATACCGAACAGACCAGCCGCGAAGGCTATGCCAGGACGCATCTCGGCGACCGCACCTCGCTCGACCTGCTCGGCGAACAGAATGCGCTGTTCACTGCGTTGAAGGGCACCGGCAAGCCCGTCGTGGTCGTCGCGATCAACGGCCGCCCGCCGAGCTGGCCGACCGTGGTGGCGGGCGCCAATGCGATGCTCGAATGCTGGTACATGGGCCAGCAGGGCGGGCACGCGATGGCGGATGCCCTGTGGGGCGACGTCAATCCGGGCGCCAAGCTGCCGGTGACGGTGGTCCGCGACGTCGGGCAGGTGCCCTTCTATTACGATCATCAGCCCTCTGGCCGCCGCGGCTATCTGTTCGACGACGATGCACCGCTGTTCCCGTTCGGCTTCGGGCTCAGCTACACCCGCTTCCGCCTGTCGCCGCCGCGGCTGTCGGCGGCGCGGATCGGCGTGGCGGGATCGGTCACCGTCGAGGTCGACGTCGCCAATATCGGCGATCGCACCGGCGACGAGGTCGTCCAGCTCTACGTCCGCGACCAGGTGTCGTCGGTCGCCCGCCCGGTCAAGGCGCTCAAGGGCTTCGCCCGCGTGACGCTCAAGCCCGGCGAGAGCCGCACCGTGCGCCTGACGCTCGGTCCCGACGCTTTCCGTCTATGGAATCGGGAGATGCGCGAAGTGGTCGAACCCGGCCGCTTCGACATCATGACCGGCCCCAACAGCCGCGACGTCCAGACCGTCGCGCTCGACATCGCCTGAAGGATCATCCGATGCCCACGATCACCGAAGCCCGCGTCATCGTCACCGCGCCGGGACGCAATTTCGTCACGTTGCAGATCACCTGCGACGACGGCACCACCGGCCTCGGCGATGCGACGCTCAACGGCCGGGAACTCAGCGTCGCCAGCTATCTGGAGGATCACGTCGTCCCCTGCCTGATCGGCCGCGATGCGCACCGGATCGAGGATATCTGGCAATATCTCTACAAGGGCGCCTATTGGCGGCGCGGCCCGGTGACGATGACCGCCATCGCCGCGGTCGACATGGCGCTGTGGGACATCAAGGGGAAGGTCGCCGGCCTGCCGGTCTACCAATTGCTCGGTGGCGCCGCGCGCGATTCGTGCCTCGTCTATTGCCACGCCAACGGCACGACGATCGCCGACACGATCGAGACCGCGCTGCGCCACCGCGACGAGGGCTATCGCGCGATCCGGCTGCAATGCGGCGTGCCGGGGCTCGCCTCGACCTACGGCGTCGCCAAACAGGGCCAGCGCTACGAACCCGCCGACGGCGACCTGCCGAGCGAGGCGGTGTGGTCGACCGAGAAATATCTGCGCGTCGTCCCCGAACTCTTCGCCGCGGCGCGCGAGGCGCTCGGCTGGGACGTGCATCTGCTCCACGACGTCCACCACCGGCTGACCCCGATCGAGGCGGGGCGGCTCGGTAGGGATCTCGAGCCCTATCGGCCGTTCTGGATCGAGGATGCGACCCCGGCGGAGAATCAGGACGCCTTCCGCCTGATCCGGCAGCACACCACGACGCCGCTCGCGGTCGGCGAGGTGTTCAATTCGATCTGGGATGCCAAGCATCTGATCGAAAACCAGCTCATCGATTACATCCGCGCCACCGTCGTCCATGCCGGCGGCATCACCCATTTGCGCCGCATCGCCGCGCTCGCCGATCTCTATCAGGTCCGCACCGGCTGCCACGGCGCGACCGACCTGTCGCCGGTGGCGATGGCGGCGGCGCTGCACTTCGGCCTGTCGGTCCCCAATTTCGGCATCCAGGAGCATATGCCGCACAGCGACGAGACCGACGCGGTCTTTCCGCACGCCTATCGCTTCAACGACGGGACGATGCATCCGGGCGACGCGCCGGGGCTTGGCGTGTCGATCGACGAGGATCTCGCCGCCACTCATGCCTATAAGCGCGCCTATCTGCCCGTGAACCGTCTGGAGGATGGCACATTGTGGAGCTGGTGACGTGAGCGCGATCGGCGACGCGGCGGCCACCGCCCCCGAAACCGCCGTCCATGCGGTGGCGCCGCCGCGCGGCCGCATCCGCTGGCTGATCTGCGGCCTGCTATTCGCCGCGGTGGTGCTGAGCTATATCGACCGGCTGGTGCTGGGCGTGCTCAAGCCGCAGCTCACCGCGCTCTATGGCTGGAGCAACGCCGGCTATGGCGACATCACCGGCTATTTCCAGGTCGCCTACGGCTTCGGCTTCCTGTTGTTCGGCTGGCTGATCGACCGGATCGGGGCACGCAACGGCTATCTGCTCGCGATGGGCAGCTGGACGATCGGCCATTTCGCGCAGACGCTCGTCACCTCGACCACCGGCTTCGCGATCGCGCGCATCCCGCTCGCCTTCGGTGAGGCGGGGACCTATCCGTCGGCACTCGCGGCGGCGTCGCAATGGTTTCCGCGCAAGGAGCGGGCCTTCGCGATCGGCATCTTCAACGCCGGCGCCAACGTCGGCGCGGTGGTGACGCCGCTGCTGATCGGCTTCCTCGTTGTCAATCTGGTGCTCGACTGGCGCTGGGCGTTCATCGTCACCGGCCTGTTCAACCTCGTCTGGCTCGCCGCCTGGTGGCGCCTCTATCACCCGCCGCACGCGCATCCCCGCGTCAGCGCCGAGGAGCGCGCCTGGATCGAGGCCGAGCCCGCGGAAGACGTCGGCCGCGCCGGTTTCCTCGCGGTGCTGCGCCATCGCGAGGCCTGGGCCTATATGACCGGCCGCTTCCTGATCGATCCGGTGTGGTGGACCTTCCTGTTCTGGCTGCCCGACTTCTTCCACAGCCGCTATGGCTACGATCTCAAGAATTTCGGCCCGCCGCTGGTCGCGATCTACATTCTCGCCGATTTCGGCGCGATCGCCGGCGGCTGGTATTCGTCCCGTCTGCTCAAGCGCGGCGTCGCGGTGGGCCGGGCGCGCAAGCGCGCGATGTTCGTCTGCGCCTTGTTCGCGCTGCCGGTGATGTTCGCCGCGCAGGCGAGCAGCATCTGGCTTGCGGTCGGCATGATCGGCCTTGCCTGCGCCGCGCATCAGGGCTTCTCGACCAACCTTTTCGCGTTGCCCGGCGACCAGTTCCCGCGCTATGCGCAGGGCACGCTGATCGGGCTCGGCGGTTTCGCCGGCGCGGCGGGGGGCTTCATCGCCTCCAAGTCGCTCGGCCTGCTGCTCGACAAGGTCGGCAGCTACGGCCCGTTCTTCGTCGCCTGCGGCCTCGCCTATCTCGTCGCGCTGCTCGCCTTCCACCTCCTCAACCCGCGCTATCGCGACGTCGTCATCGCGCGCTGAGCCGACCGGCAGGGGCGGCGCACGGCCATCCGTTCGCCCGGAGCCTGCCGAAGGGCGGGTGATCATGGTGCACTTTGCGTCCGCCGTCCCGCGCAGCGCACCGTCTGCCGCCGCATCGCGTTTTTCTGCGTGGCGGGAGCCTTGACGATCCCGCGCAGCCGGCACATATCCGCCCCGTTGGCACTCGCGTTTCGTGAGTGCCAGAAATCTGTAACACTGACTGAAAGAGGGACTTCGCAATGACTTTTCGTCCGTTGCATGACCGCGTCCTCGTGAAGCGCGTCGAGGCCGAGGAAAAGACGGCTGGCGGGATCATCATCCCCGACACCGCCAAGGAAAAGCCCCAGGAGGGCGAGGTCGTCGCCGTCGGCACCGGTGCGCGCGCCGAGAACGGCACGATCACTCCGCTCGACGTCAAGGCCGGCGACAAGATCCTGTTCGGCAAATGGTCGGGCACCGAGGTCAAGGTCGACGGTGAAGACCTTCTTATCATGAAGGAAAGCGACATCCTCGGGATCGTCGGCTGACTTCGCGTCGCACCTCAATCGGTGTGACTTCTATGAATTTCCAGACCAACTGAAAGGGTAGCCACCATGGCAGCCAAGGACGTAAAATTCGGCCGCGACGCGCGTGAGCGCATCCTCCGCGGCGTCGACATCCTCGCCGATGCGGTGAAGGTGACGCTTGGGCCGAAGGGCCGCAACGTCGTGATCGACAAGAGCTTCGGCGCACCGCGCATCACCAAGGACGGCGTCACCGTCGCCAAGGAGATCGAGCTCAAGGACAAGTTCGAGAACATGGGCGCGCAGATGGTGCGCGAAGTGGCCTCGAAGACCAACGACATCGCCGGCGACGGCACGACCACCGCGACCGTTCTGGCGCAGGCGATCGTCCGCGAGGGCATGAAGTCGGTGGCCGCCGGCATGAACCCGATGGACCTCAAGCGCGGCATCGACATCGCCGTCCTGAAGGTCGTCGAGGACATCAAGGCGCGCTCCAAGCCCGTCTCGGGCTCGTCGGAAGTCGCGCAGGTCGGCATCATCTCGGCCAACGGCGACCGTGAAGTCGGCGAGAAGATCGCGGAAGCGATGGAGAAGGTCGGCAAGGAAGGCGTGATCACCGTCGAGGAAGCGAAGGGTCTCGATTTCGAGCTCGACGTCGTCGAGGGCATGCAGTTCGACCGCGGCTATCTGTCGCCCTATTTCATCACCAACCCGGAGAAGATGACGGTCGAGCTCGCCGATCCGTACATCCTGATCCACGAGAAGAAGCTCAGCAACCTGCAGGCGATGCTCCCGATCCTGGAAGCCGTCGTCCAGTCGGGTCGCCCGCTGTTGATCATCGCCGAGGACATCGAGGGCGAGGCCCTGGCCACGCTCGTCGTCAACAAGCTGCGCGGCGGCCTCAAGGTCGCAGCGGTCAAGGCACCGGGCTTCGGCGATCGTCGCAAGGCGATGCTCGAGGACATCGCGATCCTGACCAAGGGCGAGATGATCTCGGAAGACCTCGGCATCAAGCTCGAGAACGTCACCGTCGGCATGCTCGGCACCGCCAAGCGCGTCACGATCGACAAGGACAACACCACCATCATCGACGGTGCGGGTGAAGCCGATGCGATCAAGGGCCGCACCGAGGCGATCCGTGCGCAGATCGAGAACACCACCAGCGACTACGACCGTGAGAAGCTCCAGGAGCGTCTCGCCAAGCTCGCCGGCGGCGTCGCCGTGATCAAGGTCGGTGGTTCGACCGAGGTCGAGGTCAAGGAGCGCAAGGACCGCGTCGACGACGCACTGCACGCGACCCGCGCAGCCGTCGAAGAAGGCATCGTCCCCGGCGGCGGTACGGCATTGCTGTACGCCACCAAGTCGCTCGATGGCCTGAAGGGCATCAACGAGGACCAGACCCGCGGTATCGACATCGTCCGCAAGTCGCTGACCGCCCTGGTCCGCCAGATCGCGCAGAACGCCGGTCACGACGGTGCCGTCGTGTCGGGCAAGCTGCTCGACCAGGACGACACGTCGTTCGGCTTCAACGCCTCGACCGACACGTACGAGAACCTGGTGACCGCTGGCGTGATCGACCCGACCAAGGTCGTCCGCACCGCGCTGCAGAACGCCGCTTCGGTGGCCGGCCTGCTGATCACCACGGAAGCGACCGTGTCCGAACTGCCCGAGGACAAGGCTCCGGCCATGCCCGGCGGTGGCGGCATGGGCGGCATGGGCGGCATGGACTTCTGATCCGGCACCGGGGCAGGCGCTGCCTGCCCCGGTCGACGTCACGGCGCTATGCCGAGACGTCCGTTCCAAGTACCGAACACGAAAAGGGACCGCGCGGGCAACCGCCGGTCCCTTTTTGCATCTCACGCCTACAGACGGAGCGACCATCGTCGCATCGCCGCCGAACCGGCAGGCAACCCGGCGGCGTTCCGCTCGTTGCTCGCGGCATGAACCATGATGCCGATCGTCCCGATATTCCTGCCGATGGTGTGCTGCTCGGCTATGGGCCGATGGTGCCGTTGGTCGTCGCTGCGATGGGGGCCTGGGTGCTGCCGCCGCCGTGGCCGTTCTGGGCGGTGCAGCTCGGCATCATATGGGGGGCGCTGGTGCTCGCCTTCATCGCCGGCGTGCGTCGCGGGTTCGGGTTCGGCTATCCACGCGCGTCGAAGCCGGTCGAGATCGCGACCAGCATCGCCTATTTCACGCTCGCCGGTCTCGCGCTGGTGATCGGCCGACCGTCGGGCGCGCTGCTGCCGCTGATCGTCGGTTACGTGCTCGCCGCGTTGCTCGATCGCCGAGCGGCGCTCGCCGGCAATGCCCCCGCCTATTTCGCGACGCTGCGGCCCCGCCAGTTGCTGATCGGCGCGGCGGGACTGGCGGGCCTGTGGGCGTGGACGGTCGCCGCCTGAGCGCGACCGTCCGGTTCCGCCTCAGTCCTTCTTCATCGCTGCGATCAGCTTCTTGACCTCCTGGCTGCGGCCGCGCGGCAGGATCATCACGTCGTTGCCGCTCGCCACCACGATCAGGTCGCTGATCCCGACCGCCGAGATGCGGATGCCGTCCGAGCGGATCAGGCAGTCCTTCGTATCGATCGCCAGCACGTCGCCACGATGCGCGTTGCCGCTCTCGTCGCGCTCGCTGATCGCGTGCAGCGCGTCCCAGCTGCCGACGTCGCTCCAGCCCATCGCCACCGGCACCACAGCGACCCGCTCGGCACGCTCCATCACCGCATAATCGATCGAATCGTCGGGCGATGCGCCGAACGCCTCGGCATCGGGATAGATGCGGACGCCGTCGCGGCGGGCCTTGGTCATGGCATCCTGCGTCGCGGTGAGCATGCCGGGGGCGTGTGCGGCGAGTGCGCCGAGGAAGATGTCGGCGCGGAAAAGGAAGATGCCGCCGTTCCAGGCATGATCGCCCGAGGCCAGCATCTCTTCGGCACGCTCGCGGATCGGCTTCTCGACGAAGCGCGCGACGCGGTGGACGCCAGCGGCGAGCGGCTCGCCGACCTTGATCCAGCCATAGCCGGTCTCGGGCGCATCGGGGGCGATGCCGAAGGTGACCAGCCAGCCGTCGGCGACCAGTGGCATCGCCGCCTCGATCGCGGCGTGGAAGGCGGCGACGTCGGCGATGACGTGATCGGACGGCATCACCAGCAAAGCCTCTTCGCCCTTGGCGGCGAGCGCCGCGAGCGCGATCGCGGGCGCGGTGTTGCGCGCCACCGGTTCGAGGATCACCGCCTGCGGCGCCGCGCCGACGGCGTGGAGCTGCTCGTCGATATGATCGGCGTGCCGCGCATTGGCGACCACGATCGGCGCCGCGAAGGCTTCGCCGTGCGCGCGCTTGGCGGTCAGTTGCAGCATGGTTTCCTCGGCGGTCAGCGCCAGCAGCTGCTTGGGCATCTCGGGACGAGACATCGGCCACAAGCGGGTGCCGGACCCTCCGGAAAGGATCACTGGGACGATCGTCATGATGCGTACTAAACTCCTTGGGAGGCGCATCCCTAACCGAAATGAAGCGCGCGCGAAACGATCCTTAAGGGCGCCTTCTTCAAGTTTTCTTTTCTTTTTTCTGCGACCTGCGGGATAGCTGTCGGAAAAGCTTACAGACCGGCAGGAGAGGGCCCGCATGATCCGCCTGTTCAAGCATTATGTGCCCTATGCCGTGCTGCTGCTCGGCGTGGTGGACGCGTTGTTGCTGATGACCGCGGCAGAGCTCGGCTGGGTGATTCGCGCGCATCAGATCGGCATGCTGGTGCTGCCGGTGACCACCCGTCTGCCGCAATTGTTCGCCTTCGCCGCGGCGTTGCAGATCGCGCTGATCGCGGTCGGCGCCTATGGCGTCGGCTCGTTCCTGTCGCTGCGGTTCGCCGCGGCGCGGCTCGCGGTGGCGATCCTGATCGGCGTCGTCTTCCTGTCGATCCTCTTCTTCCTGATCCCGCCGGTGGCGCTGTGGCGCTCCAACCTCGCCTATGCGACGCTGATCGCGGCGGTGCTGCTGGTCGTGGTGCGCGCGCTGCTCAACCGGACGCTGGGTGGGGATACGTTCAAGCGGCGGATCATCGTGCTCGGCGCCGGGCATCGCGCCGCCCGGATCGGCGCGCTCGCCGACCTGCCGGGCGCCAATGTCATCGTCGCCGGCTATGTCGCGATGGGGGAGGCCGATCCGGTGGTCGCAGGCGCGGTGCCGCGCGACGCCATCCCCAACCTCGCCGCGCACGTCGTCGACCATGGCGCCGGCGAGGTGGTGCTGGCGCTGGAGGAACGCCGCAACGCGTTGCCGCTCAAGGACCTGTTGCGCGTCCGCACCACCGGCGTGGCGGTCAGCGAGATCTCGACCTTCCTCGAACGCGAGACTGGGCGGATCGACCTCAATTCGGTCAATCCGTCGTGGCTGATCTTCTCCGACGGCTTCGCCTCGGGCCGGATGCTGTCGAGCGTGTTCAAGCGCGCCTTCGACATCCTCGCCAGCCTGCTGCTGCTCATCCTGACCTTGCCGCTGATCCTGCTCACCGCGCTGGCGATCAAGCTCGAATCGCGCGGGCCGGCCTTCTATCGCCAGCGCCGCATCGGCCTCTACAACCAGGGGTTCGACATCGTGAAGCTGCGCTCGATGCGGCAGGATGCCGAGGTTGCGGGCAAGGCGGTATGGGCGGAGAAGGACGATCCGCGCATCACCCGCATCGGCCGCATCATCCGCCTCGTCCGGATCGACGAATTGCCGCAGACCTGGGCGGTGTTGAAAGGCGAGATGAGCTTCGTCGGGCCGCGCCCGGAGCGGCCGCAATTCGTCGAACAGCTCGAACAGCATCTGCCCTTCTACGCCGAGCGGCATATGGTGAAGCCGGGGATCACCGGCTGGGCGCAGATCAATTATCCCTATGGCGCGTCGATCGAGGATGCCCGCCACAAGCTGGAATACGACCTGTATTACGCCAAGAACTATTCGCCGTTCCTCGACATGCTGATCCTGTTGCAGACCTTGCGTGTGGTGCTGTGGCCGGCGGGGGCGCGCTGAGCCGATGGCGGCACTGATCCTGTGGGGCCATGCGCTGGCGGCACTGGCATTCGGGCTGCTGGCGCTCGACGCGCTGCGCCGGCAGGGGCTGGGGTCGGGGGCCAGCGCAGGGGCGGGGGCGGCGCGCAACGGGCTGACGTTCGCCTGCATCCTGACCGCCTTGTGGGCGCTGGCGGTGGCGGGGATCGGCGCGGACGATGTCGCCGCGCGGCTCGGCGAGGCGCTGCGCAACCTCGTCTGGCTGGCGGTGCTGCTCGCGCTCGTTCGGCGGGGACGGAGCGGCAGCATCGCGCTCTACGCGGTCTATCTGGTCGCGGCGACGATCACCGCCGCGGCGGGGCTGCTCGCGATCCTCGACACGCTGCCGCTCGCCCGCGATGCGCTGGCGGCGATCGCCGTGCTGCGGCTGATCGCGGCGATGCTCGCGGCGGTCGCCGGGCTGATGCTCGCGCATCAGGTCGCGGTAAGCGGCGGGTCGCGCCCCGCCGGACCGGCGGTGCCCGTCGCCATCGCGCTCGGCGGGATGTGGGGCGTCGACCTGCTCGTCGCGATGCTCGGCTACGGCCTCGCTACGGTGCCGCCGGCGGCGATCGCGCTGCGCGGCTTCGTCGTCACCGGCGTCGCGCTGGTTCTCGCCACCCGCCGCAGCGCGCGCAGCCTCGCGGTGTCGCACGGCATCGTGCTGCGCTTCGTCTCGATCGCCGCGGTGCTGCTCTATGCGGCGTTCACCATCCTGCTGACCCGGATCGCCGAACATTATGCCGGCAGCACGGTGCGGATCGTGCAGACCGCGATCGTGCTCGGAGCGACCACCGCGCTGATGACGTTGCTGTCGACGCCGTGGCTGCGCGCCTGGCTCAAGGTGAAGGTCGCCAAGAATTTCTTCCGCCATCGCTACGATTATCGCGCCGAATGGCAGCGCTTCACCGCGACGCTGGGCACGCCGGGGGCGGGCGCCGATCCGCTCGACCTGCGCATCGTCCGCGCGATCGCCGATCTCACCGGCTCGCCTGCCGGGGTGCTGTTGGAGCCCGACGGCAGCGGCCTCGCCCCCGGCGCCGCGTGGCACTGGCACGAGGCGGGGACCGCCGACGCGGCGCTGCGCGACCATCTCGCCGCCAGCGCGCGCATCGTCGAGCTGGATCAGGTCCGCCGCGGCGCGGCGCCGGCCGAGGAAGCGGCGGCGATCCCGCACTGGATAAGCGACCATGCCGAGGCGTGGGCGCTGGTGCCGCTGATCCACGGCACCAGCCTGATCGGCGTCATCCTGCTCGCCCGCCCGCCGTACGAACGGCCGCTCGACTGGGAGGACCTCGACCTGCTGCGCGTCGCCGGACGGCAGGCGGCGAGCTACCTCGCCGAGGATCGCGCGCATGCCGCGCTCGCCGACGCCGCGCGATTCGACGAGTTCAACCGCCGCTTCGCCTTCATCATCCACGACATCAAGAATCTGGTCAGCGGCCTCAGCCTCGTCGCGCGCAACGCCGAGCGTCACGCCGACAATCCCGCATTCCGCGCCGACATGGTCGAGACGCTTAAGGAATCCGCCGCCCGCATGAACGCCTTGCTCGCCCGGCTGTCGCAGCATCATCGCGCGACGCCCGAACCGCTCCAGCCGGTCGATCTCGCCAACCTCGCGCTGCGCCTCGCCGCCGGGCGACGCGCCCAGCATCCGGTGCGCGTCGCGGGGCAGGGGACGGCGCTCGCCCAGCCCGGCCGGCTCGAACAATTGCTCGGCCACCTCCTCCAGAATGCGATCGAGGCGAGCCCCGTCGCCGCGACCATCGACCTCGTCGCCGGCACGACCGGCGACGGCGCCTATATCGAGGTGATCGATGCCGGCTGCGGGATGAGCGCCGCCTTCGTCCGCGACCAATTGTTCCGCCCCTTCGCCTCGTCCAAGCCCGCCGGCTTCGGCATCGGCGCCTATGAGGCGCGGCAGCTTGCCGAGGAGATGGGCGGGAGGCTCGACGTGGCCAGCCGCGAAGGCGAGGGCACCCGGTTCCGCCTGACCCTTCCCGCCGCGCCCGCGCTGGAGCATGCCGCATGACCGACAAGCCCGTCCTGCTGATCGTCGAGGACGATCTCGCGCTCCAGCGTCAGCTTCGCTGGGCCTATGAGGGTTATGAGATCGTCGGCGCCGCCACCCGCGCGGAGGCGATCGAGGCGCTGCGCAGCCGCGAGCCCGCGGTGGTGACGCTAGACCTCGGCCTGCCGCCCGATCCGGACGGCACCAGCGAGGGGTTCGCGACGCTCGCCGAGATGCTGGCGCTCAAGCCCGCGACCAAGATCATCGTCGCCTCGGGCCACGGCGCCCGCGACAGCGCGTTGCGCGCGATCGCGCTCGGCGCCTGGGATTTCTACGCCAAGCCGATCGACATCGACGCGCTCGGCCTGATCGTCGCCCGCGCCTTCCACGTCCATGCACTGGAGGCGGAGAACCGCCGGCTCGCCGCGCGCGAGGTCGCCGCGGCGGGGTTCGGCGGGTTGCTCTACGCCTCCGACGAGATGGCGAAGGTGGTGCGCACGATCGAGCGAGTCGCGCCCGCCGACGTCTCGGTGATGCTGCTCGGCGCGAGCGGCACGGGCAAGGAGCTGCTCGCCCGCGGCATCCACGATCATTCGCCGCGCCGCCGCGGCGCGTTCGTCGCGATCAACTGCGCCGCCATTCCGGAGACGTTGCTCGAAAGCGAATTGTTCGGCCACGAAAAGGGCGCCTTCACCGGCGCGGTCAAGACGACGCCGGGCAAGATCGAACAGGCGGCGGGCGGCACCCTGTTCCTCGACGAGATCGGCGACGTGCCGCTGCCGTTGCAGGTGAAGCTGCTGCGCTTCCTGCAGGAGCGCGTCATCGAACGGATCGGCGGACGGAGGCCGATCCCGGTCGACACCCGCATCGTCTGCGCGACGCATCAGGACCTGAACGCGATGGTCGCCGACGGCCGGTTTCGCGACGACCTGTATTACCGGCTCGCCGAGATCGTCGTGCCCATCCCCGGCCTTGCCGAGCGGCCGGGCGACGCCAGCCTGCTCGCCCGCGCCTTCGTCCGCCGCCACGCCGCGACGATGAACCCTGCGGTCACCGGCCTCGCGCCCGATGCGCTGGCGGCGATCGATGCCTGGGGCTGGCCGGGCAACGTCCGCGAGCTGGAAAACCGGATCAAGCGCGCGGTCATCATGGCCGACGGCAAATCGGTGAGCGCCGCCGATCTCGACCTCGACGCCACCGCGGTCGATCCGCTGCCGCTCAACCTGCGCAGCGCGCGCGAGACGGCCGACCGCAAGGCGATCCGCCAGGCGCTGGCGCAGGCCGACGGCAATATCTCGGGCGCGTCGCGGCTGCTCGGGGTCAGCCGGCCGACGCTGTACGATCTGCTCAAAAGCTACGACCTGCATGGCTGAGCGCCGCTATCCCCTGCTTCCCGGCAAGCGCCGCCGGCGGATCGTCTGGCCGCGCCCGCGCCGTCGGCAGGTGATCGCGCTCGCCGTGCTGGCGCTGGTCGCGGCGCTCGCTGCGCTGCTGCTGCTGCGTCCCGCGCCGCGCGTCGACCCCGCCGTGGCGCTGCGCGACGCAGGCACCGCCTATCGGATCGGCAATTACAGCGCCGCGCGCAACCATGCGCTCGCCGCGCTCGCCGGCGCGCCGGGATCGCGACCGGCGATGCTGCTGCTCGCCCGCGCCTATCTGCGGCTCGGTGACGGCGTCGCGGCGGAGGGTGCGCTGAGCCGTGCGCGTGCGCTGCGTATCACGCCCGCCGACATCGCCGGTCTGCGGGCGCAGGCCCGCTTCCTCCAGTCCGACTGGCAGGGCGCGATCGACACCGCCGCGCTCGCACCGGCCGGCGACGGCGAGGCGATCCGCGCCCGTGCCCGCGCGGTGGCGATGCAGGGCGACAGCGGCACCGCCGCGCAGGCGCTCGTCGGCCTGCTCGCGCATACGCCAGGCGACGCCGCCGCCTGGACCGATCTCGGTCGCATCCGCCTCGATGCCGGCGAGATCGCCGCCGCCGGCGATGCCGCGGCGCGTGCGCAACGGCTCGCACCGGGCGATCCGGTCGCGCTCGCCCTGCAGGCGGAGATCGTCCGCACCCGCTATGGGCCGATCGCCGCGCTGCCGTGGTTCGAGGCCGCGCTGGACCGCGACGCTTATTATCACCCGGCGCTGATCGAATATGCCGCGACGCTCGGCGAGGTCGGGCGCAACGCCGATATGCTCGACGCCACCCGCCGCGCGCTCGCCGCGCGTCCGGGCAGTCCGCAGGCCTTCTACCTTCAGGCGGTGCTCGCCGCGCGCGCCGGGCGCGGCGAGCTGGCGCGCGACCTGCTCCAGCGCGCCGGCGACGGTATCGGCGCCTTGCCCGGTGCGGCGCTGCTGGGCGGTGGCCTCGATTTCGCGCGCGGCCAGACCGAGCGGGCGATCGGCACCTGGCGGCAGCTCGCCGCGGATCAGCCGATGAACGTCGCCGTCCGCCGGCTGTTTGGTGCCGCGCTGCTGCGGTCGGGCGACGCGCAGGGCGCGCTCGACCAATTGCAGCCGATCGCGCTGCGCGACGATGCCGATGGCTATACGCTGACGCTCGTCGCCCGCGCGTTCGAGGCGACCGGCGACCGCATCGCCGCCGCGCGCTATCTCGACCGCGCCGCGGCCGGTGCGCATGGCGGTCCCGTCGCCTTCGCCAGCGACGACGATGTTGCGGCGCTGCTCGCTGACGCGCGCGCAGACCCCCGCGATCCCAATTACCTGCTCGGCGTCATCCGCGCGCAGCTCGGCCGCCGCGATATCGCCGGCGCGATCGCACGCGCGCGCGGCCTCGCCGTTGCCAGCCCCGGCGCGTCCGCCGCGCAGACCGCCCTGGGCGACGTGCTCGCGGTCGGCGGCCGCTTCGCCGAGGCGGCGCAGGCCTATGCGCGCGCCGCCAGCCTCGCCTTCGACGAACCGACGATGCTGCGGCTGGTCGACGCCTGGGGCCGCGCCGGCCGCCCGCGCGAGGCTGCAGCCGCGCTGTCGCTCTACCTCGGCCAGAATCCGCAGAGCCTGTCCGGGCGCCGGATTCTCGGCCATTGGCAGGTCCGCAACGGCGAGACGGACACGGCGATCGAGACGCTGGAGGGCGTCCGCCGCATGGCCGGCAATCGCGACGCCGCGCTGCTCGCCGATCTCGCGCTGGCCTATGCCGGCGGCGGGGAGGGGGCGGACGGGGCGGTGGCGCGCAGCTACGGCCGGGCCGCCTATCGGCTCGCACCGATGAACGCGGGCGTGTGCGACGCATATGCGGTGGCGCTCGCCGCGGCGGGCGATCTGGCGGGGGCACGGCAGCTCGCCGCCAAGGCGGTCGCGCTCGCGCCCGGCGATGCGGCGATCGCCGCGCATGCCCGCCGGATCGCCGCCTGATCGCGCCCGGATCGCTTGCGCCGGCGGGGTGGCGCGGTCATGACCGCGGCATGACCGATCCCCTGGAGCGTATCGCCGCGGCGCTCGACCGCCTCGCCCCGCCATCGCCCGCCAGCGACGATCCACAGGCGCATCCCGCCTACGTCTGGCGCGACGGCGCGCTGGTCGCCGCCCGCGCCTTCACGCCGCTGCCGCTCGACCTGCTGATCCGCGTCGATCGCCAGCGCGACGCGCTGGTGGAGAATTTGCGCCGTCTCGCCGCCGGCGCCGCCGCGCAGGACGTGCTGCTGTGGGGCGCGCGCGGCACCGGCAAGTCGGCGCTGGTCAAGGCCGCGATCGGCGCGGTGCAGGGGGAAGGCGGCGCCATCGCGCTGGTCGAGGTCGCCGCGCTCGACACGCTGCCACAGCTGTTCGCCTTGCTCGCGCCAGTGCCGCGCGCCTTCGCGCTGTTCCTCGACGACCTCGGCATCGATCTGCCCGCCGAGGCGCGCATGCTGCGCTCGCTGCTCGAAGGCGGCGCGGAGGCACGCCCGGACAATTTGCGGCTGCTGGTCACCGCCAACCGCCGCCATCTCGTGGTGCGCGACATCGCGGAACAAGATGGCGCGATCAACCCGCGCGACAGTATCGACGACCAGCTCGCGCTCGCCGACCGGTTCGGGCTCAGCCTCGGCTTCCACGCGCTCGATCAGGACGATTATTGTGCGATCGTCGCCGCCTATGCGGCGCGCTACGGCTTGCCCTTCGACGCGGCGGAAGCGATCAACTGGGCGACGCGGCGCGGCAGCCGTTCGGGTCGCGTCGCCTGGCAATATGTTACCGAGCTGGCCGGGCGGGCAGGACGAAGCTTGCGCGAGATCGGCTGACCGCTTTGCCAATCATGTTGCAAAGCGCTTGACAGCATTGGGCCGCAACGGCTCAGTCCGCGCGTGTCTCGGCTGAGTGAACTCGATCTGACTATACGCCTCGCCCCCGCGGTTCCGCGGGTGGTGACGCAGGTGTTGGTCGGGCTGTTCACCGCGTTGATCGCGATAGTGTTGTACACCGCGCTCGATCGGCTGACCGTCGGTGACGGCGCGCCCTTCGCCTTGTGCTTCCCGGCGATGATGCTGGCGACGTTGTTCGCGCGCTGGCCGGCGGGCGCGCTGTCCGGGGCGATCGGCATCGTCTACGCCTGGGCCTATGTCTTTCCCGCCACCGCGGGCTTGCGCCTTCCCGATCGCAGCGCGGCGGTGACACTCGGCTTCATCGTCGTCGCGGCGGTGGTGACGGTCGCCACCGCCGAACTGTTCCGCCGCGCGGTGCGGCGCGCGACGACGGAGCGCGATCAGGAGATCGCCGACCGCGACCTGCTGCTGCAGGAGATCGACCATCGCATGAAGAACAATTTCGCGATCGTCACCTCGATCCTCGACATCCAGCGCCGCCGGTCGGACGGCGATGCGGCGGAGGCGCTCGGCGCCGCGCTCAACCGGGTCGAGAGTATCGCGCGAGCCCACCGGCACCTGTACCGCGGCGCCGGGCAGGGCGATGCGGTGCAGATGCGCGGCTATCTCGGCGATCTCTGCTCGGCGTTGTCGGACGCGCTGCTGCTGCGCGGCGGCATCTCGCTGGTCTGTTCGAGCGACGATGTCGAGGTGCCGCGCGACCGCGCGGTGTCGATCGGGCTGGTCGTCAACGAACTGGTCACCAACGCCGCCAAACACGCCTTCGGCGGGCGCACCGGCGGCACGATCACCGTCGGCTTCCGGCAGCGGCCCGGCGGCTGCACGCTGATCGTCAGCGACGACGGCGTCGGCATGCCCGCCGCCGCCGCGCCGACCGGCATCGATCACGGCCTGGGCTCGCGCCTCATCCCGGCGTTCGCGCGGCAGGCGGGCGGCACGCTCGCCACCGAAAGCGGCCCGGAGGGCACGACGGTGACGATGGACCTGCCCGCCTAGCCAGGATCGACATTCAGCCCAATTCCTCCCCGCCAGGGGGAGGTGGCATGCCGAAGGCATGACGGAGGGGGAGGTAAGCAACACGTCTGTTCCGTGTCCTCCCCCTCCGTCACCGCTTCGCGGCGCCACCTCCCCCTGGCGGGGGAGGAATTTCGCTACGACGATGAATGTCGATCTGGCCTAGCCCAGCCCCTCGACCTGTTCGGCGAGTTCGAGCCAGCGCATCTCGGCAGCATCCTTCTCCGCCCGCGCCGCGTCGATCGCCGCGGTCAGCGCCGCGAACCTCTTGGGATCGCGCACGTAGAGCGCGGGATCGGCGAGCAGCGCCTCGTCCCGCGCGATCGCCGCGTCGATCGCCTCGATCCGCGCCGGCAATTGGTCGTAGTCGCGCTGGTCCTTGTAGGTCAGCTTGGTCTTCGCCTGCACCGGGGGAGGGGGCGCCGCCCTGGACCCCGACGCCTTCTTCGCCTCGGCCGGTTTCTTGCGCTGCCGTTCCCAATCCTCATAGCCGCCGGCGACGACGTCGACCGTCCCCGATCCGTCGAGCCCCAGGGTCACCGTCACCGTCCGGTCGAGGAAGTCGCGATCGTGGCTGACGATCAGCACCGTGCCGCCGTAATCGGCGATCACCTCCTGCAACAGGTCGAGCGTCTCGAGATCGAGGTCGTTGGTCGGCTCGTCGAGCACCAGCAGGTTCGATTCGCGCGCGAACTCCCGCGCCAGCAGCAGCCGCGAACGCTCGCCGCCCGACAGCGTGCCGACCTTCGCCTCGGCGAGGCTGGGATCGAACAGGAACTCCTTGAGATAGCCGTGGATATGCTTGCGCACCCCGAGCACGTCGATCCAGTCGCCGCCGTCCGCCAGCACCTCGCGCACCGTCTTGGTCGGCGCCATCAGGCTGCGCTGCTGGTCGATGATGACGCCGTCGAGCGTCTTGGCGAGCTTCACCTCGCCCGAGTCCGGCTGCAATTCGCCGGTCAGCAGCTTCAGCAAGGTCGTCTTGCCCGCACCGTTGCGTCCGACGATGCCGATCCGGTCGCCGCGCGTCACGCGCAGGTCGAGGTCACGGATGATCGTGCGGTCTCCATAGCTCTTGGTGGCATGCTTGACGTCGATGACCACCTTGGTCTTGCTGTCGTCCGAGGCGGTGACGAGGTTCGCCGCGCCCTGCGGCCCCATCATCGCCGCACGCTCGGCGCGCATGTCCTTCAATTTGGCGAGCCGCCCCTGGTTGCGCCGCCGCCGCCCGGTGACGCCGCGCTGCAGCCAATGTTCCTCGATCTTCAATTTGGCGTCGAGCCGCTGCGCGTTGCGCTCCTCTTCGGCATAGACCTGTTCGGTCCACGCCTCGAACCCGCCGAAGCCGATCTCGGCGCGGCGGATCGAGCCGCGATCCATCCACAGCGTCTGTTTGGTCAGCCGGGTGAGGAAGGTGCGATCGTGGCTGATGACGACGAACGCGCCGCGGAACCGGCCCAGCCAGTCCTCCAGCCAGTCGATCGCGGCGATGTCGAGATGGTTGGTCGGCTCGTCGAGCAGCAGCACGTCGGGGTCCTGCGCCAGCGCGCGGACGATCGCCGCCCGCCGCCGCTCGCCGCCCGAGGCGGAGGTGGACTCGCGGCTGAGGTCGATGCCGAGCTGGTCGGCGATCGCATCCGCCTCGTGCCGCTCGGGCGCGCCCTCGCCGCCGAGCACGTAATCGGCGAGCGTCGCGCAGCCGGCGAGACTCGGCTCCTGTTCGAGCAGCACGACGCGGGTGCCGGGCACGATGACGCGCCGGCCCTCGTCGCAATCGATCAGGCCGCCGATCAGTTTGAGCAACGTCGTCTTGCCCGCGCCGTTGCGCCCGATCAGCGCCAGCCGGTCGCGCGCGCCGATGTGGATGTCGAGGTGGCGGAACAGCCAGCCGTGGCCCTGGATCACGCCAAGGTCTTCGTACGCAAGGATTGGGGCAGCCATGGCCGGCGCAGGTAGGGGGCCGGAGCGCCCGCGGCAAGCGCACCCGCGACCAATGCCGGGAACCGGCGTTGCTCCGAATGCTTTGCGCCTGCTCCATTCACAGGCTGTTCAATGCCTTCCGCCTATGCCAGTCCTCATGAAGATGGTCGTGCCCCTCATGTTATTCGCGATGGTCGCCGCAGTGTCTCCCGCCGTCGCGCAGGCACCGGATCAGCGTCGCAGCGATCAGGCGCGCGCCTACGACGCCCGTCGCAAGGGCGAGGTGCTCTCGCCCCGCGCGATCGAGGCGCGGGTCATCCCGACGATGAAGGGCTACGAATATCTCGGCTTCGACCTCGATTTCAGCACTGCGGTTTACACGCTGAAATTCATGCGCGATGGCGTCGTCGTCTGGGTCGATGTCGACGGCCGATCGGGCCAGATCATCGGCCGCACCGGAAATTAAGGGGGATCACATGCGCGTTCTGATCGTCGAGGACGAGCCGAACCTCGGCCAGCAGCTCAAGAACACCCTCGAAGGCGCGGGCTATGCCATCGACCTCGCCACCGACGGCGAAGAGGGGCATTTCCTCGGCTCGACCGAGAATTACGACGCGATCGTGCTCGACCTCGGCCTGCCCGAGATCGACGGGCTGACCGTGCTCGACCGCTGGCGCAAGGAGGGCAAGACGATGCCCGTCCTCGTCCTCACGGCGCGCGACAGCTGGTCGGACAAGGTGGCGGGGCTCGACGCCGGCGCCGACGACTACGTCGCCAAGCCGTTCCAGACCGAAGAGCTGATCGCCCGCCTGCGCGCGCTGATCCGCCGTGCCTCGGGCAATGCCTCGTCCGAACTGACCGCGGGCGACGTCCGCCTCGACACCCGCTCGGGCAAGGTCACCAAGGCCGGCGAGCCAGTCAAGCTGACCGCGCAGGAATATAAGCTGCTGAGCTACCTGCTCCACCACAAGGGCAAGGTGGTCAGCCGCACCGAATTGATCGAACATATCTACGATCAGGATTTCGACCGCGATTCGAACACGATCGAGGTGTTCGTCACGCGCATCCGCAAGAAGCTGGGGCAAGACGTGATCACCACGATCCGCGGCCTCGGCTACAGCCTCGAAGACCCGGACGCCTGATCCGCCGTTCGGATCGGGTCTTACCGTCATGGATACGCCGCCGCTCGCCGAAGCCCCGCCACGCCAACGCGCGGTGACGACGGGATCGCTGTCGCGGCGGATGATCCTGATCGCCGCGGCATGGATCGGGCTGCTGCTGTTCGGCGGCGGCTTCGCGCTCGACCGCGTGCTGGCCAATGCGGTGACCAACAATTTCGATCATCAGCTCGAGAACGTCATGCGGTCGCTGCTCGTCTCGGCGGAGATCGGGCCGGAAGGCGAAGTGATCCTCAGCCGTGATGCGACGGGCGACCCGCTGTTCCTCGAACCCAATTCGGGCCTCTATTGGCAAATCTCGGCACCCGGCCGACCGATCAACGATGCCTTTCCGTCGCGCTCGCTGTGGGACCGCCGCCTTGCGTTCGGCGGCATCCACAATGATCGCGATGTCCATTTCTACAACAGCAACCAGTTTCCCGACGAACGTCTGCGGGTCGTCGAGCGCGACGCGCAGATACCGGGTTCGAAGATCCATTGGCGTTTCCAGGTCGCGCAGACCCGCCGCGATCTCGACGCGCAGATCGCCGTCCTCCGTCGCACGCTGATCCGCAGCTTCGCGCTGCTCGGGCTCGGGCTGATCGTCCTCGTCTGGCTCCAGACCTTCTATGGCCTCTGGCCGCTGCGCCGGGTGCGCGACGAGATCGCGCGGATGCGCGCCGGCCAGTCCAACCGCATCTCGACCGCGATGCCCGACGAGGTCGCGCCGATGGTCGAGGAATTGAACGCGCTGATCGAGCATAACGAACGACAGGCGGAGGAGGCGCGGCGTCATGCCGGCAACCTCGCGCATGCGCTCAAGACGCCGCTCACCGTCATCATGAACGCCGCCACCGCGCAGTCAGACGATCTCGCCGATACGGTGATCCGCGAGGCGCGGACGATGCGTCGTCAGGTCGACCATCACCTCGCGCGCGCGCGCGCCGTCGGCCGCCGCGGCTCGGCGCACAGCCGCGCCGAAGTGTGGCCGAGCCTCGAATCGGTCGAGCGCGCGGTCGGCCGCCTCTATCGCCACGTCCGCATCGACGTCACCGGTCCCCGCGACCTGCAGGTCCATGTCGAGCGCCAGGACCTCGACGAGATGCTCGGCAATCTCATCGAGAATGCCGCCAAATACGGCGGCGGCAGCGTCTTCGTCACCGTCGGCGCCGAAGCCGGCTTCGTCGAACTGCTGATCGAGGACGACGGCATGGGCATTCCCGAGGAAGACCGGGTGCGCATCTTCGACCGCGGCGTGCGGCTGGATACCGGCAAGCCGGGCACCGGACTTGGCCTCGCCATCGTCCGCGACGTCGCCGAGATCTACGGGGGCACGGTGAGCCTCGAAGAGAGCGAGGATCTGGGCGGGCTGATGGTCCGGCTGCGGCTGCCCGCGGCGGGGTGAGGTTCGCGCACCTCTATTGACCCTCTTTGTCGTCCCAGACTGGCTCGAGACCTCTGCCAAACATCATATGTACCCCGGCGGGGCGACGTCGCAGCGAGGAGACAGGGCTGAGACAAGCCGAAGGCGGTCACTGCCGATCCGGGCTAGTTCTTCCCCAACCGCATAACGACTCGATCTTGCCATGATCGCCGCAGCCGCTAACGCGCGGGTCATGCTCTTCCGCCCGATCCTCGCCGGCGCAGCCCTTCGCGATCGTTTGCTCGCCGGTGTCGGGGCGACGTTCGGTATCGCGCTGACCGGCGTTCTCGCCGCGGTGCTGGCGGGGCAGGGGGCGCTGCCGTTGCTCGTCGCACCGATCGGGGCGAGCGCGGTGCTGGTGTTCGCGGTGCCCGCCAGCCCCTTGGCGCAGCCCTGGCCGGTGATCGGCGGCAACATGCTGTCCGCATTGTGGGGTCTGCTGGTCGTGCAATGCGTACCCGAGCCGGTCGCCGCGGCGGCGCTCGCGGTCGGTGGTGCGATCGTGGTGATGTCGCTGCTGCGCTGCCTGCATCCGCCCGGCGGCGCGGTCGCGCTCGGGGTCGTCCTCGCCGCCGGTCATCTGCCGAACGGCTGGCTATATCCGTGGCTGCCGGTCGGGATCGATTCGGCGCTGCTCGTGCTCGGCGCCATGATCTTCCATCGGCTGTCGCGGCGCGCCTATCCGCACCGGCCCGCCGCGGCGGTGCCGGCACCGTCGCCCTTCGCGGCGGAGGACATGGACGCCGCGCTCGCCGAGATGCACGAGAGCTTCGACATCGCCCGCGCCGACCTCGACGCGCTGCTCGCCGCCGCGGCGCGCCATGCGGCGATCAGGCGGGAACGGTCAGCCCGCTCATCACCTCGGCGGTGATCGCCAGGCTGCGCTTGCGCGCCGCCGGGTCGTAGATCGCGCTGGCGACCAACACCTCGTCCACCCCGGTCCGCTCGATGAACGCCGCGGTCTGCCGCGCCACCGTCGCGGGCGAGCCCACCGCGGAACATTGCAGCACATGGTCGAGGATCGACGCGCCCTGCGCGCCCACCCCGGCACGATAGCCCGCGACCGGCGGCGGCAATTGGCGCGGGTTGCCGGTGCGCAGCGCGACGAACGACTGCTGCTGCGAACTCGCCAGCAGCTCGGCTTCCTCGTCGGTCTCCGCGGCGAACACGTTGAAGCCCGCCATCGCATAGGGCCTGGCGAGCTGCGCCGAGGGGCGGAAGTCGCGGCGGTAGATCGCCAGCGCGCTGTCGAGCGCGTCGGGCGCGAAATGCGACGCGAAGGCATAGGGCAGGCCGAGCGCCGCGGCGAGCTGCGCGCCGAAGGTGCTCGATCCCAGGATCCACAGCGGCACGTTCGCCCCCGCGCCCGGCGTCGCGGCGATGCCGGTACGCCCGTCGTCGGCGAAATAGCTCTGCAGCTCCATCACGTCCTGCGGAAAGGCGTTGGCATCGGTCTCCAGCGTCCGCCGCATCGCGCGGGCGACGCGCTGGTCCGACCCCGGCGCGCGGCCGAGGCCGAGGTCGATCCGACCGGGGAACAGCGCGTCGAGCGTGCCGAACTGTTCGGCGATCACCAGCGGCGCGTGGTTGGGCAGCATGATGCCGCCGGCACCGACGCGGATGCGGCTGGTCGCGGCGGCGATATGGCCGATCACCACCGCGGTGGCGGCGCTGGCGATGCCGCGCATGCCGTGATGCTCGGCCACCCAATAGCGCTGGAAGCCCAGCGTCTCGGCATGCCGCGCGAGGTCGGCGGCATTGGCCAGCGATTGCGCCACGGTGCCGCCTTCGACGACGGGCACCAGATCGAGCAGGGAATAACGTGTCATGCCGGCCAAGATGGGGGCGCCATCCCGCCCGCGCAATCAGAAGCCGATCGTGTAGCGCACCGCGCCCCCGACGTCGGCGGGCAACACCGCGTAATTGCCGGGATCGCGCCGCCAGAACAGGTTGGTCTGCAGGTCGCCGGTGCCGAGCAGGATGCGATAGCGCGCCTCGACGTCGATCTCGCGGCCCTGCGGGGCGAGGTTGAGCCGCTGCGTCGTCCAGTCGCTGACCGTCAGCGACGCATAATCCCAGTTGGTCGGCAGGCGATAGTCGAGCCCGCCGCGCGCCACCCGCAGCGGCTGCGCGACGCGCAATCCGATGCTGTCGCGACCGAACAGATGATCCTTGCCGACATCTGCGGCGAACGCCTCGGTGAGCAGCCGGCCGCGGCCGTCGAAACCGCCGCGCAGGGTCGCATCGCTGCGGCCGCGCCGCCACGATCCGCCCAGCGACCAGCCCGCGCCGATGCTCCAGCGCGCATCGGCGTCGATGAACCAGCTGCGCGCCCGCGCCGCGCCGAGCCCGCCGTCGAAGCGCGCGCCGAGCAACGTGTCGCTTTCGTTGAGATTGCTCAGCGACAGCGTCGCGTCGAGCCCGCCCCAATGATGATCCGCGGTCACCGTCACCCGCTGATAGCCCGAGCGGCGATAGCCATCGAGCCCGGCGAGCATCGCGTCGCGCCGCGCCAGTACGTCGCCGCTCTCGATCGTCGCGGTCAGGCCGATGCCGCCGACCTGCTGGCGCAACGCGCCCGCCGACCGGGCGATACTGTCGAAGCCGAGCCCGCTCTGCCCGGCGACGAGGAAGGCGGGCTGCGCCTGCCCGGTCATCTGCGCGGTCAGGCTGCCGGTCCCCTGCGAGAAGGCGAAGCCGAAGCTGGTCCTGGCGCCGAGCCGCTGCGTCACCGCGCCGGCGATCGCCCGCGCGGTATTGGCCTGGCCTTCGCTCAATCGGCTGCGTTCCAGCGCGATCTCGCCGTTTGGCCGCGGTGCCAGCGTCAGCGAGATGGTCGTGTCGCCCGCCGCCAGCACCTGGTTGCGCTGCCGGTTCTGCAACACGCCGGAGAGCGTGCGCGAGGGACCGGCACGGTTGATCGTGCCGGCGAGATCGATTGCGAAGGCGCGGTCGTAGCTGTCGAGGATCACCGTGCCGAGCTGCCCGACCCGCGCGTCGCCCATCGGCGCCGACAGCGTCGCATTGGTGGCGAGCGAGACCGCGATATGCGATCCGGCGACGCTCGACGTGCCGACCGGCTGGAACGCCTTGGTCAGGTCGAGCACGCCGTTGCCGTACACGCTGTCGACCCCCGCCGCGCCCACATCACGCGCGGTGCGGAACAAAAGGTCGACGATCTGCGCGCCGCTGAGGTTGGGAAACGCCTGCGCGAGCAGCGCGATCGCGCCCGAGATCTGCGGGGCGGCGAAGGAGGTGCCCGACCAAAGATACGGCGTGCCGTTCTGGTTGGGCGCGCGCACCTGTTCGCCGACCGCGGTCAGGTAATGCGCCGCGCCGGTGCCCGCCCGGTCGCTGAATGAGGAGATGGCGTCGTTGGTACCGACCGAGCCGGCGACGATCACCAGATTGCGCGCCGCGGCATTGCCGGCGACCGAGGTGAAGGCATCGGGATTGTCGCTGCCGTCGTTGCCCGCGGCGATGACGACGATGATGCCGCGCGCGGTGGCGCGGCCGATCGCGTCGATCAGCGACTGCGGCATCGTCGCGCCGCCCAGCGACAGGTTGATCACCCGCGCGCCCGCGCCGCGCGCCGCATCGACGCCCTTGGTGATCGCGTCGGTGCCGAACTTGCAGCCCGAATCGCTCCCCGCCTCGCTGCTCGACGCGCACGAGCCCGGCCGGTCGGCGCGCAGCACGGTCAGCGTCGCCTCGAACGCGACGCCCTGCGATCCCATGCCGTTGCGCCGGCCGACCGCGGCGAAGGCGACCGCGGTGCCATGGCCGCCCTCGTCGCCGATCGTCGCATTGCCCGCGACGTCCTGCGACGCGCTCGACAATCGGCCGGTGAATTCCTGGCTCGACAGGCTGATGCCGCTGTCGATCACCGCGACGTTGACGCCGGCCCCGGTCGCGCCCTTGTTGTAGGCGGCGAGCGCGTTCATCGACACCGCGCCCACCGCGGCGCGATATTCGCTCGTGTCGTAATTGGTCGGCGTCGGCGTCGGCGCGGGTGTCGCGGCCGGCGTCGGTGTCGGTGCGGGAGCGGGCGCCGGTGTCGGCGCGGGCGTCGCGACCGGCGTCGGTGTCGGCGTCTGCGCGGTGGGCGGGGCGGGCGTGGAGTTGATCCCGCCACCGCCGCCACCGCCGCAACCGGCGATCAGCAGCGGCCACGCCAAAGCGGCGCCGTATCGTATTCCCGTTCCTGCGCGCACATCCACCCCCGGTCGGAAGTCGACTTAGTGTCGGCGTCCTTACAAGACCTTAACGCGAACGTCAGGCAGGCGGGACAGCCACTTGCTTGTGCCTGTCGCGATCGCCGCCTAGACGCCGCGGCATGCTCGCGACGCTCGCCCCGATCGACACCTGGATCTTCGATCTCGATAATACGCTGTATCCGGCCCGCGCCAATCTGTTCGCGCGGATCGATCACCGCATGACCGATTATATCGCGCGGCTGCTCGATCTGCCGTGGGACGAGGCGCGGCTGGTGCAGAAGGAGTATTTCCACCGCCACGGCACGACGCTGACCGGGCTGATGGCGGACCACGACGTCGATCCGCACGACTTCCTCGCCGAGGTCCACGATATCGAGATGGACGTGCTCGAACAGGATGCGCCGCTGGCCGCGGCGATCGCCGCGCTGCCCGGCCGCAAGCTCGTCTTCACCAACGGCGACAAACCCTATGCGTTGAAGGTGCTCGACCGGCTCGGCCTCGGTGCGCATTTCGAGGCGATCCACGACATCCACGCGATGGACCTCGTCCCCAAGCCACACCCGTCGGCCTATGCGAACCTGTGCGCGCGGCTGAACATCGAGCCGACCCGCGCCATCTTCTTCGAGGACATGGCACGCAACCTCGCGCCCGCCAAGGCGATCGGCATGACCACCGTCTGGATCGACAACGGCTCCGAACAGGGGCCGGAAACCGCGCGCGATTTCATCGACTTCACCGTTCACGATCTCGCATCGTGGCTGCAGCACATCATGGAGGCATCATGAGCCAGGACCTGTCCACCGTCATCGACACCGCATGGGAGGATCGCGCGTCGCTCGGCTTCGCCACCACCGGTGAGGTCCGCCTCGCGGTCGATCGCGCGCTGGCGCTGCTCGACGCGGGCGAGGCGCGCGTCGCCGAGCCTGACGGCGCGGGCGGCTGGCGGGTCAACCAATGGCTCAAGAAGGCGGTGCTGCTCAGCTTCCGCCTCAACGACAATACGCTGATCGACAACGGTCCGGGCGCCGGCCATTGGTTCGACAAGGTCCCCTCCAAGTTCAGCGGCTGGAGCGAGGCCGAATTCCGCGCCGCCGGTTTCCGCGCGGTGCCGGGCAGCGTCGTGCGCCGCGGCGCCTATGTCGCCCCCGGCGCGATCCTGATGCCGAGCTTCGTCAACATCGGCGCGCATGTCGGTGAGGGCACGATGGTCGATACCTGGGCGACCGTCGGCTCCTGCGCGCAGATCGGCAAGAACGTCCACCTCTCGGGCGGTGCCGGCATCGGCGGCGTGCTCGAGCCGTTGCAGGCCGACCCCGTCATCATCGGCGACGGCGCGTTCATCGGCGCGCGCTCCGAAGTGGCGGAGGGCGTGCGCGTTGGCGAGGGCGCGGTGCTGTCGATGGGCGTCTATCTCGGCGCCTCGACCAAAATCATCGACCGCGCCACCGGCGAGGTCTTCAAGGGCGAGGTCCCGCCTTATGCGGTGGTGGTGCCGGGTTCGACCGGCGGCAGCGACGGCAAGCCCGGCCTCTATTGCGCGGTGATCGTCAAGCGCGTCGATGCGCAGACCCGCAGCAAGACCAGCATCAACGACCTGCTGCGCGACTGAGGGGGGCGGGACGGTACGGCGACCCGCCCGTCCGTCATCCCGGCGCATCTCGCGATCTCTGCAAAGCTCGGTCCCTGACAAACCAAGCTTGCACCCCGCCCTTCGCCGGGGTGCATCAGCCGTTTTTCTGACCTCTCGAACGAGTCCGGGGTGACGGGGAGGGCGTGTTGGCCTATGGCCTAACCCGTTACGGCCGCACGCACTTTCCCAATCATCCCCAGCTATTTTCACGCTGCGGCGCAACCAGAGGCGGATCGGAACGTTGTCGGAAGGCTTGGGGGTGGATTCGAACGCGAACGCTCTCGCAAAGGGGAACGAAAACCGCGTGCGATTTCTGACCGGACGACAGTATTGGCTGGCCATCGCCTTGGTCGCTGCGGCGCCGACCGGCGCGCAATTCAACCAGCAGCAAGGCACCGCCCCCGCGCGCGGTCCCGATGCGCCGAAGACCGATCCCCAGAGTACCAATCCCCAGAACGCCAATTCTCAGCCAGCTGGCGCTCAGACCGCGACGCCGGATGCCAACGCACCAATCGTCCCCGACAGCGAGTTCAACGCCAGCCTGCCGCCGCTGACCGGCGACATCAACGCCCCCCTCGAACCGATGCCCGCGCAGCAGGCCGCCACGCCGCCCGCGACCACGCCGGCCACCCCGGCGTCGACGCAGCCACTCGTCGCCGCCGACGGCACGCTGCCCCCCGCCGCCGCCGAGAACCCGGAACTCGCGCAGCCGCTTCAGCCGCTCAGCACCTTCGATACCGCGCCGTTGCAGACCGCCGCCGACATCAAAGACAAGGATGCGCCGGAGATTCGTTACGATACGGAACTCAAGGGGCTCGAAAAGCTCGATCTCGCCGCGCAGTTCAACAGCCTGTCCGCGCTGAAGGAGGGCAAGGGCAAGGCCGCCAACGCGACGCAGGTCGCCGCCCGCGCCCGCGAGGACGAGGCGCTCGCGGTACGGCTGATGAAGTCGCTCGGTTATTATGACGCGACCGCGATCTCGCTGATCGAGACGTCGACGAGCACCGATCCCGGCAAGCCCGGCCGCCTCAAGGCGACGGTCACCGGCACGCCCGGCCGCCTGTACCGTCTGTCGTCGATCAAGGTCGATGCCCAGCCGGTCGTTCCCGCCGATCTCATCACGCACAATCTGCCGTTGCGCGTCGGCGATCCGATCGAAGCGGCGCGCATCCAGGGCGCCGAGGCCAATGTTAGCCTCGTCCTGCCGCAGCAGGGCTATCCTTTCGTCAAGGTCGGTGAGCGCGACATCCTGCTCGACGACCAGTCCGAACAGGCGACCGGTGCCTATACGCTGCCGGTCGACGCCGGCCCGCGCTCCAGCTTCGGCCAGCTCGTCACCGCGGGCGATCCGGTGTTCGGCGTCGATCATCTCAATGTCTTCCCGCGCTTCAAGAGCGGTGACCTCTACGACAGCCGCAAGACCGACGACCTGCGCGACGCGCTGGTCGCCACCGGCCTGTTCCGCAGCGTCGCGGTCGAGCCGCAGCGCACCGGCCGCACCAATGCCGACGGCACCGAGGCGATCGACCTGCTCGTCCGCCAGACCGAGGGCCCGCCGCGCAGCCTCGCCGGCAGCGCCGGCTATTCGACCGGGCAGGGCTTCAAGGCCGAGGGGAGCTGGACGCACCGCAATCTGTTCCCGCCGGAGGGTGCGCTGATCGGCACCGTCGTCGCCGGTACGCAGGAACAGGGTCTGTCGGGCACCTTCCGCCGCTCCAATGCGGGGCAGCGCGACAAGACCTTCACCGCGATCGCCAGCGCGGTCCACCAGAGCTACGATGCGTTCGACGCCTTCACCGGCACGCTGTCGGCGCGCTGGAGCCGCGTCTCGACGCCGATCTGGCAGAAGCGTTTCACATATTATTACGGCGGCGAACTCGTCGGCACCAACGAGAGCGTCTACGATTTCGCGCGCGGCGATACCGTCCGGCGCACCTACGGGATCGTCGCGCTGCCCGGCCAGGTCGAATGGGACACGTCGGACAGCCTGCTCAACCCGACCCGCGGTTATCGCCTGCGCCTCAACCTCAGCCCGGAAGGCGCGGTGAACGGCGGGGTGCGGCCGTACGTCCGTACGATGATCGAAGGCACGGTCTATTATCCGATCTCGTCCAGCCTGGTGATCGCCGGCCGCGCCAAGGCCGGCTCGATCCAGGGCATCGATCGCGACGATCTTGCGCCGTCGCGCCGTTATTATGGCGGCGGCGGCGGCTCGGTGCGCGGTTACGGCTATCAGCGGCTCGGGCCGCTCGATCCGCAGGGCAATCCGGTCGGCGGGCGCAGCCTCAACGAATTCGCGCTGGAAGCGCGCTATCGCTTCGGCAATTTCGGCATCGTGCCGTTCCTCGATGCCGGCAACAGCTATGAATCGAGCCTGCCCAAGGGCTCGGACCTGAAGTTCGGCGCCGGTATCGGCGGCCGCTTCTATACCAATTTCGGGCCAATGCGGATCGACGTGGCGACGCCACTCAATCCGCGGCCGGGCGACGGCAAGGTCGCGCTCTACATCTCGATCGGGCAGGCATTCTAATGGCGCAGCCCGATTACGAAACGACCGACGCTCCGGCCGTGACCAAGCGCCCGCTGTGGCAGAGCATCCTCAAATGGGTGCTGATCGCCGTCCTCGGCGTCGTCGTGCTCGCCGGCGTGGTCGTGCTCGGCATCAACACCGATCCGGGCCGCCGCTTCGTCGCCAACCGGATCGGCGGCTACACCACCGCCTCCGGCCTCAACATCAAGGTCGGGCGGATCGACGGTTCGCTCTACGGCCAGATGGTGCTGTCCGACGTGCGCGTCGCCGATCCCAAGGGCGTCTTCCTGACCAGCCCTAAGCTCGGCGTCGACTGGCGACCGTTTGCCTTCGCCAGCAACCACGTCGATGTGCGCAGCCTGTCGACCGACCTCGTCACGCTGGCGCGCAAGCCCGAACTCAAGCAGACGCCGAGCGACCCCAACGCGCCGTTGCTCCCCGATCTCGATATCGACGTGAACCGGCTGCACGTCGGCCGGCTGGTGATCGCCAAGCCGGTCACTGGGCAGACGCATATCGTCCGCCTCGACGGCGCGGTGCATATCGCCGACCGCCGCGCGCAGCTCGTCACCGACGCCGCCGCGCTCAAGGGGGCAGGGGTCGCCGGCGGCGACACGCTGCACCTCAAGCTCGACGCGGTGCCCGACCAGAACAAGCTCGACGTCAATCTGAAGCTCGACGCCCCCGTCGGCGGCGTCGTCGCGACGATGGGGTCGCTGAACGCGCCGCTCACCGCGAGCGTCGACGGCCGCGGCAGCTGGAAGGCCTGGCAGGGCCGTGCGCTCGCCACGCTCGGCGGCGGGCAGCTCGCCGATATCAACGTCAACGCCCGCGACGGCCATATCGAGCTGCGCGGGTTCGCGACGCCCGGTCTCTACATGCAGGGTCCGGTGGAACGCCTGACCGCGCCGCGGCTCGATCTGGCGATCGACACCACGCTCAACGACCGCAAGGCCGATACGCGGATGCGACTGAAATCGAACGCGCTCGCGGTCGATGCCGGCGGCCTGATCGACCTCGCCAACAGCAGGTTCGGCAATTTCGCGGTCGACGCGCGGCTGCTCACGCCCGGTGCGATCGCCCCCAACGTGCGCGGCCGCGACGTGATGGCGCGCGTCGTGCTCGACGGCGCCTTCGCGACGCCGACGGTCAATTACAAGATCAACGCCGCCGCGCTGGGCTTCGGCACCACGACCGTCGAGAACGTCTATGCCGAAGGGCTGGCGCGGGTGAACAGCGATCGCATCCTGGTGCCGGTCAACGCCCGCGCGCGCCGCGTCACCGGGCTCAACGCCGCGGTCGGCGGCCTCGCCAACAACGTCCGCATCCAGGGCGATTTCGCCATCTCGATGCCCAACATCCTGTCCGACAATCTGCGGATCCGTTCGGACAATATCGACGCCACCGCGATCGTCGTCGCCAATACCGCGACCGGCCGCTACACCGGCGCGCTCAAAGGGCGGGTCAACAACTACCGGCTCGAAAGCATCGGCATCCTCGATCTGTCGACCGACGCCAAGCTCGTCCCCGGCGCGCGCGGCGGCTTCGGCATCACCGGCCGCGTCGTCGCGCAGACCAAGCAATTGTTCAACAGCGGCGTGCGCGACTTCCTCGGCGGCAATGCGGTGGTGCGCAGCGACATCGGCTACAGCCCGGAAGGCATCGTCACCTTCGCCAATCTGCGGATGAACGCGCCGCAATTCCGCATCACCCGTGGCGAGGGCCGGTTCGATCCGGCGACCGGCAGCGTCGCGGTCAATGCCGACGCCGTCTCGACCCAATATGGCCCGCTCACCGCGCGCGTCACCGGCAGCGCCGATGCGCCCGTCGTTGTCCTGCGGGCGGCGCGGCCCGGCGTCGGCATCGGCCTCGTCAACCTTGATGCGCGCGTCGTCGGCCGTGGCGGCGCCTATGCGGTCACCGCCAGCGGCGGCACCAATTACGGTCCGTTCACCGCCAACGTGCTGGTGCGGCCGAGCCCGCGCCTCACCGTCGACGTCAACCGGGTCGTCTTCGCCGGCATCGTCGGCAGCGGCCGGGTCGCGGCGACGCCGGCGGGTCCGTTCGCGGGCGCACTGCAATTCGCCGGCCGCGGCATCACCGGCAACGTCCGCCTCACCGATCAGGGCGGCAACCAGCGTGCCGACGTCGCCGCGCGCGCCTATAATGCCACCATCCCCGGTTATGCCGACTTCACCATCGGCCGCGCGATCGTCAACGCCAGCGTCGTGATGACGCCCAAGGCGCCGCAGGTGGTCGCCGACGTGCAGGTCGCCGACACGCGCTACAATGCCTTCGTCATCCAGGCGATGCGCGCCAAGGTGAATTATGTCGGCGGTCGCGGCACTGCGCAGGCGCTGCTCACCGGCTCCAGCGGCGTGCCGCTGCGCGTCGCGCTCAACGCCCGCCTGTCGCCCGACGATTATCTGATCGCCGCGCAGGGCCAGGCGAACAACATTCCGTTCCGTACGGTCAATCCGGCGCACGTCACCAAGGCGGGCGGCAGCTATCGCCTCGCCGCGACGCGGATCGACTTCGGTCAGGGCGCCACCGCCGGCTCGACGCGCATTGCCGGCTCGTTCGGCGGCGGCGTCACCGCGGCGCAGGCGCGGCTCGACCGGCTCAACCTGTCGATGCTCTCGGCGTTCATGCCCAATCTCGGCGTGTCCGGCGCGGTCACCGGCAGCCTCGATTACCGCCAGCAGGGCAATGCCATCCCGCAGGCGGACGCGCGCATCACCATCGCCAACTTCCAGCGCACCGGCCTTGCCGCGGTGTCCGAACCCGTCGACGTCCAGTTCGTCGGCCGGCTCGTGCCCGACGGCGGCGAGGCGCGGGCATTGGTCAAGCGCGGGGCGACCACCGTCGGTCGCCTGCTCGCGACGCTGCGGCCGCTGCCGCCGGGCGCGGGCTCGTGGACGACGCGGCTGATGCAGGCGCCGCTGTCCGGCGGCATCCGCTACAACGGTCCGTCGGGCGTGCTGTTCAGCCTCGCCGCGCTGCCCGGCCAGCAGCTCAGCGGGCCGATCGCGGTCGCCGCCGATTTCTCCGGCCGCGTCTCCGCGCCGCAGCTCAACGGCCTGATCCGTGCCGACAATCTCACCTACGACAACGAGACCTACGGGACCCGCCTGTCGCAGATGAAGATCGCCGCGCGCTTCACCAACGATCGCCTGGAACTGACCAGCCTGTCGGCGCGTGCCGGCAACGGCACGGTGCAGGCGCAGGGCAGTGTCGGCCTGGCCGCCGCGAGCGGCTTCCCGATCGACCTGCGTGCCAAGCTCGACAATGCGCAGCTCGCCAAGAGCGACGCTTTGTCGGCGACCACCTCGGGCGACATCCGCTTCACGTATGGGCGTGACGGCGGCCTGTTGCAGGGCAACCTCAACATCCCCGAGGCGCGCTACGAGATCATCCGCCAGGGCTCGGCCGAGGTTCCCGAACTCACCGGCATCCGCCGCAAGAGCCAGATCGTGACGCCGCGGCCGACCGATCGGCCCAAGCCGGCGCCGGTCAGCCTGATCAAGCTCGACCTCACCGTCCGCGCCGCCAACCAGCTCTTCGTGTCGGGCATGGGCCTCGAATCCGAGTGGGAGATGAACCTGAAGGTCGGCGGCACTTCGGTGGCGCCGGTGATCACCGGCGGCCTCGATCTGGTGCGCGGCACCTATTCGTTCGCCGGCAAGCGGTTCGAAGTGACGCGCGGCACGATCCGCTTCCGCGGCGGGCAGTTGACGGATCCGGACATCAACATCCAGGCGTCGACCACCGTCAACGGCATCACCGCGGTGATCGCGATCACCGGCACCGGCCAGCGTCCGCAGATCGCCTTCACCTCGACTCCGGCGCTGCCGCAGGACGAAGTGCTCAGCCGTCTGCTGTTCGGCACCAACCCCGAGAACCTCTCGGCGACCGAGGCGCTGCAATTGGCCAGCGCACTCAATTCGCTGCGGGGATCGGGCGGTGGTGGGCTCAACCCGCTCGGCAAGCTGCGTTCGGCGACCGGTTTCGACCGGCTGCGCGTCCTAGGCGCCGACGAGGCGAGCGGTCGCGGCACCAGCCTCGCCGCGGGCAAATATCTGACCGATAACATCTACGTCGAGATCGTCACCGATGCCCGCGGCTATACCGCGACGCAGCTCGAGATCGCGCTCACCAAGGCGTTGAGCCTGCTCACCTCGACCGGCTCGGCCGGTGGTTCGGATGCCCGACTGAAATATTCGAAGGATTATTGAGGAGGCGATGGCCGAGCACGTCGATG
Source organism: Sphingomonas sp. M6A6_1c (assembly GCF_053345135.1). Lineage (NCBI taxonomy): Bacteria > Pseudomonadati > Pseudomonadota > Alphaproteobacteria > Sphingomonadales > Sphingomonadaceae > Sphingomonas > Sphingomonas sp. M6A6_1c. The sequence goes on along the minus strand of NZ_JBKEZO010000008.1, from coordinate 89,983 downwards.
TCCTCGTGGTCGGTGCCGGGATTTCCGGCATCGGCCAGGGCTATCACCTGCAACGCCGCTGCCCCGACCGTAGCTATCTGATCCTCGAAGCCCGGCCGACGCTCGGCGGCACCTGGGACCTGTTCCGTTATCCCGGCATCCGCTCGGACAGCGACATGCATACGCTCGGCTTCTCCTTCCATCCCTGGACGGACGACCGCTCGATCGCCAGCGGGGCGACGATCCGCAGCTATGTCGAGGAGGCGGCGCGCGCGCATGGCATCGATCGCCACATCCGCTTCGGCCACCGCGTCATCACCGCCGCCTGGTCGACCGAGGCGGCGCGCTGGACGATCGAGGCGGCCGGCCCCGACGGCGAACCGCGGGTGTTCACCTGCAATTTCCTGTGCATGTGTTCGGGCTATTACGATTACGCCCGGGGCTTCACACCCGACTTCTCCGATGCCGAGCGGTTCGGCGGTACGATCGTCCATCCGCAATTCTGGCCCGACGGCCTTTCTTATGCGGGCAAGCGGATCGTCGTGATCGGCAGCGGTGCGACCGCGATGACGCTGGTACCCGAACTCGCCCGGCAGGCGGCGCACGTCACCATGTTGCAGCGCTCGCCGACCTATGTCGTGTCGCGCCCGGCGGAAGATCGCCTCGCCAACTGGCTGCGCGCGCGGCTGCCCGGCAAGGCTGCTTATCGCCTCACCCGCTGGAAGAACGTGCTGACCAGCATGGTCTATTACCGGCTCGCGAAGACCCGCCCTGCACAATTCCGGGCACGTCTGCTGGCGATGGTCCGCGGCCATCTCGGCCCCGATTATGATATTGAGCGGCATTTCACGCCGCGCTACGATCCGTGGGACCAAAGGCTCTGCCTCGTCCCCGACGCCGATCTGTTCGCCAGCCTCAAGCGCGGCGACGCCTCGGTGGTGACCGGGACGATCGAGCGTTTCACCGAAACGGGTATCCGCCTCGACTCAGGCGAGGAACTTCCCGCCGACGTGATCGTCACCGCGACCGGACTGCGGCTGCAATGGCTGAGCGACATCCGCTTCACGCGCGACGGCGCACCGATCGCGTTCGACAAGACCCTGCAATATAAGGGGATGATGTTCTCGGACGTGCCGAATCTCGCTTACACCTTCGGCTATACCAACGCATCGTGGACGCTGAAGGCGGAGCTGGTGGCGACCTATGTCTGCCGGTTGCTCAACACGATGCGCCAGCGCGGCCTGCGTCAGGCGACGCCGCGGCTGCGCGATCCGGCGATGGCGACCGAACCCTTCGTAGATTTTACCTCTGGGTACATCCAGCGCGCGGCGCATCTCCTGCCGCAGCAGGGCTCGCGCAAGCCGTGGAAGCTCAACCAGAATTATGTGCTGGATGTGGTCGCGCTGCGGTTCGGCTCGATCGATGACGACATGGTCTTCGACAATCCGGAGCCCGGCCGGCGCGACGCCGCCTGATCGTTCGCCGGCGGCCCGTCAGGGGAGGGCGATGACCCTCGAACGCGAAACGGCCCGGCCCGTGCAATCCCGCCGACCAGCGACAGAGAACGACACGGCCCGGGCCGCGAAGGCGGTTACCAGGGCTTGATGTTAACCGAAATGGCCGCGAGGACGAGTGCGAAAACTACCGACATGCTAATCTCCCTTATCGTGGCATCTCCAGGATGCGTAATTTCCTTAACCTGATGTTAAGCATTTAACAATCCGTCCCGCAGCCGCTTAGATGGCTCATGCGCGATTAATCTTATCTTCAAACCTGATGGCTTACCCCGAGCCCATGACCGTCGCGCACCGCTCGGAAACCGTGGAAATGCTGGCTTCCCGTGCCAAGACGGGGGCACAGCGGACGACCGATCCGGCGTTCCGCTTCCAGCTGATCGCGGAAATCGCCAATTTCATCGAACTACGCCGCCGCCTCGGCTGCGCCCGCGCCGAACTGCTCGTCGGCCTCGTTGCCGACCGAGTCGCGCGGGTGCTGCCGACCGCCAGCGTCGCCGTGCTTGGCCGGACCCAGGTCGCCAGCGGTTTCCGCGACGGCGACCGGGCCGCGGTCGATCGCAACATCGTCGCGATCGAAAAAGCGTTCGAACAGGCCTTCATCCTCGACGATCAGCAGGTCACCATCCGCCTGACCTTCGGTGCCGCCGCCGCACCCGCCGCCAATCTCGATGAAGTGGCACTGATCGAGGAAGCGGAGAATGCCCTCGCCGAGGCACGCACCGCTTATCATACGGTGACCCACGCGGTCGCGCCGCGGTCGACGTTCGACGTGCTGCAAGTTGCGCGTGACCTCGACCAGGCGATCGATCGCGACGAATTGGTGCTGCACTATCAGCCCAAGGTGCACGTCCGCCATCAGGAGATCCGCAGCGCCGAGGCGTTGGTGCGCTGGCATCATCCCGAACGCGGCCTCGTGATGCCCAACGATTTCATCTCGGTCGCCGAAGAATGTATGCTGATCGACCGCATGACCCTGTGGACGATCCGTCGTGCGATCGAGGATCAGCGGACCCTCGCCGCGCGCGGCCATGATCTCCGCCTGTTCATCAACATCGCCGGCCAGTTGCTCGCCGACAGCGCCTTCGTCCGCGCCGCCTGCGATCTCGTCGGCGGCAGCGACGCCAAGCTCGGCTTCGAGATCACCGAAACGTCGGTGATCCGCGATCCCGCTAGCGCGATCGCCAATCTCCAGATCTTTGCGGATTTCGGCATCACGATCGCGATCGACGATTATGGTGCCGGCCTGTCCTCGCTCGCCTATCTCAAGCAATTGCCGGCGCGCGAGCTCAAGATCGACAAGCTGTTCGTCACCCAGCTCACCAGCTCCAACCGCGATCCGTTGATCGTCCGTTCGACCATCGATCTCGCCCACGCGCTGGAGATGGAAGTGGTCGCCGAAGGCGTGGAGACGCATGCCGCATTGGCGCTGCTCACCGTGATGGGCTGCGACATGGTGCAGGGCTTCCTGATCAGCCGCCCCGTCGTGCTCGAATCCTTGATCCAATATCTCGACGAAGGGCGCCACCGCGCGCCGGCACCCGATCCGCTCGCGGGCTTCGGCGGCTTCGCCGCTACCCGACGCGTCGTCTGACGATGCGCCGCTGGCCCTGGCGGTCGTGGCTGGCGGTCGGCCTGCTCGCGCTGGCGCCGGTTTCGGCAACGGCGGATGTCTTCGATACGCTTGTGGTTGACGCCAAGACGGCGATGCTCAGCGATCCCCACCGTACCGCCGATCGCGCGCTCGCTGCCGAACGCCTCGCCGATCGCGAGCCGCCGTCGCGTCAGCGTGCGCTCCGGCAAGCAACCGCCAACTGGCTGCGCGGCGAGGCGCTGATGCGGCTCAACGACGTCGGCGCCGCCGAACCACTGATCGAAAAGGCGGTGACGTTGTCGTCACGGCTGGCACCGGGATCGGAATTGCAAGGCGACGCATTGCTCGCCAGCGGCTGGATTCATACCGTACATGCCGATGTTGCTCGTGCGCTCAGCGACTATCAACGCGCGCACGGCATCTTTCAGGCTTTGGGCAATACGCGTAGCCAAGCCAAGGCATTGCAGTCGATCGGGTCGCTCTACGCCGACGCCAACGATCAGGCGAGCGCGCTTCGCTATTATGATCAGGCGCTTGCACTCTACCGTTCGGATCCGATGCTGGCGCTGACGCTCTACAACAACCGCGGCAACTCGCTGAAGGACCTCGGCCGTTACCGCGAGGCGGCGCAGCAGTTCCGCAATGGCCTGGCGCTTACCGAACGGATCAACAGCCCGTTGCTGCGCGTGCTGATCCTCGGCAACATCGCCGAGGCGCGGCTGATGGACAAGGATGTCGCCGGGGCGCAGCGTGCGATCGACCAGGGGCTGCAACTGTCGACCCGCGGCGAGGCGGCGGGGTTTCGCAAGACGCTGATCGGCCTCGACGCGCAGGCCGCCTATCAGCGCGGCAATATCCCCAAGGCCTTGGCGCTGATCGCCGAACGGTTCGACGGCGAGGATATCGACCGCACCACCTTGATCGATCGCGAGGCGCATCGCACCGCCTACACCATCTATCGCGCCGCCGACCGGCCCGAATTGGCGTTGCGTCATCTCGTCGCCTTGAAGCGGCTCGACGACGAATCGACCGCGCTCGCCCGCTCGACCAGCGCGGCGCTGATGGCGGCGCGGTTCGATTTCGCCAATCAGGAACTCAAGATCGCCAGCCTGCAGCGCGACGAGGCCCGCCGCAACGTCGCCTACGAACAGGCGCGCACCCGTACGCAGCGCAACATCTTCCTCGGCGTCGTCGCCTCGACCATCCTCGCGATCGGTCTGCTCGGCATCGGCCTGATCACCCTGCGCCGCAGCCGCAACGAAGTCCGCGCCGCCAACAACGACCTCGCCGTCACCAACACCGCGCTCGGCAAGGCATTGGCTGCCAAGACCGAATTCCTCGCCACCACCAGCCACGAAATCCGCACGCCGCTCAACGGCATCCTCGGCATGACGCAGGTGATGCTCGCCGACGCGCGGATCGGCGGCAGCACGCGCGACCGGCTCAGCGTCGTGTACAGCGCCGGCGTGACGATGCGCACTCTGGTCGACGACATCCTCGACGTCGCCAAGATGGAAACCGGCAACCTCACGGTCGAGGACGCGCCGTTCGACCTGCGCGCGATGATCACCGAATCGACCCGCTTGTGGCAGGACCAGGCGGAGGCAAAGGGTATCGCGTTCCACCGCGACATCGCGGCGTGCCCGACGATGATCCAGGGGGACGCTGCGCGGTTGCGGCAGATCGTGTTCAATCTGATGTCGAACGCGCTCAAGTTCACGACGGAGGGCAGCGTGACGTTGCACGTGTCCGCGGTTGGCGACGACCGCCTGCGGATCGTCGTCGCCGATACCGGCATCGGCATCCCGGCCGAGACGCGCGAGGCGATCTTCGAATCCTTCCGTCAGGCGGACACCAGCACCACCCGCCGCTTCGGCGGCACCGGCCTGGGCCTGTCGATCTGCCGCAACCTCGCGCGCGCGATGGGCGGCGACGTCACCGTCACCAGCGTGATGGGCGAGGGGTCGCGGTTCATCGTCGATCTGCCGCTGGTCCGTGCCGAGGCCGCGACCGCGCCGGCCGATGCCGCGGCTGGCACCGCGGGGATGCTGGTGCTCGACCGCAACCCGATCACGCGCAGCATGCTGCGGACGCTGATGACGCCGCACGCCGGCGCGGTAATGGTCAGCGCGACGCTGGACGAGGCATTCGCCGCGCTCGCCACGACGCGGTTCGACCAACTGCTGGTCGACGCGTCTGCGCTCGGCGAGCCCGACGAAGCCCGCGTCGGCTTGCGAAAACTGGCCGATGCGGCCGCTGCTGCGGACATGACGATCCTCTGGCCGAACGCCGGGGATGCCGATCGATGCACGTCCGAAACGGATGCAGCATTCCGTAACGTTATCAAACCGGTCAGTGGTTCGACATTGGTCGCATTCCTCTATCCCGCGCGCCATGTGGCGCTTGTGTCGCAGGCGGCATGAAGCGTAGACGCATTAGCATGCCATCGCTGATCCCACCGACCCCGCAGCCCTCCCGATGAACGTCCTGTTCATCGAAGACGACCGGATGAACCGCCGCGTCGTCAGGGACATGCTCGATGTCGCGGGGGTCACGATGATGGAGGCGGAAAGCGCGGAGGATGGACTGAGCGCGATCGACGCGCAGGATTTCGACATGCTGCTGATCGACCTGCGCATGCCCGGCATGGACGGCATCACCGCGATCGGCCACATCCGCGCACGGCCCGACGGCAAGGCGGCGGTGCCGATCATCGTCATCACCGCCGACACCGCGCTCGACCTGCGCGAGCGCTGCATCGCCGCGGGTGCGGACGAAGTGCTGTTCAAGCCGGTCGCGATGGACGCGCTGTTCGAGGCGATGGGCCGCATCCTGGCGCGAGATGCCGACGGCGGGATGCTCGTCTGACCGGTTCCGGTTCGAATCGCGTGCAGCGCGGCCTTTCCATACGCTTGCCTCTCGTAGTAATGAGGACGCTCAGCCCGCTTTAATTGGTAAGTCCGATGCCCAAGCCGACCATCCGCCGCCCTTCGAAGGTCGATCTCGGCAAGGAGAGCGCCACCAACGATCGCCTGTATCAGCGCCTCGCCCGCAAGCTGTTCGACCAGCTCGCCTCGGGCGCGTTCGCGATCGGCGACCGCCTGCCCGCCGAACGCGAACTCGCGATCGAATATGGCGCCAGCCGCCCGGCGGTGCGCGAGGCGCTGATCGCGCTGGAAGTGCAGGGGTTCATCGAAGTCCGCGTCGGCTCGGGCGCCTATGTCTGCCGCCTGCCCGGTCAGGGCGAGGAACCCGGCTTCGCGATCACCGCGTTCGAACTCACCGAGGTGCGGCTGATGTTCGAGGGCGAGGCGGCGGCACTCGCGGCGTTGCACGTCACCGACGACCAGATCGACCGGCTCGATGCGCTGGTCGCAGCGATGGCCACCGAAAACCTGCTGCCCGAGGTGACCGAGGAGGCGGATCGCGATTTCCACCTGACCATCGCTGCCGCCACCCGCAACGCCGGCGTGCTGCGCACGATCGAGGATCTGTGGCATCTGCGCTCGACCTCGCCCGAATGCGCGTTGCTCCACGCCAAGGCGCGCAATGCCAAGGTGCGCCCGGTGGTCGAGGAACATGCCGCGATCATCGACGCGCTCCGCGCGCGCGATGCCAATGCAGCCCGCGCCGCGATGCGTGCGCATCTGTCGGCGGTGATGGATCATCTGCTGTTCCGCACCGAGGAACTCGCGGTCGAGGAGGTGCGCCGCTCGCTCGCCAGCACGCGCCGGCGCTACGGCGCCTTGCCCGCCGCCTGATGCAAAGCGGCAAACCGCACGCTTCTATGTTGTCAGACCAATCATCGCGCTGCTAGTCACCCCAACCAATCAAGACGGGGATGGCGGCGACGATGATGATGACCCAGACCATGCGGTGGTTTGGCCCGAACGATCCGGTGCCGCTCGCCGCGATCCGGCAGGCCGGCGCGACCGGGGTGGTCACCGCGCTGCACGACATCCCCAACGGCGACGCCTGGCCCGACGATGCGATCGCCGCCCGCAAGCGGATCATCGAGGACGCCGGCCTCGACTGGACGGTGGTCGAGAGCCTGCCCGTCGCCGAGGGGATCAAGACCCGGTCGGCGGACTGGGATCGCCTGATCGAGGCCTATGCGATCAGCCTTCGCCGCCTCGCCGCGCATGGCATCGATGTGGTGACCTACAATTTCATGCCGTTGCTCGACTGGACGCGGACCGACCTCGGCTGGGAATTGCCCGATGGCGCCCGCGCGCTGCGCTTCGAGCTGCACGCGCTCGCCGCCTACGACCTCCATCTCCTGCGCCGACCGGGTGCGGAGGCGGACTATTCCCCCGCGGTTGTCGCCGCGGCGGCGCAGCGCTTCGCCGCGCTGGACGAGGCGGGCCGCCACCGGCTGGAACGGACGATCATCGCCGGCCTGCCGGGCAGTGAGGAAAGCTTCACTTCGGCCGAGCTGCTGCGCCGGATCGGCAGCTATACCGCGATCGACGCCGACCGGTTGCGCGCCAACCACATCGCCTTCCTCGCGGCGGTCTGTCCGATCGCCGAGGCCGAGGGGATCCGGCTCGTCGTCCATCCCGACGATCCGCCGTTCCCGATCTTCGGCCTGCCGCGGGTGGTCAGCACCGAAGCGGACGTCACCGCGCTGTTCGCCGCGGTGCCGTCGCCGGCCAACGGCCTGTGCTTCTGCAGCGGTTCGCTCGGCGTGCGCGCCGACAACGATCTACCCGGGATGGTCCGGCGCCTGGGCGAGCGTATCGGCTTCCTCCACCTCCGCTCGGTGCAACGCGAGCCGGATGGTGCGTTCCACGAGGCCGGGCATCTCCGCGGCGACGCCGACATGGCGGGAATCGTCGCGGCGGTGGTCGATCTGCAACAACGGACCGGCCGCGCACTGCCGATGCGCCCCGACCACGGCCACCAGATGGTCGACGACCTGCACAAAAGTACCAACCCCGGCTATTCGCTGATCGGCCGCCTGCGCGGTCTCGCCGAACTGCGCGGTCTCGAAGCCGGGCTGATCCACGCCCGCGAGGCGGGAAGGGTTTGAGATAAGGGGCTTGTAGGCACAGGCCGTCGAGACCGTCTTGGGGTTCGCCCTGAGTCTCACGGTGTTTCGACAAGCTCGGCACCAACCGGGGAAGAATGCAGAAGAAAGGCTGTGTTCGCGCGGAGGCGCGGAGGCGCTGAGAGGAATCGCGTGGGGCTGCGTGGCGCTGTCATCGCATCGCCGATGGGAAGAGCCGCTAGCGCGGCAAGCGCAACACCTCCGCGCCTCCGCGTGAACACTGCTCTCCCCCGTTCGGCCGGATCGACCCATCCAATTCCTCCCCCGCCAGGGGGAGGTGGCATGCCGAAGGCATGACGGAGGGGGAGGTAAGCGACGACCTCGGTTCCGTGTCCTCCCCCTCCGTCACGGCTTCGCCGCGCCACCTCCCCCTGGCGGGGGAGGAATTCGACTGAGCCCTAAATGTCTAATCGGCCTTTGGCGGCGAAGACGGCACGCGCAGTGCGGCGGCCAGCGACGAGGTGGCGCTGCCGCGTCGCGCCGGCTTGGGTTGCGAGGCGTCGGGCGCCCAGCCGGTGAGGAAGACGATCGAGAAGCGCTCCGTGGTCCGCCCGTCCGGCCCCGCCGCCGCCGCGAACGCCGCCGCGGTCCGCGCCAGCGTGCCGCGCGTCATCGCCGAGCGACCGATCAGGATGTTACTCGCCGCCATGCCCCGCAAATCGTCGAGCAGCCGGCCGAAGCTCGCATAGCGGACGTCGAACGTCTCGATATCGGCGACCGGCAGCGCGAAGCCGGCGCGCATCAGCAGGTCGCCCGCGGACCGCACGTCGATCTGCGGATGCAGCCGCGCCGCCGGCCGCTCGCCTTCCGCGATGCGCAGCGCCGCGCGCAGCGCGGGCAGGCTGCCGCCGCCGAGGAACGCGCCGAGGAACAGTCCGTCGGGCCGCAGCACCCGCCGGATCAGCGTCAGCGCGCCCGGCAAATCGTTGACCTGATCGAGCACGCCCGCGCTCAGCACCGCATCGAAACTGCCGTCGGCGAACGGCAGCCGCTCCTCGTCGCCCTGCACGCCGCCGGCGGCCTGCGCGAAGCGGAAACCGGGATCGACGCGTGCGATCCGCGCACCGGGAACGACGATGCTGCGGTCGGGCACGCCGATGTCGAGCACGTCGGTGAATGCGCGCTTCACCGCGTCGAGCCGTTCGAGCAGCCCCTCGACCATGACGTCGCGCAGGAAGGCGTGGTCGGGATAGCCGTCGGCGGCGCGGTCGCGGCGCAGGCGGCGGGCAGGGCGGTCGAAGATGGCATTGGCGTTCACCGCCCGGCTTGTGCCTGTTGCGGCGGTGCGCGACAAGCGGGCATGCGGACGATCGGCGCGGGCGGGCTGACAGCGATCGCGGCGCGCGGCCGCCGGGCGCTGGCGTTGCTGCTCGGTCCGATCGCCGGCGCGGCGCTGCCGCCGCGCTGCCCCGGCTGCGGGACGCCGGTCGCCGCCGACCACCGTTTCTGCGCGACATGCTGGGGCGGGTTGCGCTGGCTGACCCCACCGTGGTGCGCCGCATGCAGCCGGCCGTTCGCGCATGACCGCGGCGCCGACGCACGCTGCGCCGCCTGCCTCGCCGATCCGCCGCGCCATGCCGGCATCCGCGCCGCCGTCGCTTATGGACCAGTGGCGCGGCGGCTGGCGCTCAAGCTGAAATATGGCGGCCGGATTGGTATCGCCGCGACGATGGCGGAGCGGATGGCGCCGACGCTGCCGCCCGGCATCGACCTGCTCGTGCCGGTGCCGTTGCACCGCTGGCGATTGTGGAGCCGCGGTTTCAATCAGGCGGCGCTGATCGCCGCCGCGGTCCGGCGGCGCACCGGCATCGCGCACGATCCGTTCGCGCTGGTCCGCCGCCGCGCCACGGTGCCGCTGCGCGCGCTCGGTCGCGGTCGTCGGCGGCAGGCGGTCGCCGGCGCGTTCGCGGTGCCCGATCCGGCGCGGGTGGCGGGCCGGACGATCGCGCTGGTCGACGACGTCTATACCAGCGGCGCCACCGCCGCCGCCTGTACGCAGGCGCTGCTGCGCGCCGGGGCCGCCGCGGTGGTGGTGCTGTGCTGGGCACGGGTGGTCGGCTCGGGGGCGGCGGGCGATTGACAAGCCGGTCCTCAGCCCACACCTCAAGCCCATGGCAAAGGTCGAAATCTACACCAAGGCATATTGTCCCTATTGCACGCGCGCGATGGCGTTGCTGGCATCCAAGGGCGTTGCGCCGCAGGAACATGACATCTCGCTCGGCGGGCCGCAGCGGCAGGAGATGATCCAGCGCGCCAACGGCCGCACCACCGTGCCGCAGGTGTTCATCGACGGCACGCATATCGGCGGCTCGGACGATCTCGCCGCGCTCAACGCGCGCGGAGGATTGGACCCGCTGCTCGCCGCATGAGGATCGCGCTGCTGCAGATGACGAGCGGGATCGATCCCGCCGTCAATGCCGCGGACATGCGCCACGGCATCACCGCCGCGGCCGCCAACGGCGCCGGCATGGTGTTCCTGCCCGAGATGGCGGGGCTGATCGATCGCGACCGCGCGCGTGCCGCCGCGTCGATCCACGCCGAGGCCGACGATCCGGTGCTCGCCAGCGTCCGCGAGACCGCCGCGGTCGCCGGCCTGTGGGTGCATGTCGGCTCGCTGGCGGTGCGTCGCGACGATGGCCGCTACGCCAACCGCAGCTTCGTCATCGATGCCGCGGGCGAGATCCGCGCGCGCTACGACAAGCTCCATTTGTTCGACGTCGACCTGCCGACCGGCGAAAGCTGGCGCGAATCCGCGGCCTATGCGCCCGGTGACGCCGCGGTGGTGGTCGATACGCCGGTCGGGCCGATGGGCCTGTCGATCTGCTACGACCTGCGCTTTCCCGCGCTTTATGCCGCGCTCGCCGCGGCGGGCGCGCAGATGCTCGCGATCCCCGCGGCCTTCACCCGCCCAACCGGCGCGGCGCATTGGCATGCGCTGATGCGCGCCCGCGCGATCGAGACCGGCTGTTTCGTCGTTGCCGCGGCGCAGGCCGGTGCGCATGCGGATGGCCGCACCACCTACGGCCATTCGCTGGTTATCGATCCGTGGGGCGACGTGCTGCTCGACATGGGCGAGGCGCGCGGGCTGGGGCTCGCCGAGATCGACCCGGCGCGCGTCGCCGATGTCCGCGCCCGTATCCCGGTGCTCGACCATGCCCGCGCGATCCCGCCGGTCACCCGCGCGTGATCGTCTTCGACCTGCGCTGCGGGCTGGATCACGTCTTCGAGGCGTGGTTCGCGTCGAGCGCGGCCTATGATGCGCAGGCGGCGGCGGGGCTGCTCGCCTGTCCCATGTGCGGCGACACCGCGGTCGCCAAGGCGCTGATGGCGCCGAGCATTCCGGCCAAGGGCAACCGCCGCGCCGATCTGCCGCCGGCCGCGGCGATCAAGGCGGCGCTGCGTGAGATCGCCGCCGACCAGGCCAGGACGCTCGCCACCTCGTCCTGGGTCGGCGGCGACTTCGCGACGCGGGCGCGCGCGATGCACGACGGCGACGAGGTCGTCCGCCCGATCCATGGCCAGGCCAGCCTCGCCGAGGCGAAGGCGCTGGTCGCGGACGGCGTGCCGGTGGCGCCGTTGCTCTGCCCGGTGGTGCCGCCCGAAAAGACCAATTGAGCCGCTGGACCCGCCGGGCGCCGCCCGGTATCAGACGCACAGTGGCCCCGTAGCTCAGCCGGATAGAGCGCCAGATTCCTAATCTGTAGGTCGCGCGTTCGAATCGCGCCGGGGTCACCATTCCCGTCATCGTCGATCCCGCCGCGGTGTGACGCCATCGGTCCGGATCGGCCCGGCTTGCATCCGGCCGTCGTGCGGCGCATAGCGCGCCCGCTGGGGTCGCCGGGGGGCGATCGCCCGGACTGCAAAATGCCGGCAACAATCCGCTGCTACGTCGGCAGCCGGATCAGCCACTTGGGGATGAATATGATCAGCCAGACGATCAGCGCGCCGGCGCCGGCCAAGGCCGATTCGCCCGCGCTCGGCGGATCGCGAATCAAGCCGCTCGCCTTCTGGCTCTATGTGCTGGTCGGGGTGGTGATGATCATCGCCTCGGCGATCGCGCTGCCGTTCATGCCGGCCCGCTCGCGCTGAGCCGGCGCCGCGGCGCACCGCGGCTCATCCCGATCGATCGCTTGTTATTGACGTCGGGAGCATCGCCGGCCGCAAGTGGCGCGATGCTCCCGATCGAAAGTCGTGTGGGGTTCAGGCCTTCACGTGCTGCGAAATGTACTTGTTCATCTCGAACATCGTGCACTTGTCGCGGCCGAACACCTTCTGCAGCTTGTCGTCTGCAAGGATTTCGCGCTTGTTCTCAGGGTTCTGCAGGTTGTTGGACTTGATATATTCCCACACCTTGCTGATCACCTGGCTGCGCGGCAGCTTCTCGTTGCCGACGATCGCGCCCAGCTCCGGGGAGGGCTGAACGGGCGCGTGGATGCCGCCGGTCTTGGTAGTCGTAGCCATCGCATTCCTTCCTGCTCGCACCCGGTCGATCCCGGGTGCTCTAAACGTTACGCTTTCTTCAGCGCGGTCGCCTTGTGCGCTGCCTTTCCCCCGTTGTCACTCTCTACGATATATTGGGGGTCGTCCTTCGATGCGCGGACGGTATGGCCCTTGATCTCGGTGTCGCTCGTCTGCTTCTTCTGGACCGTGCCGTGCGCGGTGCCGCCATGGCTGTTCCAGGTCACGTCGTCGCCCTTCTTGAGGTCCGCCATCGTCTCTCTCCGTTCGTTACGCCCGCAACAGCGCGCGGATGCGGCAAAGGGTTGCACGCGCTGCGGCGGGGCGGTTGGACGCGTTGCCGAAACGAACTTATGACAGGCCGATGCCACCACCGGCGGCAGGATCAAGGAACGCAGCATGACCGATCAGCACGACGCGCCGGACGAGGGCACCACCGCCGCAACCGGCGACGCGCCGGTCGTCCCCACCGAGGTCGCCGAGGCGATCCGCACGCTGATCCGCTGGGCCGGCGACGATCCCGGCCGCGAAGGGCTGATCGACACGCCGCGCCGCGTCGCCAAGGCGTGGAAGGAATATTGCGCCGGCTATGCCGACGATCCCGCCCGCCATTTGTCGCGCGTGTTCGAGGAGGTCGGCGGCTATGACGAGATCGTGCTGCTCAAGGACATTCCGTTCCAATCGCATTGCGAACACCATATGGCGCCGATCATCGGCAAGGCGCACATCGCCTATCTGCCGCGCGACCATGTCGTCGGGATCAGCAAGCTCGCCCGCGTGCTGCACGGCTTCGCCCGCCGGTTGCAGGTGCAGGAACGGCTTACCGCAGAGGTCGCCGACTGCATCTGGGACAATCTCAAGCCGCAGGGGGTCGCGGTGGTGATCGAGGCGAGCCACGCCTGCATGACCGCGCGCGGCGTCCGCACGCCGGGCGTGTCGATGGTGACCAGCCGGATGATGGGCGTGTTCCGCGACGACGACCGCAGCCGCAAGGAAGTGCTGGCGCTGATGGGATGCTGACCCGCACCGTCCTCGTCACCGGTGGCGCGAAGCGGCTCGGCGCGGCGATCGCGCGCGCCTGCGCCGCCGCCGGCTGGCGCGTGGTGGTGCATTACGGCGCCTCCGCCGCCGAGGCGCAGGCGCTGGCGGCGGACCTGGGCGGCGCGGCCGTGCACGGCGACCTCGCCGATCCCGCAGGCGCCGCCGCGCTGTTCGCCCGCGCCCGCGACGCCGCCGGCGGGCCGATCGCGGCACTGGTCAACAGCGCCTCGCTCTTCGCCTACGACCGGCCCGAGGCGATCGACCCCGCGCTGGCGGCACGGCTCCACGCGATCAACGCAGTGACCCCGGCGATGCTCGCCGCCGCACTCGCCGCGCAGGACGACCTCGCCGACGGCGCGGTGGTCAACCTGCTCGACCAGAAGCTCGCCAATCCCAATCCCGATTTCTTCAGTTACTCGCTCAGCAAATACGCGCTGGCCGGCGCGACCGAGATGCTCGCGCAGGCGCTGGCGCCCAAGGTCCGCGTCAATGCAGTCGCACCGGGCATCACCCTGCCGAGCGGCGACCAGAGCGAGGCGGATTTCGCCGCCGTCGCCGCCGACAATCTGCTGCGTCGCCCGGTCGGCGCGGCGGCGGTCGCCGGGGCGGTGGTCTATCTGCTCGACGCGCGCAGCGTCACCGGCCAGACGCTCTACGTCGATTGCGGCCAGCGTTTCCTGCGCCGCGACGGCGACGTGATGTTCGAGGGACGCGATGGCTGATTATACCACGATCCTCGACGGGCTCGAGGTCGCGATGCGCCTCGGCATCCACCCGCACGAGGCGGCGCCGCAGCGCGTCCGCCTGTCGGTGTGGATGACGGTCGCTTATCCCGCGCCGCCGGGCGCCGACGGCATCGACGAGGTGCTCGACTATGACTTCCTGCGCGACGGCATCCTCGCGATGGCCGCCGGCCCCGGCTTCGCGTTGCAGGAGACGTTGGTCGAGGCGATCGCCACGCTCTGCCTCGCCGACCCGCGCGTCCGCGAGGTCCGCGTCCGCTCGCTCAAGCCCGACGTCTATCCGGACGCCGCAGTCGGCTGCGAGATCGTCCGCACCCGCTGACCCCGCACCTCCCGTCCCCGAAAGGCTCAGAGCCAGACGTCGGCCGCGCTGCTGACGATCGTCTTCGATTCCAGCGCGCCGAGCGCGATCCGGTGTACGACCTCGATCGGCGCGGTGCAGAGATCGCCCACCACCTGCACCCGCAACCCCTCGGCCGCGCGCGACAGCGCGGTGAACACCACGCAATTCTGCATCATCATGCCCCCGACGATCAGCGCGTCGATCCCCGTCAGATGCTGCGCGAGATCGGTATCCTGAAACGCATCGGCATGCTGCTTGACGACGACCGGAGCGTCTCCCGCGGCGGCGAGGATCGCGGGACGGATCTCGGCCCCGGCGCTGCCCCGCACGAACGGCCCGGCGGCAGCCGCCGATTCGTGCCGGACGAGGATCACCCGATCCCCCTGCGCCCGCGCCCGCCCGATCGCCGCAACGATCCTCGCCTCGACCGCCTCCGGCTCCCACAACGGCAGCACGCCGCCCGGAAAATAGTCGTTCTGGATGTCGACAACGAGAAACGCACGGGCCATGTGACGCTCCGGACTTTAGTGGAGGGAAGCTATCGGTTTGTGGAGATTTGCGCAATGATTTTAGAGAATGAGTATTCCACGAGTAATAAGAATGACTTGATCGCCCCACTGAAAAACAGGTACTTATCCGTATTGTAGCAAAAATATTCTTCATACCCACACCGTCACCCCGGACTTGTTCTAGGGTCTACCCTGCGGCTAGGAGATGGGCTTGAGGCGACACGATATCCTTGTCGCCTCCGCATGAGCCGGAGAGACGGGATCAGCACCATCGTCGTCAACCGCCCTCAACGCACGCGCGGGGTCTTGGCCCGCATCTCCGGCCCCTTCCGCGGCCGGCAGGTCCGCAGCTTCGGCTGGCAGGCGATGCCGATGTCCGAACACACCGTCTTGCCGTCCTTGGCGGTGCACGCGCGGCAGACCTTCGCCACGTCGGTACAGACCTGCGGCGTGGCGAGCGCCAGTGCGACGATCATCAGCATGATGCGCTTCTCCAGCAGCAAGACCTTCGAACCCGCGCCAGACTAACGCACCGTGCGAGACAAGCAACTACGGCCTGTCCTACATGCTGCGGCAAGGCTAATATCCTCTCCGGCTCTTTCTCATCGGCTTGATGCCGAACGATATATTTCCGGCGCTAGGCGATCCTCGCCGCACCCGGCGCGCGACTCGGTGACGCGATAGGTGCAGGAATGGAAACGATCGGGGTGGATCGTTTCCATTCAGGTGTCCATGTTGTCCATGTCGTCCGGCACCGCATGCGCCGACCCCCGCGGGCGGCGGCGCGGTCAGGCGCGGTTGGCGGCGCTCAGCACCGCGCGGACGCTGGCGGTGGCGATGTCGGTATCCATACCGACGCCGAACACGATGCGTCCGTCGGCGGTGCGGCATTCGACATAGGCGGCCGCCTGCGCGTCGGCGCCGTGACCGATCGCATGCTCGCTGTAATCCACCACGTCGAGCGCCGGCCCGGTCTCGCCGAGCGCGGCGATCACGCCCGAGATCAGGCCGTTGCCGCGGCCCGAGATCGACCGCTCCTCGCCGTCGACCGCGACCCGGCCGACGAACAGCCGGTCGCCCGCGCTGCCGCTCTCGTCATAATCGCGCAGCACGAACCGGTCGGTCGGACGCGGCAGATAGGTCGCCTCGAACCGGCCCCAGATGTCGGCGGCGCCGAGTTCGCGGCTGGTCTCGTCGGCCAGCGCCTGGACGTGACGGCTGAAATCCGCCTGCAAGCGCTTGGGCAGCTTCAGCCCCTTGTCCTGCTCGATCACCCAGGCGACGCCGCCCTTGCCGCTTTGCGAATTGACGCGGATCACCGCCTCGTAGCTGCGGCCGAGATCGGCGGGATCGATCGGCAGATACGGGACCTCCCACAATTCGTCATTGCGCGCGGCCTGTGCGGCGAACCCCTTCTTGATCGCGTCCTGATGGCTGCCCGAAAAGGCGGTGAACACCAGATCGCCGGCATAGGGCGTGCGCGGATGCACCGGGATATTGGTGCAATAATTGATCGTGTTGACGATGCCGTCGATGTCCGACAGGTCGAGGCCCGGCGCCACGCCCTGCGTGTACATGTTGAGCGCGACGGTCACGAGGTCGCAATTGCCGGTACGCTCGCCATTGCCGAGCAGGCAGCCCTCGACGCGGTCGGCCCCCGCCATCAGTCCCAGTTCCGCCGCGGCGACGCCGGTGCCGCGATCGTTGTGCGTGTGGAGCGAGATCACCACCGCGTCGCGATTGGGGATGTTGCGGCCGAACCATTCGATCTGGTCGGCATAGACGTTGGGCGTCGCGCATTCGACCGTCGCGGGCAGGTTGAAGATGATCGGTCTGTCCGCGGTCGGCTGGAGCACGTCCATCACTGCGGCGCAGACCTCGAGCGAGAAATCGAGTTCGGCGGTCGAGAAGGTCTCGGGGCTGTATTCGAAGCGCCAGTCGGTGTCGGGGCGCTTGGCGGCTTCGTCGCGCAGCACCTTGACGCCCTCGATCGCGATCCGCTTCACCTCGTCGCGGGTCATGCCGAACACGATCTTGCGCCACGCCGGCGACACCGCGTTGTAGAGATGGACGATCGCCTGTTTCGCGCCGTCGAGGCTGGCGAAGCTGGTCTCGATCAGGTCGCGGCGCGACTGGGTGAGCACCTGCACGAACACGTCGTCGGGGATGCGGCCGGTCTTCACCAGCCCGCTGATGAAATCGAACTCGGTGGCGCCCGCCGAGGGGAAGCCGACCTCGATCTCCTTGAGGCCGACCTTGACGA
The DNA here is from genome assembly GCF_053345135.1 of Sphingomonas sp. M6A6_1c. Classification (NCBI taxonomy): domain Bacteria; kingdom Pseudomonadati; phylum Pseudomonadota; class Alphaproteobacteria; order Sphingomonadales; family Sphingomonadaceae; genus Sphingomonas; species Sphingomonas sp. M6A6_1c. The sequence goes on along the minus strand of NZ_JBKEZO010000008.1, from coordinate 72,489 downwards.
GCAGGTCGAACAAGCGCGTCTTCTTCTCGGCGTCCATCGGGTCGATGAGCGCCTGGTTGCCGTCGCGCAGGTCGGTGGACAGCCAGCGCGGCGCGCGGGTGATGACGCGCGACGGCCATTGCCGGTCGGGCAGGTCGATGGTCGGGAAGGCACGGTATTTGGTCGAAGGATCGCGGAGCATGACTGGTCCCGTCTGGAGGCCGCGGACCATCGGGTCGCACGCGGCAGGGTGGCGCTGAAGCGTTATCCGGCCCTTAGGGAAGCGTGCACGAGCAACCGCCGCCCTAAGGGCGGATAAGTCGCAGAAGAAGGGCGGTGCGGTCCATATCGGAGCGGTTCATGGCCGAGGCGGTTCGGCTTGTCCACCCGTCGCATCGCCGTTGACGCTGCGTTAAGCCTCTCCGGGGTAGCCCGGGATGAGACGGCGAAACCTCTCATTAACATATGTTTTGAAGGGCTTAGGATGCGTCAGCTCGTCTATATCAGCAGCGTGCGAAAACCGGCAGATGTCGATCCTGCGACGATCCTTGCGCAGTCGCGCCGCAACAACGCGCGGGCGCGGGTGACGGGCCTGCTGTTCTTCGACGGCAAGCGCTTCCTTCAGGCGCTGGAGGGCGACGAGGCGACGGTCGACGCCACGTTCGCGCGCATCCAGGCGGATGCCCGGCATCATGCTCTGGTCGTGCTGTCGAACCGGCGTATCGAGGAACGCGAGTTCGGCGAATGGGCGATGGCCTATCAGGCGCCGGGCGAGGACGGCGGCGATCCGCTGGAACGGATCGGCAAGCTCACCGCGAACGCCGACCCGGCGGTGCGGGCGACGTTCGCGGGTTTCGCCAAGGTGCGACGCGCGGCCTGACCGGTCGCGCGCCGGCCCGGTTATTGCGCGGCGAAGGCGGCGTGGATGTGGAGCTTGACCTCGTCCGACACGACCGGCGCATAGGCGCCGACGCCGAAGTCGCTGCGCTTGATCGTCGCGGTGCCGTTGAAGCCGAAGTTGAGCTTCTTGCTCATCGGGTTGGCGCCCGCACCGATGAAGCTCGCGTCGATCGTCACCGGCTTGGTCTGGTCCTTGATCGTCAGATTGCCGGTGATCGTCGCCTTGTTGCCGCCGCGCGGCGTGACGCTGGTCGAGACGAAGCGCGCGGTCGGATATTTGGCGGCGTCGAAGAAGTCGGGCGACTGGAGGTGCTTGGCGAATGGCGCCGCGGTGACGGCGAGGTCGGCGATCTGGAACGTCACGTCGACCTTGGCGGCGGCAGGCTTGGCGGGATCGACGGTGATCGAGCCGCTCGCGGCGCCGAACATGCCTTCGAGGATCGAGAAGCCCATGTGGTTGACCTCCCACGACACCTGCGTGTGCGCGGGATCGACCTGATAGGTGCCGGCCGGCACCTTCGCGGTCGGCTGGCCCGGCTGGCCGGGGGCGGTCGGGATGATCTGGGCGACGGCGGGGACGGCGGCCGTTGCGAGCACGGCGGCGAGGATGAGGCGCATGGGAAGCTCCGAATAGATGTTTCGGAGGTTTAACCACGGGTTTGTGACAATCGGAAGAGGCAAAGCCGAAACGGATCGTTCCAATTACCATTCCTTGCCCGCCACGGGGAGGTGGCAGCGCGCGGCGCTGACGGAGGGGGAGGAAAGGCGGGAGCCTCGTTGTCGAAACGTCCCGTATCCTCTCCCTCCACCACCACGCTGACGCGTGGCGGTCCCCCTCCCCCTGGCGGGGGAGGAGCTGTACGACGTCAGTTCTTGTCCTTGTCGACCAGCTTGTTGGCGCCGATCCACGGCATCATCGCGCGCAGCTCGGTGCCGACCTTCTCGATCGGATGCGCGGCGGCCTGCTTGCGCGCCGCCTTCAGCTCGGGCTGGCCGGCGCGGTTGTCGAGGACGAAGTTCTTGACGAAACGGCCCGACTGGATGTCGGCGAGCACGCGCTTCATCTCCTTCTTGGTCTCGTCGGTGATGATCCGCGGGCCGGTGGTGATGTCGCCATATTCGGCGGTGTTGCTGATCGAATAGCGCATGTTGGCGATGCCGCCCTCATAGAGCAGGTCGACGATCAGCTTGGTCTCGTGAAGGCACTCGAAATAGGCCATCTCGGGGGCGTAACCCGCCTCGGTCAGCGTCTCGAAACCCGCCTGGATCAGATGGGTGATGCCGCCGCACAGCACCGCCTGCTCGCCGAACAGGTCGGTTTCGCATTCCTCGCGGAAGTTGGTTTCGATGATTCCCGAACGACCGCCGCCGACGCCGCTGGCATAAGCGAGCGCGACGTCATGCGCGTTGCCGCTGGCGTCCTGATGGATCGCGATCAGGCAGGGCACGCCGCCGCCGCGGACATATTCGCTGCGCACGGTGTGGCCCGGGCCCTTGGGGGCGATCATGATGACGTCGATGTCCGCGGGCGGCTCGATCAGGCCGAAATGCACGTTGAGGCCATGGGCGAAGGCGAGCGCCGCGCCGGGCTTCATATTGCCCTTGAGGTCCGCATCCCAGATCGCCGCCTGATGCTCGTCGGGGGCGAGGATCATGACGATGTCGGCCCATTGCGCCGCTTCCTTGTTCGACTTGACCGCGAAGCCGGCATCGATCGCCTTCTTGGCGGTCGCCGACCCCTCGCGCAGCGCGATCGCGACGTCCTTGACGCCCGAATCGCGCAGGTTCTGCGCGTGAGCATGACCCTGGCTTCCGTAGCCGACGATGGCGATCTTCTTGTCGGTGATCAGGTTCAGATCGGCGTCGCGATCGTAATAGACTTTCATGCTTCTTCCTTTCGTCACCGCCGGTGACGGGGTGGTGGGTAAAATTCAGGCCGCCTCGCGGCCGCGCGAAATGGCGACGATGCCGGTGCGGGCGACCTCGATCAGGCCGACCTCGCTCATCAGCTCGACGAACTTGTCGATCTTCTCGATCGAGCCCGTCACCTCGAAGACGAAGCTGGTGGTGGTCGCATCGACCACGCGGGCGCGATAGACGTCGGCGAGGCGCAGCGCCTCGATCCGGTGATCGCCGGTGCCGGCGACCTTGATCAGCGCCAGTTCGCGCTCGACGTGGGCGCCCTGCGCGGTGAGGTCGGTGACTTTGTGGACGGGCACCAGCCGGTCGAGCTGCGCGATGATCTGTTCCATCGTCGCCGGCGAGGCGCTGGTGACGATGGTGATGCGGCTGACCGTCTTGTCGGCGGTGATCTCGCTGACGGTCAGGCTCTCGATATTATAGCCGCGTGCGGTGAACAGGCCGGCGATGCGGGCGAGGATGCCCGGCTCGTTGTCGACGATCACCGCCAGCGTATGGCGTTCGGCAGCTTCGGTCTTGATATGCATCCGCATCGTCACCCCGGCAAAGGCCAGGGTCTCCCTGTTATATGAGCGCGCGCTTGGGGCACGAAACCCCAGCTTTAGCCGCGGTGACGGTCTGTTCTGGTTTGGTCAGACGAGGGCCTTGGCCTCGTCGTCCATCGTGCCGGACACTTCGTTGGCCTGAAGGATCATGTCGGTATGCGCCGCGCCCGACGGGATCATCGGGAAGCAGTTCGCCAGCTTGGCGACGCGGCAGTCGACGATCACCGGGCCGTCATGATCGAGCATCGCCTGGATGCCGTCGTCCAGCTCGCCCATCGTGTCGATGCGGATGCCCTTCCAGCCATAGGCCTCGCCGAGCCTGACGAAATCGGGCAGCGAATCCGAATAGCTTTCGGCATAGCGGCTCTCGTAGGTCAGCTCCTGCCACTGGCGCACCATCCCCATATATTCGTTGTTGAGAATGAAGATCTTGACCGGCAGCCGGTATTGCGAGGCGGTGGCGAGCTCCTGGATGTTCATCTGGATCGAGGCTTCGCCGGCGATGTCGATGACCAGCGCATTGGGGTTGCCGAGCTGCGCGCCGATCGCCGCGGGCAGGCCGTAGCCCATCGTGCCGAGCCCGCCGCTGGTCAGCCATTTGTTGGGCTTTTCGAAGCCGAAATGCTGTGCGGCCCACATCTGGTGCTGGCCGACCTCAGTGGTGATGATCGGGTCGCGGCGATGCGTCGCCTCCCACAAGGCGCGGACGGCGCGCTGCGGCATGATCGCCTCGCCGCTTTCAGGGAAGCTCAGGCTCTTCTTGGCGCGCCACCCGGCGATCCGGTTCCACCATTCGCCGGTATCGGGCTTGGGATGCTGGCGCGCCTTCCAGATGCGGACCATATCCTCCATGGCGTGACCGGCATCGGCGATGATCGCGAGATCGACGCGGACGTTCTTGTTCACGCTCGACCGGTCGATATCGATATGGACCTTGCGGCTGTTCGGGCTGAACGCGTCGAGCCGGCCGGTGACGCGGTCGTCGAAGCGGCTGCCGATCGCGACGATCAGGTCCGCCTGGTTCATCGCCATGTTCGCCTCATAGGTCCCGTGCATGCCGAGCATGCCGAGGAACTGGTCGGACGAGGCGGGGAAACAGCCGAGGCCCATCAGCGTCGACGTCACCGGCGCACCGGTGATCCGCGCCAGCTCGCGCAGCAATTGCGACGCCGCGGGACCCGAATTGATGATCCCCCCGCCGGTGTAGAGTATCGGCCGCTCCGCCGCGGCGAGCATGTCGACGAGCTGCTCGATCTGCGGCTGCGGTGCCTTCACCTGCGGGCGATACGTCTTGTGCTGGATCGGGCCGGGCTTGCTGTAGCGCGCGGTCGCGACCTGAACGTCCTTGGGGATGTCGACGACGACCGGACCGGGGCGGCCCGAGGTGGCGATATGGAACGCCTCGTGGATCGTCGCGCCGAGCGTCGCCGGGTCCTTGACCAGATAATTGTGCTTGGAACAATGGCGCGTGATGCCGACCGTATCCGCCTCCTGAAATGCGTCGGTGCCGATCAATGCGGTTGGCACCTGTCCGGTGATGACGACCATCGGGATCGAATCGAGCAACGCGTCGGTGATGCCGGTGACCGCATTGGTCGCGCCGGGACCCGAGGTGACGAGCACGACGCCGGGCTTGCCGGTCGAGCGCGCATAGCCCTCCGCCGCATGCGTCGCCGCCTGCTCGTGGCGGACGAGGATGTGCTTCAGCCGCGCGCCATTCGCATTGGCGCGGAACATCGCGTCATAGATCGGCAAGACCGCCCCACCGGGGTAGCCGAACACGACCTCCACGCCGAGATCGCACAGCGCCTCGACCAGGATGTCTGCTCCGCTCTTTTCGCCCACGGTCTGTCTCCAACGTTGCTGTACGGGAATGCTGCGGTGCGGTTAGCCGCCGGTCCGATACGGGTCAACCCTCTTCGCGTAACAAACTTGCTAATGAATAGATTAATTCGTTTGAATCTGTCTCGCACCGCCAGCTCTCCGGCGGTTGATTACGGAACCAGGTATACTGCCGCTTGGCATATCGGCGCGTGTCGAGTTGCACCTGCGCCACCGCGGCGGGGCGATCGACCGTCCCGGCGAGGAGGGCGGCGATCGGGGGGACGCCGATCGCCCGGCGGATCGGCGCGTCGGCCGGAACGTCGTCGCGTGCGAGCAGGACGGCGACCTCTTCGATCGCGCCGCCGTCGAACATCGCGTGGCACCGCGTGTCGATCCGTTCGAACAAGCGGTCGCGGTCGGGCAGCAGGATGGCGGCGGCAAGCGTGATCGTATCGCCGATCCCGCCGACGCGCTCGTGCTGCCATGCCGCCAGCGGCCGGCCGGTCGATCGCACCACCTCCAATGCCCGCGCGACCCGCGTCGTATCCGCCGGGGCGAGGCGGGCGGCTGCGGCCGCATCCTCGCCGGCGAGCAGGCGATGCGCCTCCGCGACCGGCAGCGCGCGCACCGCGACGCGGATCGCCGGATCGATCTCCGGCACCGGCGCGATACCGTCGAGCAGCGTGCGCAGGTACAGGCCGGTGCCGCCGACGAGGATCGGCAGCTTGCCCGCCGCCTGCGCCGCGGCGATCGCAGCGCGCGCTTCGTCGGCCCAGCGCGCGGCGGAATAACCGGCATCCGCGGCGTCGACATGGCCGAACAGCCGGTGCGGTACGCGTGCAGTCTCCTCGGCGCTCGGCCGGGCGGTGAGGACGGCGAGATCGGCATAGACCTGGCTTGCGTCGGCGTTGATGACGACGCCGTCGTGCGCCTCGGCAAGCGCGATCGCCGCGGCGGACTTGCCGCTGGCGGTGGGGCCTGCGATGAGCGCGACCCTTGGTTTGGGGTTGGAGACAGGCATGTTCACCGCGACGCTCATAGGCGAAACGCTCGGCGCAGGCGACCTGTCGGTAGCGACCGACCGGCTGGCGGCCGCGGGCTGCGTACCGGGCGCGACGACGTGGCTGGAGCCCGGCGTCGCCGCGGATATCGCCTTCGCCGGCGACGCGGATGCGGCGCGCGGCGCGCTGGAAAGCGTTCTCGCCCGTAGCGACGTCATCGTCCAGCCGACCGCCACACGGCGCAAGGCGCTGATCGTCGCCGACATGGATTCGACGATGATCACCGTCGAGTGCATCGACGAACTCGCCGATTATGCCGGCATCAAGGCGGAGGTAGCGGCGGTGACCGAGGCGGCGATGCGCGGCGAGCTGGACTTCGAGGGGGCGCTCGATGCGCGTGTGGCCTTGCTCGCCGGGCTGGACGAAGCGGTGATCGCGCAATGCCTCGCCGAGCGGGTGCGGATCATGCCGGGCGCGAAGGCGCTGGTCCGCACGATGCGCGCGCAGGGTGCGGCGGCGGTGCTGGTGTCAGGCGGCTTCACCCGGTTCGCCGAACCCGTCGCCGCAGAGATCGGCTTCGATCGCGCGATCGCCAACGTGCTGCTGATCGAGGACGGTCGGCTGACCGGCAAAGTCGCCAAGCCGATCGTCGGGTCGGCGACCAAGGAGGACACGTTGCTCGCCTGGATCGCCGAGCGCGGCATCGATCCCGCGCTGTCGCTTGCGGTGGGCGACGGCGCCAACGACCTCGCGATGATCAAGCGGGCGGGGCTGGGTGTGGCCTATCACGCCAAGCCGATCGTCGCCGCGGCAGCCGGCGCGCGGATCGATCATGGCGACCTGTCGACGCTCCTCTATGCGCAGGGGTATCGGCGCGCCGACTGGGTCGACGGATAAAGGCCGCCACGCGGAATTGCGGCGGACCCGACATTCACCATCGTCGGAAGCGAAAGGTCTAAACGACGATCGGGTTCGCGCGGAGGCGCGGAGGACGCAGAGCTGTTACGCTCGCCGCGTCGACGACTTTCTCGCCGAAGCCGGGGGCAAGATCGCGCTGAACCCCATGCGCTACACCTCTGCGTCCTCTGCGCCTCCGCGCGAACCATTCCTCCGTCACCCCGGGCTTGACCCGGGGTCCCGCTTTTTCCCGACAGCAATAAAAAGGACGCAGCGGGACCCCGGATCAAGTCCGGGGTGACGGGCTGAGGGCTGTCGATCGGATCTAAGGCGCGACGACCACGCATGCGACGCCTGCCGCCGCGCACGCCTTCTGCGCCGCCGCCTTTGATGCGAAGCCGCTCGCTTGCAGGCGGATCACGGTGCCGGCCTTGGCATAGACCGGCTGTGCGCTGCCGAGCTTGCCGCGGACCCGCGACCATTGCGTCTGCGCGTTCGCCTGCGTGCTGAAGGCGCCGAGCTGGATCTTCCATGCGCCGCCGGCGGGCGCCGCAGCGGGGCGGGGCGGGGCAGGGCGTTTCTCGTGCGGCGCGATGCGATCGGCGACCGGGCGGTCGGGCGACAGGTCCGCGGGGGCCGGCTTCGGGCGCGCCGGCGCCTTCGCCGGGGTGGCAATCGGAACGGTACCGCGGCGGGGGGCGGTGTTCTCGGCCGCCATCATCCCACCGCGGTCGGCGGCGGGCGGCCCGGCGCGCGATTCGGTCGCGTAGCGCTGCGCCAGTGCCGTGCCGCGCTGACGGTCGGCGGGCGTGATATATTGGTCCATCTGCGCCAGCGTTTCCGAGGCCGACTTCAGCCCCGCCTGCGACGCCAGCGTCATCAGCGCATAGGCGCGGGGATAGTCGCGGGGCACGCCGTCACCGTTGAACAGCATCGTGCCGAGCACCAACTGGCCGCGCGGCTCGCCGCGCCGCACCGACTTTTCGAGCCAGGGCGCGGCTTCCGCCTTGCGGCCGGCCTGGAACAGCGCGAAGCCGTAATTGTCCTCGGCCTGCGGATGGCCTTGCAGCGCCGCCTTGCGGAACCAGCTTTCCGCCAGCGCCGGATCGAGCGGCACGCCGCGGCCGAGCTTATACGCCTGGCCGAGGTTGAACTGCGCGTCGGCATCGCCCGCGACCGCCGGGCCGCGCCATTGCGCGACCGCGCCGGCGAAGTCGCCGCGGCTCCAGGCATCGACGCCCGCCTTGACCGCCTGCGCCCCGGCCGGTGCGGCACCGGCGAGGCTGGCCAGCAACGCGACCGCGATCCAACCGGTATTCCGCATGCTCGTCACCCTCTTCACCATATCGGTCGCATCATGCCCCGGACCGGCGCGCAGGCAAAGCCACATCGCGCAAAGCGCTACATTAACCGTCCGTTAGCGCTGTCCTGTCAGGTTCGCTTACGGTTTGACGGCACAGATTGAAGGGGGCCTATGCGCGTTCTCGCGATGGCATCGCAAAAGGGTGGTTCGGGCAAGACGACATTGTCCGGGCATCTGGCGGTGCAGGCCCAGATCGCCGGGCATGGCCCCGTGGTCCTCATCGACATCGATCCGCACGGCACGTTGTCCGACTGGTGGGGCGATCGTACCACGGCGTATCCCGCTTTCGCGCAGACCGTCGTGGCGCGGCTCCAGGCGGATCTGGAGATGCTGCGCCAGCAGGGGTTCAAGCTGGTGATGATCGACACGCCGCCGGCGATCACGCTGGCGATCCAGAGCGTCATTGCGGTCGCCGAACTGGTCGTGGTGCCGACGCGGCCGTCGCCGCACGACCTGCGCGCGGTGGGCGCGACCGTCGATCTGTGTCAGCGCGCCGGCAAGCCGCTGATCTTCGTCATCAACGCCGCGACGCCGGATGCCCCGATCAACGCCGACGCCGCGGTGGCGCTGGCGCAGCATGGCAGCGTCGCGCCGGTGACCGTCCACCAGCGCCCCGATTATGCCACCGCGATGATCGATGGCGGCACGGTGATGGAGGCCGATCCCGGCGGCCAGTCGGCGGCGGAGATCGCGCAGCTGTGGAGCTATGTCTCCGGGCGGCTCGAGACGAATTTCCGGCGTACCGTGTTCAGCGTGCCGACGGTGCATGGCGGAGGCTTCGGACCGCGCCCGGCAGCGGGTGGCTTCGGTCGTCGGGTGGTCGGAGCATGAGCGCGGTGATGGCTTCTGCCCCGCGGCTGATCCTGACCTTCGGCCTGTCCGCGCTGGTGCTCGGCGGATCGGTGGTCGGGTGTACCGGCGGCGGCGGGCGCATTGCCGCGGCGAGCGATCGCAACGACCGGATCGTCGCGCGGACCGCGACGCGGCACGCCGAGGAAGCGGCGCGGGCGCTGGCGAAACGCGATCCCGCCACCGCGATCGAACGCGCCGAGGCGGCGGTCGCGCTGGCGCCGCGGAATGCGGACTATCGGATGGTGCTGGGGCAGGCATATCAGCAGGCGGGGCGCTTCGCGTCGGCGCGCGATACCTTTGCCGAGGTGATGGAACTGACGCCGGGCAACGGCAAGGCGGCGCTCAACCTCGCGCTGGCGCAGATCGCCACCGGCGACTGGTCGGCGGCGCAGGCGACGCTGACGCGCAACGCGGCGATCATTCCGGTCGGCGACCTCGGCCTTGCCACGGCGCTCGCCGGCAATCCGGCCGGGGCGATCGCCACACTCAACGCGGCGGCGCGGGCGCCGGGCGCGGATGCCAAGGTGCGGCAGAATCTGGCGTTGAGCTATGCGCTCGCCGGCCAATGGGCGATGGCGCGGGTCGCGGCGGCGGCGGATATGTCGCCCGCCGATGTCGATGCGCGGCTGGAGCAATGGGCGGCGTTCGCGCAGCCGCGGGCGGCGTCGGATCAGGTCGCGAGCCTGCTCGGCGTGACCGCGGGGGCCGATGCCGGCCGGCCGGTGGCGCTGGCGCTCAACGCGCCGGTGCCGGTGATGCCGGCGCAGGCGGTGCCCGTGCGGACCGCTGCGGTCGAGACGCCGGTGCCGGCCTCGCCGTTCACGCGGGTGGTGTTCGCGCCGCCGCGCGAGGTGGCGCAGCCGCTGCCGACGATGCTGGTCCGCACCGTCGCGGCGCCGGTGCGGCAGGCGGCGGCGATGCCCGTCCGGGCAGCCGAGGCGGGCGAATGGTATGTGCAGATCGGCGCATACAGCAATGTCGCGGTCGCCAAATCGGGCTGGACCGATGCGACGCGGCGCTTCGCGGCGCTGACCGGGCAGCGGCCGACGGGGACGATGGTCGCGGCGCCGCAGGGGTCGCTCTACCGCGTGTCGGTGGGCGGGTTCAGCCGCGCCGAGGCGGACCGGATGTGCGGCCGCTATCGCGCCGAGGGTGGCGCCTGTTTCGTCCGCCGCGAGGCCGGCGACCGGGTCGCGCAATGGCTGCGCGCGCCGGTGCAGGTGGCGGCGCGCTGATCAGACCTCCCGGCCGGCCTTCCACAGCCTGAGCACCCGGCCCTGGACGGGCAGGCCGTCGAACGGCGTGTTGCCCGCCGAGGCGAAGGCCTCGCCGTCGACCTGCCAGGGGGTGTCGGTATCGAATAGCATCAGGTCGGCAGGCTTGCCGACCTCCAGCGTCCCCGTGTCGAGCCCGAGCACCTTCGCCGGATGGACCGAGAGCATCGCCAGCAATCGCTCGAGCGGCAGCACGCCGTCGCGGACCAGCAGCAGCCCGAGCGGCAGCAGCGTCTCCGCCCCCGCCATCCCCGCCGCCGAATCGACGAAGGGCAGGCGCTTCGCCTCCGGTCCGTGCGGGTCGTGGCCCGAGGAGAGGACGTCGATCGTCCCGTCCGCCACCGCGGCGCGTGCCGCCAGCCTGTCGCTCTCGCTGCGCAGCGGCGGCGAAAGGTGGGCGTAGGTGCGGAAGTCGCTCATCGCGATGTCCGACAGATGGAGATGCGCGGGGGTGATGCCGCAGGTGACGCGGACGCCGCGGCGCTTGGCCGCGCGGATCAGGTCGAAGGCGGCGGCGGTGGTCGCCTGGCGGATGTGGAGCCGCGCGCCGCTTTCCTCGGCCAGCATCAGGTCGCGCGCCACCGCCAGCGCCTCGGCCACCGCCGGCGCGGCGGGCAGGCCGTGCCGCGTCGCGGTCTCGCCGTCGGTCGCCACCGCGCCCGCGGTCAGCGCGCCGTCCTCGGCATGCGCGATCACCGCGATGTCGAGGTCGCGGGCATAGGACAGCACGCGCAGCATGACGCCGGTATCGGCGATCCAGCCGCGCCCGGTGCCCACCGCCCGCGCGCCGGCCGAGACGCAGATCGCCATCTCCGCCATGTCGGTGCCGGCGAGGCCCTGCGTCGCCGCGGCGATCGGGTGGATCCACAGATCGGGCTTGCCGATCAGCGCCGCGCGCTGGACGATGCCGGGATCGTCGAGCACCGGATTGCCGTCGGGCATCAGCGCGACGCGGACGATTCCGCCCGTTCGGCAGGCATCGCGGTCGACCTTGAACACGCCGAGGTCGACGATCCCCGGCGCCAGCGCCCGCCCGCCGCAATCGACCGTCACCGCGTCGCCGGGCAGTTTGAACGTGCCGCGTGCGACGATCACGCCGTCGCGGACCAGCAGCCCGCCCGGCGCGACGCCGGCGACGGGGCAGGCGAGCCGCGCGTCGAGGAAGGCGATCGTGCCCGTGCTCATGCCCAGCCCTCCACGCCGCGCGCGCGCCGGGTGAGCACGTCGAGACACGCCATCCGTACCGCCACGCCCATCTCCACCTGTTCGGTGATCGCCGATTGCGGCCCGTCCGCCACCACCGAATCGATCTCCACCCCCCGATTCATCGGCCCCGGATGCATCACCAGCGCGTCGGGCAGCTTCGCCAGCCGCTCCGGCGTCAGCCCGTAGCGCAGCCGATATTCGCGGCTCGACGGGATATAGCCGCCCGCCATCCGCTCGTTCTGGACGCGCAGCATCATCACCACGTCGGCGCCGACCAGCGCCGCGTCGAAATCGGTGAACGGCGTCACCCCCATCCGCTCGATCCCGGCGGGCATCAGCGTCGACGGCGCGCAGACGCGCACCTCGGCGGCGAGCGCGGTGAGCGCGAGGATGTTCGAGCGCGCGACGCGGCTGTGCAGCACGTCGCCGCAGATCACCACGCGCTGGCCGGCGATCGACCCCTTGCGGCGGCGGATGGTGAGCGCGTCGAGCAGCGCCTGCGTCGGATGTTCGTGGCGGCCGTCGCCGGCATTGAGCACCGGGCAATCGACCTTGTCGGCGATCAGCCGCACTGCGCCGCTCGCCATATGGCGGATGACGATGACGTCGGCGCGCATCGCGTTGAGCGTCTGCGCGGTGTCGATCAGCGTCTCGCCCTTCTTCACGCTAGACTGCGCCGCGTGCATGTTGACGACGTCGGCGCCGAGCCGCTTGCCGGCGATCTCGAAGCTCAGCAGCGTGCGCGTGCTGTTCTCGAAAAAGGCGTTGATCTGGGTGAGGCCGTCGAGCCGCTTGTCGGGCGCGGCATGGCTGCGGTTCGCCGCGACCCAGCTTTCCGCCTCGTCGAGCAGAAAGGCGATCTCATGCGGCTGGAGCCCGTCGATGCCGGTGAGGTGCCGGTGCGGGAAGACGGCGCCACCCTGGATCAGGGCAGCGGGGCGGTGGTCCGAACGGTTCATCAAGCGCGCCGGTTAGCGCGCAGGGCGGGTGGGGGCAAGCGGGGAGGCGCGATCCCGGGGCCGGTGAGATTGTGGCGGAATCGGGGCAACATGGACAAGATGGACACTTGAATGGAAACGATCCGGCCCGATCGTTTCCGTTTTGGTGATGATGCGGGTCGACGATGCGAAAGAGCAAGCGGGGCGTAGCAGAGGGGGCGGGGTGTAGGACAGGGGCAGGTCGGCGACTATCTCCGGTCAGGCGGCTTGCGCCACCCGCTCGACCTTGATGTCGTCCTGATGCTCGCGCAGCAGCGCCAGATCGTAGGCGAGTTGCATACGCAGCAGCGTATCCGCCTTGATGCCGAACGCTTTCTCGAAGCGCAGCGCCATATCGGGGGACAATCCGCCGTGGCCGTTGAGCAGGTTGCTCAGCCCCTGACGCGATACACCGAGGTGCTCGGCGAGCGCCTTCACGGTGATGCCGTGCGGCTCGACGACTTCGGTCTTGAGCCAGTCGCCGGCGTGCACCGCGAGCGACGGATGCAGTCTAAGTGCCATGATAATCCTCCAGATCCATGCGCGAGAAGCGGGTTTCCTCTCCCTTGGCTTGCGGCGCCATAATTGTATGGTTGTTCAAGATGCCGGTACAACCGAGCAGAAACAGGAGGCAGTGGAATGATGGGCATGTCGAACCGACTGGTGGCACTCCTTGCCGCTGCCGCGATCGCATCGCCGGTTCTGGCCAAGCCGTCGCAGTTTCCGGCGCCCGTTGGAGTTACTTTGCTGCTCCGCGATCAAGCCATTGGCTGTTATCGGGGGTACAGCTTCTCGACGTCTTCGACCTTGAAGGACGTCGTCGACCATTATGATCGGCAGGCGAGGAAGTCCGGCCTGAACCGTTCCGCGGTTCAGCAACGTCCCGGGTTTCACTTCTCGACCTATAACGATGCGTCCGGATTTTCTTTGAGCGTAGCTGTAAACGCTCAATCGAAGCCGACCACGGCCACCGTCATGTACCGCGAGGGCAAGGGCCCAATCCGCTGCTGATGTTCCTGCCGATCCGCGGAGAAAGGCCGTCGTCGAGAAGAACCTGCCCTGACGAGGCCATTTCGCAAGTCATCAACGATCTTGACGTATCACCAGCGCATCGATCGGCGCTTGCAGGATGTGCGCCACAGCGGCGGTCGATAGCGCAGCGGTACCGACATTTGAAGAATGGCCGCATCCTTGGTATATACATGGCATATACAATGGAGGTTGCGAGATGGCCAAGCCCGCCCCGAGTCGCGACGTCCGCGAAGCGAAGCTGTTCCGCAACAACCGCAGTCAGGCCGTCCGCATTCCAGCGGAGTTCGAATTTTCCGGCAGTCGTGTCCTGATCCACAAGGAGGGTGATCGTCTCATCATCGAGCCCGAACCCCGGCCCAACCTGCTCGACACGCTTCGATCCCTGTCCCCCCTCGATCCTTCCGATGCGTTTCCCGACGATCTCGACGCGCCGCTGCTGCTGCTCAGGGATATCGATCTATGAGCCGGACCCGCTATATGCTCGACACCAACATCGTGTCCGATCTGGTGCGCAGCCCTCAAGGCCGGGTCTTCGAACGGGTGGCAGCTCACGGCAGCGAGGCGATGTGCGTCAGCATCATCACCGCGGCCGAGTTGCGCTACGGATGCGCGAAGAAGGGTTCGCCCCGACTGGTCGCACAGGTGGAGGCCATCCTTGCGAGCATCGACATTCTGGCCCTCGATGTCCCCGCCGACGCGGAATATGCGGGTATCCGCGCCGGACTGGAAGCTGCCGGCAAACCGATCGGTCCGAACGACCTTCTGATTGCGGCGCACGCTTACGCCGTCGGCGCAACGTTGGTTACTGGCAACGTCGGGGAATTCCAACGTGTTCGCGGTCTGCGCGTCGAAAACTGGATCGGTTGATCGAGTCGAGCGAAATCGCCTTACCGGGGTCTGATCGTTTTCGGGAAAAGTGGTGCTGCCTGGCGGTGCATATCGCAATGCGCGTTCCGGTAACCGGACGGCCGGCAACTCACCACACCCCCCCTAAACCATCACCAGCGCGTCGATCGCCGCTTGCAGGATGTGCGCCGCGGCGAGGTTGTCGATGCGCTCGGCGCGTTTGGCGCGGCTCATGTCCTGTTCGATCATCGTGCGCTCGACCGCGACCGTCGACCAGCGTTCGTCCCACAGCAGGATCGGCAGGCCGAGGTCGTCGCAATTCCTCGCGAAGGCGCGGGTCGACTGGCTGCGCGGGCTCTCGCTGCCGTCGAGGTTGAGGGGGAGGCCGAGGACCAGACCCTTCACCTGCTGCGCGGTGGCGAGCGCGACCAGCGCGGCTTTGTCCTTGGTGAATTTGGTGCGGCGGATCAGCGCGGCGGGGCTGGCGAAGCTCCAGCCGGCGTCGCATACGGCGGTGCCGATCGTCTTGCTGCCGAGGTCGAGGCCGAGCAGCCGGCCGCCGGTCGGCAACGCCTCGCGGAAGACGGCGCGGTCGGGGGTGATCATCGCTTCGCCCCGAAGGCGGCGAGGCGGCGCTGCGCGTCGGCGCGGACGTTGGCCCAGAACAGGCTGTAATCGTAGACGTGGTAATTGTTGCCGGGCAGCACGTAGCTGCCGACCTCCGGCGGCGCGCCGATCAGCAGGATGCCGCGCGGGCCGCAGCGCGCCGGCACCGCGCCCGGCGCGATGCTCGCGCTGCTGAGATCGGCGGAGGGATAGAGCGTGCCGAGATTGGCGGTCGCGGGGGCGTCGGCGCCGGCGGTACCGGTCAGCGGATTGGTGCAGACCATGTCGGTGCCGCGGCGCGGGCGGCCGTCGAACCCCTGCGTCTGGTCGTAGAGGTCGGTGATCTGTTGCGGGTCGGCGGGCTCGGCGAAACTCTCCCACGACAGCAGGCAGCGCGCCTGGTCGGGACGGGTGCATTCGGGAAGGCCGAGCGCGGCGAGGTCGGTGGTCTTCGACACCGGCCAGCCGACGACATAAGCGGCGACGATCCGCTTCGCGATCGGCTTGCCGGCGATCTGCTCGCGCAGCAGGCGGGTGAGGTGGAGCGCGCCCTGGCTGTGGCCGGCGAGGATGATCGGCCGCTTGGGATCGACCTGTTCGACGAAGGTGGCGAAGGCGGCGGCGACGTCGCCGTAGGCGAGGTCGAGCGCGCGATTGGCGTCGGCGACGCTGGTCAGGAAGGCGCCGAACGTCGCCTGGCGATAGCGCGGCGACCAGATCTCGCCGGCGGCGTTGAACGCGCTCGCCTGGCCGCGCAGGAAGATCGCGGCACGCGCGTTGGTCTCGGCATCGTCCAGCGTCGCGTTCCAATGGTCGCGGCCGATGTACGAGGTCGGGTGGATGAAGAAGACCGCGGCCCCGGGGCTCGGCTCGGGCGTGTAGCCGGCGGGGGTCCACAGCGCGGGGTTGGCGGGGATGTCGGGACGGGCGATCCACATCGCGCGATCGGCGTAGCGCTCCGGAGCGACGCGCGGCTGCGCCTTGAACGCCTCCGACGGGACCAGCGCCATGCGCAGGATCTCGACGCCGTACAGGCGGTAGGCGAAGGCGCCGGCGATGACGAGCGCGATCAGGAACGCGAAGACGTAGAGAAATTTGCGGGCCAAGAATGGGGTGTCCGGGCAGGGCAGGGAGCCCGTCTGATGGACGAGGCCCGGCGAAGTGGCAACACGAGGTTGCATCTATAAAGCCGGCTCTGATAGGCGCAGCGCATGTCCGTAGACACCGCCACCGTGAAGAAGGTCGCCGCGCTCGCGCGCATCGCGATCACCGACGAGGACGCGAGCCGCCTCGCGCCCGAACTCAGCAACATCCTCGACTGGATCGAGCAACTGGAAGGGGTGGATACCGCCGGCGTCGAGCCGATGACCGCGGTGATCCCCAACCAGCTGCGCCTGCGCGAGGACGTGATCGACGCCGATCCGCTGACCGGCGGCGGCATCCGCGACGCGCTGATGGCCAATGCCCCGCAGGCGGAGCATGGCTTCTTTACCGTTCCCAAGGTGATCGAATAATGGCCGAGCTGACCGAATTGGGCGTCGCCGCGTTGCGCGACGGCGTGCGCAGCGGCGCGTTCTCCGCGGTCGAGGTCGCCGACGCCTTCGTGGTGAAGGCGGCCAAGGCCAAGCCGCTCAACGCGTTTCTGGTCGAGACGCCCGACCATGCGCTCGCCGCGGCGCGCGCCGCCGATAGCGCGCGCGCGGCGGGCGAGACGCTGAAGCCGCTCGCCGGCGTGCCGATCGGGATGAAGGACCTGTTCTGCACCAACGGCGTCGCGACCACCGCGGCGAGCCATATCCTCGAAGGCTTCGTGCCGACGTACGAATCGACGATCTCGCAGAAGCTCTGGGATGCCGGCGCGGGGATGCTCGGCAAGCTCAACATGGACCAGTTCGCGATGGGCTCGTCGAACGAGACCAGCGCGTTCGGCAACGTGATCTCGCCGTGGCGGCGGCCGGGCAGCGACGCCCCGCTCGCGCCGGGCGGCTCGTCGGGCGGCAGCGCGGCGGCGGTGGCGGCGGGGCTGTGCCCGGGCGCGACCGGCACCGACACGGGCGGCTCGATCCGCCAGCCGGCGGCGTTCACCGGGATCAGCGGCATCAAGCCGACCTATGGCCGCTGCTCGCGCTGGGGGACGATCGCCTTTGCCTCGTCGCTTGACCAGGCGGGGCCGATGGCGCGCGACGTGCGCGACTGCGCGATCCTGCTCGAGGCGATGGCCGGGTTCGACGCCAAGGACGCGACCTCGCTCCAGCTCGACGTGCCGCGCTGGGAACAGGGGCTGTCGGGCAGTCTCGCGGGCAAGCGCGTCGGTATCCCCAGGGAATATCGCGTCGACGGCATGCCCGAGGAAATCGAGGCGCTGTG
Source organism: Sphingomonas sp. M6A6_1c (assembly GCF_053345135.1). Classification (NCBI taxonomy): domain Bacteria; kingdom Pseudomonadati; phylum Pseudomonadota; class Alphaproteobacteria; order Sphingomonadales; family Sphingomonadaceae; genus Sphingomonas; species Sphingomonas sp. M6A6_1c. Next base: position 54,900 of record NZ_JBKEZO010000008.1, on the reverse strand, counting down.
GCAGGCGGGGATCGACTGGCTGCGCGACGCGGGGGCGGAGATCGTCGAGGTCTCGCTGCCGCACACGCGCTATGCGCTGCCGGCCTATTACATCATCGCGCCGGCGGAGGCCTCGTCCAACCTCGCGCGCTATGACGGCGTGCGCTACGGCCTGCGCGACCTGCCCGCCACTGAATCCGGGGGGGGAGCGGGGTTGCAGGACATGTATGCCGCGACCCGTGCCGCCGGCTTCGGGCCGGAGGTGAAGCGGCGTATCATGATCGGCACCTATGTGCTGTCGGCGGGCTTCTACGATGCCTATTACACGCAGGCGCAGAAGGTGCGGACGCTGATCGCGCGCGATTTCGAGCGGGCGTGGGAGACGTGCGACGTGCTGCTGACCCCGACCGCGCCGTCGGCGGCGTTCGCGCTCGGCGAGAAATCGGCCGATCCGCTGGCGATGTATCTCAACGACGTGTTCACCGTGCCGTCCTCGCTAGCGGGACTGCCGGCGATGAGCGTGCCGGGCGGGCTCGACAAACAGGGGCTGCCGCTGGGGCTGCAGATCATCGGCAAGCCGCTGGACGAGCAGGGCGTGCTCAACGCCGGGCTGGCGATCGAGCAGCGGGCGGGCTTCACCGCGCGGCCGCAGGCGTGGTGGTGATATCGACAACTCTAGCTGGTATGCGGATCCGATAAGGTAAGAGGCGGTCGATCCAAAGCAGTCGAACTGTACGGCAGAAAACATGAGGAGGCCATTGTGGAACTTCTGTTTGCGGCGAAGTCAAAGATTGACGACAAAGGTCGGGTGCGGATTTATCCAATGCTTCGCAAAAAGCTCGGGCTCAAGGCTGGGTGCCGTGTCGAATGGTCCATCAATAATCTTGGTCAGGCTGTCTTTCGCGCCGCCAAGCCGAAATATGTAAAGAAGCGTCCGATATGACTGAAGCCTCTACCTACCGCATCCAGGGCGCCACCGGCGAGTGGGAGGTCGTGATCGGCCTCGAGGTCCATGCGCAGGTCACCTCCAACGCCAAATTGTTCTCGGGCGCGGCGACCGCGTTCGGGGCGGAGCCGAACACGCAGGTCAGCCTCGTCGATGCGGCGATGCCGGGGATGCTGCCGGTGCCGAACATGGAGTGCATCCGTCAGGCGGTGCGGACCGGCATGGCGATCGACGCGCAGATCAACCGCTGGTCGCGGTTCGATCGCAAGAATTATTTCTACGCCGATCTGCCGCAGGGCTATCAGATCAGCCAGCTGTTCCATCCGCTGGTCGGCGAGGGCGCGATCGAGATCAGCCCCGACGACAAGAATCCGGATGCGACCAAGACGATCGGCGTCGAGCGCATCCACGTCGAGCAGGATGCGGGCAAGCTGATGCACGACCAGCATCCGACGCGCTCGTACGTCGACCTCAACCGCTCGGGCGTGGCGCTGATGGAGATCGTCAGCCGGCCCGACATGCGTTCGCCGGCCGAGGCGGGGGCGTATCTGCGCAAGCTGCGCGCGATCCTGCGCTATGTCGGCTCGTGCGACGGCAATATGGAAGAGGGCTCGATGCGCGCCGACGTCAACGTCAGCGTGCGCAAGCCGGGCGGCGAGCTGGGCACGCGGACCGAGACGAAGAACGTCAATTCGGTGCGCTTCGTCATGGCGGCGATCGAATATGAGGCGAAGCGGCAGGTCGAGGTGATCGAGGACGGCGGCCGCATCGTTCAGGAGACGCGGCTGTTCAACGTCGAGAGCGGCACCACCCGCTCGATGCGCTCGAAGGAAGACGCGCACGATTACCGGTACTTCCCCGATCCCGACCTGTTGCCGCTCGAACTGGAGGAGGCGTTCCTCGCCGAGTGCCGCGCGAGCCTGCCCGAACTGCCCGACGCCAAGCGCAAGCGGTACGAATCGCTCGGTATCTCGGCCTATCAGGCGGACGTGCTGACCGCGGAGGTCGAGGCGGCGCGCTGGTTCGACGCGTTGCTCGATGCCGGCGCCAAGCCGGTCGCGGCGGCGAACTGGACGACGTCGGAGCTGTTCGGCGCGCTCAACCGGACCGGGCGCGATATCGCCGATTCGCCGGTGTCGCCGGCGCAGGCCGCCGAGCTGCTCGCGCTGGTCGCCGACGGTACGCTGTCGGGCAGCCTCGCCAAGCAGGTGTTCGAGGTGATGCTGGAGACGGGCGATGCGCCGTCGAAGATCGTCGAGGATCGCGGCCTCAAGCAGACCAGCGACACCGGCGCGATCGAGGCGGTGATCGCCGAGGTGATCGCGAAGAGCCCCAACCAGCTCGCGCAATATCGCGGCGGCAAGGAGACGCTGTTCGGCTTCTTCGTCGGCCAGACGATGAAGGCGATGGGCGGCAAGGCCAATCCGGCGGTGGTCAACGAGTTGCTGAAGAAGGCGCTCGGCTGACGCTGACAAGATGACGACGATCGAGCTCGACGGGCAGGGGTGGCGGAGCAGGGCGGATTTCTACGCCGCGCTGCTGCCGCGGCTCGGTGCGGAACCGTGGGTCGGCGGCAATCTGGATGCGCTGTTCGATTGTCTCGGCGGCGGGATCGCGACGCTCGCGCCGCCGTACGAGGTGATCGTCCGCCATGTCGGCGATATGCCGCCCGACGAGCTTGCCTATGTGCGGCGCGCGGAGCAGGTTTTCGCGGATGCCCGCGTCGAATTCGGCCGGGACGTTCGGTTGCGGTTCGCGTGAACGCTGGGAGAGCAGAGATGATCGGTTTCGTTCGGATCGCGACGTTTGCCTTGTCGCTCTTTGCAATGCCGGTGGCGGCGCAACAGGCGGCACCCGCCGCGCCGGTGCCTACTGCGCAGCCGGTGCCGACGCTGCCGAGGGTCGCGTTCGAGACCAGCGTCGGGCGGTTCGTGATCGAGGCGGATGTGGTGCATGCGCCGATCAGCGCGGGAAATTTCCTTAGATATGTCGACGGCAAGCGGCTCGATGGGGTGAGCTTCTATCGTGCGGTTAAGATCGGCGAGCATTTCGGCTTCGTGCAATTCGGGCCGGACGGCGACGCCAAGCGCATCCTGCCGCCGATCAAGCATGAGCCGACGACGCAGACGGGGATAAAGCACACCGACTTCACCGTCTCGACCGCGCGCTTCGCGCCGGGAAGCGCGCGCGGCGAGTTCACGATCAGCGTCGGCGACCAGCCGTCGTTCGATGCGGACCCGAGCAAGCCGGGCGACAACCTCGGCTATGCGGCGTTCGGGCATGTCGTCGAGGGGCAGGACACGATCCTCAAGGTGTTCGACGCGCCGGTGTCGCCGACCGCGACGCTGCGCGGGGCGTTCAAGGGCGAGGTACCGGTGACCAAGGTGACGATCCTCACCGCGCGGCGGATGAAATAGGAGGGGTAAATTCCTCCCCCGCGGGCAGGGGTATCGCATAGGGGCGATCGGGTCGCGGCACCGGCTTTCCCATCCCCGTCATGTCGGACTTGATCCGGCATCCCGCTTCTTCGCACCGTCCAAAGAAGAAGCGGGACCCCGGCACAAGGCCGGGGTGACGGGGTGGATTTGGAGCGCGAACGACTTATGGAGATGCCATATGCCAAAGTCCTCCCCCGCCAGGGGGAGGTGGCAGTGCGAAGCACTGACGGAGGGGGAGGATACGGCGCATGGTGTCGTATGCGGCAACGCCCCCTCCACCACCGGCCTGCGGCCGGCGGTCCCCCTCCCCCGCTAAAGCGAGGGAGGATTTAGATGCCATCATCGTGAGCGTTATGAACTAAACGCTTGTGGTTCCCGCATAGCTCGAATGTCTTGCGCTCGGCTCGGAAGCCTTGCGCGCTAATGCCCTTTGACAGGCTCAGGGCGAACGGAAGGCGGCCCCGGAGGGCCGCCTCGTCATTGTTGCGTGAGGTCCTGGTTCTTGACCTCGCCGCCGGTGCCGCTGTTGCCGTCGAAGGCGCCGGTGTCGGTGAAGCGCGAGGGTTCCTCGCCGCCTTCGCCGCGGGCGACCGCGTCGGCGCGGGCTTCGACAGCCTGTTCGATATCGCTGCGCTCGTCCTCACGGGCGTCCGGATTGCTGTCCGGTGCGTCTTCGGGGAGGGCGTTGGGATCGGTGCTCATCGTCAGATCTCCGCCGGCTGCGAGGTGCCGGGATCGGTCGCGGGGATGCCGGGCGAGGGGACGTCGACGTCCGGTGCGGGCGTCTGGATCTCGGGCGGCGGCGAATCCGGCTGGACCGGCTGCGACTCGGGGATCGGCGTTTCGGGTGGGGGCTGGGTTGCCATGTCGGTCTCTCCTTCATATGACCCAACGTTCCGGGTGCGCGCCGGTTGCCTCTTCGCTTGCCCCAGGGCGCTACGCTGGTATAGACGCGCGCCCAACGGCGGGTCCTTTGTGCGGGCGTGGCGGAATTGGTAGACGCAGCAGGTTTAGGTCCTGCCATCGCAAGATGTGGGGGTTCGAGTCCCTTCGCCCGCACCAGTCCCGCCGCTTTCGGGCGGGACGGCAGCCTTAATGAATTTCCGTCAGATTTCTCAAGATTGAAGGCCGAACATGCAGACTGTCGAGACGTTGAACGAGGGCCTGAAGCGTGCCTACACGCTGACCATCACCGCCAAGGACATCGATGCCAAGGTCGATGCCGAGGTGAAGCGCATCGCGCCGCAGGTGAAGATGCCCGGCTTCCGCCCCGGCAAGGTTCCGGCCAATCTCGTCCGCAAGATGCACGGTGAATCGCTCGCCGCCGACGCGCTCAACAGCGCGATCCAGCAGGGCGTGCAGCAGTTGATCGCCGACAAGGCGCTGCGTCCCGCGATGCAGCCCTCGGTCGCGCTCAACGACGATTACGCGCCCGGCCAGGATGCCGCGGTGACCGTCGAGCTGGAAGTGCTGCCGGCGGTGCCCGCGCCGGCGATCGATTCGCTCAAGCTCGAGCGGCTGACCGTGCCGGTCGCCGACGAGCTGGTCGACGAGCAGCTCCAGAAGTTCGCCGACCAGTCGAAGAAGTGGGATGACGCCGACGACAAGGCCGCCGAGATGGGCGACCTCGTCACCGTCGACTTCGTCGGCAAGACCGCGGACGGCGTCGCCTTCGACGGTGGCACCGGCACCGACATGGGCGTCGAGCTCGGCTCGGGCCGGCTGATCCCGGGGTTCGAGGAGCAGCTCGTCGGCGTGACGCTGGGCGAGGAGAAGGTGCTCAACGTGACCTTCCCCGAGGATTACGGCGCCAAGGACCTTGCCGGCCAGCCCGCGACCTTCGAGATCACCGTCAAGAAGATCCAGGTCGCCGCCGAGAGCGCGATCGACGAGGACCTCGCCAAGAACCTCGGCCTCGAAAGCCTCGAGCAGCTGCGCGGCCTGATCAAGGGTCAGATCGAGCAGGAGCATAACGGCCTGACGCGGACCCACATGAAGCGCAAGCTGCTCGACCAGCTCGCCGAGGGCCACGATTTCGAAGTGCCGCCGTCGATGGTCGAGGCCGAGTTCGCGCAGATCTGGCAGCAGCTGGAGCATGAGGCGACGCACGAGGAAGATCCCGCCGCGGCGCTCGCCGAGATGGAAGCCGAGCGCGACGATTACCGCAAGATCGCCGAGCGCCGCGTGCGCCTGGGCCTGCTCCTGTCGGAAATCGGTCAGGCGAACGGCGTCGAGGTCAATCAGCAGGAAATGAACCGGCTGATCGCGCAGGCCGCGCAGCAATATCGCGGCGAGGACCAGCAGCGCTTCATCCAGTACGTCCAGCAGGAGCCGATGGCGGCCGCCCAGCTGCGTGCGCCGCTGTACGAGGACAAGGTCGTCGACTTCCTGTTCGACAAGGCCGAAGTGACCGACCGCGAAGCGACCCGCGAGGAGCTGGAAGCCGCGATCGAGAGCGAGGACGGTTTCGCGACCGGCACGCACACGCACGATCACGACAACCACAAGCCCAAGGCGAAGAAGGCCGCGGGCGAGCCCAAGCCGAAGAAGGCCGCCGCCAAGAAGCCGGTCGCCGAGGGTGACAATGCGGCGACCGAGACGCCGGCCGAGGACGCCGCTGCCGAGGGCGCTGCCGAGGCACCCGCCAAGAAGCCGCGCGCCAAGAAGGCCGCCGCGCCGGTCGAGGCCGAGACCGCGGTGACCGAATCGTCGCCGGTCGCGGCGGAAGCCGCGGAGGGCACCGAGGCTGCCGACGCACCGACGAAGAAGCCGCGCGCGAAGAAGGCCGCCGCGTCGACCGAGGGTTGAGGCTGATTGGGGAGGGGGCGGCGTCCCCTTCCCGCCATTGTCATCCCCGCGCAGGCGGGGATCCAGACGCGCAGCTCCCCGATGGAGCCGCAGCGTCAGCGTCTATGGATCCCCGCCTGCGCGGGGATGACGAACCGGATGGTGCGGGCGGTCCCGCACCCTTGCTGACCCAAAGAGGACAGACGTGACGCAACCGACGATCGCAGTCCTGCTGCCCTGCTATAACGAGGCCGCGGCGATCGCGCAGACCGTCGCCGGCTTCCGCGCCGCGCTGCCCGGTGCGACCGTCTACGTCTACGACAACAATTCGACCGACGACACCGTCGCGGTCGCGCGCGCCGCGGGTGCGATGGTCCGCACCGAGCGCATCCAGGGCAAGGGCAATGTCGTCCGCCGGATGTTCGCCGATATCGACGCCGACGTCTATGTGATGGCCGATGGCGATGCGACCTATGACGCCGCCTCCGCGCCGGCGCTGGTCGCGCGCCTGTTCGACGAGCAATGCGACATGGTGGTAGGCAGCCGGATCAGCCAGGTGCAGGAGAGCTATCGGCGCGGCCATCGCTTCGGCAACGCCCTGCTCACCGGCATGCTCGCGCGGCTGTTCGGGCGCAGCTTCACCGATATCCTGTCGGGCTATCGCGTCTTCTCGCGCCGCTTCGTCAAGAGCTTCCCGTCGCTGTCGTCGGGGTTCGAGATCGAGACCGAGATCAGCGTCCACGCGCTCGAACTCAAGATGCCCTGCGCCGAGATCGAAACGCCTTATTATGCGCGTCCCGAGGGTTCGGCGTCGAAGCTGAGCACCTATGGCGACGGCTTCCGCATCCTCAACACCATCCTGACCCTGTACCGGATCGAGCGGCCGCTGCTGTTCTTCGGCACGATCGGCGCGGTGTTCGCCGCGATCGGCGTGGCGTTGAGCGTGCCGCTGGCGATCACCTATATGCACACGCACCTGGTGCCGCGCTTCCCGACCGCGATCCTGATCACCGGGCTGATGATCATCGCCGCGTTGTGCGGGTTCGCCGGGCTGATCCTCGATACCGTGGTGCGCGGCCGGCGCGAGGTGCGCCGGCTCGCCTATCTCGCCCAACCCGCCCCGACCGCCGGGGCTTGAACTCCCCCGCCGGAGCGCCGATGTTGGCGATCTTCGGGGCATATAGAGAGATTTTCATGCATAATCCGTTCGAGACCGGCGACTTCATGAGCCCGATGGCCAATGCCGGCCTTGGTTTGCAGCAGACCCGGTCGGGTCTCGTGCCGATCGTCATCGAACAGTCGAACCGCGGCGAGCGTTCGTTCGACATCTTCAGCCGCCTGCTGCGCGAGCGGATCATCTTCGTCACCGGCGGCGTCGAGGACGGCATGGCTAGCCTCATCACCGCGCAGCTGCTCTTCCTCGAGTCCGAGAACCCGAAGAAGGACATCTTCATGTACATCAACTCGCCGGGCGGCGTCGTCACGGCGGGCATGGCGATCCACGACACGATGCAATATATCCGTCCGCGCGTCGGCACGGTGTGCATCGGTCAGGCCGCCTCGATGGGCAGCTTCCTGCTCGCCAGCGGCGAGCCGGGCATGCGCGTGGCGCTGACCAATGCGCGGATCATGATCCATCAGCCGTCGGGCGGCGCGCAGGGCATGGCCAGCGACATCGAGATCCAGGCGAAGGAAATCCTGCGCATCCGTGCGCGGATGAACCAGCTGTACGCGCAATATACCGGCCAGCCGATCGAGGAGATCGAGCGCCGGATGGATCGCGACACGTTCCTGGAAGCGCATGAAGCCAAGGAATTCGGCCTGGTCGACGAGGTGTTCGACAAGCGTCCGAGCCCCTCGGAAGACGTTGCCCAAGCGGCATAAAGGCGCAGTTCCGCGCCCGGCCGTGCCGTTAGGGACGTTTGGGCGTTGTGGTTTGCGTAACGGCCGGTCTACGATGGCCGGCCTCACCAGCGGGGCCTCACCCGCGACAAGGAAGTTTGAATGACGAAACTGAGCGGTGGCGACTCGAAGAGCACCCTCTACTGCTCGTTCTGCGGCAAGTCGCAGCACGAGGTCCGCAAGCTGATTGCCGGACCCACCGTGTTCATCTGCGACGAGTGCGTCGAGCTGTGCAACGACATCATCCGTGAGGAGACGAAGTCGGCCCTGGTGTCCAAGAAGGACGGCGGCGTGCCGACTCCGCAGGAAATCTGCGACGTCCTCGACGATTACGTCATCGGTCAGAAGCGCGCCAAGCGCGTGCTGTCGGTGGCGGTGCACAACCATTACAAGCGCCTCAACCACGGCGCCAAGGGTGCCGACGTCGAGCTGAGCAAGTCGAACATCCTGCTCGTCGGGCCGACCGGCTGCGGCAAGACGCTGCTCGCGCAGACGCTGGCGCGAATCCTCGACGTGCCGTTCACGATGGCGGACGCGACGACGCTGACCGAGGCGGGTTACGTCGGCGAGGACGTCGAGAACATCATCCTCAAGCTGCTCCAGGCGTCGGACTATAACGTCGAGCGGGCGCAGCGCGGCATCGTCTATATCGACGAGATCGACAAGATCAGCCGCAAGGCGGAGAATCCGTCGATCACCCGCGACGTGTCGGGCGAGGGCGTGCAGCAGGCGCTGCTCAAGCTGATGGAGGGCACCACCGCCAGCGTGCCACCGCAGGGCGGCCGCAAGCATCCGCAGCAGGAATTCCTGCAGGTCGACACGACGAACATCCTGTTCATCTGCGGCGGCGCCTTCTCGGGCCTCGAGAAGATCATCGGCGACCGTTTGCAGGGCAAGTCGATCGGCTTCGGCGCCTATGTCGCTGCTCCCGAGGAGAAGCGCACCGGCGAGCTGCTGCGCCAGACCGAGCCCGAGGATCTGCTCAAGTTCGGCCTGATTCCCGAATTCGTCGGCCGTCTGCCGGTGATCGCGACGCTGGAGGATCTCGACATCCCGGCGCTGGTCAAGATCCTGTCCGAGCCGAAGAACGCCTTGGTGAAGCAATATCAGAAGCTGTTCGAGATGGAGCAGGTCGAGCTCGACTTCACCGACGACGCGCTGGTGACGGTCGCCAAGAAGGCGATCGAGCGCAAGACCGGTGCGCGCGGGCTGCGCTCGATCCTCGAATCGATCCTGCTCGACACGATGTTCGACCTGCCCGGCATGGACGGCGTCGACGAGGTGATGATCGACAAGGACGTGATCGAAGGCCGCAAGGAACCGATCCGCGTCTATGCCGAGAAGAAGAAGGACGGGGCGGGCGCTGCTGCCTGATCCATTCGCCTTTGGATGAGATGGGGGCGGCGCGCGAGCGGCGCCCCTTTTTCGTGGGGCGGTGGCCGGTCATTATCGATCTGGCATTCCGGCTGTGTCCGAGAGTTCGCTTCATCTGCAGTGTTCCCGCTTGCGCGAGCACTGGCGAGGTTTCGGCGAAGGAGGTTCGGAACGGTCCGTGGTAATGGGTCGGGGCGGACTGCGCGTCTCGTCCGAGAGGTCGTAATCATTGGCGATTGCTTGCGAAAACGATGGAATACCGTCGCCCGCGCGTCCCATCGCCTCATCCGGCGTTAACGCTGGCTGGCCCACACGAGGGCTTCAAACGACGGAGCGACGATGGCAACGACACGGATCGAGACCGCACCCGGCCTCAGCCCGGCATGGTACGAGGGCAGGGGGCCGCTCGCCATCCTGCCGCCGCTGCTGTTCCGCGACCGGCGGCCGTGGCTGGCGGTCCTCGTCGGGTGGCTGCTGACGATCGTCGGCAGCATCGCGCTGAGCACGGCGATCGAGCATCTCGTGCCGGGCAACGCCGGGCCGGATCTCGGCGATACCTCGGGGCCGATGAAGCTGTTCCTCGTCGCGGGGTTCAGTCCCGTCGTCGAGACGCTGATCATGGCGGGCGTCCTCAGCCTGTTGCTGCGCTGGCTGAGCGGGTGGCAGGCGGTGCTCGCGAGCAGCGCCTTGTGGGGGATCGCGCACAGCCTCGCCTCGCCGTGGTGGGGGGCGGTGATCTGGTGGCCGTTCCTGATCTTCTCGACGCTCTACGTCACCTGGCGGCCGCGCGGCTTCTGGTGGGCGATCGGGGTCGTGGTGGCGGTGCACATGCTCCAGAACCTGTTCCCGGCGATCCTGCTCGTCATGGGCGACTGACCGGCGCCGGCGAAACAGGCGTGGCGCCCGGCGCGCGCGCGGCCTAGACCGTGGCGATGCCAGAAAGACGAGCCGGACCATGACCTTATCGGAACGCTATCATCGCGACGGCCATGTCGGCCTGCCGCAATTGTTCGTGCCCGAGGTGCTGCTCGCTTTCTATCGGATGATGCAGAGCGACCTGCAGGCGACGGGGCGGCCGTTGCAGAGCTTCACCGCGCGCGGGCCGTTGCTGCGCCAGCCGGCGATCGAAGTCTATGCGTTCCAATATGCGCCGATGCTCACCTTTCTCTGGGGGCTGACGCCGCGGGTCGCCGAGGTGGTGGGGCGCGAGCTGCTGCCGACCTATGCCTATTTCCGCGCCTATCAGCAGGGCGACGTCTGCCGCGTGCATTCGGATCGGCAAGCGTGCGAACACAGCCTGTCGCTGACTATCGCTTACGGTGACGACCGGCCGTGGGCGCTGTCGGTAGCAACCGAGCGCACCGAGGTGCCGCAGCCGCAGGTCTCGAAGGATTTCGGGGCGCAACCCTATGCATCGGTGGCGATGCAGCCGGGCGACGGGGTGCTGTATCAGGGGACGCATCACCGGCACGGGCGGCTCGAGGCCAATCCCAATAGCTGGTCGGCGCACCTCTTCCTGCATTGGGTGGAGAAGGACGGGCGCTATCGCGATCAGGCGTTCGACCGGCCGGCGCAGGCGCGGGCCGCGCAGGTACGGTGAGGGAAACCCGGCGGCGCTTGCGACGCCGCCGGGTTCCGGTCGATCAGGGCTTGCCGATCTGGTCGGTCTGCGCGCCGCTGTCCGGACCGGCGGGCCCGAGGATCGGTTCCTCGCCGAGCGGCTCGTTGCGGAACACGGTGTATTCGCCCTTGCCGTCGACCGAGGGGCCGCTGGTCCAGCGTCCTTCCGGGAAGGTGCCGTCGACCGAGGTGGCGTAGAAATTATAGTTGTTCTGATTGTCTTCCTCGCTCTGCGGGAAGCTGTTCGGAACGGGGGCCTGAACGGTCATGCCACCGAGTTCCTCGACCACCGCGAGCCATTGATTTTGGTGCATCGTGTCGCGGGCGATCATATAGTGGAGCATCTTCTTCATGCCCTCGTCATGCGCCGCGTTGAACAGGCGGACGGCGAGCACGCGGCCCGTGCTTTCCGCTGCGACGTTCGCATACATGTCCGCCGCGATATTGCCGCTGGCGTAGATGTGGCTCATGTTGAAGGGCACGCCGTCGGAATCGATCGGCATCGCGGCGAGGCCGCTCGACAGCAGATTCTTGTGGATCAGCCCTTCGATGATGTGGCGCGGGCGTTCGCCGCCCATCACCGCGCCGACGATCCCGTCGGCTGCGCCCTCTTCCTGCAAGGAGGCAGGGGCCTTGTCGAGGTTGAGCGCGACCGCGGTGGCGAGCATCTCGATATGGCCGATCTCTTCGGTCGCGGTGTGCAACAGCATGTCGCGGTAGCGCGTATCCGGCGCACGATTGCCCCACGCCTGGAAGAAATATTGCATGCAGACGCGGATCTCGCCTTCGACGCCGCCGATCGCCTGTTGCAGCATGCGCGCGAACTGCGGGTCCGGCTTTTCGACGGTGACGGGATATTGCAGGCGCTTGTCATGATAATACATGGCGGCGTCTCCGGATGTTCGGGAAGAAACATGTCGGCCTCGCGCCGACCCTGACCTAACCGACGACGACGCCATGGGTTTATTGCGCAGGTAGAACAAAACTTAATAATCGTAATAACTTAGATCATCTCCCGGACATCTTGCCGGGTCCGTCGCGTCTGCTCTTGATCCGTATCAAAGTGTTAATGGCGGCGCTTCGCGGCGATCGATACGGACCTTTTGCATACGCGGAAGCATTGGCTTTGCGTAACGATCCGGAGGAGACAGCATGACCGTAACCAAGGGCTGGATGGGGCTGCCGCCATGGGCGATCCTGTTCCCGGCGCTCGGCGTGCCGGTGGTGCTGCTGTCGGTCTATGCGATGGGGACGATCGGTACGATCGTCGCCGCGATCGTGCTGATCGGTGCCGTCGTGGCGGCGGTGCATCACGCGGAGGTGGTCGCGCATCGCGTCGGCGAGCCGTTCGGAACGCTGGTGCTGGCGATCGCGGTGACGGTGATCGAGGTGTCGCTGATCGTCTCGCTGATGCTGTCGGGGTCGGGCGACGTCGCCGCGCTGGCGCGCGACACGGTGTTCGCGGCGATCATGATCATCCTGAACTTCATCATCGGGCTGTGCCTGCTGACCGGCGGGATCAAGCATGGCGAGCAGCGCTTCACGTTGCGTGGGATCAGCGCCGCGCTGGCGACGCTCGCCGCGCTGGTCGTGCTGTCGCTGATCCTGCCCAATTACACGACGAGCGCGGCGGGGCCGACCTATGCGCCGTCGCAACTGATCTTCGTCGCGATCGTCAGCCTGGTGCTCTACGGCACGTTCGTGCTGGTGCAGACGGTGCGGCATCGCGACTATTTCCTGCCCGCCGGCGATATCGCGCAGGAAGAACATGCGCCGCCGCCGAGCGACCGCACCGCATGGACCGCGTTCGGCATCCTGCTGGTCGCATTGGTCGTGGTGGTATTGCTCGCCAAGGGATTGTCGGCGCAGGTCGAGGCGGCGATCCTCGCGGCCGGGCTGCCGCTGGCGATCGTCGGTGTGGTGATCGCGGCGCTGGTGCTCGCGCCGGAAAGCCTCGCCGCCTACAATGCGGCGCGGCGCGACCGGTTGCAGACCAGCCTCAACCTCGCTTTGGGGTCGGCACTGGCGACGATCGGGCTGACCATTCCGGCGGTGGCGATCGTCAGCCTAGTGCTCGGCCTGCCGCTGGCGCTGGGGATCGGGGCGAAGAGCATGACCCTGCTGGCGCTGTCGCTGTTCGTGACGACGATCTCGCTGGGCACCGGGCGGACGACGGTGTTGCAGGGGGTCGTGCATCTGGTGATCTTCGCGGCGTATCTTTTCACCACGGTGGTGCCGTAGCGCTTCCTGGGCCGGATATACAGCCAGGGTTTGGGTGCCAAATTCCTCCCCCGCCAGGGGGAGGTGGCGCGGCGTAGCCGTGACGGAGGGGGAGGACACGGAACCGATGTTTCCCTTTCCTCCCCCTCCGTCATGCCTGCGGCATGCCACCTCCCCCTGGCGGGGGAGGAATTTTTTGAACGTCGATCCGACTAGATCAGCCCCGGCACGAAGCGCTTCACGCGTGCCGCATAGGCTTCGTAGGTCGCGCCGAACATCGCGTGCAGCAATCGCTCCTCGATGCGAACGCGCAGCCACGTGCCCAGCGCGTAGACCGGCAGGGCCAATGTCAGGCGGGGGAGGTGGCCCAGCGCCAGCGCCAGCGCGATCACCACCAGCGCGAGTGCGGTGTAGATCGGGTGGCGCATCCGGGCGAAGGGGCCGGTGGTGACCAAAGCGTGATCGGCGCGGGTGCGCGCGACGAGGCTCCAGTTGTGGCCCATCGCTGCGGTCGCCCAGACGAAGAGGGTGAGCGCCGCGGCGAGCAGCGCTGCGGTTAGCGCCGCCTGCACCAGCGCCGCGGACCCGAGCGGGTCGAGCGTCGCCCGTACCGGGCCGCTCGCGGCGATGACGCCGCCGAGGCCTTGAATTGCGATGCCGATCAGCGACGCCGCGTCGCGCCGGCTGCCGCGTTCGGCCGGGCGTCGCCAGCGCCGCGCGACGAGCGCGACCGCGAACAGCAAAAGCCCGGTCGCCAGCACCGCCAATGCGGGCAGGCCGGCGGCATGGCTCATCGCGGGCGCTGGCGGCTGGCGAGCCACAGGCCGCCGGCGATCTGCGCGAGCGCATAGAGTTGCCGCCGGCCCGGCCGGTCGACGAACGGCGCGACCGTCTTCTCGGCGCCGAGCGATTTTTCCTTCCACAGATCGACGTGGCGCCGAGGCTGGAGGAGGCCGACGAGGCCGTCGCCGACCATGAAGATCGCCGCCATCTCGGCGGCACGCGCGGTCCAGGGCTGGGTCGTCATCGCGGGCTCCTCGGTCATTTGGGTTTGGGCTGCGCGGCCTTCCACGCCTGATAGGCGTCGATCGCATCGTCCTGCCTGAGCACGCGCGCCATCGGATCGACCACGACATGCGCGCCCGCCGGCACGGTGATCGTCGCGACGCCGCCGGTCATCGCCACCTTCTGGACGACGTCATCGACCGCCACCTCGACCGGCAGCGGGAAGGGCTTGTTGGTCGGCGAGGTCCATTTCAGCGTTAGCTGCGTCGCGTTGCGCGTCGCGGTCAGCTTGGGCAGCGCCGCCTGGTAGAGGTAGACGTCGAAGAACCATTGCCAATCCTGCCCCGTCACCTGCTTGACGTAGCCGATGAACTCGGGGGTCGTGCGAAACAAGGGCTGGAAATTGCCCGGCGCGGGATCGGCGCGGCCGTAGACGGTCCAGCGCAGGATCTCGTCGAACTGCCTGTCGCCGATCGCGTTGCGCAGCGTGTGGAGCACCCACGCGCCCTTGTAATAGATGTCACCGCCGCGGCCGGGCGAGGTCTTGTAGACGTCGTCGGCGGTCTGCGGCTTGCCGGCGACCAGCGCCGACTGGTTGAGGATCTTCGGCCGCATGTCGAGCATCATCGCCGCATAGCGCGCGTCGCCGTCGCGCCAGCGGCCGTAGAGCGGCTGCATATATTCGGTGAAGCCTTCGTGCATCCAGAAGTCGTCCCAATTGGGCGCGGTCATCTGGTTGGCGAACCATTCGTGGCCGAATTCGTGCTGGAACAGCCAGTCGAAGCCTTCGGGCGCCTTGGCATATTCGTTGCCGTAGGCGTTGATCGTCTGGTGCTCCATGCCCTTGTGCGGGGTCTCGACCACGCCGACCTTCTCGTTCGCCCAGGCGTAGGGGCCGACGACGCTTTCGTAGAAGTCGAGCGTCGGCGCGAATTCGGCGAACAGCTTCTCCGCTTTGTCCTTCTCGCCGGGCAGATACCAATAATACATCGGTATCTCGTTGCCGTATTTGCTCTTGTAGGTGCCGGTCAGCTCCTCATACGGGCCGACGTTGAGCGCGATCGTATAGGGATTGGGGTGCGCGACCTCCCAGTTCCAGGTGCTGCGGCCGTCGTCGAGATGATCGACGCCGAGCAATTTGCCGTTCGACGGCGCCTTCAGCCCCTTGGGCACGGTGATGTGGAGCGTCACCTTCTGCGGCTCGTAGGTCGGATAGTCGATGCACGGCCAGAACAGGTCGCAGCCCTCGCCCTGCACCGCGGTGGCGATCCACGGGCTGCCGTCGGGCGTCTTGGCCCAGACGAAGCCGCCGTCCCACGGCGCGCGCACCGCGGTATGCGGGCGGCCACCATAAGTGATCTTGACGGTAAGCTTGGCGTCCTTGGCGGCCTTCTTGACCAATTTGATCGTCATCCGGCCTTCGGGGTTGCTGAACCCCGCCGAATCGACGCCGTCGACGGTCACCGCGGTGACGGTGAAATTCTTGTCGAGATCGACCACCAGCCGGTCGATCCGCTCCTTGGCGGTGAAGACGAGCGTCGCGGTGGCGTTGATCACCTCGCGCTCGGGGTCGACCTCGAACTGCAGGTCCGCGGTGTCGAACGTCACCTTCTTCTGCGCGGCGTCGAGCGGCCCGCCCGAGGCGGCGGTCTGCGCGCTGAGCGGCGGCTTGCCCGGTTCGGCGGCATAAGCGCTGGCCGACAGCAGCAATAGGGCGGCGAACGGCAGGCGTAGCGGCATTCTGTACTCCCGGATGGAAGCGGCGGGTTTCGGCGCTCGGCCGAAGGATGACAAGTCCCGCCGTGCCGTACGCGCGACGATTGATGGATACGCCCCGATCCCCATATAGAGTATCAAAGCCACCCCGTTCGAAGTGGCGCCGGAGTATCCATGATCACATTCCCCGTTCTGCCGCTGCGCGACATCGTCGTGTTCCCGCACATGATCGTGCCGCTGTTCGTCGGACGCGACAAATCGGTCGCCGCGCTGGAAGCGGCGATGGGCGCGGACAAGGAGATCTTCCTCGTCGCGCAGCTCGATCCGGCCGAGGACGATCCCGGCCGCGAGGATCTGTACGAGGTCGGCGTCACCGCCACCGTGCTGCAATTGCTCAAGCTGCCCGACGGCACCGTGCGCGTGCTGGTCGAGGGTAAGGCGCGCGGCCGGCTGGGCGAGCTGTCGGAGGGTGACGGCTATCTGCAGTCGACGGTCGAGATGCTGGAGGAGCGCGAGGCGGAGGGCGTCGAGGTCGAGGCGCTGATGCGCTCGGCGGTCGAGCAGTTCGAGACCTATGCCAAGCTCAACAAGAAGCTGCCCGCCGAAACCGCGCAGCAGCTCGGCGAGATCGTCAAGGCCTCGAAGCTCGGCGATGCGATCATGGCCAATGTGCAGGTCAAGGTCGCCGACAAGCAGGCGCTGCTGGTCGAGCTCGATCCGGTCAAGCGGCTGGAGATGGCCTATGCGCTGATGGAGGGCGAGCTTGGCGTGCTGCACGTCGAGAAGAAGATCAAGAGCCGCGTCAAGCGCCAGATGGAGAAGACGCAGCGCGAATATTACCTCAACGAGCAGTTGAAGGCGATCCAGCGCGAGCTGGGCAATAGCGACGACGAGAGCGACGGCGACGAAATCGCCGAGCTGACGCAGAAGATCGCGACGCTGAAGCTCAGCAAGGAAGCGCGCAGCAAGGCGACGTCGGAGCTGAAGAAGCTCAAGACGATGGCGCCGATGAGCGCCGAGGCGACGGTCGTGCGCAACTACCTCGACGTGCTGCTCGGCCTGCCCTGGGGCAAGAAGTCCAAGATCAAGAAGGACATCGCCGCGGCGCAGGCGGTGCTCGACGAGGACCATTACGCGCTCGAGAAGGTCAAGGACCGGATCGTCGAATATCTCGGCGTGCAGGCGCGCACCAACAAGCTGAAGGGGCCGATCCTGTGCCTCGTCGGCCCGCCGGGCGTCGGCAAGACCAGCCTCGGCAAGTCGATCGCCAAGGCGACGGGCCGCGAGTTCATCCGCCAGAGCCTCGGCGGCGTACGCGACGAGGCCGAGATCCGCGGCCACCGCCGCACCTATATCGGCTCGCTTCCGGGCAAGATCGTGACCAACCTGAAGAAGGCGGGTACGTCCAACCCGCTGTTCCTGCTCGACGAGATCGACAAGCTCGGCCAGGATTTCCGCGGCGACCCGGCGTCGGCGCTGCTCGAGGTGCTCGACCCGGAACAGAACGGCAAGTTCAACGACCATTATCTCGAGATCGACATCGATCTGTCCGACGTGATGTTCGTGTGCACCGCCAACACGCTCAACCTGCCGCAGCCGTTGCTCGACCGGATGGAGATCATCCGCCTCGAAGGCTATACCGAGGACGAGAAGGTCGAGATCGCCAAGGGCCATCTGATCGAGAAGCAGATCGAGGCGCACGGCCTGAAGCCGGGCGAGTTCACGCTGACCGACGACGGCCTGCGCGCGCTGATCCAGAAATACACGCGCGAGGCGGGCGTGCGCACGCTGGAGCGCGAGATCGCGCGGCTGGCGCGCAAGGCTTTGCGCCAGATCCTCGAAGGCAAGGTGACGAGCGTCACGGTGACGCCCGACAATCTCGGCGAGTTCGCCGGCGTGCAGAAGTTCCGCCACGGGCTCGGCGAGACCGAGCATCAGATCGGTGCGGTCACCGGGCTCGCCTGGACCGAGGTCGGCGGCGAATTGCTGACGATCGAGAGCGTCACCGTGCCCGGCAAGGGCGCGGTCAAGACCACGGGTACGCTCGGCGACGTGATGAAGGAATCGGTGCAGGCCGCCTTCAGCTTCGTCCAGGCGCGCAGCCCGAGCTATGGCATCAAGCCGTCGCTGTTCCACCGCAAGGACATCCACATCCATCTGCCCGAGGGTGCGGTGCCCAAGGACGGGCCGTCGGCGGGCATCGGCCTGGTCGTCTCGATCGTCTCGACGCTCACCGGCGTCTCGGTGAAGAAGGACGTGGCGATGACCGGCGAGGTCACGCTCCGCGGCCGTGTGCTGCCGATCGGCGGGCTCAAGGAAAAGCTGCTCGCGGCGCTGCGCGGCGGCATCACCACGGTGCTGATCCCGCAGGAAAACGAGAAGGATCTCGCCGACATCCCGCAGAACATCAAGGACGGGCTGTCCATCGTACCGGTCGCGCACGTCGACGAGGTGCTCAAGCTGGCGCTGACCGAACCCCTGTCCGCAATCGAGTGGACGGACGCCGATGAACTCGCCGCATTGCCGCCGGCGGGGGTTGCACCTGCGGGCGGTGAGTTGCATCACTGACCCAAAGGCGGCTAGGCCGTCGTTAACGTTTTGAAACCGCTGCGCCTTACACAGCGCAGCGGTATCGATTGACTCTGCCGGTCGGGGCGGCCTTACTGGTCGTTCTGGCTTGGCAATGATTCTTCTTAAGGTTCGAAGGGGGCAGTATTCCATGAACAAGCAAGAGCTGATCGCGACGGTCGCGGACACCTCGGGGCTCGCCAAGGGCGACGCGATCAAGGCGGTGGAAGCGGTGTTCGACGCGATCACGGACAGCTTGAAGAAGGGCGACGAGGTTCGCCTGGTGGGGTTCGGCACCTTCTCCGTCTCCAAGCGCAAGGCGTCGCAGGGCCGCAATCCCCGCACGCTGGAGCCGATGACGATCAAGGCGTCCAACCAGCCCAAGTTCAAGGCCGGCAAGGGCCTGAAAGATTCGGTAAACTGAGACTGGACAGCGGCGGCGGCTGCCCGTAAAGGCCCGCCTCCGATAAGTTTCGGGCGCGTAGCTCAGCGGTAGAGCACACCCTTCACACGGGTGGGGTCACAGGTTCAATCCCTGTCGCGCCCACCATATCAGCCCGTCCGGTCGCACGATCGGCGGGCTTTTTGGTTTCTGGCGCCGGGGCGTTGCGGCGTGCAGGCCGAGGCCGCCGCGGTGCCCGGTTCCTTTTGGTCGTTGCGGATCGGGAACAATCGTCTGATCTCCGGATTAAGCTCTTCAGTTCAAAGGGAGAGAGATCATGGTAGACTATACGACCGACCGTAACGGCGACCGCGTCATCGTTGAGCGTCGCGGCGGCGCCGGCCGCGTGCTGGCGATCGTGGCGGTGGTGGCGATCATCATCGTCGCCCTGCTGTTCCTGACCGGCTTCTGGAGCGCGGACGTCACCAAGAAGGGCTCGCTGCCGATCGTCGACGTCAGCGCCAAGGGCGGCTCGCTGCCGGCGGTGGATCTCGATTCGAAGAAGGTCGTCGTCGGTACCAAGGAAACCACGGTCGAAGTGCCCAAGGTCAAGACCGAGAAGGAAACCGTCTCGGTTCCCGCGATCGGCGTGACGGACGGCAAGAAGTAAGCTTGCTGGCTTCGTGACGCGGCGGGCGTCCTCCGGAAGGAGGGCGCCCGTTTTGCGTTTGGGGGCGGGGGTATCCGCAACCTGCTTCGTCATGCCGGACTTGATCCGGCATCCCGCTCTCTTCTGCTCGCCGCGGTTGAGCCGCAGAAGAAGAAGCGGGACCCCGGCTCAAGGCCGGGATGACGGGAAGAGGGTTTGGCTTGTTACGGGTCGTGTGCGATCCGTTCGCGCTAGCGGGGGAGGAATTTCGCTGGCATTCAGTGGCTTGCGTCCCATGCGCCGCGCGGCCCCGCCGCCGCCGCCGTAACAAAGTCGTCACATCACCGTCACCGAAACGTCTCCCGAATCTCATTCAGACGTCATTTACCGCTCGTACCGCGGCTCCAGGGAACGGTCGAAGGGGGAGCCTTGGCCGACCGTCACAACGACTATCGACCGGGAGCTTTCGATCATGGCGAGCAACACGCGCATCGGCGCAATCCTCATGGCATCCACCGCCTGCCTGGCGCTCGCCGGCTGCGGCGGCGCCGACAGCGTCGCCTCGCCGGGAGCCGGCAGCGTCGTGATCGTCGCGCCGACCCCGACGCCGACCGCGCCGACCCCGACGCCGACCCCCTCGGCGATCACCGCCGCGCAATTCGCCGCCGCCACGCAGGTCAACACGATCACGATCACCTCCGACGAGCAGCTCGCCATCGTCAACGCGGGCAGCAACAACAACGTCAACGGTGTCGGCTCGACGCTCAACGGCGTCTATCCGGCGTCCGCGACCTCGCTGACCACCGCGGCCGACCCGTCGGCGATCAACGCCTTCTTCACCCGCACCAATTACGTCGGCGCGCTGAGCGGGCCGAGCGACACGAGCTTCCAGGGCTGGACCTGCAACTCGACTGCCGCCGAATTCGGCGGCAGCGGCGCGCGCTGCACCGCGGTGCCGGCGATCGGCACGCTGGCGAGCGGCGCCGCCTGCCCGGCGGGCACCAACACCGCGACCGGCGCGGCGAACACCGCCACCGCCGCGACGATCGGCGGCTTCAAGATCTGCGACATCCCGCAGGCGGTCACCACCAGCCTGACGCTGCCGCGCATCGCCGGCATCGCCTATCGCTTCACCGGCCAGACCGAGGTCGGCACCGATCTCGGCGCGACTGGCGGCACCGGCGTGACGCTGACCGTCGAGCCCGGCGTCACCGTCTTCGCCAATGCCAACGAATCGACCAACGACCTGCTGCTGGTCAACCGCGGGTCGAAGCTCAACGCGATCGGCACCGCCGCGGCACCGATCATCTTCACCTCGCAGCAGAACGTCAGCTCGGCGACCGGCGAATCGGAAACCAGCCAGGGCCATTGGGGCGGCATCATCCTGCTCGGCCGCGCGCCGACCGCGGTGTGCGCGACCGGCAGCGGCGGCAGCAACGCGACGCCGTGCCAGCTCGCGATCGAGGGCGTCACCGGCCGCTTCTACGGCGGCACCGACACCGCCGATTCGAGCGGCACGATGTCCTACGTCCAGATCCGCTATTCGGGCATCGCGATCAGCGACGGCAACGAGCTGCAGGGCCTGACGCTCGGCGCGACCGGGTCGGGCACCACGCTCGACCATATTCAGAGCCACAATTCGGCGGATGACGGCATCGAGATCTTCGGCGGCACCAGCAACCTGAAATATATCGCGATCACCGGCGCCGACGACGACGGTTTCGACATCGACAACGGCTATCGCGGCTTCATCCAGTTCATGATCGCGGCGCAGCGGACCAGCGGCGCGACCGTCGACAGCTTCTCGACCGAGATCGACTCGAACAACGCCGAGGACCTGCTGCCGCGGACCTTCGCGACCTACGCCAATTTCACCTTCATCCAGACCGCGCTGGCGCCCGCCGCGATCCGCCAGCGTGGCGGCTCCGACATGCGCTTCGTCAACGGCGTGGTGAAGACGGTGAGCAACGTCGCCTGCGTCAACATCATCGCCGGCGAGCAGACCAGCGGCGGGCGCAGCACCGTCCGTCCGGCCGATACGGCGTTGCAGGACTTCGGTCCGCCGTCGTTCAACTCGGTCTATTTCGCCTGCCAGGGCCGCTGAGGCCATGGGGCGCCTGACGGTGCCCCATCCCAGCATCGGTTCCGCAGGTGGCGATCCCGTCACCTGCGGACACCTGTATCCAGACTCCTGATCCGGGATTGACGGTCATGCCGCAGCGGCTCGCTTTCGCCACCCTTCTATTGATGTCCTCCACCCTCGTGGCGCCGGCGGTTCTCGCGCAGACCGCGGGTGGCACCGCCGCGCCGGCACCGCCCCCGGCGCAGACCTCCACGCCCGCGACGTCGAGCCCCGGCGGCGCGACCGATCCGCAGAGCGCGGCGCCGACCGCCACGGATCAGCAGGAGGCACCGGTCGAGGTGTCCGCCCCGGGCATGAACGGCGATGGCGAGGACATCGTCGTCGTCGGCCGCAACATCCCCAACGTCGTCCGCTCGACTCCACAGATCGTCTCGGTGCTGTCGAGTGCCGATATCGCGCGGACCGGCGAGGGCGACATCGCCGGCGCGCTGACCCGCGTCACCGGCCTGTCGGTGGTCGGCGGCGGCTTCGTCTACGTCCGCGGCCTCGGCGATCGCTATTCCTCGTCGCTGCTCAACGGTTCGCCTTTGCCCAGCCCCGAGCCGCTGCGCCGTTCGGTGCCGCTCGACATCTTCCCGACGACAATCGTCGGTTCGGCGCTGGTCCAGAAGACCTATTCGGTCAATTATCCCGGCGAGTTCGGCGGCGGCGTCATCAATTTGACGACCAAGGCGATCCCCGACAAGAATTTCGTCTCGTTCGGCGCGACCATCTCGGCCGACGACGCGACGACCAGCGAATTGGGCTATACCTATTACGGCGGCGATGCCGACTGGATCGGCTTCGACGACGGCACGCGCAAGGTGCCCGCGTTTATCAAGAATGCGCCCAACGGCAGCGGCATCATCCCCGCCGCGCAGGTCGCGCAGCTCTCCAACGCCTCGACCACGCTGCTCCAGCGCAACAACCAATTGCCGGCGAACTGGTCGGGCGAGATCAGCGGCGGCTCGGTCTACGACATCGGATCGTCGCGGCTCGGCGTGATCGCCTCGCTGAGCGCCAGCAACACCTTCCGCACCCGTTTCGCCAACCAGCAGGACAGCGTCTCGGCAGACGGCACGCTGCGCAACGATTTCAGCACCTTACTGACCGACAACCGGATCGTCGCCAATGCCCTGATCGGCGTCGGTCTGGAGTTCGGGGAGAACACCATCCGCTGGACCAACGTCTATATCCACGACACGCTGAAGCAGGCGCGCGGATCGGCGGCGACGCTGTACAACAACGCCAGCGGTTTGCGTTTCCAGCAGAACACCAATTGGTTCGAACGCCAGCTGATCGAGACGCAATTGGTCGGCGAATTCAAGCTGACCGATGCGCTGAAGGTCGACGTGCGCGGCGCCTATGCCAACTCTAAGCGCAATGCGCCTTATGAGCGGCAGTTCGACTATCTCTGCTCCGCGACGACCACCACCGGCGTGCCGATCACCAGCGACGGTGCGCAGCAGGCGGACGGCTACCAGTGCAACGGCGCCTATCAGGTGACGCAGCGCTTCACCCCCTTCGCCTCGATCATCTTCAGCGAGCTGAACGAGAATCTGTGGACCGGTCAGGCGGACACGTCGTACAAGATCGACGGCGATCGTCCGATCACGCTGTCGGCGGGCTATTTCTACCAGGGCACCGACCGGACCTCGTCGCGCCTGCAGTTCAACTATCAGACGTCGAACGGCGGCGGCACCGCGCCGGGCTATCCCTACAATCTGTTACGGCCGGATTATCTGTTAAGCCCCGACGTGCTCAACAACGCCTGTCCGTCCACCGCCAACACCGCGCCCTGCACGATCCAGTTGCAGTTCAGCACCGCGGCGGGCGCCTATCGCTATGACGCCAGCCTCGACGTCCATGCCGGCTATGTGCAGGCCGAGGGCGAGGCGTTCGACGGGCTGCGGGCGGTGATCGGCGTGCGCTACGAGCGCGGCGACGAGCGGGTCACGCCGTTCGGCGTCACCACCGGCCTTGCGCGGCTGAAGAACGATTACTTCCTGCCGGCATCGACGCTGACCTGGAATTTCGCCGCCGACATGCAATTGCGTGCCAGCGCCGCCAAGACGATCTCGCGCCCGCAGTTCCGCGAGCTCGCGCCGCAGCAGTTCCGCGATCCCGATTCGGATCGCTTGTTCTTCGGTAACCCGCTGCTGCGCGATTCGAAGCTCTATAATCTCGAAGCGCGCTACGAATGGTTCTTCAAGCGCGACCAGCGCTTCACTCTGGCGGGCTTCTACAAGCGGATCGACAATCCGATCGAGCAGGTCGGCTTCTACACCGGCGCCGACGACCGGTTGCAGACCGGCTTCACCTATCTGCCCAAGGCGACGCTGTACGGCGGCGAGGTCGAGCTCCAGAAATATTTCCCGCTCGCCGACGTCTTCGGCAGCGAGTTCTTCGCGACGCGGCGCGCGCTGCTGGTCGCCAATTACACTTACACCAAGTCGAAGATCACCGCGGACAGCAATTGCGCGCCGTCGGTCGCCTCTTCGACCCAGGCGGTCGGCAATTGCGCGGTCGGTTTTGCGCCCGCCTCGTCGCTGTTCCGCGACGGTGCGCCGCTGACGGGCCAGTCGGACCATCTCGTCAACTTGCAGATCGGGATCGAGGACAGCGCGGCGCTGTCGCAGATCACCTTGCTGTTCAACTATGCGAGCAAGCGCGTGACCAATCGCGGTCCCTCGCTGCTGAGCGGCACCGGCTTCCAGCCCGACATCGTCGAGCATCCCGGCGTCCGCCTCGACCTCGTCGCGCGGCAAGGCGTCGAGCTGATGGGCGGCAAGTTCGAGATCAAGGCCGAGGCGCGCAACCTGACCCGCACCCGCTATCGCGAGAGCCAGACCTTCGCCAACGGCAACGAGGTGTATATCAACCGCTACAATCTCGGCCGCGTGTTCAGCCTTGGCGTGAGCGCGACGTTCTAGTGCGAAATCCTCCCCCGCAAGGGGGAGGGGGACCGCTCGGCGCTAGCCGAGTGGTGGAGGGGGCGGAAAAGGCGGAGCCTCGTAACAAGGCTAACGCCCTTTCCGCCCCTTTCGTCAGTGCTGCGCACTGCCACCTCCCCTGGCGGGGGAGGAATTGGGATCATGCCCACACCCGTTCGCGATACCATTTCGTGATGACGTATTTCACCCCGTCGCGCACCTTCATCCCCTGATGCAGTGTCGCCGGATTGGGCGTGCCGTCGAAGCGGCGGTTGTTCCAGGCGACGAGCTTGCCCGTCTCCGGCTGGATGATCTTGTCTGCGGCCTTGAAGCGGGTCGCGCCGCCGGCCTCGGGTTCGTTGAGATAGACCATTACCGTCCACGTCCGGTTGCCCGCCACCGAGCAATAGCGCTCGTAGTCGGCGCCCTGCGGCTCGAAATAATCGGTGTGGCCCTTGAACTCCTGCCCGACCGCGTAGCGCTGGCCCTGCAACGGCTCGCCATGCATGGGGTCGAGGCCGGTGAACGCGGCCAGCCGTGCCTCGACCGCCTGCACCACCGGGTCGGTCGCGGCGAGATCGCCCGTCTCGCTGGTGCGGAAGGCGGCGTCGCCGTTGGGATCGGCGATCGTCGAGGGGCGGCGGACCGCGTCGATCCGCTCGATCAGCGCGTCGCACAGCGTTGGCCCGATGAAGCCGCGGGCGATGAACAGGTCGAGCTTCGGGCTCGGCACCTTCTGCACGCCGGGTTGCGACAGCAGGCGGGCGACGATCGGCTCGGGCATCAGGCCGCTGCCGAGGTAGGGGAGGGACGTCATGGTCATCATCCTACCCCCGGTCGACGGGCCGCGGAAAGGGGCCGATTTGCACCACCTGTTGCTCCCCGCACGCGCGCGTCCTAAGGGGCCGGCGATGGAGCGGCTGGACGGTGGCTCGGCGGTGCCGTCGCATCTGGCGGGCGGGATCGTCGCGCTCGGCAATTTCGATGGCTTTCACCTCGGGCACCAGGCGGTGGTCGGGCGGGCGGTGGCGCGTGCGCGCGCCGAGGGCAGGCCGGCACTGGTCGCGACCTTCGATCCGCATCCGGTGCGCCACTTCCGCCCCGATGCGCCGCCGTTCCGGCTGACCACGCTCGACCAGCGCGAACGGCTGTTCGCCGCGGCGGGGGTCGATGCGATGGTCGTCTTCCCGTTCGATGCGGCGCTCGCCGCGCTGTCGGCGGAGGCGTTCATCGCCGAGCGGCTGCACGCCAATCTCGCGGTCGCGGGCGTCGTGACCGGTGAGGATTTCACCTTCGGCCATCGCAAGAGCGGCGACGTCCGCCTGCTCGCCGCGCGCGGCCGGGCGCATGGTTTCGTCGCGGAGACGGTCGGTGCGGTGACGCTGGACGGCGAGCCGGTGTCGTCGACCCGCATCCGTAGGCTGCTGTGCGACGGCGACCCGCGCGGTGCGGCGCGGCTGCTCACCCGCCCCTTCGCGATCGAGGGCGTGGTCCAGCATGGCGACAAGGTCGGCCGCACGATCGGCTATCCCACCGCCAACGTCGACATGGGCAAGTATCTGCGCCCGGCCTACGGCATCTATGCGGTGACCGCGCGGCTCGCCGACGGGCGGCAGCTGAAGGGCGCGGCGAACCTCGGCATCCGGCCGACCTTCGATCCGCCCAAGGAGCTGCTCGAACCCTTTTTCTTCGATTTTTCCGGCGATCTGTACGGGCAATCGATCGAGGTGGCGCTGATCGACTATCTGCGTCCCGAGGCGAAATTCGACGGCCTGGATGCGCTGATGGCGCAGATGGAGCGCGATTGCGCGCGGGCGCGGGCGTTGCTGGATGCTTAACCCACCTCGTTTATGCGCTTTGTGCTGACCGACACTCACGATAAGACCGCCAAACATATGACCGACGCCCCCGACACGCCGAAAGATTGGCGCGACACCGTCTTCCTGCCGAAGACCGACTTTCCGATGAAGGCGGGTCTCGCCGCCAAGGAGCCGGCGATCCTCGACCGCTGGGCGCGCATCGGCGTCTACGACCGGCTGCGCGAACAGCGGGCGGGGCGCGAGAAATTCATCCTCCACGACGGCCCGCCCTACGCCAATGGCGACATCCACATGGGCCATGCGATGAACAAGGTGCTGAAGGACATCATCGTCCGCAGCCAGTCGCTGATCGGCAAGGACGCGCCCTACGTGCCCGGGTGGGACTGCCACGGCCTGCCGATCGAGTGGAAGGTCGAGGAGGCGTATCGCGCCAAGAAGCAGAACAAGGACGAGGTGCCGGTCGCGCAATTCCGCGCCGAATGCCGCGCCTATGCCGATCGCTGGGTCGGCGTGCAGCGCGACCAGTTCCAGCGGCTGGGCGTGATGGGCGATTGGGCCGATCCCTATCTGACGATGAATTACGACGCCGAGGCGACGATCGTCGGCGAATTGCTCAAATTCGCCGAGAGCGGCCAGCTCTATCGCGGTGCCAAGCCGGTGATGTGGTCGCCGGTCGAAAAGACTGCGCTCGCCGAGGCCGAGGTCGAATATGAGGACGTCGTCTCGACCCAGATCGATGTCGGTTTCGAGATCGCAACCGCGCCCGAGGGAGAATTGCTGGTCGGCGCGACCGCGGTGATCTGGACGACCACGCCGTGGACGATCCCGGTCAATCAGGCGCTCGCCTATAATCCGGCACTCGATTACGTGTTGTTCGAAAGCGGCGGCCGGCGCTTCCTCGTCGAGGAAAATCTGGTGTCGGCGTTCGGCAAGCGCACCGGCATCGCGCTCGAAACCGTGATAGCCCTAGTTAAGGGCAGCGCCCTGGAGGGGGCGACCGCGCGTCACCCGATGCACGCGCTCGGCGGCTTCTTCGCGCGGCCGCGGCCGTTCCTGTCGGGCGATTTCGTCACCAGCGACGCCGGCACCGGCCTCGTCCACATGGCGCCAGACCATGGCGAGGACGACTTCCTGCTGTGCAAGGCCAACGGCCTGGAGCCCGTATTCGCGGTCGACGGCGCCGGCTTCTACCGGCCCGATTGGGCGTGGCTCGGCGGACAGGGCAGCGTCATCAACAAGAAGTTCGTCGGCGCCGACGGCCCGATCTGCACGGACCTGCGCGCGGTCGGCGCATTGCTCGCCGCTTCGGACGATTTCGCGCACAGCTATCCGCATTCGTGGCGGTCGAAGGCGAAGGTGATCTTCCGCGCGACGCCGCAATGGTTCATCCCGATGGACCGGCCGATCCTCAACGGCGGGGAAGGCGCGAGCAACGGCGCGACGCTGCGCGAGACCGCGCTCGACGCGATCGAGCATACGCGCTGGGTGCCGGCGCGCTCGCAGAACCGCATCCGCTCGATGGTCGAGGGGCGCCCCGATTGGGTGATCAGCCGCCAGCGCGCTTGGGGCGTGCCGATCGCGCTTTATGTCGATCGGACGACCGGCGACTATCTCAACGATCCCGCGGTCAACGCGCGGATCATCGCCGCCTTCCGCGACGGCGGCGCCGATGCGTGGTTCACCGCGGATCATCAGGCGCTGCTCGGCCCCGATCATGACCTGGCGGATTACGAACCGCAGAACGACATTCTCGACGTCTGGTTCGACAGCGGTTCGACGCATGTCTTCACCGTCGAGGCGCGCTACGGCGAGGACGTCCGCGCCAATCTGTACCTCGAAGGCAGCGACCAGCATCGCGGCTGGTTCCAGTCGTCGCTCCTCGAAAGCTGCGGCACGCGCGGTCGCGCGCCCTATGACGCGGTGCTGACGCACGGCTTCGCGCTCGACGGACAGGGGCGCAAGATGTCGAAGAGCCTCGGCAATGTCGTCGATCCCCTCAAGGTGATCGGTGAGAGTGGGGCGGACATCCTGCGCATGTGGGTCGCCTCGACGGATTATTTCGACGACGTGCGGATCGGCAAGGAAGTGCTCGGTACCGCCTCCGACGGCTATCGCAAGCTGCGCAACACCTTCCGCTATCTGCTCGGCGCGCTCGACGGCTTCAGCGAGGCCGAACGGGTCGAGGTCGAGGCGATGCCCGAGCTGGAGCGCTACGTGCTCACCTTGCTGGGCCAGCTCGACATGGATTTGCGCGAGGCGGCGGAGAGCTATGAGCTCAACCGCTATCTGCGTCGCCTGACCGACTTCGCCAACGAGGATCTGTCGGCCTTCTTCTTCGATATCCGCAAGGACTCGCTCTATTGCGATGCGCCGGGCGATCCGAAGCGGCGCGCCTATCGCACGGTGCTCGACACCTTGTTCCACGCTCTCGTCCGCTATGCCGCGCCGATCCTCTGCTTCACCGCGGAAGAGGTGTGGCAGGCGCGCTTCCCGAGCGAGGACGGATCGGTGCATTTCCTCGAATGGCCCGAACTGCCGGCGCTGCCCGGCGACCAGCCGCTCGGCACCGACTGGGCGGACGTCCGCCGGCTGCGCACCAGCGTGACCGAGGCGATCGAGCCGCTGCGCCGCGAGAAGACGGTGCGCTCCAGCCTAGAGGCGGAGGTGACCGTACCCGAGCTGCCGCTGTCGGCAGAGGCGCTGGCCGAGACGTTCATCGTCGCCAAGGTCGAAGCCGGCGACGCGGTCGCGGTGACGCGTACCGATTACCACAAATGCGGACGCTGCTGGCGGCATCTGCCCGAGGTGGCGGTCGACGGCGACCTGTGCGCGCGGTGCGAGGATGTCGTCGCCCATGCGTAACATCCCCATCGCCGGGCTGCTGACCGCGGCCTTGCTGTTCGTCGTCGATCAGGTGACGAAGGTGACGATCACCGATGTGTTGCAGCTCGACGAGCTGACCGCGGAGCGGACGATCACGCCGTTCTTCAACCTGCGCTTCGTCGCCAACCACGGCATCTCGCTGGGGCTGCTCCACGCCGACACCAACACGATGCGCTGGGCGCTGGTCGCGATGACCGGCGCGATCGCAGTGGCGGTGGCGGTGTGGATGACGCGCGAGCCCCATCGCGCCGACCAGATGGCGCTGGGCGCGATCCTGGGCGGCGCGCTCGGCAATATCGTCGACCGGGTGCGCTTCGGCTATGTCGTCGACTTCGCCGATCTGCATTTCGGCGACTGGCGGCCGTTCCTCGTCTTCAACGTCGCCGATGCGGCGATCACCCTCGGCGTGCTGGTGCTGCTTGTCCGCGCGCTCCTGATGCGCGACAAGCGCGACATCCCCTCGGAGAATCCCCATGCGTAAGTCAGTTCCGATTCTCGCCGGCCTCGCCTGCGTCGTCCTCCTCTCGGGCTGCGGCAAGCGCGGCTACGATCGCGCCCGGCCGGACGAATTCGCCGTCGCGCGTCAGGCGCCGCTGGTGATCCCGCCCGATTATTCGCTGGTGCCGCCGCAGCCCGGCGCCGCCCGCCCGCAGGACAATGCCTCGCAGGCGCAGACGCTCGACGCCTTGTTCGGCGGCAATACGCAGCGCAGCGCGGCGGAGAATGGCGTCGTCAGCCAGGCCGGCGGCGACGCGGCCGACACCGGCATCCGCTCGTCGGTCGGCGACCCCGCGACCAACGTCGTCGACAAGGGTGCGACGACGCGCGACATCGTCGCGGCGCCCGAGGGCGACGGCCAGGACGCGAAGGCATCGGCGCAGTAACCGTCAAATCCTCCCTCGCTTTAGCGGGAGTGCAGGGTTGATCATGCCCCCGGCATGACCTTGAACGGCCGGCGGCCGTTCAACCCGGCACTCCCTGGCGGGGGAGGACTTACAAATTATATAGCCCCTCTGAACGCCGCCAGCCCGCGCTCCAGATCGGCGATCAGGTCGCCTGCGTCCTCCAGCCCGATCTGCAACCGAACCATCGGCCCGGCATAGTCGCGCGGCGCCGCGGTCCTGCTTCGGGCGGGGTCGGCGGGGATGGCGAGGCTTTCGAACCCGCCCCAGCTATAGCCGATGCCGAACAGGTCGAGCGTATCGATCAGCGCCGCGCGCGCCGCCTCGCCGCCGCCGTTCAGCACGAACGAGAACAATCCGCTCGATCCCTTGAAGTCGCGCGCCCACAGATCGTGGCCGGGGCAGGAGGGCAGGGCCGGGTGCAGCACCTGCGCCACCTCGGGCCGCTCCGCGAGCCAGCGTGCGATCTCCAGCGCGCTGCGCTGGTGCTGCGCCAGCCGTACCGCCATCGTGCGCAGGCCGCGGCTGCCGAGCCAGCTATCGTCGGGGGAGGCGACCTGCCCCAATTGGAAGCTCGTATCGCGCAGCCGCGCATAATGGCCCGGCGCGGCGGTGACCGAGCCGAGCATCGCGTCGGAATGGCCGACGACATATTTGGTCGCGGCGAGGATGGTGAGGTCGATGCCTTTCTCGATCGCCGGGAAGAACAGCGGCGTCGCCCAAGTATTGTCGAGCAGCGTCGTCAGCCCGTGGCGTTTGGCCACCGCGACGATCGCCGGCACGTCCTGCACCTCGAAGGTCAGGCTGCCCGGGCTTTCGAGAAAGATCGCCTTGGTCGCCGGGCCGACCAGCGCCTCGATCCCCGCGCCGATCAACGGATCGTAGAAGCGCGTGGT
Organism: Sphingomonas sp. M6A6_1c; assembly: GCF_053345135.1. NCBI lineage: Bacteria > Pseudomonadati > Pseudomonadota > Alphaproteobacteria > Sphingomonadales > Sphingomonadaceae > Sphingomonas > Sphingomonas sp. M6A6_1c. The sequence continues at coordinate 23,758 of NZ_JBKEZO010000008.1, read as the reverse complement.
GATCCCGAACCGCTTGAGCAATTGCATCGCCTGCCCGCGTGTCGGGTCATAGGCGCTGTCGACCAGCAGCAGTTCGTCGCCGGGCGACAGCACCGAGAGCAACGCCGCGGCGATCGCCGCGACGCCCGAGGGGTAGAGGAAGGTCGCCTCCGCCCCCGGTTCGAGCGCCGTCAGCGCGTCGGCGAGGCTCCATTGCGTCGGCGTGCCGCGGCGGCCGTAATAGAGGCGGTGATGCGTATCGGGCCGGGCATTGGCGCGCAGGTCGGCGATGCTGTCGTAGAGGATCGTCGAGGCGCGCCAGACCGGCGTGTTGACGATGCCTTGCGTCCATTCGGGGCGCCGGCCGGCCTGGACGACGCGGGTGGCGTCGCCCAGATCGCGGTCGGTCGTGTTCCTATCCGTCAACGGTTTCCTTGGCTCCCATGGCCTTGGGCGTCGAGCGATCCGCTCCCCATTCCGACCAACTGCCATCATAGATGGGCATGTCCCTGCCGACCAGATGCGCGCCGAAGGCGAGCACCGCCGCGGTGATGCCAGAACCGCAGGTGGCGACCATCGGCCGGTCGAGGTCGACCCCCGCCGCCGCGAACGCCTCGTGCAGCGCCTGCCCGCGCTTCCAGGTGCCGTCGACGTTGAACAGCTTGCCCTGCGGCAGGTTCTTCGAGCCCGGGATATGGCCGGCATGCGTCGCGGGGCGCGGATCGGGTTCCTCGCCGGTGAAGCGCGCCGCCGAGCGGGCGTCGACCACCTGTTCGGCGCCGCTGTCGATATTAGCCTTCATCTGCGCCAGCGTGCGGACGTTCTTGGCATCGACCCAGACGGTGAAATGGCGATGGCGCAGGCTTTCCTTGCCGCTCGCGGTCGCGCGCCCCTCCGCCTGCCATTTGGCGAGGCCGCCATCGAGGATCGCGACGTCGTGCGCGCCGAAGGTACGCAGCATCCACCACGCCCGCGCGGCGGTATGATGCGGGGAATTGTCGTAGAGCACGATGCGGCTGCCGTCGCCGAGCCCGAGGCTTTGCATGCGGCTGGCGAATTTCTCCGCGCTCGGCAGCATCATCGGCAGATCGCTGTCGGTGTCGCGCAATTCGCCGAGGTTCATGAACACCGCGCCCGGAATATGCGCCGCCTCATATTCGGTGGCGGCGTCGCGCGGCGGCTCGCCGGGGAAATTGGCGAAATAGGTGGCATCGACGATCCTGAGATCGCTCGCACCGAGCTCCCCGGCCAGCCATTCGGTGGTCACCAACGCGTCCATCACTCACTCCCTACGTTCACACGGGTTAGTCGGGCCGACGACTGGGGAGGAGCGCCCGATGCCGTCAATAGCCGTCTTCCCCGGCGGTGTCGAGGGCCTGCAAGAAAGTTGCGGCTTGAGCCAGTGTTTCCTTTTGAGATTGCTCGGATTGCTTCGCCCACGTACTATATGGCATGCGCAGGCGCATGTTGCCGCCCAGCTTGTCCTCGTGGCGGACGAGGAAGTCCCAGTAGAGCGCGTTGTACGGGCAGGCGTTTTCGCCGACCCGCTGCTTCACGTCGTAGCGGCATTTGCCGCAATAGTCGCTCATCCGGTCGATATAGGCGCCCGACGAGATATAGGGCTTCGACCCCAGCAGGCCGCCGTCGCCGAACTGGCTCATCCCGAGCGTGTTGGGCAGCTCGACCCATTCATAGGCGTCGATATAGACTTCGAGATACCAGCGATGGACCTCGGCGGGATCGGCGCCGATCAGCAACGCGAAATTGCCGGTGACCATCAGCCGCTGGATATGATGCGCGTGCGCGGTGGCGAGCGTCTGGCCGATCGCCTCCTTGAGGCAATGCATGTCGGTCTCGCCGGTCCAATACCAGCCGGGCAATTTGCGGTGATGATCGAGGAAGTTGCGCTCGACGTATGCGGGCCCCTCCCGCCAGTAGATGCCGCGCATATATTCGCGCCAGCCGATGATCTGGCGGATATAGCCCTCGACCGAATTGAGCGGGGCGCGGCCGGCGCGATATTCCGCCTCGGCGCGCCGGCACAGGTCGAGCGGATCGAGCAGCCCGGAATTGATATAGGGCGACAGGATCGAGTGCCAGAGGTAGCGCTCGCCGGTCAGCATCGCGTCCTCGTAATCGCCGAATTGCGGCAGCGCCTTTTCGAGGAAATAGGCGGCCTGTTTCTCGGCATCGGCCGCGGTCACCGCATAAGCGAAACCGTCGAGCGTGCCGGGATGATCGGCGAAGCGCTCGGCGACCAGCGCCATCACCTCCTGCGTGATCGCATCGGGCGCGAACCTGTGCGGACGCGGCATGAACAGGTCGTTCTTCGCCGGCTTGCGGTTCTCCTTGTCGAAGTTCCAGCGTTCGCCGACCGGCTGCTTGCCGTCCATCAGCAGCCCGGTCTTGCGGCGCATGACGCGGTAGAAGAACTCCATCGTCAACTGGTTGCGGTCCTTCGCCCAAGCCTCGAACTCGGCATGGTCGCACAGGAAGCGATCGTCGCGGCGGATGTCTACGGGCAGGCCGAAGATCGTCTCCCAGCCGTCGATCATCGCGACGACGCGCCATTCGCCGGCCTCGGTGACGGCGATACGGTCGGGGGCGTGGCGCTGGACGGCGCGGGCGATCTCGCCGGTGAAGCTGCCGCTGTTGTCGGGATCGTCGAGCCGGACGTAATCGACCGTCCAGCCCGCGTGCGCCAGCGCCGCGGCGTGGTGGCGCATCGCCGACAGGATATAGGCGATCTTCTGCTTGTGGTGGCGGACGTAGGTCGTCTCGTCGCCGACCTCCATCATCAGCACGATCGTTTCAGCCGGGTCGGCGTCGCGCAACGAGGAGAGGGACAGGCTGAGCTGGTCGCCCAGCACCGGAACCAGCGTTTTCATATCGGGATCGACATCCTACATGGCGGGGCATGACCCCAATGCATCTCGGCCAAGCCAGCCAGCTGCCCGCCTCTCCCGAAGAGGCGGTGCTCGATTATGTTCCCAACCCGCGTGCCGGAACGACCTATCTCGTCCGTTTCGCGGTGCCAGAATTCACCTCGCTCTGCCCGGTGACCGGCCAGCCCGATTTCGCGCATCTCGTGATCGACTATGCGCCCGGCGAGACGATCGTCGAGTCCAAGTCGCTCAAGCTGTTCCTCGGGTCGTTCCGCAACCATGCCGGCTTCCACGAGGATTGCACCGTCGGCATCGGCCAGCGCCTGTTCGAGGAGATGAAGCCCCAGTGGCTGCGCATCGGCGGCTATTGGTATCCGCGCGGCGGCATTCCGATAGATGTCTTCTGGCAGTCCGGACCGCCGCCCGCTGGCCTGTGGCTGCCCGATCAGGGCGTGCAGCCCTATCGCGGCAGAGGCTGATCGCATCCGGGTCGGCGCTGGTTGCAGTGCAACAAGAATGCAACCTTTGGGCCGTTCGCGTGTTCACCAAACAGCAAGGTTTTGGCTTCGCCACAAATCTGCCTTTTTGAAGGGACTCGGATGTTTACGACCGCGGGGAATGGCGACGGAATCCAGCATCTGGCGATGATCGGCAACTTCCTGCCGCGCCAATGTGGTCTCGCGACGTTCACGACGGACGTGTATCAGGCGATGCGCGACCGTTTCCCCGATGTCCGCGTCGACGTCTATGCGATGGACGATCATCCCGGTCGCTACGACTATCCGCCCGCGGTGACCGGCACGATCCCGCAGAACGATCTGTCCTCCTATCTCACGACCGCCCGGACGATCGAGGCGAGTGGCGCGCAGGCGATCTGGGTGCAGCACGAATATGGCATCTACGGCGGTCCGGCCGGCGAGTATCTGCTCGCCTTGCTCGACCGGACGACGCTGCCGGTGATCGTGACGCTGCACACCGTCCTCGAAAAGCCCAATGCCGACGAGCGCCGGGTGCTCGAAGGTCTGTTGCGCCGCGCCGCCAAGGTGGTGGTGATGGCCGAGCGGGGCCGCGACATCCTGCGCCGGGTCTATGGTGCGGCGCCGCGTCAGATCGCGATGATCCCGCACGGCGTACCCGATCGCCCCTTCGTCGATCCCGAGACGCTGAAGCCGCGCTTCGGCTGGCAGGGCCGCGACGTGGTGCTGACCTTCGGCCTGCTCGCCCCCAACAAGGGGATCGAGACGATCATCGATGCGCTGCCCGCCGTGACGGAGCGCCATCCCAATCTGCTGTACGTCGTGCTCGGTGCGACCCATCCCAATCTCGTCGCGCATGAGGGCGAGGCCTATCGCGACCGCCTCAAGGCGCTGGCGGAAGAGCATGGCGTCGGCGACAACGTCGCCTTCATCGATGCGTTCGTCGAGCATAACGAACTGATCGACTATCTGCAGGCGGCCGACATCTACGCGACGCCGTATCTCAATCCGGCGCAGATCACCTCGGGCACGCTGTCCTATGCGGTGGGCGTCGGCAAGGCGGTGATCTCCACGCCTTACGTGCATGCGACCGAGATCCTCGCCGACGGTCACGGCGTGCTGGTCGACTTCCGCGACGTCGCCGCGTTCGCGCGCGAGATCGACCGGCTGCTGTCGAGCGCGCGCGATCGTACGCGGCTGGCGCAGCGGGCCTATGACCGCGGCCGCACGATGATCTGGCCGCGCCTCGCCGAGGCGACGCTGCACGAGACCGAGGTCGCCGTCGCCGCCCGCCCTAGGCGGCTGGCGCAGCCCCAGCAGGGTGTTCGCGCGTTGAAGCCGAATTTCGCCGCGGTCGAGCGGATGAGCGACGCCACCGGCATGTTGCAGCATTCGATCTATTCGGTGCCCGATCGCCGCCACGGCTATTGCATCGACGACAACGCCCGCGCGCTGATGCTGATGAGCGCGATGGACGATATCGATCCGGTCGAGCGCGACAAATGGACGACGATCTACGCCTCCTTCGTCCAATATGCGTGGAACCCGGACGAGCGGCGGTTCCGCAACTTCATGAACTTCGACCGGACGTGGTGCGAGGACGTCGGCTCAGAGGATTCGAACGGCCGTGCGATCTGGGCGCTGGGCGTCACCGCGCGCGACGGCAAGGACGCCAAGCATCGCGACTGGGCGCGCAACATGTTCGACGCGACGGCCAGCCTGGCGCTCGATCTGGGGTCGCTGCGTGCGCAGTCGTTCGCGATGCTCGGCGCGGCGGCGATGCTGGAAGCGTCGCCCGGTCACGATCTGGCGCGATCGATCCTCGAACGCTTCCCCGACGATCATCTCGCCTTGCTCGCCGAGGCGCGCCGGCCGGAATGGCAGTGGTTCGAGATCGTCCTCGCCTATGACAACGCGCGTTTGCCGCAGGCGCTGATCGTCGCGGGGCAGGCGCTGGAGCGGCAGGATCTGATCGTTTGCGGTCTGGAGACGCTCGACTGGATCGTCGCCAAGCAGACGTCGCCCGAGGGTCGGTTCCGCGCCGTCGGTACCGAAAGCTTCGGCCGGCCCTATGCCGAGCCGTTGCAGTTCGACCAGCAACCGCTCGAAGCGCAGGCGACGGTGGATGCCTGCCTGGCGGCGTGGCATGCGACCCGCGATACGCGCTGGGTGGCGGAGGCGGAGCGCGCCTATGCCTGGTATCTCGGCCAGAACGACCTCGATTTGCCGCTTGCCAGCCCGCTGGATGGCGGCTGTTTCGACGGGCTGATGCCGACCGGGCTCAACCGCAATCAGGGTGCCGAGTCGATTTTGGCGCTTCAACTGGCCAGTTGCGCGATTTCGGGGCTTTCAAAGTCGGCCCAAGGCGTGGCAGGGACGACGCGCGTCGCCTGATCGGTTCGGGCGGCGGTCCAGTCAACGACCCGACCGGCGAGGCTTAACAATCGCGATGGATCTGTTCACCCACCGCTTGCGGCTTCATGCCGATCCGTCCCGCGTGGTCGTCCGGCCGTTCCACATTGCGTGGGGCGGCAAGGGCGGCCCGCCCAACCGGACCGAGCGTCTGGTCGGCGAAGTGCTCGAAATGTCGTCTGAAGAGGCGCGCGAGCAGCTCGAGACGGTGCTCAAGGATTTCGAAGCGCGCCATTGGCAGACGCGCCGCGTGTTCATGACGCGCTATGACGAGATCGAGGATCTGCTCGGCCTGGACGGCGCCGAGATCAGCGACGAGAAGCGCCAGCTGATTGGTGCCTATTTCTGCCACGAATACAGCTATGCCGCCGCGGCGCTGATGAACCCCAGCGCGGTGCCGCATTTCGACCAGACGGGCATGCCCGAGGGTTCGATGCGCATCCTGATGAGCCTGCGATCGGTCGGCGAGGGGCATATCTCCTCGGTCGCGTTCCGCGAGGGGATCATCACCAGCGGCAACGAGCTGAAGCTGGCGCCTGAGCCGCCCTTCGCCACCGCGACCGACGTCGTCGGTGCCGGCGAGGACGAGATTCCCGAAGGCCCGGTCACCGTGTGGCGGCATCGCGATTCGACGCTGTCGGGCACCGTCATCTTCCCGATCACGCAGGCGCAGTCGAAGGGGCTGGAGGATCTGCGCATCGTCCACTTCCAGCATGAGGACGGCAGCCACGAATGGATCGGCACCTATACCGCCTATAACGGTTCGGTGATCCAGTCGGAGCTGTTGCGCACGCGCGACTTCCGCGCGTTCGATCTGGTGCCGATGTCGGGACCCGCGGCGCGCAACAAGGGCATGGCGCTGTTCCCGCGCAAGGTCGCCGGCCAATATATGATGATCGGCCGGCAGGACGGCGAGAATCTGTTCCTGCTCAAGTCGGACAGTCTGGAGCATTGGGACGAAGGCGAGAAGATCCTGACGCCGGTCTTCCCGTGGGAGCTGGTGCAGATCGGCAATTGCGGCCCGCCGATCGAACTCGACGAGGGCTGGCTGCTGCTGACCCATGGCGTCGGCGCGATGCGCAAATATTCGATCGGTGCGGCGCTGCTCGACAAGAACGACCCGTCGAAGGTGCTCGGCCGCACTCGCGAGCCGATCCTCGCCGCGAAGGATCAGGACCGCGAGGGCTATGTGCCCAACGTCGTCTACAGCTGCGGCGCGATCAAGCACGGCGACACGTTGTTTCTGCCGTACGGCATCGCCGACAGCTCGGTCGGCTTCGCCTTCGTCAAGATCAAGGACATGCTCGCCGCGATGGTGTGAGGCGCGCCCCGCGTTGGTCGCGTAATCCCGGCGAAAGCCGGGACCGATGGTCACGATGCGTGCTCGTTTCGCGCATCGTGCCGGCTACCGTAACCGCGGGTCCCGGCCTTCGCCGGGATGACGGCTATGTGTTGGGCTCGGTCTTGGCCCGTTTGGCCGGGATCCGCGACAGCTTGGTGAGCAGCAGCGGAATGTCGTCGGTGATGAACGTGTCGGTCGGCACGTCGACGCTCGACTGCAGAGCCTCGCTCACCCTCGCCAATCGGTCGCGCTTCTCTTGTGCTGACGATGTCACGACGAACCCCATGATACGCTAACTGAAAACCCGGCAATCACCGGCCGGGGGGGATGGCTGGGTGATCACCGGGTTCCGCTTCCTCAACGGCCGATCCTGCGCCGCGTTCCAACGGTTGGCCGCATTTAGGCGGCGACGGAGCGTCGCGTGTAGCGGTACAGGCCGGCGATCAGCGCCAGGAACGCGATCGTCCCGCCGATCAGCGCCGCCGTCTCGAACCCCGCCGGTGCGATCGCCAGCGGCGCGTCGGAATTGGTGAGGTAGACGATGATCGCGAAGCCGACGCCCCACAGGCTCTCGCCGACGATCATCCCGGTCGCGGTCAGCACGCCCATGCGCTTCGCCAGTTCGACATCGGGGGCCCGTTCCGCCCAGCGGTCGTAGAACGCGCCGATGACCGCGCCGATCACCACCGGCAAGGTCACCGCCATCGGCAGATAGACGCCGAGGCCGATCCCGAGCGGCGGCAGGCGCAGCTTGCCGAGCCGCCCCAGCGTCTCGTCGAGCAGGATCACGCCGACGCCGACCAATGCGCCATAGCCGATCATCGCCCAGTTGAGATCGCCGCCGAGCACGCCCTTGGCGAGCGCGGAGATCAGCGCCGCCTGCGGTGCGGCGAGCGCGTTCGGGCCGGCGCCGGGCGCTCCCTGGAACCCCAGCGTCGTCGCGAGCAGTTCGAGCACCGGCGGCACCACGAGGCTGCCGAAGATCACGCCGAAGATCAGCGCGACCTGCTGCTTCCACGGCGTCGCCCCGACGAGCTGGCCGGTCTTGAGATCCTGCAGATTGTCGTTCGAGATGGTCGCGACGCCGAAGACGATGCCGGTGACGATCAGCGCATAGGCGACCAGCGCCTGCGTCGTGTCCGGCCCCGCGCCGCGGCCGAACAGGCCGACGAGCATCAGGCTGGCGGCGAGCACGGAGAGGATGCCGATCCCCGACACCGGGCTGTTCGACGCGCCGATCAGGCCCGCCATATAGCCGCACACCGCGGCGATGATCAGCCCGAGCACCAGCACGAACACCAACGCGCCCGCGATCAGCACCAGCGCCGATCCCTCCAGCGGCCCGCCCGCGATCACCGACCACAACAGGCCGGCGATCGGCACCAGCGTCGCCAGCGTCACCGCGACGACGATGCCGATCGACAAATCGCGCTCGCCGAGTTCGAGCACCGCGCCGCCGCGCTTCGCCTTGCTCGCCGCGATCGACGAGCGGATGCCGCCGAGCACCGGCCCGATGATCTTGAGCAAGGTCCAGATCGCCGCGACGCCGATCACGCCCGCGCCGAGGAAGCGCACGTCGGTGCGGAACACGCCGCCGACCCACGCCTCGATGCCGACGCTGGCGGCGGCGGGCGACAGGCCGGTGAGGATGGGCAGCGCGATCCACCAGCCGATGACGACGCCGGCGAACATCGCCAGGCCGACCGACAGGCCGACGAGATGCCCCGCACCGATCAGCGCGAACGACAGCCCGCCCGAGATCGCGGTCGCACCCGCGCCGGCGCGGAAGAAATGCGCCGCCTCGGCGACCACCAGCTTGGTCTGGGTCAGCACCGCGAAACCCGCCGAAACCAGCGCGTTGACGACGATCAGCCGCAGCCCGCGCGTGCTCTCCGCCTCGCCCGCGCGGCTGCCGGCGCCGACCATCAGCACCTCGGCGGCGGCACGGCCTTCGGGATAGGGCAGGTCGGTGTCGACCACCAGCGCGCGGCGTAGCGGCACCGAGAACATCACGCCGAGGATACCGCCGGTCATCGTGATCCCGGCGGTGAGCAGATAGGGGAAACCCTGCCACCAGCCGATCATCACCAGGCCGGGCAGCACGAAGATGATCGCCGCCAGCGTCCCCGCCGCGGAGGCAACGGTCTGGACGATGTTGTTTTCGAGGATCGTCGCGCCGGGCAGATAGCGCAGGATCGCCATCGAGATCACCGCCGCGGGGATCGAGGTGGCGAAGGTCAGCCCCACTTTCAGCCCGAGATAGACGTTGGCGGCGGTGAACAGCAGGGTGATGAGCCCGCCGAGCAGGATGCCGCGGACGGTCAGCTCGGCGACGGGCCGGGTGGTGGGGCTGGGGGCGGTGGCCATCAGGGAAATGCGCTCGCTGGCAAAATGGAAGTACCGCGGGTTGTGGCACGGCACGCGGCCGTCGGGCAATGGCGGCGACGTGCGCGACATAAAGCTGCGCCGTCTCGACAGGCGACGCGCCTTTCCGCTAGGCGGCGGCCATGGATAGCAACACACCCTTGCGCGTCGCCCTCGCCGGGCTCGGTACGGTCGGCGGCGGCGTCGTCCGCCTGCTCGACACGAACCGCGATCTCATCACCCGCCGTGCCGGCCGCCCGATCGAGATTGTCGCGATATCCGCGCGGGATAGGTCGAAGGATCGTGGCGTCGATCTCGGCCGCTTCGCCTGGGTCGACGACATGCGCGATCTCGCCGGCGGCGACGGCGCCGATGTGGTGGTCGAGCTGATCGGCGGCGCCGACGGCCCGGCGCTGACGCTCGCCCGTACCACGATCGCGGCGGGCAAGGGATTCGTCACCGCGAACAAGGCGATGATCGCACACCATGGCCTCGAACTCGCGCAGGCGGCCGAGGCTGCGGCGGTGCCCCTCAAGTTCGAAGCGGCGGTGGCCGGCGGCGTGCCGGTGATCAAGGGGCTGCGCGAGGGCGCCGCCGCCAACCGGATCAGCCGGGTCTATGGCATCCTCAACGGCACCTGCAATTTCATCCTGTCGAAGATGGAGGCGGAGGGGCGCGACTTCGCCGACGTGCTCGCCGAGGCGCAGGCGCTCGGTTACGCCGAATCGGACCCGAGCTTCGATATCGACGGCGTCGACGCGGGGCACAAACTGTCGATCCTCGCCAGCCTCGCCTTCGGCACGCGACCGGCGTTCGGCGACGTGTCGGCGACGGGCATCCGCCACGTCATCGCGGCCGACATCGCAGAAGCGGCGGCGCTCGGGTATCGCGTGCGGCTGGTCGGGGTCGCGGAGGCCGATGCGCATGGCCTGTTCCAGCGCGTCCACCCGCATCTCGTGCCGGTCGACCATCCGCTCGCGCACGTCACCGGGTCGCTCAACGCGGTGGTGGCGGAGGGCAATTACGTCGGCCGCCTGTTCTTCCAGGGCGCCGGCGCGGGCGAGGGCCCGACCGCGAGCGCGGTGGTCGCCGACCTGATCGACATCGCACGCGGCGAATATGGCTCGCCTTATGCCATGCCGGCGGCGGCACTGACCGTCGAACCCGCCGCCGACACCGGCGAACGGCGGGCGCGATCCTATCTGCGATTCACCGTGCAGGATCGCGTCGGCGTGCTCGCCGAGATCGCCGCGGCGATGCGCGATGCCGGCGTGTCCATCGAGAGCCTGATCCAGCGCGGCGTCGCCGCCGACGGCAGCGCGATCGTCGCGATCGTCACGCACGAAGGTCCGGAACGCGCGGTGGTCCACGCGCTGGAGAAGCTGCGGGGGTCGCAGAGCCTGTCCGGCCAGCCGCTATGGATGCCGATTCTGGGGTGACCCCATATTCCTCCCCCGCCAGGGGGAGGGGGACCGTTCGGCGAAAGCCGAATGGTGGAGGGGGAGGAAAGGGCGGAAGCGCTGTCATGACACTCCGTCCCCTCCTCCCGCGCCGACACCGCTTCGCGCTACCACCTTCCCCTGGCGGGGGAGGAATTACGGCGTGCTGAGGTCGATTGCCACGCGGCCGCGCTTGTCGGGTTTATTGGCGAAGGCGGATTTGGCGACCTTCGCCAGCGCGCCGACGAGCGGTACGATCGGCGGGCCGAAGCCGACGGTGCAGCCGCGAAGCGTCGCCGCGCAGGGCGGGGCCTCCAGCGCCAGCGCGGTGGTCGCTTTCAGGTCGCGGTTGGCGCCGCGGCCGGGTGACGGCCCTATTTCGTCGGGGAGCGGCAGCGTCTGCGACGATGTGCCGTCGGCGCAGACGACGATGTCGGTCTTGTCGGCCTGCGGCATGCACGGCTGCGGCGTGAGGATCGACCAGCGTTGCGGTGCGTCCGGCGCCGGCGCCGGCGTCGCTGCCGCAGTGGCCTGAAGGGCGATCGCGAGCCAGATCATGGCGCGAGCGGCCGGTTGGTGACGCCGCTGACGCCGGTCGCGCTGCTCACCGTCACACCCGCCATGCCGCCGCCGACGAGGAACGGGCTGAGATCCTGCACCGGATTGGTACGGTTGAGCAGCCGGTCGCGCTCGACGCGCACCGCCTCATGCTTGGGATCGCCCGCATCGTGCTCGACGAACGGCACGCGGAAGCGATCGGCGCGACGCCGGCCGCAAACGGTGATGTCGGTCTTGTTGGGATCGGTGGTGCAGCGATCGCCGGCGATCAGCGACGACGATCGCGCGATGACCGTAGCGGGGTCCTCGGTCGGGGCGGCAAACAGCAACAGCAGCGCAAGCATCCAGCCCAACTCCCATGACGAGCGGTGCCGGCATCCTCGCCGAGCCGGGCCGGCGAATCAAGCCTCGATCGGGGCGACGCCGAGCCGCGGGATCTCGATCGCCGGGCAGCGGTCCATGACCACCTGCAGCCCGGCCGCCTCCGCCCGTGCCGCCGCGGCCTCGTTGATCACGCCCAGTTGCAGCCAGACCGCCTTGGCGCCGATCGCGATCGCCTCGTCGACCGCCTCGCCCGCGGCTTCGGGGCGGCGGAAGATGTCGACGATGTCGATGGGATCGCCGAGCTGGTGCAGGTCGCGGAAGACGAATTCACCGTGGACGTGCTCGCCGGTGATCTGCGGATTGACCGGGATGACGCGATAGCCGTGGCGCTGCAACGCCGCCATGACGCCATAGGATGGCCGATCAGGCCGGTCCGAGGCGCCGACCAGAGCAATCGTCCGTGCGCCTTCCAGCAGCGCCTTGATCGCGGCATCGTCGGTCAGCGGCATGATCGTCTCCTCAATGGGCGCGCAGCCAGTCGTCGACCTGACCCGCTATCGCATGGAACGCGGTCGCATCGGCGCCGTTCCCCGCCGCCGGCGGCTGGCCAGCGTCGGAGGCGGTGCGGATGCCGATCGCCAGCGGTACCCGGCCCAGGAAGGGCAGGCCGAGCCGTTCCGCGGTCGCCTGCGCGCCGCCATTGCCGAACGGATCGGACAGTTCGCCGCAATGCGGGCAGACATAGCCGGCCATATTCTCGACCAGTCCGATGATCGGGATACCCGCCTTGTCGAACAGGTCGATCGCGCGCGCCGCGTCGATCAGCGCGAGGTCCTGCGGCGTCGAGACGATGATCGCACCCGCCGGCTTGTGCTTCTGCACCATCGTCAGCTGCACGTCGCCGGTGCCGGGCGGCAGGTCGAGCACCAGCGTGTCGGTCGCGCCCCAGTCGGCATCGACCAATTGCGTCAGCGCGCCCGCCGCCATCGGCCCGCGCCAGGCGATCGCCTTGCCCGGCTCGATGAGCTGTCCCATCGACAGCATCGGCACGCCATAAGGCGTGGGGACGGGGTCGAGCACCTTGTCCTTGGCGGTCGGACGCTGGTCCTCCGCCGCCATCAGCCGCGGCTGCGACGGACCGTAGATATCGGCATCGACCAGCCCGACGCGGCGGCCGCGCGCCTTCAGCGCGATGGCGAGATTGGCGGCGAGCGTCGATTTGCCGACGCCGCCCTTGCCGCTTCCCACCGCGATCAGGCGACGATGGATGCGCTCGGCGGTGACCACCAGCCGCACCTCGCCCGTCCACGCCGCGCTCGCCGCGGCGCGGACCGCGGCTTCCAGCGCGTCGCGCTCGGCGCCGCCGAGGCCGGTCGCGTCGAGCACGATGCCGGCGCGTGTGCCCTCGAACCGGACCGTCGCCCGCTCGCCCGCGGCGGCGCGGACCGCGGCAATCGTTACGTCTTGTGTCATGCGGCACCAGATAGGCCCGCGTCGGCGGCTTGCCACTGTTTTTCCGCGTCCGCCTTCTTATAAGGAAAGGATGAATATCCTGCCGGGCCGCAAAAGCCGCCCTCCCATTCTCGCTGCTGAAACGCCCAAGGGTCCCTGGGGACCGGGCGATGACGCCAATGGCGGCGCCAACGGCGGTGGTCCGCGCAATCCGTGGTCGCTGCCGCCCGGTGCCCGCAAGACCGGCGCCAAGCCGACTGCGCTCGACGAATTCCTCCGCAAGGCGCGGGGCGGCGGCGGCGGCGGGAACGGCGGCGGGCTCGGCGGCCTGCCCGGCGCGCCCAATGCGCGCGCTTTGTGGCTGATCGGCGCGGGGATCATCCTGCTGGTGTGGATCCTCTATACCTCGATCCACCCGATCGCGCCGCAGGAACGCGGCGTCGTCACCTATCTCGGCCGTTACTCAGGTACGCTCGATCCCGGTATCGCGATGACGATGCCGGCGCCGATCGCCCGCGTCGTCAAGGTCGACGTGCAGAACATCCGCATCGAGAATTTCCCGGAGAGCGGCACCGAGAATCTGATGCTGACCCGCGACCAGAACATCATCGATCTGGCCTATGCGGTGCGCTGGAAGATTTCGAGCCCGCAGAATTTCGTGTTCCAGATCGACCGGCCGCGCGACACCGTGCGTGCCACCGCGGAGAGCGCGATGCGCGAGGTGGTGGCGAACGTCAGCCTCGATTCGGCGCTCGGGCCGGGCCGTGCGCTGATCGAGAACCAGGTGCAGGAGCGGATGCAGAAGGTGCTCGACGATTATAAGTCGGGCATTGTCGTCGTCGGCGTCGGCATCAAGCAGGCCGATCCGCCCGCGCGCGTCAACGATGCGTTCAAGGACGTCACCGCCGCGCAGCAGGATGCGCAGGGCGTCCGCAACCAGGCGCAATCCTATGCCAAGCAGGTCGTCGCCCGTGCCGAAGGCGAAGCGTCGCAGTTCGACAAGGTGTACGAACAATATCGCCTCGCCCCCGAGGTGACGCGCCGCCGCATGTATTACGAGACCATGGAGGCCGTGCTGGCCAAGTCCGACAAGACGATCGTCGAAGCCAATGGCGTCGTGCCCTATCTGCCGCTCGACCGGACGCGGCGACTGCCCGATGCCGCGCCGGCACAGGCGACCCAGGTGCAGCCCGCACCCGCGACGGGAGGCGGCCAGTGAACGGCCTCTGGCGTCACCCGATCGCGCTCGGCCTCGCCGCGCTGGTCCTCGTCATCCTGTTCTCGGCGACGATCACCATCGTGCCCGAGACGCAGCAGGCGGTGATCCTGCGCTTCGAGCAGCCGGTGCGCACCGTCAACGCGTGGAAGCCGAACGAACAATTCGGCCGTACCGGTGCCGGCCCGATCCTGCGCATCCCGTTCATCGACCGGCTGGTGTGGCTCAACAAGCGCGTGCTCGACGTCGACTACGACAATCAGCAGGTGCTCTCGTCGGACCAGCTCCGGCTCGAGGTCGACGCTTATGCGCGCTTCCGCATCATCGATCCGCTGAAGGCGGTGAACGCGACCGGCAGCACCTCGCAGACCGAGGCGGCGATCACCGAGGCGCTGCGCCCGTTGCTCGGCAGCTCGATCCGCAACGAGCTCGGCAACCAGCCGTTCGCCACCCTGCTCAGCCCCGAGCGTGACCAGGTGATGGACAATATCCAGACCCGCATGCAGCGGCTCGCCAGCCAATATGGCGTGCAGATCGTCGACGTGCGCATCAAGCACGCCGATCTGCCCGACGGCAGCCCGCTCGACCGCGCGCTCGCCCGGATGGCGACCGCGCGCCAGCAGCAGGCGACGACGATCCGCGCGCAGGGCCAGAAGGAAGCGCAGATCATCCGCGGCGAGGCGGATGCGGCGGCGGCGCGCATCTATGCGCAAAGCTTCACCAAGGACGCCGATTTCTACGACTTCTACCGCGCCATGCAGTCCTACCGCCACACCTTCGGAGCGGATGGCGGACCGGCGCCGAGCGGTTCGACGTCCATCATCTTGTCACCCGGAAACAGTTACTTGCGTGAGTTCGAGGGCAGAGGGCGTTGATCCGCAGGGATTGAGCCCCCAGCTTTCGGGCGTATGAACATTCAAGCGGCGTTCAGGCGTTTGGGTCCACTAAGGCACCAATTCCGACCGCCCTTCATGAAGAGGATTTTCTCCTAGTGCGCTACGCCTACGCCATTACCAGTGCGCTTCTCCTCGGTGGCGCGACCGCCACGCTGGCGCTGCAGCCGAGCACCGCGCAACAGGCCCAGAACGAGCCCGGTGCGATCCAGGCCGCCGCGCCCAAGGCCGGCGCGCCGATGAGCTTCGCCGACATGGTGGCCAAGTTGCAGCCCGCCGTGGTCAACATCTCGACCAAGCAGACGATCGTCCAGCGCCAGCCGGCCAACCCCTTCTCGGGCACGCCGTTCGGCGACCTGTTCGGCGGCATGGGCGGCGGGCAGGGCGGCGCACCGGTGAAGCGCGAGGGCGCGTCGCTGGGCTCGGGCTTCCTGATCTCGCCGGACGGCTATGTCGTGACCAACAACCACGTCATCGCGCCGGGCGCGGAAGGCGCGACGGTCAATTCGATCACCGTCACGCTGAGCAACAACAAGGAATATACCGCGCGCGTCGTCGGCAAGGACCAGGATTCGGACCTTGCGCTACTCAAGATCGATGCGGCGGGCCTGCCGTTCGTGAAGTGGGGCGATTCGAGCCGCTCGCGCGTCGGCGACTGGGTGCTGGCGATCGGCGAGCCCTTCGGCCTCGGCGGCACGGTGACCGCGGGCATCATCTCGGCGATCAACCGCGTCACCGGTCAGGGCGGCGCCTACGACCAGTTCATCCAGACCGACGCCTCGATCAACCAGGGCAATTCGGGCGGCCCGATGTTCGACCTCAACGGCAACGTGATCGGCGTCAATTCGCAGATCTTCAGCCAGTCGGGCGGCAATATCGGCATCGGCTTCGCCATCCCCGCGGCGACCGCCAAGCCGATCATCGAGACGTTCATGAAGGGCGGCAAGATCACCCGCGGCTATATCGGTGTGTCAATCGGCGGCGCGGTCAACGACGATGCCGCCGCGGCGCTGGGCATCCCGAAGAACCAGGGCGAATTGATCGCGCGCGTTGAGCCGGGCGGCCCGGCGGCGAAGGGCGGCCTGCGTGCCGGCGACGTGGTCACCAAGATCAACGGCCAGCAGGTCACCCCCGACCAGACGCTGACGCGCCTCGTCTCCAATCTCCAGCCGGGCACGACCGCACGGTTCGAGGTGTTGCGCGCCGGACAGCCGACGACCGTGAACATCCAGGTGGTGACGCGCCCGACGAACGACCAGCTCAAGGCGCTGGCCAACGGCGGCGAGGATTCGGGCGGCTTCGGCCCGAACGATTCGCAGACGGACGGCAGCGACGATGACGGCACGGGCAGCGCCGGGCCGACCCAGGGCAGCACCGCGCCGCTCGGGCTCAACGTCCAGCCGCTGACGCCGGGCATCGCCCGTGCGGTCGGCGTCGATCCCACCGTGCAGGG
The DNA here is from genome assembly GCF_053345135.1 of Sphingomonas sp. M6A6_1c. NCBI lineage: Bacteria > Pseudomonadati > Pseudomonadota > Alphaproteobacteria > Sphingomonadales > Sphingomonadaceae > Sphingomonas > Sphingomonas sp. M6A6_1c. The sequence goes on along the minus strand of NZ_JBKEZO010000008.1, from coordinate 6,965 downwards.
CGTGGTTGTCGCATCGGTCGATTCGTCGAGCGACGCCAATGGCAAGATCAAGCGCGGTGACGTGATTCAGGCGGTCAACAGCACGCCGGTTCGCACTTCGGCCGACGTCGCCCGTCTCGTCGCGCAGGCCAAGGCCGCCGGCCGTCCGCAGGTCCTGCTGCTGGTCCAGCGGGGCCGGATCCCGGGCTTCATCCCGGTGAAGATCAAGTAAGCGCCTGTCGCTTGCTGGAGAGAGAGGGCCGTCGCTCACCCGAGCGGCGGCCCTTTCCTTTTGCCCGATCGCCGGGGTAGGTCTGCACCACGACAACAGGAGCGGACATGAGCGACGGCATCTTCATCGGCCTCGGCGGCGGCAAGCCGCAGACGCTCGACCTCAGGCGCGCCAACCGCCACGGCCTGATCGCCGGCGCGACCGGCACCGGCAAGACGGTGACCCTGCAGGGGATCATCGAGGGCTTCTCCAAAATCGGGGTGCCGAGCTTCGTCGCCGACGTGAAGGGCGATCTGTCCGGCCTCGCGATGGCGGGCTCGCCGCAGGCCAAGACGCACGCCGCCTTCGCCGCGCGCGCCGCCGAGATCGGCGACACCGACTGGGTCTATGCCGACACGCCGGTGCAATTCTGGGACCTGTACGGCGAGCAGGGCCATCCCATCCGCACCACCGTCAGCGAGATGGGGCCGCTGCTGCTCTCGCGCCTGATGGACCTCAACGACGTGCAGGAAGGCGTGATGACGATCGCCTTCCACGTCGCCGACAAGGAGGGGCTGCTGCTCCTCGACCTCGACGATCTCCAGGCGATGCTGGCGCATTGCGCGACGCGCGCCGACGAACTCACCACCACCTACGGCAACGTCTCCAAGCAATCGATCGGCGCGATCCAACGCTCGCTGCTCCAGTTGCGCACGCAGGGCGGCGACCATTTCTTCGGCGAACCCGCGCTGGAGATGGACGATTTCCTCCGCACCGACGACAAGGGCAGGGGGATCGTCAATATCCTCGCCGCCGACAAATTGATGGCCGCGCCCAAGCTCTACAGCACGTTCCTGTTGTGGCTGATGAGCGAATTGTTCGAGCATCTTCCCGAGGTCGGCGATCCCGACAAGCCCAAGCTCGTCTTCTTCTTCGACGAGGCGCATCTCTTGTTCGACGATGCCCCCAAGGCGCTGCTCGACAAGATCGAACAGGTCATCCGCCTGATCCGCTCGAAGGGGGTGGGCATCTATTTCATCACACAGAACCCGATCGACATCCCCGATACGGTCGCCGGCCAGCTCGGCAACCGCGTTCAGCATGCATTGCGGGCCTTCACCCCGCGCGATCAGGCGGCGGTGCGCGCGGCGGCGGAAACGTTCCGCGCCAATCCCGGCGTCGACGTCGCCACCGCGATCACCGAATTGAAGGTCGGCGAGGCGCTGGTGTCGTTGTTGCAGGCGGACGGCTCGCCCGCTCCGGTCGAGCGCACGCTGATCAAGCCGCCCGCCAGCCGCGTCGGCCCGGTGACGCCGCAGGAGCGCGCGGTGATGATCCAGACCGACGCGATCGGCGACAAATACGACACCGCGATCGATCGCGAATCGGCCGAGGAGATCCTCGCCGCCAAGACGCAGGAGGCGGCCGCCTCCGCAGCCGCGGCGCGCGCGCAGGACGATGCCGCCAAGGCCGCGGCGGTCCAGGCCAAGGCCGATGCGCAGGCCGCCAAGGAGGCCGCCCGCGCGCAGGCGGCGCAGGCGAAGGCGGACGCTGCGGCGGCGCGCGAATCAGCCAACTCCCCCTGGTCGAAGGCGATGACCTCCGCCACCCGCGCGGCGAGTTCGTCGATCGGCCGGCAGGTCGCCAACGAGATCGGCAAACAGGTGTTCGGCGCGGGCTCGCGACGCTCGTCGGCGAGCGGCGGGCTGGTCGGGACGGTGTTGCGCAGCGTGCTGGGGAATCTGATCCGGCGGTGAGGGCGGGGGGCTCGTCATCCCGCCCCCTTCGTCATCCCGGCGAAGGCCGGGACCCATGGTTACGGCACATTTGCGGTTTCGCGCCACTATCGACGTTCCGCATCCATGGGTCCCGGCTTCTGCCGGGATGACGAAGGGGGGGCGCCGTCACATACCCCAATCCCCGCGCAATTGCGTGTCGCCCAACCCCACCCCTACCTCGACAACGCCACCGCACCGGCGCAAACTGCGGCAGAAACGGAGCCTCATCATGTCCCTCGACGCCCCCCTCCTCGATGATTGGACCGCCGCCGGCGAAGCCGAGCTGGCCGATATCGTCACGCTGCGCCGCGCGATCCATGCCGAACCCGAGATCGGTCTCGACTGCCGCCGCACCACCGCCAAGATCAAGGCGGCGCTCGCCGGCCTGCCGCTCGACTATCACGAGGGTCCGTCGACCAGCGGCCTGATCGCGATCCTACGCGGGCAGAAGGGTGACAACGGCCGCACCGTGCTGCTGCGTGGCGACATGGACGCGCTGGCGATGGAGGAGGAGACGGGCCTCCCCTTCGCCAGCACCATCCCGGGCCGCATGCACGCCTGCGGCCACGATTCGCATACCGCGATGCTGGTCGGCGCCGCCCGCGCGCTCGCCGCACGCCGCGACCAGCTCCCCGGCACGATCGTGTTCATGTTCCAGCCGGGCGAGGAAGGGCATCACGGCGCGCGCTTCATGCTCGACGATGGCCTGCTCGACGTCGCCGCGCCCGACGCCGCCTTCGCGCTGCACATCACGCCCAACGCCCCCGCCGGCGTCGTCATCACCCGCGCCGGCTCGATCATGGCCTCGGCCGATACGGTGCACGTCGTCGTGCGCGGCGCCGGCGGCCACGCCGCGATGCCGCACGATTGCATCGATCCGGTGCCGGTCGCCTGCGAGATCGTCACCGCCTTCCAGACCTATGTCGCACGCGCGATCGCGGTCACCGACCCCGCGGTGCTGTCGATCACCAAGATCGAGGCGGGATCGGCGCACAATATCATCCCCGGCGAGGTCCGCATGCTCGGCACGCTGCGCACGCTGTCGGAGGCGACGCGCACGACGATGCGCGCCGCGATCAAGCGTATCGCCGAGAATATCGCCGCGGCGCACGGCGCCACCGCCGAAGCGTGGATCGACGAGGGCTACCGGTGACGGTCAACGACCCGCGCGGCGCGGCGCTGATCGAGCAGGTCGCGGGCGATCTCGGCCAACCCTTCGCGCCGATGCCGCAGCCGATGATGGGCGCCGAGGATTTCTCCTACGTGCTGCGGAAATTCCCGGGCGCCTTCGCCTTCCTCGGCGTCGCCCCCGCGGGCAGCGATCCCGCGACCAACCCGCCGCTCCACAACACGCGCATGACGATCGAGGAATCGGTCATGGCGAAGGGCGTCGCGATGCATTGCGCGATGGCCACGCGCTATCTCGAACGCGGCTTCGACTGACCGGATATCTCGACCGCCCGTTCAGGGTTATCGCATCGGCAGGAGCGAGGCCCGATCGGTTTCCCCATCGGGTTCGTCACCCCGGACTCGTTCCGGGGTCCACCCTGCGGTGAGGAGAGCGGCTCTAGGTTCGGGTGCGCTCCTGCAGACCGGTGGACCCCGCACGCGTCGGGGGCAACGCGTCACCCCTTGATCAACCCGATCTCCACCAGCCGCTGGTGCAAATAGTCGTGCGCGGTGATCGGCTGTTCATACCGGTTCGGGTTCGCCGCGCTGATCGTCTGCGGCAGCGTCTCGATCAGGAAATCGGGCGCGGGATGGAGAAAGAACGGCATCGAATAGCGCGAATGGCCGCGGCGCTCGACCGGCGGGTTGACGACGCGGTGCGTGGTCGATGGCATGACGTGGTTGGTCAGCCGCTGCAGCATGTCGCCGACGTTAACCACCATCGCGCCCTCGGGCGGCTTGATCGCCAGCCATTCGCCGGTCGCGCGGTCGAGCAGTTCCAGCCCCGCCTCCTCGGCGCCGAGCAGCAGCGTGATCAGATTGATATCCTCGTGCGCGCCCGCCCGCACGCCTTCGGCATCCGCGGGGATCGGCGGGTAATGGAGCAGGCGCAGCACCGAATTGCCGTCCTTCACCGCCGGATCGAACCAGTCGGGAGCCAGGCCGAGGTGCCGCGCGATCGCCGACAGCAGCCGGTCGCCGGCACGGTCGAAGGCGGTGAACAATTCGAGGAACGTGTCCTTGAACCCCTCGGGCCGCGTCGGCCAGATGTTGGGCGCCATCACGTCGGCGTAGCGATGCCCCGCCGGCAGCTCGCGGCCGATATGCCAGAACTCCTTGAGGTCGACATGCGCGGCGTCCTTGGCGATCTCGGTCTTGAACGGCGTATAGCCGCGCGCGCCACCGCCGCCCGCGACGAAATAGTCGCGCTTCTCCGCCTCGGGCAGCGCGAACAGCGCCTCGGTCTCGCGCCAGGCGCGTGCGATCAGATCCTGCGGCACGCCATGGTCGGCGACGATCGCGAAACCGAACCGCTCGAACGATTCGCCGAAGGCTGCGGCGAAGCCGTCGGGATCGCCGGCCTGATCGGCGAGGCTGAGCGTAGGAACCTGGGCGGAAGTGGAGTCGAGCATGCAAGCCATCCATTTGATGAAGCGGACGTTATAGGCTGCCCGATCGGGCGCGTCATGCCCCCCGGCATGCGGCTTCGGCCGCGCGGCCGGTGGCCTGCATGATGATCCGAACCGGCAGCACCGTTCCCCGTCTTCGAACCCGCGCGACGCGGCCGATGTGATGGTGTCGCATCGTTTCGGCGCAGCCCCAAGCCGCTTGATCGCGGCGACCCGCGGCGGCTCTTGTGGTCGCACGCGAAATGCGGGCACACATCGATCGTCAGGGACGCGGTGGGGCTGCGGTTTCGAGACGAGGGAATAGGTCGCACCCGTCGCCACGGGCGCGGCGCATCATATTGGGGTCCGATGAGCATTTTCGCCCGTACAGCCACGATCGTCGCCACGTTCGGCGCGCTCACCCTCGGTTATGGTGCAGCCCAGGCGCAGGACGGCGCGGCGCGGACCGCGGTCGCGGCGAAGGGCACGGGCGGCCCGATGCTCGACGCCAACGGCGCAGAGGCGCAGGCGGACCTCAAGGCCGATGCGCAATTCCGCACCCTGTTCCAGAGCTGGAAGAAGCTCGACATGCGGCCGCAGGGCGCGATCGCCATCCCCTCGGTCCAGCCGGTTCAGCATCTTCAGTTCACCAGCAATTTCGGCATCCGCTCCGACCCGTTCCGCGGCACGGCGGCGATGCACGCCGGCGTCGATATCCCCGGCCCGGTCGGTACGCCGATCTACGCCACCGCCGACGGCATCATCGATCACGCCTCGCGCCTCGGCGGCTATGGCAACATGGTCGAGATCAACCACGGCAAGGGCATCGCCACGCGCTATGGCCATCTGTCCAAGATCCTCGTCGAGGACGGCGCCCGCGTCACCCGCGGCCAGCTGATCGCGCTGATGGGCTCGACGGGCCGTTCGACCGGCCCGCATCTCCATTACGAAGTCCGCATCGACGGCCATGCCGTCAATCCGATCCCGTTCCTGACCACCGCCGATTACCTGCTCGCCTCGCAGGATCGTGCCGTCCACGCCATTCCGGTTTCGACCGACGGCCCCGCCGCGCAGGACTAAGTGGTCAGAGCGCCTGTGCCGCGGCCCAGCCGCTCGCCCAGGCCCATTGGAAGTTATAACCGCCGAGCCAGCCGGTCACATCGACCGCCTCGCCGATCGCATGCAGGCCCGGCACCCGCCGTGCTTCCAGCGTCTGCGATGACAGATCGGCGGTACTGATCCCGCCGACGGTCACTTCCGCCTTGGCGTATCCCTCGCTGCCGTTGGGCATGAATTGCCAATGCGCCAGCCGTCGCGCCGCCTCGTCGAGCCGGCGGTCGGGGATGTTGCCCAGCTCGACGGGCAGTTCCAGGCGCTCGACCAGCGCCTCCGCCAAACGGTCGGGCAGCGTCGCCGCCAGCGCCCGCCGCAGCGTCGCACGCGGTTGCATGCGCTTGGCGCTCATCAGCCAGTCGCGCTCCGCATCCGGCACGAAGTCGATCGCGATCGGCTCGCGCGGCCGCCAATAGCTCGACACCTGCAGGATCGCAGGTCCCGACAGGCCGCGATGCGTGAACAGCGCCGCCTCGCGGAACCGCGCCTTGCCCGCGGTCGCCACGACATCCGCGGCGACGCCCGACAGCGTCCGGAACAGGGTTTCGTCGCCGCCCAGCGTCAGCGGCACCAGGGCCGGTCGCGGCTCGACCACCTTGAGCCCGAACCGGCGGGCAAGATCGTAAGCGGCGCCGGTCGCTCCCATCTTGGGGATCGACGGCCCCCCGGTGGCGATCACTAGTCGCGGCGCGCTGACCGTGCGGCCGGGCAGGGCGACGGTGAAGCGCGTGCCATCATGGCCGATCTCGCCGAACGGCGCGGACAGCGCGACCTCGACCCGTCCCGCATCGCATTCGTCGAGCAGCATCGCGACGATCTGCCGCGCCGATCCGTCGCAGAACAATTGCCCCAGCGTCTTCTCATGCCAGGCGATCCGGTGGCGCTCCACCAGGGCAACGAAGTCGCTGGCGGTATATCGTCCGAGTGCCGATTTGGCGAAATGGGGATTGGCAGAGACATAGCGATCCGGCGCGGTGTGCAGGTTGGTGAAATTGCACCGGCCGCCGCCCGAGATGACGATCTTCTTGCCGGCCGCGTCGGTGTGATCGACCAGCAGGACGGACCGGCCGCGCTGCCCGGCGACTGCCGCGCACATGAGTCCGGCCGCGCCGGCGCCGAGGATGATCGCGTCGTAAGTGGAAGCCATGCGGCCACCTAACGCGTGTCGTCGGCTTTGTCGCGCAAGGCCGGCCAGGGCTGCACAGGATGCCCGCTGGCGAGCATTCCCCCCTGAAAATGTCGTAAAAGTGCAATTTGGTGTTGACGGGCCGGGGTGGCCGGCCTAGATGGGTGTCACCGCAGCGGTGGCCTACATGGTCACTGAGG
>NZ_JBKEZO010000007.1:0-444275 GCF_053345135.1 Sphingomonas sp. M6A6_1c | reverse complement strand
CTCCGTCACGGCTTCGCCGCGCCACAGTGCCGGGTCGGTCATGCCCCCGGCATGACCTTGAACGGCCGGGGGCCGTTCAACCCGGCACTCCCTGGCGGGTAGGAATTTTTTCCAACACCCTCAATATCGATCCCGCCTCGGGCCGCAGCGGCGGGCGAGGTTCGCTTATGGCGGCGGTGACGGGGCTCGATCGGTGCCCCAAGTGATCCGTCACCCCGGCCTTGCGCCGGGGTCCCGCTTCTTCGGAACGGCGGGAAGGAGCGGGATGCCGGATCGGGTCCGGCATGACGGTGGATGGGAGCGCCGTCGCACCAATCCGATCGACCGTATGCGATAGCCCCGCCCGGGCAGCGGGAGATCCCGACCGCAATTTACCCTGTTCCCAACGTCATCCCCGGTTGACCCGACTCCCGCCGCAGCGCAGCATCGGGGGCATGGCCACGCATGACCCCGCTTCGCTTCCGCCGATCGCCAACAATCCCGACGTCCGGTTTCTCGGCGCGCAGCTCGGCGACGTCATCCGGGCCTATGGCGGCGAGGCGCTGTTCGAGGCGACCGAGGCGATCCGCCGTGCCTCGGTCGAGCGGCATCGCGGCACCGGCAGCAGCGACAGCGTCCACCAGCAGCTCCAGAACCTCGGCCTCGACGAGACGCTCGATTTCGTCCGCGGCTTCATGCTGTTCTCGATGCTCGCCAATCTCGCCGAGGACCGGCAGGGGATCGCCGCCGAACAGGGCGCCGACGTCGCCGCCGCGCTCGCCAAACTGGCGGACGAGGGGATCGGCCGCGATCAGGTCCAGCAATTGCTCAGCCATGCGCTGATCGTCCCGGTGCTCACCGCGCATCCCACCGAGGTGCGGCGCAAGAGCATGATCGACCATCGCAACCGCATCGCGCAATTGATGGCATTGAAGGACATGGGCCGCGACGAGACGCCCGATGGCGACCGCGTCGACGATGCGATCATCCGCCAGATCGCGTTGCTGTGGCAGACACGCGTGCTGCGCCGCGAGCGGCTCTACGTTACCGACGAGGTGGAGACGGCGCTGTCCTATATGCGCGAGGTGTTCCTGCCCGCGCTGCCCGCGCTCTACCAGCGCTGGGATCGCGCATTCGGTGAGCGCGTGCCGAGCTTCGTCAGGCCGGGCAGCTGGATCGGCGGCGACCGCGACGGCAATCCCTTCGTCACCGCCGACTCGCTGCGCACCGCGCTGGGCCGCGCGTGCGAGGCGGTGCTCGGCTTCTATCTGGAGGGCGTCCACGCGCTCGGTGCCGAATTGTCGATCTCGACACAGCACGTCCCCGTCGACGCGGCGGTCGAGGCGCTGGCTGAGGCGAGCGGCGACACCGCGGAGAGCCGGCTGGACGAGCCCTATCGCCGCGCCTTGTCGGGCATCTATGCGCGGCTCGCGGCGACGCATCAGGCGCTGACCGGCAAACCCGCGCCGCGGCTCGGCCAGCTGCACGGCGAGGCCTATGCCGATCCGCAGGCGTTCCGCGCCGATCTCGTCGCGATCGCGCACGGCCTGTCGCCAAAGGATACCGGGGCGGGTGCGCTCAAGACCAGCGGCGCGCTCGGCCGGCTGATCCGCGCGGTCGAGACGTTCGGCTTCCACCTCGCGACGCTCGACCTGCGCCAGAACAGCGCCGTCCACGAGCGCGTCGTCGCGGAATTGCTCAAGACCGCCGGCGTCGAGGCGGATTATCTCGCGCTCGACGAAGCGGCGCGGGTCGCATTGCTGCGCCGCGAACTCGCCAATGCGCGCCCGCTCGCCAGCCGCTTCATGACCTATTCGGAGGAGACGACCTCCGAACTGGCGATCGTGCAGGCGGCGGCCGACGCGCACGCCACATACGGCCCGGCGTGCATCACCAACTACATCGTCTCGATGGCGCAGTCGGTCTCCGACCTGCTCGAGATCAACCTGCTGCTCAAGGAGGTCGGGCTGTACCGGCCCGGCGACGCACCGAGCGCGGCGGTGATGGCGGTGCCGCTGTTCGAAACGGTCGGCGATCTGGAAGCCGCGCCGGGGATCATGACCGACTGGTTTGCGCTTCCGGAGATCGCCGCGATCGCGGCGAAGCGCGGCCATCAGGAAGTGATGATCGGCTATTCGGACAGCAACAAGGACGGCGGCTATCTCACCTCGACCTGGCAATTGTCGAAGGCGTCGACGGCGCTGAAGCCGGTGTTCGAGGCGGCGGGCGTCGGCATGCAGCTGTTCCACGGCCGCGGCGGCGCGGTCGGGCGCGGCGGCGGATCGGCGTTCGCGGCGATCCGCGCGCAACCGTCGGGGACGGTGCAGGGCCGCATCCGCATCACCGAACAGGGCGAGGTGATCGCCGCCAAATACGGCACCCGCGACAGCGCGATGACCAATCTGGAGGCGATCGCCGCGGCGACGCTGCTCGCCAGCCTCGAACCCGAGCGACTGTCCAATACGGAGAACGACGATTTCTGCGCGGCGATGGATGCGCTGTCGGACACCGCGTTCCACGCCTATCGCGACCTCGTCTACGGCGATTCCCATAAGGAGGCGGGAGGCTTCCGCACCTTCTTCCGCCAGATGACGCCGATCGGCGAGATCGCCGGGCTCAAGATCGGCAGCCGCCCGGCGAGCCGCAAGAAGAGCGACGCGATCGAGGATCTGCGCGCCATCCCCTGGGTGTTCAGCTGGGCGCAGGCGCGCGTGATGCTGCCGGGCTGGTACGGCGTCGGGCAGGCGATCGCGGGCTTCGCGGACAAGGGGCTGCTGAGGGAGATGGCGCAGGGCTGGCCCCTGTTCGCCTCGACGCTCGCCAATATGGAGATGGTGCTGGCGAAATCGGACATCGCGATCGCCGGCCATTATGCCGAACTGGTCGAGGACGAGGGGCTGCGCAACGGCCTCTTCGGCCGCATCCGCGATGCCTGGCAGCAGACGCACGACGGCCTGCTCGAAGTGACCGGGCAGACGCGATTGCTCGAAAAGCATCCGGCGCTCGATGCGTCGATCCGGCTGCGGTTGCCCTATATCGAGCCGCTCAACCTGTTGCAGATCGAGCTGATGAAGCGCCATCGCGCCGGCGAGGACGATCCGCGCATCGGCGAGGGCATCCTGCTGTCGATCAACGCGGTCGCGACCGCGCTACGCAACAGCGGCTAGGCGGCGCGCGAGCAGCAGGTCGACGATCTCCATCGCCAGCATCGCGACGGCGGCGCCGATGATCATGTCGATGAGGTAATGCGTGCCCTCGACCGGGGTGGCGAGCAGCATCGCCGCGACCAGCCCCGTCAGCCAGCGGCGCAGCGGCGGTGTGCGCCAGATCGTGCGCAGGTAGAGCGTGCCGGCGGCGGCGTGGAAACTCGGCGCCGAGACGAGCCCGCGCAGCGCTCCGAGATCGACCGCGTGGATGGTGTGCGCGCGCAGTGCCGGGATGAGGTTCGACTGCCAGGTCTCGCTGACCGGCATATAGGGCACCGCGCCGCGCCATAGATAGGACAGCGGCCCGATCGCGGGCATCAGCGTGAACAGCGCCAGCGTCAGCACCGCGGCGAGCCAGAACCCCGCGAGGAAGCGGTGTGCCTCGCGCCGCTGGCCGGTGTGGGCGAACCAGCCGAGCAGGATCGCGGGCGTGAGATAGATGCTCCCGTAACAGGCGATGCCGAGGATCTGCAGCGCGCGATGGTCGGCGACCAGCCGGTACCAGGCGAGCCAGTCGAAGCCGAGCGCGACGTCGATCCGTTGCAGCGTCTGATCGGCATAGCCGTGGGTGAGCGCGGCGAGCGGATAGCTCGCCACCGCGCCGGTCAGCGCGATCAGCGTGAACACGGCATAATAGCCCGCGCCGTCGCGCAGCGCCGCGGCATGGCGCCAGCCGCGCGGCACGACATGGCTGCGCACCGCGACGACGCAGACCGCGGCGAGCGCGAACGGCAGGTTGCTGCGGCTCCATAGCGCGACGCCAAGGTCGGCGCGGTGCAGCAGCCACGCGGTGGCGACGAGGCCGGCGAGCAACGCGGCGACGATCGTTGGGCGCGAGAAGCCGTGCGTCTCGGCGACGGCGCGGTGGGCGACATTCGGGGTAAGGGCGGGAAGGGCCGCGTGGACGCGCTGCGTTAGCATTCAACTGCCTTGGTCGTTCGGACGATGCTCGTCGTCCCGATTAGCTGAAGTGATGATGAATTGAATGCGTCGTTTGCGTGTCGGTCGCGGCGGGCGGGTGGATTCGTGCGAAGACGGTGCGGTGTGGGGGCGAGGTGGTCCGCCTCACCCCCATCGTCATCCCGGCGAAGGCCGGGACCCATGGTTGCGATGCTCGTCGCCGTCGCGCCTACCCTGTCCACCAGCGCGTCCATGGGTCCCGACTTTCGTCGGGATGACGAAAGGGAGGTCGCCGTCAGGCCTCGCTGACGAGCAATTTGTCGATCCGCCGGCCGTCGAGGTCGACCACTTCGAACCGCCAGCCCTGTTCCTCGAAGCTCTCGCCCTCGGCGGGAAGGTGGCGGAAGGCGGCGAGCGCGAGGCCCGCGACGGTCGCGTAATCGCGGTCCTCGGGCAGGTCGATGCCGAGCCGCTCGGCGAGCGCGTCGGCCGCCATCGTGCCCGCGACGAGCAGCGACCCGTCGTCGCGCACCACCACCGACGGTGCGTCGTCGGGATCGGCGTCGCTGGCGAATTCGCCGGCGATCGCGGCGAGCAGGTCGGCGGGCGTCACGATGCCTTCGAAATGACCGTATTCGTCGTGGATCAGCGCCATCGGCACCTCGGCCTGGCGCAGCGCGATCAGCGCGTCCATCGCATCGATCCGGTCGATCACCACCGGCGCCTTGCGCATCAGCTTGCGCAGGTCGAGCGCCTGTCCGCGGAACAGCGCCGCGGCGATGTCGCGCGCCTGGACGACGCCGATCACCGCATCGACCGAGCCGTCGGCGACCGGCAGCCGCGTGTGGGGCGTCGCCAGCAGCGTGTCGCGGATGCCCTCCGGCCCGAGATTGCAGTCGAGCCAGTCGACCTCGGTCCGCGGCGTCATCACCTCGCGCACCGGCCGGTCGGCGAGGCGGACGACGCCGGAGATGATCGTGCGCTCATGCTCCTCGATCACGCCCGACTTGGAGGCTTCGGCGACGATCAGGTGCAGCTCCTCCGCCGTCACCTGATCCTCCGATTCGCGGTTGAGGCGCAGGATGCGGAAGACGAGCGCGCTCGACGAATCGAGCAGCCACACCAGCGGCGCGCAGACGAGGGCGATATAGCGCATCGGCACCGCGACCAGCGACGCCACCGTCTCGGGCTTGCGCAGCGCGAATTGCTTGGGAACGAGCTCGCCGATGATCAGCGAGGCGTAGGTGGTGAGGCCGATGACCAGCGCGAAGCCCGCGGTCTGCGCCGTCTCCGCCGACAGGCCGAACGCCTGCAGCCGCGCCGCGGTGGGGCCGCCGAGGCTCGAGCCCGAATAGGCACCCGCGAGGATGCCGATCAGCGTGATGCCGATCTGGACCGAGGACAGGAACTTGCCGGGATCGGCGGCGAGCTTGAGCGCGGCGGCGGGGCCCTTGCGCCCCGAGCGCGCCATCGCCTCCAGCCGCGCCTTGCGCGACGAGACGATCGCCAGCTCGCTCATCGCGAACACGCCGTTGAGCGCGACCAATGCGAGGATGATCACGACGTCGATCCAGGGGAAGGGCGGAAGCGGTGCCATCGGCGGACGTGTCTTTGCCGCACAACGCGTGCGGCGACAACTGCCTGTATCACGATAGCGTGATTATGCGTGTCAGCCGCGGTTCAGATCGCAGGCGGAACAAGCCATAACGGACCCGAGTTTAGCCGGGAACGAACGTGAAAGGGATGTCATGAAGTCGAAGTTCCTCGCCGCCGCGGCGCTTGCCGCGCTGGTCACCACCAGCGCCTGCACCACCGATCCCGAGACCGGCGAGCGCCGCATCTCGAAGACCGCGATCGGCGGCATCGGCGGCGCGCTGGGCGGCTATCTGCTCGGCGACCTCGTCGGCGGGCGGCGCGACCGGACCGAGAAGATCCTCGGCGCCGGCATCGGCGGCCTCGCCGGAGCGGGGATCGGCGCCTATATGGACAAGCAGGAGCGCGACCTGCGCGCGCGTACCGCGGGCACCGACGTGCAGGTGACGCGCGAGGGCGACAATCTGGTGCTCAACATCCCGTCGGGAATCACCTTCGCCTATGACAGCGCCGACGTGCAGCCGCAGTTCCGCCGCACGCTCGATCAGGTCGCCGAGACGCTGGCGCAATACAATCAGACGTACATCGACGTGTACGGCCATACCGATTCGACCGGATCGGACGCGTACAACCAGACGCTGTCGGAGCGGCGCGCGACGTCGGTGGCGGATTATCTGGCGAGCCGCGGCGTGCAGCCGGCGCGAATCGGCACGCGCGGCTTCGGCGAGACGCAGCCGATCGCGTCGAACGACACCGACGCGGGCCGGGCGGCGAATCGACGCGTCGAGGTGAAGATCGTGCCGATCTCGCAGAACGACCTGCGGTGATTCGCGGTGCCGCCCCGGTTCGGGCCGGGGCGGCGGTTTGGTTCGCGCGAAGCCGCGAAGAAGATTTTCGCGCGGAGGCGCGGAGGGTGTCGCGTTGGTGGCGCGCGCTACAAACTGAATCGTCATCCCGACGAAAGTCGGGACCCATGGATGCGGTGGCGGCAATGATTCGCGAACCCCCGGCAGCACCGAGACCATGGGTCCCGACTTTCGTCGGGATGACGAATTGGGATGACGAAATTGGGGTGAGGGGGGTGGCCGGTCCACTACCTACCCTCCGCGCGAACTAACCTCGCGCCGGCGCCCTTACCGCCGCGCCCGGAAGAACGTCCGCAGCAGGTCGGCCGCCTCGTTTTCGCCGATCCCGCCATACACCTCCGGCCGATGATGCACCGTCGGCTGTGCGAACAGCAGCGGGCCGTGTTCGATCGCCCCGCCCTTGGGGTCGCTCGCGCCATAATAGAGCCGCGCGATCCGGGCATGCGCGATCGCGCCGGCGCACATCGCGCACGGCTCCAGCGTCACCCAGAGTTCGGCGTCCTCCAGCCGGTCGCGGCCGAGCGCGGCGGCGGCGGCGCGGATGACGCGCATCTCGGCATGGGCGGTGGGGTCGCACAGCGCGCGCGGCGCATTGGCGGCGACCGCGACGATCTCGCCGCGCCACACGAGCGCGGCACCGACCGGTACTTCGCCGGCCTCCGCCGCCTCTGCCGCGGCATCGAGCGCGCGGCGCATCGGGATCGGCAGCGGGAACATCGCCTCGCCCTGCCGATCCCGATCGATCGGGTAAAGCCTATTGCGCGTTGCCCGGCTTCTCGACGTTCACCGTGGGAACGGCGACCGTCTTGTTCTCGGTGCCGACGCTGACGCGGGCGACGTCCGCCTTGAACTGCGGCGCCTGGACGACGGCAGGATGCGTCTGGTCGATGCTGACCAGGCCGAACTGCATCGCCGCGACCACGACCAGCGCGACGATCCCGAGCAGTACCAGCAACGTGCGCATGCGATTTCCCCTACCGACGACCTTTACGATGGCGTAACAACGCCGGTGCGGCGACTCCGTTGCATCGCCGCTGGTTGACGGCGCTGGTTGACGGGGGCGCCGATTGCCGCTAGTGGCGCCGACTTTCCGGGCAACCGAATTCAGGATCAAAAACCATGTCGCGCATTTGCGAGCTGACCGGCAAGGGCCGGCAGGTGGGCAACAACGTTTCCCACGCCAACAACAAGACCAAGCGTACGTTTCTGCCGAACCTGCAGAACGTCACGCTGATCTCCGATTCGCTCGAAAAGGGCGTGCGCCTGCGCGTTTCGACGCACGGCCTGCGTTCGGTCGAGCATAACGGCGGCCTCGACAATTGGCTGGTCAAGACCAGCGAGGACAAGCTCTCGCTGCGTTGCCGCCGCCTGAAGCGCGAGATCGTCAAGAAGCTGGCGACGACGTCGACGGCGGAAGCCGCCTAAGCCTATCGCTTTGCGATTGCCGCGGTTCGAAGCCCGCTGCTCCCCGGGAGCGGCGGGTTTTCGTCGTGGCGTGCGGATCAGCGCTCCAGCCGGAACTTGAGCAACAGCGTGCGTTGCAGCACCGACTGATTGTCGTCCGACACCAGCCAGACGATCGTCCGGCCGCGTTCCACCGTCGTCGCGACGCCTTCGAAATTGTCGTGGATCAACGGCGCGTCGAGCGTCGCAAGCAGCCTGCCACGCACCACCGCCCCCGGCCGGATCGCCGCGGCGCGCACCAGCGACAGCCGGTTGCTGAACCGATAGGGCAGGCGGAAGGCGCGATCGAGCACCAGCAGATCCCCATTGGGCAAGGCGGTCGCGTCGGAGGGATCGAAGCGGCCGTAGCTCAGATAGGCGAACCGGTGCGGCCGGGTGGCGATCGGATCGCCCGGAAAGATCAGCGCGTCGCGGCTGGCGAGCCGTGCCGCCTCGGGTCCGTGCCAGCGTGACCGGGGAACGTGGCGCATCTCGCTGATCGCGACGAATCGCCCGTCGGGCAGGCGTGCGAGCGATTCGGGGCCGCCGTTGTCGGGCCAGCGCGCCATCTCCCGCGGCGCGCGCTGCGCCTGCGCCCGCGCGAAGCCGGCCGTATAGCGCCAGATCGCGTTCGCGCGTTCGAAGCCGACCCAGATCGCCCCCGTCTTCGGATCGCGCGCCATCGATTCGCTGTCGCGGTCGCGCTTCTCCCAGCCGATGCCGGGGCCGCCGGGCAGGTTGCGGAAGCGCAGCGCGCGCGGGGCCCAGTCGGCGCCCATCGTGAAGGCGACGACGTTGCCGCCGTCGCTCAACAGGGTGAAACGGTCGCCGTCGGCCTGCGGCACGACGCTCAGCGACGAATAGCCACCGAAAGCGGGATCGAGGCTGCGCAGCGCGACCCCGCCGAGATAGGTGAGCGACCCCAGCCGCCGGCGCTGCGGATCGTGCGGGTCGAGCGCCACCGGCGTGGCGATCAGTTGCGGCTTGTCGCCGAGCAGCGCCAGCCGCTGCTCCCCGGTCCAGCCGGGGACGAGCAGCAGGACGGCGAGGACGACGAACAGGACGCGCATCGCGCCTCCATAAGCGGCGGGCGCGGCGGCGATAGCCTGAACGCACGATAACGGAGGCATTCAGGGTCCGCTCAACGCGAATCGGGCAAATGATGTGCATCGACGACGGTAAGGTCCCCACCGGGCCGCCGCCGAGTTGGACAGATTTTCGGGAGAAGACCCATGATGAAGACCCTGAGCCTCGCCGGCGCCGCCCTCGCGATGACCGCCGCCGCGCTCGTCCCCGCAACCCCTGCCGCCGCGCAGCGCGGCTATTACGGCGGCTACGACCGTGGGTACGAGCAGCGCGGCTACGACCGCGGCTATCGTGACGACCGCGGCTATCGTGACGACCGCGGGTATCGGGACGATCGCGTCTATCGCGGCGGTCGCGGCTATTATGGCGATCGCGGCTATCGCGGCGGCCAGCGTTGCAACAGCGGCACCACCGGCACGATCGTCGGCGCGATCGCCGGCGGCCTGCTCGGCCGCACGATCGACACCCGCGGCGACCGTGCGCTCGGCACCGTGCTCGGTGCCGGTGCGGGCGCGCTCGCCGGCCGCGCGGTCGAACGCTCGGACCGTCCCGGTTACTGCCGCTAAGCGGCAGTGCTTGCCCTCGCGTAGCGTTTCGAGGGGTGGAGCCCGGTTGCCGTATGGCGACCGGGCTTCGTGTTGTTGGGGAGATGGCGAGGCTTGATCGGATGGCTTCGGGCAAGCCGTCACGCCCGATGTGTTAGGGGATTGTTGCGGGACGCCTAGTGTATCCCGGCGAAGGCGGGGCCTCTGCGAACGCGTGATGTACCCCGGTACAGGATTGGTGGATGAGGGGCCGATGCTCTCGGACGTCTCGGCCCCGTTCGGGGGTGACGGTCGGGACCGATCAGGACGCCGGCAAAGCCGTCGTCGGACGGGTTCGGCTTTGGCCGACCCGCCGGCCGTGACCGTTCGTGCGCTGCGCGCACCGGCGCGGGCGCGGCCGCGCCTCGAACGGTCAGTACATATGCTGGCCGCCGTTGATGCTCAGCGTCGATCCGGTCACGAAGCCGGCCTCGTCCGAGCACAGGAACGCCACGCCGCGCGCGATCTCGCTCGCCTGGCCGAGGCGGCCGACCGGGATCTTGGCGACGATCTTCTCCAGCACGTCGCCGGGCACCGCGGCGACCATGTCGGTGTCGATATAGCCCGGCGCGATCGCATTGACCGTCACGCCGACGCGCGCGCCCTCCTGCGCCAGCGCCTTGGTGAAGCCGTGGATGCCCGATTTCGCCGCGGCGTAATTGACCTGGCCATATTGGCCGGCCTGCCCGTTGATCGAGCCGATGTTGACGATCCGCCCCCATTTGCGCTCGCGCATGCCGGGAAAAACCGCTTTCGCCATGTTGAAACAGCCGCCGAGGTTGGTGTCGATCACCTCTTTCCACGCCTCGTACGTCAGCTTCAGGATCGTGCCGTCGCGGGTGATGCCGGCGTTGTTGACGACGATGTCGACCGGGCCGAGCTCGGCGGCGACCTGCGCGCAGCCCTGCTGGCAGGCCGCATGATCGGCGACGTCCCATTTGAACGCGGGGATGCCGGTTCGTTCGGTGAAGGCGCGGGCGCGTTCATCGTTGCCGGCGTAATTGGCGGCGACGGTGACCCCCGCCTCCTGCAAGGCGAGGCTGATCGCCTCGCCGATGCCACGCGTACCACCCGTGACGATCGCTACCCTGGCCATCCGAACCTCTCCCTTATGCTTAACCCAAGGCTAGGCAGGGGCCGCCGGACTGGCAATGGCCGTAACGTAATTTTACGTGTCGGCGACCCAGCCGGCGAGTTCGCGCGCGATCAGCGTGCGCAGCATCGCCATCCCCGGTGCGCCGTCGTTGAGGCAGGGCAGATAGGCGAAATCGGTGCCGCCCGCGGTCATGAAGCTCTCGCGGCCGCGGATCGCCAGTTCCTCCAGCGTTTCGAGACAGTCGGCGGAGAAGCCCGGCGCGATCACCGCGACCTTGCGCACGCCCTTGGCGGGCAGCGCCTCCAGCGTCTCGTCGGTCGCCGGGCCAAGCCATTTCGCCGGGCCGAACCGCGACTGGAAGGCGACCACCAGCTCGCGCCCCATCGCCTCGCCGAGCAGCCGCGCGGTCTTCTGGCAGTGGCAATGATAGGGGTCGCCGAGCTGGAGCGTCCGCTTGGGCATGCCGTGGAAGCTGGCGATCACCGCATCGGGGACGAAATCGAGCGCCGCGATCTGTACCTCGACCTGCGTCTTGAGCGCGGCGATATAGGCGGGATCGTCGTGATAGGGGGGCAACGTGCGGATCGCCGGCTGCCAGCGCATGCCGGCGAGCGCGGCGAACGCCTTGTCGTTGGCGGTCGCCGTCGTCGCCGCGCAATATTGCGGGTAGAGCGGCGCGATCAGGATGCGTTCGCACCCTGCGTCCTTGAGCGCGGTCAGGCGATCGGCGATCGCCGGGTTGCCGTAGCGCATCGCATAATCGACCAAGACGCCCTCGCCGAACGCGCCCTGCAGGGCCTGCGATTGCCGGCGGGTGATCGCGGCGAGCGGCGAACCTTCCTCGCTCCACACCAATCCATAGGCATGCGCCGACTTCTTCGGCCGCGTGTTGAGGATGATGCCGCGCAGGATCGGCTGCCACGCGATCGCCGGGATCTCGACGACGCGCTTGTCCGACAGGAATTCGCCGAGATAGCGTTTGACCGATTTGGCGTCGGGGCCGTCGGGGGTGCCGAGATTGGTCAGCAACACCCCGATCTTGCGGGCGGGGATCGGCGGATGGTCGGCGGGGATCAACATCTTACCGCCTTAGCGGCAGGTGACGCAGGCGGATACCGGTTGCGGCATGCAGCGCGTTGGCGATCGCCGGGGCGACCGCGGGGACGCCGAGCTCGCCGACCCCGCCGGGCGGTTCGTCCGAACGGACGATCTCGACGACGATATCGGGCGTATCGGCGAGCCGGGGCAGCGCGAGGCCGGCGAGCCCGCGCACGTCGCTGCGCCCCGCGGTGATCCCCGTCGTGGCGCCGAGCGCGTGGGCGAGGCCGAAGATCAGCCCGCCCTCGATCTGTTGCAGCACCAGATCGGGGTTGATCGTCCGCCCGCAATCGACCGCGGCGACGAGTCGCGCGACGCGCGGGCGGCCGTTCGCCATCTCCGCCTCGGCGAGCACCGCGATATGGCTGCCGCGGAAGCTGTGGCAGGCGATGCCCTGGCCCGATCCCGCCGCGCCGCCCGACCAGCCGCCGAGCGCGGCGACGGTGGTGAGGCAGCGCGCCAGCCGCGCGTCGCCGCCGAGCATGCCGATCCGGTAGGACAGCGGCTCGGTGCCGGCGACCTGCGCGAGTTCGTCGACGAACGATTCGGTGAAGAAGGCGGTATAACCGTGCGCGCCGCCACGCAGATGGCCGGTGGGGACGCCGATCTCCGCGGGGTGATGATCGATCCGCAGCGCCGGGATGCGATAAAGCGGCTGCGCACCGGCGACCGCATAGGGATCGCCGGTGCCGAGCGCCCAGCCGCTGCCGGGCAGCAGCCGGCGGGCGAGCGCATGGCCGGTGGCGGGGGCGGCGATCGCCCCGTGCCACGCCGCGATCGCGCCGTTGCTCGACAGGCGGGCGCGCAGCCGCGCGTGCGCGGGCGGGCGGAAGCGGTCGTGCGCATTGTCCTCGCCGCGCGACCAGACGAGGCTGACCGGGCGCTTGAGCCGCATCGCGAGCAGCGCGGCCTGTTCGGCGACCAACGGGTCGAGCGTCGCGCCGAAGCCGCCGCCGGCGAGCGTCGGATGGATGACGACCGCGCTTTCGCTGATCCCCGCGACCTCTGCCGCGGCGGCGCGGGCGGCGGCGGGGGCCGCGGTCGGCAGCCAGAGTTCAAGCCGGCCGTCGCGCCACGCGGCGGTGGCGCTGGTCGTCTCCAGCGCGGCGTGGACGCCGAGGCCGGCGGTATAGTCTGCGGTGACGACGCCGGCGCCGTCGAGCAACGTGCCGAGGTCGCCGACCGCGGCGATGCGCTGGCTCGGCCCGGCGAGCGCGTCCGCGAGGCTGCGCGCGATGCCGGCGCTGTCGGGAAGCGGCGCGTCGCTGGCGAAGCGCGGCGCGAGCGCGTCGAGCGCGCGCTGCGCGGTCCAGCCGGTGGTGGCGATCGCGGCGACCCAGCGCGGCGTCTCGACCACCGTCAGCACGCCGCGGATGCGATCGGCGGCGGCGCGGTCGACGCCGATCAGCCGGGCGTCGCCGATCGGCCCCTGACGGATCGCGGCATGGACCATGTCGGGCAGGCGGATGTCGCCGGCGAAACCGGCGGAGCCGTCGACCTTGGCGGGCACGTCAAGCCGCGGCAGCGCGCGGCCGACGAGCTTGCCCGCGCCCTGCACGCCGATCGGCAGCGGATCGGGGATGGCCTCGCCGGCGGCGGCGGCGGCGAGGTCGGCGAAACGGAGGCGCTGCACGCCGTGCGTGACGAAGCCGGCGTCGACCGCGTAATCGCTCCAGCCGACGCCCCAGCGCCGCGCCGCCGCCTTGCACAGCAACGCGCGTGCGGCGGCACCGGCGGTGCGGCAATCGTCCTCGAACATCCGCACCGAGGTCGATCCGCCGGTGACGATCAGCGCGCCGCGGCGTGCGACGGTCATCTCGATCGAGTCGGGCAGATGGGTCAGCGTGCCTTCGAACAATTCGTCGAGCGCGAGCAGGTTGGCGTAGAGCGGGTTGATCGGCGCCGCCTCCACCCCGACGGTGCGCCAGTCCGCGCCAAGCTCGTCGGCGACGATCTGGGGGAGGGCGGTATAGACGCCTTGCCCGTGTTCGAGCTGCGGCACCGCGACGGTGACGTGGCCATCGGCGCCGATCTTGAGCCAGGCGCCGAAGCCGGTCTCGCCGACGATGGTGGCGAGATTGGGCGCATAGCGGCGCGGCCACACGCCCCAGGCGACGATCAGCCCGACCCCGGCACCGCCGCCGATCAGGAACTTGCGTCGGGTGGGGCTGTCCATCGCTCGGGCTGTATCGGGGCTTGCCGGGTGTGGGAAGGTTCGGACGGAGATTTGCGCGTGGCGGCGTTGCCGCTCACGGGGAGGGCGCGCACCGCCAGAGTTCGAGACGTACCCTTCATCCACCCGTCACCCCGGACTCGTTCCGGGGTCCACCCGTCCACGGGAGCAACGCCGTCCGCTCCTGCGGAACGATGCGAAGTGTCGCGACCTACGCGCATTGATTCGGAAAGCACCGCCCCCCAACGGCGCATCACCGTCGCAGGCGAGCGTTATCTCACATCCTCAGCACGGATAGGTCTTCGCCAATACCCTCGCGTAACCCTCCTTCAGCGGCAGCTTCTTCTCCGCGGGCGAGAGTGCGTCGAGGCCGCCGAGCATTTGCAGGATGCCGATCTTGGCGCCGTCGGGCATGCAGGCGATCGGCTTCTTGCCGGCGGCGACGCGGGCGGCGCTGTCGGCGCGGAGCTGGCGGGTGGCGGCGTCGGCTTCCGCCTTGAGCACCGGATAATCGGGGTTGGTCAGCGCGGTGAAGGGATTCTCGCGCAGCGGCGCGGCGCGGGTGAGGAAGGTGCCGACGCTCATCGCGGCGCTGGCCGGGGCCGCGGCGGCAAGGGAAACGGCAAGGGCGATCAAGGCTTTAGGCGACATCGGCGGCACTCCGGGTGGGAATGCCGCCGATTAGCGCGAACAAACTGACGGCGGGCTGAACCGCCATCCAGGCTTAGGCCCCCGCGGGCGCCGGATTGCCGAACGGGCCGCCGGGGCGGCGCGTCTTGGGGATCGAGGTGCCGGCGCGCGGCACGCTCGGCTTGGGGCCGGAATCGACGCGACCGATCTCCTCGCCGGCGATCAGCTTCTTGATCTCGTCGCCCGACAGCGTCTCGTATTCGAGCAACGCTCCGGCGAGCAGATGAAGCTGATCGACATGCTCGGTCAGCAACTGCTTGGCGCGGGCGAGCCCGCCCTCGACGATGCCCTTGATCTCGTCGTCGATCAGCTGCGCGGTCGCATTCGACATGCGGACCGGCTGCGACGAGGAATAGCCGAGGAACGATTCGCCCTCGGGCTGGGCATATTCGACCGGGCCGACCTTGTCCGACATGCCCCATTTGGTGACCATGTCGCGCGCCAGACCGGTGGCGTATTGGATGTCGCCCGAGGCTCCCGAAGACACCTTGTCATAGCCGAAGATGATCTCCTCGGCGACGCGGCCGCCCATCGACACCGCGAGGTTGGCGTACATCTTGTCGCGATGGTAGCTGTAACTGTCCCGCTCCGGCAGGCGCATCACCATGCCCAGCGCACGGCCGCGCGGGATGATCGTCGCCTTGTGGATCGGGTCGCTCGCCTGTTCGTGGATCGAGACGATCGCATGGCCCGCCTCGTGATAGGCGGTCATCCGCTTTTCGTCCTCGGTCATCACCATCGAACGCCGCTCGGCGCCCATCATGACCTTGTCCTTGGCCTCTTCGAACTCGGCCATCGCGACCAGCCGCTTGCCCTTGCGCGCCCCCATCAGCGCCGCCTCGTTGACGAGGTTGGCGAGATCGGCGCCCGAGAAGCCCGGCGTGCCGCGCGCGATCACCCGCGCATCGACGTCGGGCGCCAGCGGCACCTTCTTCATATGGACTTCGAGGATCTTGATCCGGCCCTCGATATCCGGGCGCGGCACGACGACCTGACGGTCGAAGCGACCCGGACGCAGCAGCGCGGGATCGAGCACGTCGGGGCGGTTGGTCGCCGCGACGATGATGATCCCCTCGTTCGCCTCGAACCCGTCCATCTCGACGAGGAGCTGGTTGAGCGTCTGCTCGCGCTCGTCGTTGCCGTTGCCGAGGCCGGCGCCGCGATGGCGGCCGACCGCGTCGATCTCGTCGATGAAGACGATGCACGGCGCGCTCTTCTTGGCCTGTTCGAACATGTCGCGGACGCGGCTGGCGCCGACGCCGACGAACATCTCGACGAAGTCCGAGCCCGAGATGGTGAAGAACGGTACGCCCGCCTCACCCGCGATGGCGCGGGCGAGCAGCGTCTTGCCGGTGCCGGGCGAACCGACCAGCAGGGCGCCCTTCGGGATCTTGCCGCCGAGGCGCGCGAACTTGGTCGGGTCCTTGAGGAAGTCGACGATCTCGGTCAGCTCTGCGCGCGCCTCGTCGATTCCGGCGACATCGTCGAAGGTGACCTTGCCTTCCTTCTGCGTCAGCATGCGCGCGCGGCTCTTGCCGAAGCCCATCGCGCCGCCGCCGGTGTTCTTCTGCATCTGCTTGATGACGAAGAAGGCGATGCCGAGGAACAGCAGGAACGGCAACGACTGGTACAGCAGCAGCATCCACATCGACGTGCCCTCGTCGGGCTTGGCGGCGATGGTGACGTTCTTCTGGCGCAGATGCGGGACCAGCGTCGGGTCCTGGATCGGATAGGTGCGGAACGTCTCCCCGCTCGAATAGGTGCCGGTGATGACGTCGCGGCTGATCGCGACATCCTTCACGGTGCCTTCGTCGACCTGGTCGAGGAATTTCGAATAAGCGACGGTGTTGCGCGCACCGGCGGTGTTCGGTCCGTTGAACATCGTGACGAACAGCGCGAGCGCGAGCAGGATGCCGACCCAGATGAGCAGGCTCTTCATCCAGGGGTTGCCGCCGTTGCCACCGTTGCCGCCATCGCCGTTCTGGGGCTGCTTGTCGTTATCGTTCATGGGGAACCTTTCGCAGCACAAGATAGGCGTGTGCAGGTTAATGGCAATGGAACGCTCAGCTTGATTCGGCCGATCCGGAAGAACGACGCGCCGGGGCGGGGCGGAAACGCCAGCTGTCGCCGTGCGGCGACACCAGCACGCCCGCCTGCGTCGCCCGCCGGCCGGCGGCGAGCGCGTCGAGCAGCGCCTCGATATTCGCCGAGTCGCTCCATTTCGGCGCGGGCAAAGCGGCGGCCTCGACCACCGTGCCGATCGCGCGGCGGGCGAGGCGGCGGACGAGTTCGCGGGGCAGGCCGGCGACGTCGATCCGCACCCCGGCGCCATCGACCGCCGCGCGGCTCGACCACAGCCATTCGACGATCGCGCGCACGTCGCCGTCCGCCTCGGCAAGCGCGGCGGCGGCACGGGCGAGCTGCGGCGGCCCGAGCCATTCGTTGGCGTCGAGCAGGCGGCGGAAGCGGGTGCGGTCGTGCGCCGGATCGGTGTTGGTGGGATCGTCGACGAACGGCGCCTCGGCGCGGCGGACGATCGCGCGCAATTCGGCACGGCGCCATTCGAGCAGCGGGCGGATGACGATCGCGCCCTCGATCGTCGCAAGCGGCCGCACCCCGGCGAGCCCGGCGATGCCCGATCCGCGCGCGGCGCGCATCAGGAAGGTCTCGGCCTGGTCGTCGGCGTGGTGCGCGGTGGCGATCGTCTCGGCGCCGACGCCGCGGGCATGGTCGGCGAGCAGGCGATAGCGGACCTGCCGCGCCGCCGCCTGGATGCTCGCGCCGGTGATTGGCGCGTCGGGGATCAGCGTCGCATGCGGCACGTGGAGCAAGGCGCAATGATTGGCGACCATCTCCGCCTCCGCGGCGGCGGCGGCGCGCAGCCGGTGGTCGACCGTCGCGACGCGGATGCGGCCGGGGAAGGTCGCCGCGGCGAGCGTCAGCATCGCCATCGAATCGGGCCCTCCCGACACGGCGAGCAGGATCGCCCCGCGCGGCTCGGCCCCGAGCGCGCGGTTCAGGTCGTGATGGAACCGCTCCGCCGCGACGGCGAACGGGTCACTTGCACTTGGCGGCGGTACGGCCCTTCTGGACATCGGCCTTCATGCTCGGAGAGATTTTGGTGCCATAGACGTCGGTCAGCTCGCCGTAGACCTTGCAGGCGTCGGCCGGCTTGTTGAGCTTCATCAGCGCCTGGGCGAGGTAATAGAGGCTGTCGGGGGCGCGTTCGCCGTCCGGCATCTTCTTGTAATTGTCGTAGAAGGCCATCGAGGCGAGGCTCGGCTTGCCCTCGTCGAGATAGGTGCGGCCGAGCAGGTTCTGCGCCCAGCTCGCGCGGCGATGCTTGGGAAAGTCGGTGACGACCTTCTTGAGCTGCGTCTCGGCCTGCGGATATTGCTTCGCCGCCCACAGGCGATAGCCGTAGAGATATTCGTCCTCGGGCGTGTCGCCGGTGCTGGGCTTGTCGACCTTGGCGCCGGCCACCGCGGCGGCGGAGGGGCCGGTGTCGCCCGCCGCGGCGACCGCGACCGGCGTATTGGTCTTGGCGGGTGCCCGCGTCGGCCGCGCCGCGCCGTCGGCCGCGCCATCGTCGCCACCATTGAGCGGCGCCGAGCCGGCTGCGGCGGCGAGCGCGGGAGTGGTCGCCAGCGATTTCAGCTGCGCGTCGTTGCTGCGCTTATACGCGTCGAACTGATCCTGGAGCTGGCGCATCTTGAACCCGGTCTGCTCGATCTGGTCGGTCATCGACGCCATCTGCTGCTCCAGCGCGGTGACGCGGCCGGTGAGGTCGGCGACCGCGCTGGTCGCCGGCGTGCCGCCCGCCTGCTGCGGCGCGTCGGGGCGGGTGATCTCGGGCTGGAGATACTGGCCGGCACCGCCCGGGAACACCTTGCGCTGCACCGCGCGCATCTCGCTCTCGAGCTTGCCGACACGCCCTTCGACGTTGCTCTGCGCCGCGGCGGCGACCGGGATCAGCGAGGTGGCGGCAAGCGCCCAGATGATCGTACGCATAATCTTGGCACCCCCCGGCGCGGCTTGGGTCAATTCCATGCCGCCATAGCTGCATCCGGCCACCTGTCGCCAGCCTTAAGGTGCGAAAGAATTGCCTGTCGCGGCCGGCTCTTGCGGGACGATGCGATCGGCCGCGGCGGTGCCGCCGGCGTCGCTGCGCCGATTGCCCCCGTCTCGTCGCGCGCCCGCGGTGCGGGTCGGGCGCGCCGCCGCCGTCGGCGTCGCGGTGGGCTGGCCGGCGGGCTGGCCGGCGAGGCGCAGCGCCACCGCCGAGCCGCTGACCGCGACGTCCTTGATCGGGCGCGACCCGTCGCCGAGCGGCGGGATCGCCGAGCCGTTGAGCGTCACCGCCAATTTGTCGGGGCGGCCGACGTTGATCATCGGGTCCTTGGCGGCGGCGGGCACCTCGAACCGGTCGCCCGGCTTCATCGTCCCCTGGAACAGCACCTTGTTGTCGGCATCGTAGACGCGCAGCCATACCGTATCGGTCGCGGTCAGCACCACCTGCCCGCCGGTCGGGATCGCCGGCGACGGCGCCGCGGCGGGTTTCGGCGCGACCGCCTGCGTGGCGACGTCGTCGCTCGCCGCGGTGGTGGTGGCGGCATGCGGCTGGAACAGGCTGCTGCCGTACCAGAGCGCGACGAGGATCAGCACCGCGAGCGCGACGCCGGCGCCGATCACCGCAATGCCGCGCGAGGGCACCCGCGCCGGATCGGCGGTGACATAGGGGACGTATTCGGGCTGCCGCGGCCCGAGCTGGTCGAGCTCGCGGCGCACGTCCTGCGCGATCGACACCTCGTCGGCGTCGACGGCGCGGGCATAGGCCTTGGAAAAGCCCATCGCATAGGTCGGCGAGGGCAGCAGGGCATAGTCGCCGGTCTCCAACGCCTCCAGATGCCGCTGCGGCACGCGCGTCCGCGCCGCGACTTCGGCCAGGCTCAGCCCCCGGATCTCCCGCGCTTGGCGCAACCGTTCACCCGGGCGAGCCGGGGCAACGGGGGTCGGGTTCGGCTGGCCGGGATCGACCTCGTCCATTCGTGTCTCCAAGGGAGGGCTGCGGATCGCTGACGTTCATGACATTCCCCGATGCCCAGCCGCAAGTCAACGCGGGGTGCCTGCGGTTCGGCAGCCTTTCAGGCCAGATCGACGCCGCTCTGCACCGCCCATTGGGTCAGCGCGCCGCGCATGTCGCGCGGCGGATGCGCAATCAGCTCGGCGACGAAGCGCTGGACCGCGGCGTGATCGAGGCTGCGCACCATCGCCTTGATCGGCCCGATCGCCGCCGGGGTGATCGACAACCGATCGATTCCCAATCCGATCAACGCCATGGCCTCGACCGGCCGGCCCCCCATCTCGCCGCAGACGCCAAGGTCGACGCCCGCCGCGCGGCACGGCCCGATCACCCGCGACAGGAAGCGCAGGATCGACGGGCTCAGCCAGTCGTAGCGTTCGGCGAGCCGCGGATTGGCGCGGTCGGCGGCAAATAAAAATTGCGTGAGGTCGTTGGTGCCGACCGACAGGAAGTCGATGTCGGGCAGCAGCAGGTCGAGCTGTTCGGCGAGCGCGGGCACTTCGAGCATCGCGCCATAACGGATCGCCAGCGGCGGCCGCCGCCCGCGCGCGTCGAGCCACGTCCGCTGCGCCTCGAACAAGGCCTTCGCCTCGGCGAATTCCCACGCCTCCGACACCATCGGGAACATGACGTTGAGCGTGCGCCCCGCCGCCGCCTCGATCAGCGCGCGCGCCTGGACCTTCATCAGGCCGTCGCGGTCGAGCGCGAGCCGCAGCGCGCGCCAGCCCATCGCCGGATTCTCCTCGTCGGCGTCTTCCTTGTTGAGATAGGGCAAGGCCTTGTCGCCGCCGATATCGACGGTGCGGAAGATCACCGGGCGCGTCCCCGCCGCGTCGAGCACCTCGCGATAGAGCCGCTGCTGGCGCTCGCGCTGCGGCAGCGTCGCCGAGACGAGGAACTGGAATTCGGTGCGGAACAGGCCGATGCCGTCGGCGCCGGTCACGTCGAGCGCGGCGACGTCGTCGCGCAGTCCGGCATTGACCATCAGCGTGACGCGGTGACCGTCCTTCGTCACCGGCGGCACGTCGCGCAGCGCGGCGAAGGCGGCTTTCCGTTTCTGGCGCATCGCGAGCTTGGCTTCGAACGCCTCCTCCATCGCCGCCGAGGGGCGGACGAAGACGTTGCCGGCAACCGAATCGAGCAGCAGCAGGTCGCCCTCGGCGATCAGCCGGCGGACGTCGCGGACGCGGCCCAGCACCGGCACGCCCATCGCGCGCGCGACGATCGTGACATGCGCGGTGAGCGATCCCTCTTCCAGGATCACGCCCTTGAGCCGCCGCTTGTCATATTCGAGCAATTCGGCGGGGCCGAGGTTGCGCGCGATCAGGATCGTGTCCTGGCGCAGCCCCATCTGCGCCGCGGTGCCCATCTGCCCCGAGACGATGCGCAGCAGCCGGTTGGCCAGATCCTCCAGATCGTGCATCCGGTCGGCGAGCAAAGGATCGTCGATCTGCCGCATGCGCTGGCGGGTGCGTTGCTGGACGCGCTCGATCGCCGCCTCGGCGGTCAGCCCCGAATCGATCGCCTCGTTGATCCGCCGCGCCCAACCCTCATCATAGGCGAACATCTTGTAGGTCTGGAGGACCTCCTCATGCTCGCCGCCGACGCCGAACTCCGCCTCGCGCGTCATCCGGTCGATCTGCTCGCGCATCTTGTCGAACGCGGCATAGACGCGGTGGCGTTCGGCGTCGGTATCCTCGGCGACGGTATGTTCGACGACGATGCGCGGCTGGTGGAAGACGGCGTGGCCCGACGCCATGCCCTCGACCAGTTTCTGTCCCGGCAGGCGCACCGCCGCGGTCGATTGCGGCCGGTCGGTGCCGGTCGTCGCGCTGTCGATCAGTCCGGCATTGGCGATCAGTTCGGACAGCACCATCGCGACCGTCTGCAACGCCTCGATCTCGACGTCCTGATATTTGCGCTGCTCGCTATGCTGGACGGCGAGCACGCCGACCGCGCGCTCGCGGCGGATGATCGGCACGCCGGCGAAGCTGTGATAGCGTTCCTCGCCGGTCTCGGGCTTGTAGGCGAAATCGGGGTGGCTCGCCGCCTCGTCGAGGTTGAGCACCTCGACATCCTCGGCGATCGAGCCGACCAGTCCCTCGCCGAGCGCCAATTTGGTGACGTGGACCGCCGCCTGGTCGAGCCCGCGCGTCGCGAACAGTTCGAGCACGCCCTCGCGCAGCAGATAGATCGAGCAGACCTCGCTATCCATCGCCTCGGCGATGATGCCGACGACGGCGTTGAGCTTGGCCTGCGCCGGGTTGCGCCCCGCCATCACGTCGTGAAGGCGGGTCAGGATCTCACGGGCGGATGCGGCGGCCGAACTGGGCATGACAGCAGGGCTAACAGATGCAGGCGCGGGGTGCCATGCACCATTCGTCGGGGGTGGGGGGTACTGAAGATCAAATTCCTCCCCCGCAGAGGTGGCAGTGCGAAGCACTGACGGAGGGGGAGGATACGGCGGACTTGGTCGTTCGCGGAGACGCCCCCTCCACCACCGGCCTGCGGCCGGCGGTCCCAGCGCAGGGTCGATCATGCCCCCGGCATGATCTTGGATTGCCGGGGGCAATCCAACCCTGCACTCCCGCTAAAGCGAGGGAGGATTTAGCGTTTAACCATCGCTGGCGCGTTCGATGTCGGCGCCGACGGCGGAGAGCTTCTCCTCCAGCCGTTCGTAGCCGCGGTCGAGGTGGTACACCCGCGCGACAGAGGTCTCGCCCTCCGCCGCCAGCCCGGCGAGGATCAGGCTCATCGACGCGCGCAGGTCGGTCGCCATCACCGGCGCGCCGACCAGCCGGTCGACGCCCTTGACCACCGCGGTGCGGCCGTGGACCTGGATGTCGGCGCCCATCCGCGCCAATTCGGGCACGTGCATGTAGCGGTTCTCGAAGATCGTCTCGGTCAGCACGCTGGTGCCCGACGCCTTGCACAGCATCGCCATGAACTGCGCCTGCATGTCGGTCGCGAAGCCGGGATAGGGCGCGGTCGACAAGGTGATCGGGCCGAGCGGCGCGCTGGCCTCCACCGACACGCCGTCGCGCGTCTCGGTCACCGTCACGCCCGCCTCGCGCAGCGCGTCGATCGTCGCCTGCATGTCGGCGGCGTTGGCGCCGAGCAGTTCGAGCGAGCCGCCGGTGATCGCCGCGGCGCAGGCATAGCTGCCCGCCTCGATCCGGTCGGGCATCACCGCATAGGTCGCGCCGTGCAGCCGGTCGACGCCCTCGATCTCCAGCGTCTCGGTGCCGATCCCCTCGATCCGCGCGCCCATCGCGACGAGGCAGTTGCACAGATCGACGATCTCGGGTTCGCGCGCCGCATTCTCGATCACGCTGCTGCCCTTGGCCAGCACCGCCGCCATCACGACATTCTCGGTCGCGCCGACCGACACCACCGGAAAGCGATAGCGCCCGCCGGAGAGCCGCCCGCCGGGCGCGGTCGCCTTGACGTAGCCCGCCGCCATTTCCAGCTCGGCGCCGATCGCCTCCAGCGCCTTCAGGTGCAGGTCGATCGGGCGGTTGCCGATCGCGCAGCCGCCGGGCAGCGACACAGTCGCCTCGCCGGCGCGCGCCAGCACCGGGCCGAGCACCAGGATCGACGCGCGCATCTTGCGGACGATGTCGTACGGCGCCTCGGTCGAGGTGAGCTTGCCGGCGCGGATCGTCATCACCCGGCCGAAATCCTCGGGCCGCGTCCCCTCGATCCGGGTCGAGGCACCCAATTGGTTGAGCAGATGGCCGAACCCGTCGACATCGGCGAGCCGCGGCAAATTGCGCAGCGTCAGCGGTTCGTCGGTGAGCAGCGCGCAGGGCATCAGCGTCAGCGCGGCGTTCTTGGCGCCGGAAATGCGAAGGCGGCCCGACAGACGATTGCCGCCGCGAATGAGGATACGGTCCATCCCCGTCGTCTAACGCGCCGCCACGCCCGCGCAAGACGCGAATGCGGCGGCGGGCGATCGGGGCATATCGAGAACTTTAACCCTGCTTGTTGATTGATTTTAATGCACCGACTTGGGGTGCTGCTACCCAGAATCGATTAATTGGGGGAATTCAACAGCGTGACGACCAGTTGCCTCGCCGAACGCCTCGGCGAACTGATCGACCTGTCGGACAATGAGAAGGCGGCCCTCGACAGCCTCGAACAGCGCGAGCGGACGCTGCGCCGCGGTGCCGTGCTGCTGCGCGAACACGACAAGTCGCCCGAATTGTTCGTGGTCAAACGCGGCACGATGATGAGCTATGTCATCCTGCCCGACGGCAGCCGCCAGATCCTGCGCTTCCTGTTCCGCGGCGATCTGGTGGCGATGGCGGGGCTGGTCTATCGCAACTCGCCCGAGACGGTGATCGCGCTCACCGAATGCGCGGTCGCGCCGGTCGAGCGGTCGGCGATCGGCACGATCAGCGCCGATCATCCGCGGCTCGCCGCGCTGCTGATCGCGCTCGACCAGATCGAGCGCGTCGGGCTCACCGACCGGCTCGCCGGGCTCGGCCGCACCTCCGCCAAGGCGCGGGTCGCGGCGTTGCTGATCGATATCCGCCACCGGCTGCGCGCCGTCGACGGCGCCGCCGGCAACACCTTCCAGCTCGGGCTGACGCAGGAGGAGATCGGCGACGCCACCGGGCTCACCGCAGTGCACGTCAACCGCATGCTGCGCCAGTTGCAGGACGAGGGGATGATCGCACGCGACGGCGGCCGGATGACCTTCGTCGACGAGGCGATGCTGGTGCGCACCGCGCATCACACCGCCCGCGACACCGCGCGCGCGGCGGGCCTCGACCTCGGCTGGCTGCCGACGCCGCGCTAGTGCCGCGGCAAGGGCGCGGTTGGAGCTACGCTTTCTCCAGCGTGCATTGCAGCGGATGCTGGTTCTGGCGGGCGAAGTCCATGACCTGCCCGACCTTGGTCTCGGCGACCTCGTAGGAAAAGACGCCGCAGACGCCGACGCCCTTCTGATGGACGTGCAGCATCACCCGCGTCGCCTCTTCCATGTTCATCCGGAAGAAGCGTTGCAGGCACAAGACGACGAATTCCATCGGGGTATAATCGTCGTTGAGCATTAACACGCGGTACGGCGTCGGCTGTTTGGTCCGCGTGCGGGTCTTGGTGGCGAGGCCGGTGCCCTCATCGGTTCCATCGTCGCGGCGTTCGGCCATCGTGATCGCTTCAACTGTCATGGTGATCGCCGAAATATGGCACGCCGGGCGCGCGGAGCAAGGGGGCTGGAACAGGAAAAGGGCGACCGCATCGCTGCGGCCGCCCCTTCGGTCGGGCTTGCGTGGCGGTTACGCCGCGACCTTCAGCTTCTCGGCGGCGAGCGCGACGCGATTCGACAGCGGCTGCACCACCTCGCCTGCGAGCTTCAGCACCGCCTCGGCATTATGCGAGCTGTGCTGGACGAGCGCGTCGAACGACGAACGGACGTAATCCGAATGCAGCTTGAAGAATTCGGTCGGCGACTTGACCGAGGTCAGCGTCTTGGCGACCGCGGTCGCCTCCTCGAACGACTTCTTGGCATAAGCGGCGGCGTCCTGGCCGAGCGTCTCGAGACCGCGCGCGGCGATCTTCGACGATTCGACGAGCGCCTCGATATTGCCCTTGCCGAACTCGCTGGCCTCCTGGAGCAGCTTCTGGCTCTTGTCGACGGCACCCTTGGCGCGGTCGGTCGCGTCGGTGAACGCGGTCTGGGTCGTGGCGGTGACGTTTTCGATCGTTTCCATGGGGACTTCCTTTGCTGCGGGTGGGACAATCGGCGCGACCGCGATGGCGGCGGGCACGACGGGAAGCGATGCGGCGACCGGCTCGGGCACGCGCACCGCAGCCGGCTTCCTGCCGGTCGGCTTGATCTTGGAACGCTGGGGCGGGGCGGCGGCATCGGCGCCACGCGCGGCGCCGGCACCACGACGGGCGGGCGTGATCGGCGGCTTGGGGACGGTGTCGTCCATCGATCCTACTCCAGCTATTATGCTGCAACGCACAATAGCCGTTAGACCGCTATCTTTCAAGTCAAATTGTGCGGTGCAGCATGATAGCGTTATCGTGCGCGGACATAGTCTCCCGGCGCCTCGCAGAGCGCCGCCAGCGTGCCTTCGCCGGGCCGCCGTGCGCGCTCGGCGGCGACGGTTTCGCCGTCGAGCGCGCGCAGCCAGGCGAGCCAATCCGGCCACCAGCTCCCCTTCGTCTCGGTCGCGCCGGCGACGAAGTCGTCGAGGCTCTGCGCGCCCGCCTCGTTGGTCCAATATTGATATTTGCCCGCCGCGGGCGGGTTCACCACGCCCGCGATATGCCCCGATCCGGCGAGCACGAAGCGCAACGGCCCGCGCAGCAGATGGGTGATTCGCCAGACGCTGTCGGCGGGCGCGATATGATCCTCGCGCCCCGCCTGGACATAGGCCGGCGTCGTCACCCGGCGAAGATCGAGCGCTTCGCCCGCCACCGACATCGCGCCCGGCTGGACGAGCAGATTGTCGCGATAGAGATCGGTCAGATACGACAGATGCCATTTCGCGGGCAGATTGGTGGTGTCGCCGTTCCAGTGGAGCAGGTCGAACGGCGTGTAGTCGGACCCCAGCAGATAATTGTTGGTGACGTAATTCCAGATCAGGTCGCGCCCGCGCAGCAGGTTGAACGTCGCCGCCATATAGCGCCCGTCGAGGAACCCCTGCGGCGACAAGGTGCCGATCAGCGCCAGTTGCTCGTCGGTGACGAAATGCTGCAGCTCGCCGGCCTGCGCGAAGTCGACCTGCGCGGTGAAGAAGGTCGCACTGGCGACCTTGTCCGCCTCGTCCCGCGCGGCGAGCAGCGCCAGCGTCGCCGCCAGCGTCGTGCCGGCGACGCAATAGCCGATCGTATGCACCGCCGGCACGTCGAGCGCGGCGCGGATCGTATCGACCGCATCGACCTGCGCGGTGACGTAATCGTCCCACACGACGTCCTTCATCGACGCGTCCGCCGACTTCCACGACACCATGAAGACGGTGATGCCCTGCTCCACCGCCCAGCGGATGAAGCTCTTCTCGGGGGTCAGGTCGAGGATGTAGAAGCGGTTGATCCACGGCGGGAAGATCACCAGCGGCGTCGCCATGACGCGGTCGGTGGTCGGCGTATATTGGATCAGCTCGTACAGCGGCGTGCGCTTGACCACCTTGCCCGGCGTCGTCGCCAGGTTGCGGCCGACCTCGAACGCGCCTTCGGACGTATGGGTGAGCTGGCCCTTCTGGATGTCGGCGAGCATGTTCCTGAGCCCGTCGAGCAGGTTCTGCCCCTTGGTCGCGATCGTCTTCTCGACCACCTCGGGGTTGGTCAGCGGGAAGTTGGACGGGCTCATCGCCTCGACCAGCCCGCGCGCGGCGAAGCGCCATTGCTCCTTCTGCCGCTCGGGCACGCCGTCGAGCGCGTCGACGCCGCGCAGCATATGGTCGGCGATCAGATTGTAGCTGCGGCGGATCCAGTCGAACCAGGGATCGTCGCGCCACGCCGCCGCCTTGAAGCGCCTGTCGCGCGCGTCGCCGTCGGATTGCGGCGGCGGCGGCACCGCCGCGGCGGGATCGACGAAGCGCTGCCACAGCGCCAGATTGTCGCGCCAATAATCCTGCGTCTGGCGGACCAGCGCCGGGTTGACCAGCGGGGCGGGCGCCGCCTCGGGCATCGCGCCGCCCGCCGTCATCAGCCCCAGGCCCTGCTCCATCATCATCTGCTGCGCGCGGCCCATCACCCAAGTCCAATGCTGGAGCTCGGCGAGATCGGGTGCGCCAGGGGTGGCGCCGGGATCGGCGGCCTGTGCGCGGGCGGTCTGGTCGTCGTGTGGATCGGCCATGGCATCCTCTTCTCCGCCGGCGACGTTACCCGCGCCGGACGTGCGTGGGAATGGCTATCCGCACCGGCGCCCCCGCGCGCGGTTTGCAGGCCGGGCGAAAGCCGCTAGCGTCGCGGCGATGGACACTTCGGTTCGCGCTATCCCGCGCTCGCTCTTCGCTTTTTCGATCTTCTACGGCGGCATGGTGTGTATCGCCGGCGTGCTCGGCAACAAACAGGTCGCGCTCGGTCCGCTGTCCGCGCTCGGCCCGGTCGTCGGCCTCGGACCGCTCGCGGTGGAGGCGGGCATCTTCGCCTTCCTGCTGCTCGTCGTCGTGTCGAGCGCGGTCGCCGAACTGCACGGCGGCGACACCGCGACGCGGCTGGTGCGGGTCGGCTTCGCGCCGCTGATCGTGTCGATCCTGCTGTCGGTCGTCGTCCTGTCGGTGCCCGCCGCCGCCGATATGGACCCGGCGCGCCGCGACGCCTTCGCGATGATGATGGGCGGCACGCCGCGCATCTGGCTGGGCGGCATCGTGGCCTATGGCATCTCGCAGACGCTCAACGTGACGATCTTCGCCGCGCTCAAGGGGCGCGAGGGCAGCGGGCTGCTGTGGCTGCGCGCCGGCATCGCCAGCGTGCTCAGCCAGATCGTCGATACGCTGCTGTTCGTGACGATCGCCTTCGCCGGCGTCTTCCCGATCGGCGAGCTGCTGCTCGGCCAGATGATCGCCAAGGTGCTGCTCTCGGCGATCCTGGTGCCGCCGCTGATCTATCTGTTCGTCGGGCTGGGCCGGCGGCTCGACCGCGGCTGACGCCGGAAGCGTCGCGGCGGTGACCTCGGCACGGCCCAGACTTGTACCCCGGCAAAGGCCGGGGCCCAGCTGGGAAGGCCGTTGTAAGTCGTTACAATTCTTCACCCAACTGGGCCCCGGCCTCCGCCGGGGTACAGCCCTGATGGGATCCGTGCTGATATCGCATAGGCGTCGCACGAATCCGGGGTGACGCCGCGAATGTGGGGGCAGTGCGGCCAGACGCGCCGCTCCGCCCTGTCGATCAGATCATCCCGAGCGCCTGCATGTACACTTCGAGGATCGCCTCCTCCTCCTGGTACTCTTCCTTCTTCTTCTTGCGGATCGAGAGGATCTTGCGGATCGCCTTGGGGTCGTAGCCGCGGCCCTTGGCCTCGGCCATCACGTCCTTGATGTCGTCGGCGATGCCCTTCTTCTCTTCCTCGAGCCGCTCGGCGCGCTCGATCAGGAGGCGCAGCTCGTCCGCCGCGACCTGGCCGCCGCCCATGCCGTCTTGCCGTTCTTCCGCCATTGTCCCACCCCGCCGCAGGCACCCTGCGGCCCTCATATGATTCGCTGAAAGGATACCGGACGCATGCCGGTAGGGGCGGGCGTCTAGGCGTTTAGCCCGCCGGGCTCAACCCCGGCCGGGCTCGGTCATCGCGGGCGGATCGCTCGCCGGGAAGCTCTCGTCGAGCGCCTCGTCCAATGCCGCGTCGCGGTCATCGCGACCTTCGTTGCGCTTGAGGCTTTCCTCCATCCGGGCGAGCTGTTCGGGCGTCGCCTCGCTCTGGTAGCGCGCCTTCCACTCGGCCTGCGGCATGCCGTAGATCGTCTCGCGCGCCTCGGCCTTGGTCAGGCCGCCCGCCTCCTCGATCCAGTCGGACAGGCAGTTGCGGCAGAATCCGGACAGGCCCATCAGGTCGACGTTCTGCGCATCGGTGCGATGGCGCAGGTGGTGGACGAGGCGGCGGAACGCCGCCGCGGCGACCGCGTCGGGCAGCGCGGCGAGTTTGTCGGTCATGGAAACCTTTCGGAAGTTGATCGCTCCTAGATAGGGGTTAGAGGGGAGCGCGGCCATTCCCCAGGAGCCCTTTCTATGACGACTGCCATTGCGCCCCGCGCGCGAAAGGTTCGCGTGCTGGCGACATTAGGTCCGGCAAGCAACACCCCCGAGATGATCGCGACGCTGTTCCAAGCGGGCGCCGACGCCTTCCGCGTCAACATGAGCCATGGCGACCAGCAGTCCAAGGTCGCGGTGATCCAGGCGATCCGCTCGCTCGAACAGGAATTCAATCGGCCGACGACGATCCTCGCCGATCTGCAAGGCCCCAAGCTGCGCGTCGGCAAGTTCGAGGGCGGGCGCACGATGCTCGAACACGGCAGCACCTTCGTGCTCGACCGCGATCCGACGCCGGGCGACGCCACCCGCGTCGAGCTGCCGCACAAGGAGATCTTCGCCGCGATCGAGCCGGGCGCGCGCCTGCTGCTCGACGACGGCAAGCTGGTGCTGCGCGTCACCGATCACGACGCCGACCGGATCGAGACCTTGGTCGAGGTCGGCGGCGCGCTGTCGAACAACAAGGGGCTCAACGTCCCCGACGTCGTGCTGCCGATGGCGGCGCTGACCGAGAAGGATCGCAGCGATCTCGCCTGGGCGGTCGAACAGGGCGTCGATTGGATCGCCTTGTCCTTCGTGCAGCGGCCCGAGGACCTTGCCGAGGCGCGCAAGCTGATCGGCGGCAAGGCGGCCTTGCTCGCCAAGATCGAGAAGCCCGCGGCCATCGACCGGCTCGAGGAGATCGTCGAGATGTGCGACGGCGTGATGGTCGCGCGCGGCGACCTCGGCGTCGAATTGCCGCCGCAGACCGTGCCGCCGCTCCAGAAGCGTATCGTCGAAACCTCGCGCCGGCTCGGCCGCCCGGTGGTGGTGGCGACGCAGATGCTCGAATCGATGATCCAGAGCCCGTCGCCGACCCGCGCCGAAGTGTCCGACGTCGCCACCGCGATCTACGACGGCGCCGATGCGATCATGCTCTCGGCGGAAAGCGCGGCGGGCGCGTGGCCGGTCGAATCGGTCGCGATGATGAATTCGATCGGCGTCTCGGTCGAAAGCGACCCGATGCACGGCGACCGCGTCCATTTCACCGTGACGCGCCCCGACCCGACCACCGCCGACGCCTTGTCGGAAGCCGCCAAGCAGATCGCCAAGACCACCTCGGCGACCGCGATCATCTGCTTCACCACCTCGGGCTCGACCGCGCGCCGCATCGCGCGCGAGCGGCCGTCGGTGCCGATCCTCGTGCTCACCCCGAGCAAGGAGACTGCGCGCCGGCTCGGCCTGCTGTGGGGCACGCACGCCGTCCACACCCGCGACGTCGAATCGTTCGAGGACATGGTCGGCAAGGCCAAGCGGATGGCGCTGCGCACCGGCATCGCCCAGGCGGGCGACCGGGTGATCGTGATGGCCGGCGTGCCGTTCCGCACCCCCGGCTCGACCAACGTGCTCCACGTCGTCCGCATCATCGGCGACGAGCTCAAGGACTATAGCTGAGCGCCCGTCATAGGCGCCGCGCGCTACTTGGGCGGCGCCTACGACCATAACGCCGACGTTACGTATGGATGACGGGCGTGCGAGCCGCTAAGGACGGGGGGTCATGTACCGCCCCGCACTGTCCGTCGTCATCCCGTGCTATAACGAGGCCGCGTGCCTGGAGCTGCTGCACGCGCGGGTCGCGGCGGCGGCCCGTGCCGCGGTCGGCGACGATCACGAGATCGTCCTGATCAACGACGGCAGCCGCGACGACAGCTGGGCGGTGATGCAGCGGCTCAGCGAACAGGACCCGCGGCTGGTCGCGATCAATCTATCGCGCAACCACGGCCACCAGCTCGCGCTGACCGCGGGGCTCGATTTGTGTTCGGGCGAACAGATCCTGATCATCGACGCCGATTTGCAGGACCCGCCCGAATTGCTCACCGACATGCGCGCGACGATGACCGCCGAGGGTGCCGACGTCGTCTACGCGGTGCGCCGCAAGCGCGAGGGCGAGACGATCTTCAAAAAGGCGACCGCGGCGGCTTTCTATCGCGTGCTCGACCGCGTCACCGACACGCCGATCCCCCTCGACACCGGCGATTTCCGGCTGATGAGCCGCCGCGCGCTCGACGCCTTGCTGTCGCTGCCCGAACAGGCGCGCTTCATCCGCGGCATGGTCGCCTGGGTCGGCTTCCGTCAGGTGCCTTTCCCCTACGATCGCGCCGAGCGCCACGCCGGCGAGACCAATTACCCGCTCGGCAAGATGGTGCGGCTCGCCTTCGACGCGGTCACCGGCTTCTCGACCGCGCCGCTGCGCTTCGCCAGCCACGCCTCGGTGATCCTCGCCGGTGCCTCGCTGCTGTTGCTCTTCTACATCCTGTGGGGGTTCTTCGAGGGTTCGCCGGTACAGGGCTGGACCTCGACGATGCTCGTCGTGACGATCCTGTCGGCGGCGCAGATGTTCGTGCTCGGCATGATCGGCGAATATCTCGGCCGCCTCTACATCGAATCGAAGCGCCGCCCGCTCTATCTCGTCGCCGACATCGCCGGCCCGGTAAAAGGCCGCTCGACCCTCGGCTTCAACGCCGCCGAACCCTCGCCCGAGTTCGAGATGCCGGACGTGCGCAACGCCGCGGAATAGGCGCGCATTGTCCAAGCTGCTGGCATGACCCGGCTTTCCAAATAAGTCAGCCGGCTTCGCCAACCTGTCACCAGGTTGCAGCATCGACCGCATAGGAGCCCCTCGTCCACGAGCGAAGCAGGGGCCGTATCTGTGACGAGCAAGTCTTTCCGCAGCTGCCCGAGTGCATCACGGCGCCGCGCGACATATTGCATCGGCGCTCTTCTTGCTTGCGCCTTGCTTGCCTCCTGCCGTGGTCAGTCGATCGCCGAAAGCGATGGCTCCGCTACGCAGCCGCAGCCGCAGCCGAGCAAGACCGTGCTCAAACATTGCGCGCCGTGACGCGCGTCGTCCGCTCCCCGCTTCCAGTTAGGATCTGATCCGTGACCAACAGACGCGATTTCCTGCGGCTCGCCGGTGCCGGCGCCGCTGCGGCGGGGGCGCTCGCCGCTTTGCCGCTGTCGATCCGCCGCGCGCTGGCCATTCCCGCCAACAATGCGACCGGCACGCTCAAGGACGTCGAGCACGTCGTCATCCTGATGCAGGAGAATCGCGCGTTCGATCATTATTTCGGTACGTTCAAGGGCGTGCGCGGCTTCGGCGATCGCTTCCCGATCCCGCTGCCCGGCGGCCGCAGCGTCTGGCAGCAGACGCGCTCGAACGGCAGCGTGCTGACCCCTTATCATCTCGACGGCACCGCCAATAACGCGCAGCGCGCTACCGGCGTGCCGCACTCGTGGAGCGACAGCCAAAGCGCGTGGGACGGCGGCCGGATGACGAGCTGGCCGGTGTCGAAGACCGATGGGTCGATGGGCTATTTCAAGGAACGGGAGGTGCCGTTCCAGTTCGCGCTGGCCAACGCCTTCACCCTCTGCGACGCCTACCATTGCGCGGTTCACTCGGGCACCGACGTCAACCGCAGCTTCCACATCACCGGCACCAACGGCGCGACGGCGGCGGCCAATGGGGTGTTCGTCAACAACGAATGGGATGCGATCGACGGCGACCCCGCGACGCAGGACATCGGCTACACCTGGATGACCTATGCCGAGCGGCTCGAAAAGGCCGGGGTGAGCTGGATCTGCTACCAGAACATGCCCGACGAATGGGGCGACAACATGCTCGGCGCGTTCGTGCCGTTCCGCCGCGCCAACGTCGCCTCGGGCTATCCGGTGTCGAGCGGCGGCGCGCCGGGCAAACCCTATTGGCAGACCGGCCAGGCGCTGCCCTATCACGCCTACGACCGCACCACCGACGATGCCAGGGCCCCGCTCTACAAGGGGATCGCCAACACGCTGCCCGGCGCGACGCCCGACCGGTACCTCGACACCTTCCGCAGCGACGTGGCGAACGGTCGTTTGCCGCAGGTGTCGTGGCTGCACGCGCCGTCGATCTATTGCGAGCATCCCGGCCCGTCGAGCCCGGTACAGGGCGCCTGGTTCATCCAGGAGGTGCTCGACGCGCTCACCGCCAGCCCCGACGTGTGGAGCAAGACCGTCCTGCTCATCAACTATGACGAGAACGACGGCTATTTCGATCACCTGCCGTCACCCTCGGCGCCGTCGCGCAATGCCGACGGATCGCTGGCGGGAAAATCGACCTTGTCCGACGCGGCGATGGCCTATGAATATTTCACCCAAGGCGCGCCCGCCTACAGCAAGTCGCAGCCCAAGGCGGACGGCCGCGTCTTCGGCCCCGGACCGCGCGTGCCGCTGTTCGTCGTGTCGCCATGGAGCCGCGGCGGCTGGGTCAATTCGCAGGCGTTCGATCATACGTCGGTGCTGCGCTTCCTCGAAGCA
This sequence comes from Sphingomonas sp. M6A6_1c, assembly GCF_053345135.1. Lineage (NCBI taxonomy): Bacteria > Pseudomonadati > Pseudomonadota > Alphaproteobacteria > Sphingomonadales > Sphingomonadaceae > Sphingomonas > Sphingomonas sp. M6A6_1c. The sequence goes on along the minus strand of NZ_JBKEZO010000007.1, from coordinate 410,441 downwards.
CGGTTCGGCGTGCAGGAGCCCAATATCGCCCCCTGCCGCCGTGCGGTATGCGGCGACCTGACCAGCGCGTTCAACTTCGCGACGCCCAATACCGAGGCGCTGCCGACGTTGAGCGGCCGCAGCAGCCGCGCCGACGCCGACACGCTGCGCGCCGCCCAGGCGGCGCTGCCCAAGGTGCCGGTGCCGCAGGATGCCAGCCTGCCGATCCAGGCCACCGGCTATCGCCCGTCGCGCGCGCTGCCGTACGAGCTGCACACCAGTGCGCGCGTCGCCGCGGCCGGCACGGTCCAGTTGCTGTTCGCCAACAGCGGCACGCAGGCGGCGGTGTTCCACGTCTACGACCGCTACAATCTCGGTCGGGTGCCGCGCCGCTACGTCGTCGAGGCGGGCAAGACGCTCGACGATAGCTGGAACGCCGGCCGCGACAATCAGGGCCGCTACGATTTGTGGGTGCTCGGGCCGAACGGCTACCACCGCCATTTCACCGGCGACGCCAATCGTCTGTCCGGCGGCGCCGCCAGTCCCGAGATCCGCGTCTGCTACGATGTCGCCAACGGCGAGGTCTATGTCGACCTGACGAACGGCGGTGGTGCGGCCTGCACCTTCACCGTCGAAGCGCGCGCCTATCGGCAGGACGGCCCGTGGACCGCTCAGGTCGCTGCGCCGGGCCAGACGACGCTCCACTGGTCGCTGACCGACAGCGGCCGCTGGTACGATTTCGCGGTCCGCTGCGACAGCGACCGCTTGTTTACCCGACGCTTCGCCGGCCGGGTGGAGACCGGCGCGCATTCGGTCAGCGATCCCGCGATGGGGGAGTGAGGCGATCCGGTTCGCCCCGCGCAGCCCGTCAGTCCCGGAACGAGTCCGGGGCTGACGGAGTGAGTGAGGACGCTTCGCGAGCAATCCCGCATATGCGAGAAATCAGCCTCGCGGCTCCGCCAGCGTCACGATCGACACGCCCGGCGTCAGCGGCACGCGGCCGACCGCGTGGCGTTCGAGGCGGAAGATCGTTTCGAACAGCGCGTTGAGCGGTTTGGCGGGGGGCGAATCGTCGCTGTCGTCGCGGCCGGTCAGCCGTCCGGCGATCCGCGCCGCCGCGGCGAGCGGGAACAGCAGCGAATTGAAATAGGTGAGCTTGCGCGGCGCGAGCCCCGCCGCCGCGATCGCCTTGGCCAGCGACGCCTTGGAATAGCGGCGATGGTGGTGGTTGACCACGTCGTGCGCGCTCCACAGCCATTGGTGCGCGGGCACCGCGATCAGGATCTTGCCGCCCGGCTTGAGCAGGCTCGCCATCCCCTTCAGCGCCGCGACGTCGTCCGCGATATGCTCGACGACGTCGAGCACCGCGACGAGGTCGTACGATCCGCGCGCGACGCCGGGCAGTTCGGGCAGCGGCGCGTCGCCGACCGGACGGCCGAGCCGTTCGCTGGCGATGGTGCGCGCGGCGGGATCGATCTCGATCGCGTCGACCGTCCCGAAGCTCGCCAGCATCGGCAGATTGTGGCCGGTGCCGCAGCCGATCTCGAGGATGCGCGCGTCCTTCGGCAAGGCGCCGTAGCGGGTGAGATAATCGCTCAGGATGTCGCGGCGCGCGCGATACCACCAATGGGTGGAGTCATGCGCGGCCATACGGTCGTAGACGATGCGATCCATTAAGCGAACACCAGCCAGCGATTGAGGATGAAGGTGACGATCGTCGCCAGCGCCACCGCGGGCAGCAATGGCGCCCAGGCGGGCAAGCCGAAATGCGCGGTGCCGATCCAGGTGACGATCGCGTTGAGCGCCATGCCGGTCGCCTGCACCCCGACGAACTGCGCCTGCTGCCAGCCGCCGCGGCGGCGCGTGCCATGGCCCTTGAAGCTCCAGCGGCTGTGCAGGAAGAAACCCGCGGTCACCGCGACGGCGAAGGCGAACGGCACCGCATAGACGGCGTGCTCGCGCGGGAAGACCCAGGCGGTGAGCGGCAGATAGACCGCCGAATAGATCAGCGTCGAGATGCCGCCGGCGATGCCGAAGCGGATCATCTGCCCCAGCATGCCGCTGTCGCGCATCGCCGCAAGTCGTGCCGGTGCTTCCCTCGCCATCCGCCCCGCCCTAAAGGCATTGCTCCGGGAACGAAACGGCCAAAACGAAAGTCGCTCAGTTGAACATAGCTCCCCGCGGTCGGCTGGACGACGCGCTCGCCCGGCATTGGATCGCGCTCACCCTCGTCGCCTGGCTCGGCGTGGCGATCTGGTACGTCTGGAACGACTGGAATCTGGTGCGTTGGCTGTCGCTCGGCGACACCGACGACAATATGCGGCTGATGCAGGTGCGCGCCTGGCTCGCCGGGCAGGATTGGTACGATCTGCGCAATTACCGGCTCAATCCGCCGGTCGGCTTCGACATCCACTGGAGCCGCATCGTCGACCTGCCGATCGCCGGGCTGATCCTGTTCTTCCGCCTGTTCACCAGCAACGCCTGGGCGGAGCGGCTGGCGTGCGGGATCGCGCCGCTGCTGCCGCTGTCGATCGCCATGCTCGGCGTGGCGGCGACGGTGCGGCGGCTGATCGATCCACGCGCCTGGCCGCTGGCGTTGATCTTCCTGCTCGGCACCTCGGCGACGATGCTGATGTTCCTGCCCGAACGGATCGACCATCACGGCTGGCAGCTCGCGATGCTCAGCCTCACCGTCGCCGGCCTGTGCGACGGCAAGGGCGCGCGCGGCGGGCTGATGGTCGGTCTGGCGAGCGCGATCAGCCTCGCGATCGGGCTGGAGATGCTGCCCTATTGCGCGATGGCGGGCGCGATCCTCGCGCTACGCTGGGTCTGGGACCGCGGCGAGGCGCAGCGGTTGCAGGCCTATGCGCTGAGCCTCGGCGGCGGCAGCGCGATCGGTTTCGCGGCGTTCGCCTCCTACGCCAATTACGCGATGCGCTGCGACGCGCTGACCCCGGTGTGGCTGAGCGTCACCGTCGCGGCGGGGGCATTGCTGTTCCTGCTGGCGTGGCTCAACCCGACGTCGCGAGGCCTGCGCATCGGGCTCGCGGTCGCGGCGGGCGCGGTGATCGCGGCGGGTTTCGTCCATTTCTTCCCGCAATGCCTCGGCCGGCCCGAGGGCGTCTCGCCCGAACTCCAGAAGAATTGGCTGAACAACGTCCGCGAGGCGAAGCCGATCTACAAACACCCGTTCCGCCTCGGCTTTCCGATCGCGGCGCTGCCGATCGTCGGCGTCGTCGGGGTGATCCTCGGCACGTGGCGGGCACGGCGCTCGCCGGCGCTGATCGGCTGGAGCGCGGTGGCGCTGTTCGTCACCTTCGCCTGCCTGATGCTGCTGTGGCAGGTCCGCGCAGGACCGGCGGCGCAGATGCTCGCGGTGCCCGGCGCGACCTTGCTCGGCTGGATCGTGCTGCCGTGGCTGCTCGAACATCGTTCGTGGCCGGTGCGGATCGGCGGCACGGTGGCGGCGTTCCTGATCGTCTCCGGATTGTTCGCCGGGCTGATCATCAAATATCTGCCGGTCGACGTCCCCAATGCCTATACCAAGCGGGTCAATCGTTCGACCGGAAGCTGCGTGCGCTATACCGTGCTGAAGGCGCTCGACCGCTATCCGGCGCAGACGATCTTCACCTTCGTCGACCTCGGGCCGCGGCTGATCACGGTGACGCATCACGATGCGATCGCCGGGCCGTATCACCGCAACGGCGACGCGATCCTCGACGTCCAGCATGCCTTCGGCGGGAGCGCTGACCGGGCGCATGCGATCATCCGGCGCCACGGCGCGACGATGCTGCTGCTCTGTCCCAACCATTCGGAATCGACCAACTATCGCGCGCGCGATCCCGGCGGCTTCTACGACCAGCTCGCGCATGGTGAGGTGCCGGCGTGGCTGACGCCGCTACCGCTGCCGAACAACTCGCCGCTGCGCTTGTTCAAGGTGGATTGAGCCGGGAGGGCGCCGTGTCCTCCCCCTCTGGCGCGCCGAAGGCGTGACGGAGGGGGAGGAAAGGGGTACGCCTGCCGCTACCGCAGGCTCACCTGCAACCCGTCCATCACGAATTGCACCGCCAGCGCCGCGAGCAGTACGCCGAGCAGCCGCGTGATCACCGCCTCGATCCGCGCGCCGAGCAGCCGCATCAGCGGTCCCGCCGCGAGCAGCGCCACCAGCGTCAGCAACAGGATCACCCCCATCGCCGCGAGCACGACCAACGTCGCCTCGATGCCGTTGGTGCGCGCGACGAGCAGCATCACCGAGGCGATCGAGCCCGGCCCTGCGATCATCGGCATCGCCATCGGAAAGATCGACACGTCGTCCGCCTCGGGATCGTGCGCTACCTTGGCGGCGCGATCCTCGCGGCGCTGCGTGCGCTTCTCGAACACCATTTCCAGCGCGATCAGGAACAGCATGATGCCGCCGGCGATGCGGAAGCTCGCCAGGCTGATGCCAAGCCCGCGGAGCAGCGCCTCGCCCGCCAGCGCGAACACCAGCAGGATGACGGTCGCCACCCCGACCGCACGGATCGCCATCGCGCGTCGCTGGATGGGGGAGGCGCCCGCCGACAGGCCGGCATAGATCGGCGCGCAGCCGAGCGGATCGATAATGACGAAGAAGGTGATCAGCGTCGAGACGAACAGCTCGATCACAGCATCGCCTCTAGCCGCTCGCGGCGGCACGCCGAGACATAGGTGTTGCGGATCAGGCAGGCGATCGTCATCGGCCCGACGCCGCCCGGCACCGGCGTGATCGCGCCCGCCACCGCGCTGGCCGCGGCGAAATCGACGTCGCCGACCAGCCCGTCATCGGTGCGGTTGATGCCGACGTCGATCACGCTCGCGCCCGGCTTGATCCAATCGCCCTGGATGAAGCGCGGGATGCCGACCGCGGCGACGACGATATCCGCCATGCGCAGATGCGCGGCGACGTCGCGCGTGCGGCTGTGGACGATCGTGACGGTGCAGCTCTGCTGGAGCAGCAATTGCGCCATCGGCTTGCCGACGATGTTCGACCGGCCGACGACCACCGCCTCCATCCCCGACAGTTTCGGGTGGATATCCTTGAGCAGCATCAGGCAGCCGAGCGGCGTGCATGGCACGAACCCTTCCGCGCCGATCGCGAGCCGGCCGGCATTGACCGGGTGGAAGCCGTCGACGTCCTTGTCGGGATCGATCGCGAGCAGCACCGCCTGCGCATCGATATGCGCGGGCAGCGGCAATTGGACGAGGATGCCGTCGACCGCGGGATCGGCGTTGAGCTGCGCGACCAGCGCGAGCAGCGTCTCGGCATCGGTATCGACGGGCAGGCGATGCTCGAAGCTTGCCATGCCGGCGTCGCGAGTCGCCTTGCCCTTGTTGCGGACATAGACCGCCGAGGCGGGGTCCTCGCCGACCAGCACGACGGCGAGGCCGGGCGCGCGGCCGGTGGCCTCGCGGAAGGTGGCGACATGGGCGGCGACGCGGGTGCGCAGGGCAAGGGCATGCGCCTTGCCGTCGATGATCGTGGCGGTCATGCCGCGGTCTCATAAAGCGCGGCGGCGATTTTCGCCAGCGCGGCGGCGTCGCCGGCGACGTGCAACCGCTTCAATCGCGCGGTATCGCCGCCGACCAGCGTGACGGCGCGTTTCGGAACGCCGAAGGTGCTGGCGACCAGCGCGATCAGCGCGGCATTGGCCTTGCCGTCGACCGGCGCGGCGGCGAGGCGCGCGGCGAGATGCTCTTCGGTGCCGGCGGCGATCGCATCGCGCCCGCCGCGCGGCGTCACCCGGATCGCGACGAGAAGACCGTCGTCGCGGATCGTCCACGCCGGCATCGGCGGCGGATCAGACCGCGCCGTTGACCAGCAGGCTGGTCGCGATGTTCGGCAGGATGACGCTGTCGAGGATGCGGATGATGATCAGCACCACCAGCGGCGCAAGGTCGATGCCGCTGATGTTGGGCAGGATCCGGCGCAGCGGCCGGTAGAGCGGCTCGGTCAGCCGGTCGAGACCGTAATGCAGTTGGCTGACGAAATTGTTCGAGGTGTTGATCACGTTGAACACGATCAGCAGCGACAGCACGAACTGGATCATGATGATCCACCACAGCACGTTCAGCAGCACCTGGATGATCTGGATAAGGGTAAGCGCGATCACGCGAGGCTCCGGGATAAGGGACTGGCGCCCGACCTAGCCGGTCTGGGGCGCGTCGAACAGGCCGTCCTGCGATCCGGCGGGCGGGTTGAGGCCGAGATGCTTCCAGCCGCCGGCGTTGAGCACGCGCCCGCGCGCGGTGCGCGCGACGAGGCCGAGCTGGATGAGATAGGGCTCGATCACCTCCTCGATCGTATCACGCGGCTCGCTGAGCCCGGCGGCGAGCGTCTCGACGCCCACCGGCCCCCCGCGATAGATGTCGGCGATCATGTGCAGATAGCGCCGGTCCATCGCGTCGAGCCCGAGAGAATCGACCTCGAGCCGGTTGAGCGCGCGATCTGCGGCGGCACGGTCGACGGTCGGCGTCCCCGCGACATTGGCGAAGTCGCGCACCCGGCGCAGCAGCCGCCCGGCGATGCGCGGCGTGCCGCGCGCGCGCCGCGCGATTTCGCTCGCGCCATCGGGGGCGATGCCGAGGTCGAGCAGCCCAGCGGCGCGGGTGACGACGCGGGTCAGTTCCTCGACGGTGTAGAATTGCAGCCGCACCGGAATGCCGAACCGGTCGCGCAGCGGCGTGGTCAGCAGCCCCTGCCGCGTCGTCGCGCCGACGAGCGTGAACTTGGGCAGGTCGATCCGCACGCTGCGCGCCGACGGCCCCTCGCCGATCATCAGGTCGAGCGCACGATCCTCCATCGCCGGATACAGCACTTCCTCCACCGCGGGTTGCAGCCGGTGGATCTCGTCGATGAACAGCACGTCGCCGTCCTCGAGATTGGTGAGCAAGGCGGCGAGATCGCCCGATTTGGCGATCACCGGGCCGGAGGTGGCGCGGAAGCCGACGCCCATCTCTCGCGCGATGATCTGCGCCAGCGTCGTCTTGCCGAGCCCCGGCGGCCCGAAGAACAGCACATGGTCGAGCGCATCGCCGCGCCCGCGCGCCGCCTCGATGAACACGCGCAGATTCTCGCGCGCCGCCTGCTGCCCGACGAATTCATCGAGGCTGCGCGGGCGGAGCGCCGCATCGACGTCCTCGGGACGGCGGCTGGCGGAGAGGAGACGGTCGTCGGTCACTGGGCGGCCAACAATTCGTCGATCGTCACGCCGGCCTGACGGAGCAGGCTTGCCAGCGTGCCGGTCTTCACTTCCTTATGGAGGGGAATGACGCAGCCGACCTCGCCACGACGCAGGACGACATGACTGCCGCGCTGCCTCACCTGTTCGAAACCCAGTCGTTCCAGCATCCGGATGATCTCCGCACCCGACAAGATCGGAAGCTTAGGCATGCACCGCGACATCGAAGGTGGTTACGAAGGGCGCTGCACGCGTGGCCATCGGGAATTCCTCAAGATACAGTTCGACGGCCTCACGCAGATTGGCCAGCGCCTCGTCGATCGTCTCGCCCTGCGTCGCCGTGCCGGTTTCCGGGTTGAAGGCGGTGAAGCCCCCCTCGTCGGCATGGCTCAGAATTGCGGTCACGTGCATGCAGGCCTCCTCGGCAATTTATTCGCAGCTACTTCGGCCATTTGCACGGCGCCAGTGTGCAACCGAACCGTCAGCCCCGCTCAATGACGTACGTCCGGGTCGTCGGCGATGAGCCTGGCGATGATCGTATGCCGGTCCAGATCGATGACAGCCGATGCGATCCCTTCGCCCTTCAGAACCTTCACGCGTTCCGCGCCGTAATGGTCGTCTCGACCAATCTAGATTGCAACGCATGGACCAGCCGGCGGGGAGACGTGAAGCTGCGCCATGTTCCCGATATAGTCCCGTTTTGCCGGAGCGTCCAGCAATGCGGCCGCTACTTCGCCGCCTTGCGCAGCGCCAGCCGCACCAGGGCGTCGAGCGTCGCGGACGGCCCGAGGTCCTCTTCCGCCGCGCCGACCGCGCTCGCCGCTTCGGCGGGGCGGAAGCCAAGGTTGAGCAACGCCGATACCGCATCCGCTGCCGCGCCGGCCGGCATGACCTGCGCCGCCGCCGCCGGGCCGAGCGCCACCATCCCGACCTTATCCTTCAATTCGCGCACGATCCGCTCGGCGAGCTTCGGCCCGACGCCGTTGGCACGCGCCACCATCGCCTTGTCCTGCGCCGACACCGCGCGCGCGATCTCCGCGGTGTCCAGCGCCGACAGGATCGCCAGCGCGACCCGCGATCCCACGCCCTGCACGCCGGTGAGCAGCCGGAACCAGTCGCGCTCCTCGGCGCGCGCGAACCCGACGAGGCGGATTGAATCCTCGGTTACCAGCATCTCGGTATGGAGCATCGCCGCCTCGCCGACCGGCCCGATCGCCGCCAGCGTCCGCGCCGAGGCGCCAATGAGGTAGCCGACGCCGCCGACGTCGATCACCGCATAATCGATCCCGGTCGCTTCGAGCCGGCCTTTCAGATGCGCGATCATGCGGTTACCCGCGCCCGCCGCGCCATGCCCTGCGCTGAGGCGAGGTGGTGCGCATGTGTAATCGCCACCGCGAGCGCGTCGGCTGCATCGGGTCCGGCGAGTTTCGCGCCGGGCAGCAGCACCGCCATCATCGCCTGGATCTGCCGTTTCTCGGCGCCGCCGGTGCCGACCACTGCCTTCTTGACGGTCGAGGGATGATATTCGCCGATATGCAGCCCGTTGCCCGCCGCGGCGAGCAGCACGACGCCGCGCGCCTGCCCCAGCTTGAGCGTCGACTGCGCATTGGTGTTGCCGAGAACTTCCTCGACCGCGGCGCCGTCGGGCCGTTCGGTGAGGATCACGTCGATCAACGCGGCATGCAGGTTCGACAGGCGCCGCGGCAGCGGCATCGACGGATCGGTGCGGATCTGCCCGTTGGCGATGTGCGACAGCCGATTGCCGTCGGCATGGATGACGCCCCAGCCGGTTGTGCCGAGCCCGGGATCGAGGCCGAGAATAATCAGCGTGACGCTCCGGGGGCAGGAATAGTGATCGAGACCACATTGTTCGGGTTCGGAATCATCAACATGATGGCTCCGCTAGTGATTCCGGTCAGCCCCCAGGCATATGCCCGCCGACTAAGGTCGCCAAAGCCCCGCGCAAAACAATATATCGCGGCAGCGAGGCCCAGCCAGAACCAAGGGTTCAACCCAGTCTCTCCATCACCTCGTCGGAGACCTCGTAATTGCCCCAGACGGTCTGCACGTCGTCGTCATCGTCGAGCGTGTCGATCAGCTTGAACAAGGTCGCCGCATCGCCCTCGTCGACCGACACCATCGTCTGCGGCCGCCAGGCGAGCTTGGCGCCCTCGGGCTCGCCGAGCACCGGCTCCAGCGCCTTGGCGACCTCGTGCAGGTCGCCGACCGCGGTCCAGATCTCGTGGCCGTCCTCCGAGGAGGTGACGTCCTCCGCGCCCGCTTCCAGCGCCGCCTCAAACACCTTCTCGGCATCGCCGGCGCTCGCGGGATAGTTGATGAGGCCGACGCGGTCGAAGGCATGGCTCACCGATCCGCTCGCGCCGAGATTGCCGCCGTTCTTGGCGACCGCGGTGCGCACGTTGGTCGCGGTGCGGTTGCGGTTGTCGGTCAGCGCCTCGATGATCAGCGACACGCCGCCGGGGCCGAAGCCTTCGTAGCGGATCTCTTCGTAGCTCTCGGTATCGCTGCGGCTCGCCTTGTCGATCGAGCGCTGGATATTGTCCTTGGGCATCGACTGCGCCTTGGCGGCGTTGACCGCGGCGCGCAGCCGCGGGTTCATGTCGGGGTCGGGCATCCCCATTTTCGCCGCCACGGTGATTTCGCGGCTGAGCTTGGAGAACATGCCCGAGCGCTTCTTATCCTGCGCGCCCTTGCGGTGCATGATGTTCTTGAACTTGGAATGGCCTGCCATGACTGCCTCTAGCGAATAATCCTGTGCCTTTAGGCGGTGGGTACGCTTTTCGCCAGAGCGTCGATCTTCGCTTCCAGCGCGGCGAGCCGGTCGAGCACCACGCCGTCCAGCTTTTCATGCAGCCGCAGGATGTCGAGCTCGGCGCGCAAATTGGTCTCGTAATCGAGGCTGGCGGCCAGCCGGTCCTTCGCCGCCTGCCGGTTCTGGCTCATCATGATCACCGGCGCCTGGATCGCCGCGACGGTCGACAGCATCAGATTGAGGAAGATGTAGGGGAAGGGATCGAACGCCGCGCCGAAATGCGCCAGCACGTCCGAATTGAGCAGCATCCATCCGATCAACACCGCGGTGAAGGCGATGATGAAGGTCCACGACCCGCCGATCGCGGCGACCCGGTCGGACAGGCGCTCGCCGAAGCTGGACCGCGCGTCGGCTTCGTCGGCGGCGTCGCGGCTGACGATCGTGCCGCTGTCGATGGAGTCGAGGACGCGCCGCTCCTCGGGATCGAGCGCATGGGCGGGTTTGCGCAGCAGGCGCTGGGCGAGATCGGCGAGGGGGAGCTGTGCCATCGGATGCGTCCTTGGTCGGGGCGGGCGGCGGTGCCGTACCGGACGTATCGCCCTGCGGCAACCGGACGCAAAGCGCTTGCCCCGCCCCCCCCGGATACGCCAAACGCGCAACCAATGACCGTCAGCGTAGACATGGGCAGCGACGACCGCGGCGCGCCCGTGACCATGGACCTCGAAGAACTGCTCGCCACCCGGCTGCTCGTCCAGGGCAATTCGGGGTCGGGCAAGTCGCATCTGCTGCGCCGCCTGCTCGAAGGCTCGGCGGGGCAGGTGCAGCAGGTGGTGATCGATCCCGAGGGCGATTTCGTTACGCTCGCCGGGCCGTACGGCCATGTCGTGATCGAGGCGGCGGATTATTCGGTGCCCGAGATCGCGCGCATCGCCACCCGGCTGCGCGAGCATCGCGCGAGCGTCGTGCTCAGCCTCGAGGGGCTGGAGGCGGAGGGACAGATGCGCTGCGCCGCCGCCTTCCTGTCGGCCTTGTTCGATGCGCCGCGCGAACATTGGTATCCAGCGCTGGTCGTCGTCGACGAGGCGCAATTGTTCGCGCCGGTGACGGGCGGCGAGGTCAGCGAGGAGGTGCGCCGAGCGTCTTTGTCGGCGATGACCAACCTCATGTGCCGCGGCCGCAAGCGCGGCCTTGCCGGGGTGATCGCGACGCAGCGACTCGCCAAGCTCGCCAAGAACGTCGCGGCGGAGGCGAGCAACTTCCTGATGGGCCGCACCTTCCTCGACATCGACATGGCGCGCGCCGCCGACCTGCTCGGGATGGAGCGGCGCCAGGCCGACGTGATCCGCGATCTCGCGCGCGGCACCTTCCTCGCGCTCGGGCCGGCGGTGTCGCGGCGGCCGATCACGGTGAAGATCGGCGAGGTCGCCACGTCGGCGCGCAGCGGCAGCCCCAAGCTGACCCCGCTGCCGAGCGCGCCGGCGGAGAACCTCCAGCAACTGATCTTCGCGCCGCCGCCCGAAGAGGCGCCGCAGCTGCCGATGAGCTTCGAGTCGCGCCCGCGCCGGGTGCCGGCGGACGAACTACTCGACACGATCGAGCGGCCGGCCTCGCAGCAGACCACGCTCGCGCCGCTCCCCGACAAGTCGGACGACGAGGTCGAGGGCATCTATGCGGGCGTGCTGGAGGCGATCGTCGCCGATCGCGATTCGGCGTTGCGCCCGCCGTCGGTGCTGTTCCAGGATTTCCAGGTGCGCTGCCGGATGGCCGGGCTCGCCAAGCCGCCGCTCGACCTGCCCGGTTTCACCCGCCGGCTGTCCGCGGCGCGCGCGGGGATTTTCGACGTCACCGACCCGCAATGGGCCGAGGCGATGGAGCTCGCTTATTCCCTGCCCGACGACATGATCGGCGCCTTCCTGCTGGTCGCCCGCGCTGCGAAGAGCGGGGAGCCGTGTCCGTCGGATACGGCGCTGGCGGAGACCTACGGGACGAGTTCGCTGGGGCGGGTGCGGCGGCTGATCGGCTATATCGAGAGCCGCGAATTGTTCGTCGCGCGGGTGGATTTGTCGGGCAAACGTTCGATTACGATCCCGCGATTGGGGTGGACCACCGCGGCGAGCGAGGCGGGCTGACTTCAATTCCTCCCCCGGCACTGTGGCACGGCGAAGCGGTGACGGAGGGAGAAGATACGGTGAGCTCGGCGTTTGCGGAGACGCCCCCTCCACCACCGGCCTGCGGCCGGCGGTCCCCCTCCCCCGCTAAAGCGAGGGAGGACTTTGGGGCTCAATGCCCCTTGCGCGGCAGCAGGTGGAGCAGGCCGATGATCGCGCCGCCGACGATCAGGCCGACGATCCCCGATCCCACCGCGGTCACCACCCAGTTCACCACCCCCGGCAGCACGCCGACCGCATGCGCGGCGCCCTCGGCGGCGGCGTGCAGCGCGTGGGGCAGGCCGATCACCCCGAACGCCTCCATGCCGTGGACGATGATCCCGCCGCCGACCCAGACCATCGCCGCGGTGCCGATCAGCGACAGCGCCTTCAGCACCACCGGCATCGCCGACACCAGCCCGCGCCCGAACGCCTGCGATCCCGCGCCCGGCTTCTGCGCGAGGTGCAGGCCGATATCGTCCATCTTCACGATCAGCGCGACGACGCCATAGACGCCGACGGTGATCGCGATCCCCACCAGCGCGAGCGCGATGCCCTGGTTGAGCAGGGTCTGGCCGTTCAGCTCGCCCAGCGCGATCGCCATGATCTCGCCCGACAGGATCAGGTCGGTACGGATCGCGCCCGACACCTGCCGGTCCTCCAGCGCCTTGGGATCGGTCTCGGTCGCGGCATCGTCGCCATGGCCGTGGCCGGTCAGCGCGCCGACGATCTTCTCCGCCGCCTCGAAGCAGAGATAGGCGCCGCCGATCATCAGGATCGGCGTGATCGCCCAGGGTGCGAACGCGCTGAGCACCAGCGCCGCGGGCAGCAGGAACAGCAGCTTGTTCTTGAGCGACCCCAGCGCGATCTTGCCGATGATCGGCAGTTCGCGCGCCGGGCTCAGCCCGACGACATAGGTCGGCGTTACCGCGGTATCGTCGATGACGACGCCCGCCGCCTTCGCGCCCGCCTTGCCCGCCGCGCCGGCGACGTCGTCGAGGCTGGCGGCGGCGAGTTTCGCCATCGCCGCGATATCGTCGAGCAACGCCACCAGTCCGCCGGCCATGTCCAATATCCCCCGATTGTCCGGGGAGCAGCCATGGCGGCGGCGGCGGAACGGTTCAATAAGCGAGGTGTTTCCGCTTTGTTGCTCGGCTGCCCGATTGCGCGGGGAAGGGCATGACGGCTCCCGATCGCGCAGCTAAGGCAGAATGATGACCGATATCACGCCGCCCGTCGCCGCCCGGCGCCCGCACAGCTTCACCACGCACGGCATCACCATCGAGGATCCCTATGCCTGGCTGAAGGACCCCGACTATCCGGAGGTCGCGGACCCCGACGTGCTCGCCTATCTTGCGGCGGAGAACGCGTATTTCGAAAGCGTGATGGCGCCGCACCAGCCGTTGGTCGACCGGCTGTACGAAGAGATGAAGGCGCGCATCAAGGAAGACGAATCCTCGGTGCCGCAGAAGGACGGCGACTGGCTCTACTGGACCGCCTACGAAACCGGCGGCCAATATCGCAAATGGTGGCGCAAGCCCGTGGCGGGCGGTCCCGACGAGCTGCTGCTCGACGAACCCGCGCTCGCCGAGGGCAAGGAATATTTCCGGCTCGGCGCCTTCGCGATCAGCAACGACGGCCGCCATCTTGCTTATGCGATCGACGACAGCGGCGCGGAGCGGTTCGAGGTGCGCGTCAAGAACCTCGCCACCGGCGCGCATCTGCCCGAGGTGATTCCCGGCATGCTCTCCGACATCGTCTGGACCAGCGACGATGCCGGCTTCCTCTACGGCCTCGCCAACGAACAATGGCGCACCGACAATGCCCGCTTCCACCGGCTCGGCACGCCGGTGAGCGACGACGTCGAGCTGTTCCACGAGGAGGACGAGGGCTATCGCGTCGCGGTCGCCGAGACCAGCGATCGCCAGTGGCTGGTGATCGGCACCGGCGACCATGTCACCAGCGAGGTGCGGCTGCTCCCGGCGAACGATCCGCTGGCGACGCCGATCCTCGTCGCTCCCCGCAAGGAGGGGCGCGAATATGACGTCGACGCGCATGACGGCACGCTGTTCATCCACACCAACGACACCGATCCGATGTGGCGGCTGTGCACCGCGAGCATCGATGCGCCCGGCGAGTGGCACGAGCTGATCCCCGCCGACGCGCATTTCTACATGACCGGCGTCGAATGCTATCGCGACTTCTTCGTCGTCGAGGGGCGGTTGGACGGGCTCGATCAGATCGCGATCCACCGCTACGACGCGCCGACCGAGCCGCAGCGCATCGCCTTTCCCGAAGCGAGCTATGCCGCCGGCCTGGGCGACAATCCCGAATATGCCGTCGACACATTGCGCCTCGGCTATGAATCGATGGTCACGCCCGGCACCGTCTACGATTACGACGTCGCCACCGGCGCGCTGGACGTGCTCAAGGTGCAGGAGATTCCCGCCGGCTATGACGCTGCGGGCTATCGCACCGAACGGCTCAAGATCGCTGCGCGCGACGGCACCGAAATTCCGGTGTCGATCGTCTATCCCGCGGGGTTCGAGCGCGACGGGTCGCAGCCGCTGTTCCTCTATGCCTATGGCGCCTACGGCTATGCGATCCCGCCCGGCTTCTCGACCGGGCGGCTCTCCTTGCTCGACCGCGGCTTCGCTTATGCGATCGCGCATATCCGCGGCGGCGACGATCTCGGCCAGCAATGGTATCACGACGGCAAGCTCGAAAAGCGCACCAACACGTTCAACGATTTCGTCGACGTGGCGAAGGGGCTGATCGACGCCGGCTGGACTAGCGCCGGCCGCATCGCCACCGCCGGCCGCTCGGCGGGCGGCGAGCTGATGGGCGCGATCGTCAATTCCGATCCCGAGCTGTGGGGCGCGGTGATCGCCGACGTGCCGTTCGTCGACGTGCTCAACACGATGCTCGACGCCGATCTGCCGCTCACACCGGGCGAATGGCCCGAATGGGGCAATCCGATCGAGGACAGAGCGGCGTTCGAGCTGATCCGCAGCTACAGCCCGTACGACAATGTCGTCGCGCAAGGATATCCGCCGATGTTCATCTCGGGCGGGCTCAACGATCCGCGCGTGACCTATTGGGAGCCGGCGAAATGGGCGGCGAAGCTGCGCGCCACCAAGACCGACGATAACGTGCTGCTGCTCAAGACCAATATGGGCGCGGGCCATGGCGGCAAGTCGGGCCGGTTCGAATCGCTGCGCGAAGCGGCCGAGGAGCACGCCTTCGTGCTCTGGCAGCTCGGGATCGACCGCTGAGCATCGAGACGCTCATCGCCCAATACGGGCTCGCCGCGGTGTTCCTCGGCGCGGGGATCGAGGGCGAGACGATGGTGCTCGCCGGCGGGCTGTTCGCGCATGAGGGGATGCTGTCGCTGCCCGGCGCGATGATCGCCGCGGCGACCGGCTCGTTCGTCGCCGATCAGGCGTTCTTCGCCGCCGGGCGACGCTTCCGCAACCATCGCTGGGTGCAGCGTGCGCAGGCCAAGCCCGCCTTCGCCAAGGCGCTCGACACGCTCGAACGCTATCCGATCGGCTTCATCTTCCTCTTCCGCTTCCTCTACGGATTACGCACGGTCAGCCCGATCGCGATCGGCACCACCCATGTGCCGACGCGCACCTTCCTGTGGATCAACGCGATCGCCGCGGCGATCTGGGGGGTGCTGTTCACCAGCCTCGGCTATGTCTTCGGCACAGGCATCGCCGAACTGCTCGGCCGCTATCGCCCGCATGGCCGGCAATGGCTGTGGGTGGCGCTGGCGGCGGTGGTGCTCGGCACGCTGTTCGCCGCCTTCCGCTGGTGGCGCCGGCGGCGGCAGGCATGACGGGGCGGCGATGAGCGGCCGCTTCACCCTGTCGATCACCGCCGCGGCGGACGACATCGACGAGCTCGGCCACGTCAACAATGCGGTGTGGGTGCGCTGGATCCAGGACATCGCCGTCGCGCATTGGGAGGCGGTCGCGTCGGCGGCGGACCGTGCCGCTTTGGTCTGGGTCGTCACCCGGCACGCGATCGACTATCGCGGCAACGTCGCCGCCGGCGAGACGGTGACGGGGGAGACTTGGGTCCCCGAACCGCCCAAGGGCGCGCGCTTCGACCGCCACGTCCGCTTCACCGGCGCCGACGGCAAGGTGAAGGTGGAGGCGGTCACGGCCTGGGCATTGCTGGACCGCGCGACGGGCCGGCTGCTGCGCGTGCGGCCCGAACTCGCCGCGCCCTTCCTCGACCGCTGACCGGCGTCAGAGCCGGCCGAACACCGCCTCGAATCCCGCGCGGTCGCCCGCGGCGAGGAAGCGCGCCTGTTCGATCCAGCGATCGCGCGTGATCCGCCCGGCGAACGGCCCGAGCTGTGCGTCGAGCCGCATCGCCTCGTCGTCGCTCAGCGCCGCGACCTGCCCGACCGTGGTGATGCCCAGCTCGGCCAGCCGCGCGGTGAGCTTCGGCCCGAGCCCCTTCAGCGTCCCCACCGGCGCATCGGCGGGCGATTCGCCCGCCGGGGCAGGGTCAGGCGCGGGGGCAGGGGCAGGATCAGGAGCGGGGGCCGACACCGCCTCGACCGCCGGCGCGGCGTCGAGCGGCGCGGTGGCGGCGATTGGTTCGTCCGCCAGCGGATCGCGGGCCGGCTCGGCCGGCGCCGCATCCTCCGCACGCCGCGCCAGGGGCGGGGGCGGGGGTGGGGCCTGCACAGGCGTCGGCGCCGGTTCGGCGGGTGCGGCGGCGACCACCTCCTCGTTGTGGGTTTCGATATGGCGTTCGGCGGCCTTGCGCCGCGCCTTCAGCCGCGCGCCCCAGACGATCGCCGCGATCACCAGCAGCGCGAAGATCGCCAATACCGCGAGATGCGCGATGGTGAACGCGTCAGTGCTGTCGGGGAGGAGGCTGGCGCCGGTGGCGCCGCCGGCGGAGGCGGTATCGTTCATGCCGCCGACCCTACCCGCGCCGCTACGGCACGGCGAGCGGAAACGTCAGGTGGATCGATCGAGCATGCACCCCCTATCGCAGCGCCCGCGCCACCAGCCCGCCGCAATCCGCATCCACCGCGCTCGGCCCCTGCCGGCCGGTGAGCGCTCGGCCGATCGCCTTGAAGATGTTGCCGACCGACTTCACCTCCGCCGGCACGGTCAATCGGGGATCGCTGAGGCTGCCGGTCACGAACGCCGATCCCGGCAGCCGCAGCAGGCTGTTTCCCTTGGGCGCGCCGGTCAGCCGCAGGTCGATCCGCTCGTCGGGGAAGCGCACGATTCCCGTGCCGCGCAACTGGCTCGCGCTGGTGTCGACCACCAGCGGCGCCGCGGTGCCGCGCCCGCCGCGCACCGGCAGCGCCAGCACGAGGCAGCGCAGCCGCGCGCTGTCGTCGCCGCCGGCGAGCAGCGCCCGCCCCGCGTCGAACCCCAGCGCCGCCGCATAACGTGCCGGCAGGCTGCCGTCGCGGATGGTGAAACCGATCCTGCCGTCGGATCGCCCGATCGCCGCGCGGATCGTGTCGCCGCGCCCGCGCAGCCGCGCCAGTGCCTCGACCCGCCCGGTGAACGCGCCCGCGGCACCGTCGAACGCCTCCACCCGCGTGCCGACCAGCCGCAGGTCGACCGCCAGCGTCGGCGTCTTCGCCCCGCCGCGCTGGTCGACCGTCACGCTGCCCCGCGCCGTCCCGCCGGCGAGCCGCACGGTCAGCGGCGCGACCCGCAGCCGCTGGTGGTCGAGCGCCAGCACACCGTCGATCCCCGTCACCGACGTGCCGCCGCCATGGCTGAACACGCGCGCGACGTGCACCGCGATCCGCCCGTCGGTGCGGTCGATGTTGGCGAGGTCGATGCGGGTGTTGGGCACCAGCCGCGGTCCGATCGCGCGCTCCAGCGCGGCACCCTTGGCGAGCCCCTCGTCCGACGAGAGGTCGTCGAAGTCGAACCGCCTCGCCGTCACCGCGCCGTCCAGCCTGGTGCGTCCGTCCTGTTTGTCGACGGTGACGTGACCGGCGATGTCGGACCGGCCGATCGTGCCGTCGAGGTCGGTGACGATCCACCGCGGCGACGCGTGGCGGACGTGCGCGGTCAGCGCCACCGGCTGCGTCCCGAACAGCCCCGCCTCGATCACCGCGTCGATCAGCCGAAGGTCGGCGGCGCGCGCCGCGACGTCGAGCGTCATCGCATCGGTATCGAGCGGCCGGTCGGTCGTGCCCGTCGCGCGCATGTGCAGCGCGGCGCCGTCGATCGTCGCGGTGAACGCCCACGGCCCCGCCGCCGGCTGCGCGACCGAGGCGCCGGTGAGCGCGATCCGGACCGGCGTGCCGCGGATCGTCCCGCTGCCGCTGGCGCTCAAGCCCTTCGCGTCCGATGCGAAGGCGACGCGCGCGCTGCGCTGCCGTTTGTCGTCGCGATAGGCGATGATGCTGTCGCTTACGGTCAACCCTTTGAGATCGGTGGACGATCCGCCGCGCTCGGGTCCGCCGGGCCGCGACCAGTTGGTCCGCCCGTCGGCGGCGCGCACCAAGGCGAGCTGCAATCCGTCGACGACGATGTCGCGCGGCTTGAATGTGCCGGTCAGCAGCGGCCACACCGGAAAGCTGACCTTCGCCTCGCGCAGCCGCAGGAAATCGCCGCCGCCCGCCCAATCCGCCTGCGCGATCCGCACCCCGCGCACCGCGATCGTCGGGGTGAAGCCGAACCCGTCGGTCCGCGTCATCGCCGCGATCGTCACCGGCCGCCCGAAGCGCTTGCTCAGCCGGTCGGCGACGACGCTTTTGAGCATCCCAAATGGAAAGGCCGCGATGACGAGCAGCGCGGTCAGCGGTACGACCGCGGCGATGGTCAGCAGGAGGAAACGCCTGCCCGGCCTCACACCCATTGTTCGGCCCGAGCCGCAAGGCATCCTAACATGCATCATGGACGCGCATCAGGCCGACATGGTTCCGAAATGGTCAGAAGTCGATCGCGATACCCTTCAGCTCCCAATCGCCGTAGCGCGTCGGATCGAGCCCGAGCGGGTCCGGCTGCGCGAACGTCTTCGCCTCCGGCTGCGGCACCGGCGGATTGCGGCTCAGATAGGCGGGCGGCTTCACATGGTCGGGACGTTGGCCCATCGCAGCTCTCCGGTCTAAGGGGTGGATTCCATAACGGTTCCCCATATCGTCCCCTCATATCGTCCTCGCACCCAGGTAAGACAAGTTTGCCCCGTCCCAAGACCAACGATTCCGACGCGCTCGGCACCCCCTCCCGCCGCGCCGCGCTGCGCCTGCTCGATGCGGTCCTGCGCCGCGGCGAGCCGCTCGAACAGGCGCTCGTCGCCGCGACGCGCCACGTCTACGGCCCGGACCGCGGCCTCGCGCATGCCATCGCCGCCGAGGTGCTGCGCCGGCTGCCCGATCTCGACGCGCTGATCGATTCGGTCACCGAACGGCCGCTGCCCGACGATGCCAAGGCGCGGATGGCGCTGCGCATCGCGCTGGTCCAGGCGCTCGTCCTCGGCACGCCGCATCATGCCGCGATCGCCACCGTGCTGCCGCTGGTCGACGGCGGCCCGCGCAAGCTCGTCCATGGCGTGTTCGGCGCGATCGTCCGGTCGGGCGTGCTGCTTCCCGAAATCCCGGCGCTGCCGCCGCTCGCCGAATCGCGCTGGGAGCGCGAATGGGGCGCCGAGATGATCGAAGGCGCGGCGCTGGCGATCGCCGCCCCGCCGCCGCTCGACGTCACGCTCGCCGATCCCGCCGAGACCGATCATTGGGTCGCCGAACTCGGCGGCACCAGTCTGCTGCCCGGCCACGCCCGGATCGCCGACGCCGGCTCGGTCACCGATCTGCCCGGCTTCGCCGAGGGCCGCTGGTGGGTGCAGGACATCGCCGCCTCGCTGCCCGCGCGACTGCTCGCCGACGCCGCGCGCGGCACCGCGATCGACCTTTGCGCCGCGCCCGGTGGCAAGACGCTGCAGCTCGCGGCCGCCGGCTTCGCGGTGGCCGCGGTCGACGTCTCCAACGCGCGCATCAAGCGGCTGCGCGAGAATTTGTTCCGCACGCGGCTGAAGGCGGAGGTGATCGCCGCCGACGTGCTCAAATGGGCGCCCGCGGAGTCGGCCGATGCGCTGCTGATCGACGCGCCGTGCAGCGCCACCGGCATCTTCCGCCGCCACCCCGACGTGCTCCACCGCGTCCACCCGCCGATCATCGAGGAGATGGCGGCGCTGCAGGCGCGCCTGTTCGCGCGCGCCGCCGACTGGGTGAAGCCTGGCGGCACGCTCGTCTTCGCGACGTGCAGCCTCGAACGGCAGGAAGGCGAGGACCAGCTCGCCCGCTTCCTGTCCGCGCGCCCCGATTATGCGATCGACGCGCCCGATCCGGCGCTGCTGCCGGCGGGTATCCCCGTCCACCCCGACGGCTACGTCCGCACGCTGCCGGGCATGCTGACCGCGCAAGGCGGCTGCGACGGCTTCTTCATCGTCCGGCTGAAACGCGCCTGACCCAATCCTCCCCCGCCAGGGGGAGGGGGACCGCCACGCGCCAGCGTGGTGGTGGAGGCAGCGCTTCGCGCTGCCACCTCCCCCTGGCGGGGGAGGAATTGGCGAGCCGCTTCCAGTCCCTGCACGTGGCGATCCCGCGTAACGCCGTCGACGCTGGCGGATCACCCGGAAAACGCGTCACCCCGGACGTGTCCGAGACCCCTTCGAAACTGCCCCAGTGCTCCTGCGAAAGCAGGAGCCCAGGAGTCCCGCACACCGTAAGACGTTGTTTTGCGTGACTCTAGGCTCCTGCTTTCGCAGGAGCACCGTGCGTCTCCACCGCCGATGCGGACGTTCGCGACGTTTCGACCCGTTCCGGGGGCCACCCCTGCGGCGGGGAGAAAGGCCGGCGACCGCGCCTTCCCCTCGCAGCGCGGCGGACCCGCAACACGGCCGCCGCACAATTGGTTAACCCCGCGCCCATTCCGCTCCCCAAGCGCATTGTAATAGAAGGACAGGCGGTTAGAGAGAAAGGCCATGCAACCGGTCCGTATCGCTCCCTCCATCCTCTCCGCCGACTTCGCCAAGCTGGGCGAGGAGGTCCGCGCGATCGATGCCGCGGGCGCCGACTGGATCCATATCGACGTGATGGACGGCCATTTCGTCCCCAACATCACGATCGGCCCGGCGGTGGTGAAGGCGCTGCGCCCGCACACCATTAAGCCCTTCGACGTCCATCTGATGATCTCGCCGGTCGACCTTTATCTCGACGCCTTTGCCGAGGCTGGCGCCGACGGCATGACCGTCCACCCGGAGGCCGGGCCGCACATCCACCGCACGATCCAGCACATCAAGGGGCTGGGCAAGCGCGCCGGCGTCGTGCTCAACCCCGGCACCCCCGCCAAGATGCTCGATTATCTCATCGACATGGTCGATCTCGTGCTGGTGATGAGCGTCAATCCGGGCTTCGGCGGCCAGAGCTTCATCGACAGCCAGCTCAAGAAGATCGCGGCGATCCGCAAGATGATCGACCAGACCGGCCGCGCGATCGATCTCGAGGTCGACGGCGGCGTCGATCCCGTCCACGCCGCGCGCTGCGTCGCCGCCGGCGCCGACGCGCTCGTCGCTGGCACCGCCGCCTTCCGTGGCGGCCCGTCCTGCTACGCCGCCAACATCGCCGCGCTGCGCGGCACCCCGGCGGCGGGATGAACGACCTGT
Source organism: Sphingomonas sp. M6A6_1c (assembly GCF_053345135.1). NCBI lineage: Bacteria > Pseudomonadati > Pseudomonadota > Alphaproteobacteria > Sphingomonadales > Sphingomonadaceae > Sphingomonas > Sphingomonas sp. M6A6_1c. The sequence continues at coordinate 388,686 of NZ_JBKEZO010000007.1, read as the reverse complement.
CGCCGCTCCCCGACGCGCCTTTCGCCGAGACCCTCGCCGACACGCCGCCCGACGGGATCGAGGAGGGCAAGCGCCTGATGCGCGTCGGCGGCGATCGCGGGCTCAGCCTCGCCGAGCGCCTGTCCGAACGGCTGCACAAACTGACGTGGCGCACGCCGATCCACGGCATGCGGCTCAAGGGCCGCTATCCGCTCAAGCTGATCGCCGTGCCCGACGACCCCGTCATCGGCGACGTCCGCCGCGGCCAGGCGATGCTGCGCGGCGATCTCAGCTTCCGCGGCGAGACGCATCCGATCGACACGCTCGCTTTCAAGCGGGGCGAATGGGGCAAGCCCTTCGCCGATTACGTCCACAGCTTCGCATGGCTGCGCGATTTGTCGACGGTGGCGACGCGCGCGCAGGGTGCCCCGATCGCCGAGGCGCTGATGGCGCGCTGGCTCGGCGATTATGCCGAGCGCGTCGATCCGCTCGCCTGGCGCCCCGATCTGTGGGGCCGGCGCCTGCTGTTCTGGACCGCGCATGCGCCGCTGATCCTGTCGTCGACCGATCTTGTCTACCGGTCCAGCGTGCTCAACACGCTGGCGCGCGGCGCCCGCCATCTCGATCGCGGCGCCGACAAGGCGCCGCCCGGCGCGCCGCGCATCGCCGCCTGGTGCGGCGTCGTCGCGGCGGGGCTGCTCATCCCCGGCGGCGACCCGCGCCGCAGCTTCGGCGAGGCGGGGCTCGCCCGCGCGCTCGCCGGCGGGCTCAGCGAGGATGGCGGCTCGGTGTCGCGCAGCCCGGTGATGCTGCTCGAAACGATCATGCTGCTCGCCATGCTGCGCGAAACCTATGCGGCGCGGCGCGAGGAGATGCCCGCCGCGGCGCAGACCGCGCTGACCCGTGCCGTGCCGGCGCTGCTCGGCGTCACCCATGGCGACGGCATGCTGTCGAGCTGGCAGGGCGGCGGCCCGGCGATGCCCGACGCGCTCGCCGCGGTGATCGCCGCCAGCGGCGTGCGCACCCGGCCGCTGCGCCAGGCGCGCGACTGGGGTTATCAGCGGCTCGCCGCCGGGGGCGCGGTGCTGATCGTCGATGCCGCGCCGCCGCCGGTCGCCAAATTGGTCGAGGGCGGCTGCGCCTCGACGCTCGCCTTCGAATTCTCGGACGGCGAGACCCGGCTGATCGTCAATTGCGGCGGTGCGCGCGCCGCGGTGCCGCAGCTGCCGGCGGCTTATGCAGAGGGGCTGCGCACCACGGCGGCGCATTCGACGCTGGTGGTCGGCGATTCCAACTCGACCGCGATCCTCGCCGACGGCACGCTTGGCCGCGGTGTCGCCGAGGTCGAATTGTCGCGGCAGGAATCGGACGTCGCCAGCCGCATCGAGGCGAGCCACGACGGCTATGTCCGCCGCTGGGGCTTCCTCCACCGCCGCCAGCTCATGCTGACCGGCGACGGCAAGGAATTGCGCGGCGAGGATGCGCTGCTGCCGCAGGGGCGCCGTCGCAAGCTCGGCGTGGTGCCGTTCGCGGTGCGCTTCCATCTCGGCGCGCAGGTCGAGGCGTCGCCGACCGCCGATGGCCTCGCCGCGCTGCTCCGCCTGCCCGGTGGCGCGCTCTGGCAGTTCCGCTGCCGCGGCGGCACGCTGACGATCGAGGATTCGCTGTGGATCGACGGCGAGGGCCGGCCGGTTCCGACGCAACAGCTCATCGTCAGCGGCGAGGCGCCGGCGGGCGGCGCCAACGTGAGCTGGGCGCTCAAACGCGCGATCTGACCTGTTCGGACGCATGTTCCGCCGCTAGGGGGACGCGCGACTGCCGCAAAGGAAGACCATGTCCACCATCTCCATCAAGCGCGCCCTGCTGTCGGTCTCCGACAAGACCGGCATTGTCGAGCTTTCTCAAGCACTTGCCGCGAAGGGCGTCGAGCTGGTCTCGACCGGCGGCACGGCGAAGGCGTTGCGCGACGCCGGCCTCGCCGTGCGCGACGTGTCGGACCTCACCGGTTTCCCCGAGATGATGGACGGCCGCGTCAAGACGCTCCACCCGATGGTCCACGGTGGCCTGCTCGCCGTCCGCGACGACCCCGAGCATGCCGCGGCGATGGCCGAGCATGCGATCGGCGCGATCGACCTCGTCGTCGTCAACCTCTACCCGTTCGAGGCGACCGTCGCCCGCGGCGCCGACCGCGATACGGTGATCGAGAATATCGACATCGGCGGCCCCTCCATGGTCCGCTCCGCCGCCAAGAACCATGCGTATGTCGCGATCGTCACCGACCCCGCCGATTATGCCCTCGTCGCGGCCGGCGAGACGACGCTCGACCAGCGTCGCCTGTTCGCCGCCAAGGCCTTCGCCGCCACCGCCAGCTACGACGGCGCGATCGCACGCTGGTTCGCCACCGTCGATCAGGCCGAGGCCTTCCCCGCGGTGCTGCCGGTGACGATGACCCGCGCCGCCTCGCTGCGCTATGGCGAGAACCCGCACCAGTCCGCCGCCTTCTACACCAGCAACGACGGCGTCCGCGGCATAGGCCAGGCGCGCCAGGTGCAGGGCAAGGAGCTGAGCTACAACAACCTCAACGACGCCGACGCCGCGCTCGAACTGGTCGCCGAGTTCCGCGACGCCGCGCCGACCTGCGTCATCGTCAAGCATGCCAATCCCTGCGGCGTCGCCACGGCGTCCAGCCTCGCAGCGGCCTATGCCGAGGCCTTCGCCTGTGACACCGTTTCGGCGTTCGGCGGCATCATCGCGGTCAACCGCCCGCTCGACGCCGCCACGGCAAGGGCGATCACCGGCATCTTCACCGAGGTCGTCGTCGCCCCCGATGCCGACGAGGAGGCGCTGGCGCTGTTCGCCGCCAAGAAGAACCTGCGCCTGCTGCTGACCGGCGATCTGCCCGATCCGGCGCGTGCCGGCCTCTTTGCCAAGTCGATCGCTGGCGGCTGGCTGGTGCAGGGCCGCGACAATGGCACGCCGGGCGAGCTCAAGGTCGTCACCAAGCGGGCGCCGACCGAGCAGGAACTCGCCGACTGCCGCTTCGCCTGGACGATCGCCAAGCACGTCAAGTCGAATGCGATCGTCTACGCCAAGGACGGCGCCACCGCCGGCGTCGGCGCGGGCCAGATGAACCGGCTGGAATCGGCGCGCATCGCCGCATGGAAGGCGAAGGACGCCGCCGACAAGGCGGGCTGGACGACGCCGCGCACGATCGGCTCGGCGGTCGCCTCGGACGCCTTCTTCCCCTTCGCCGACGGCCTGCTCGCCGCGGTCGAGGCGGGGGCGACCGCGGTGATCCAACCGGGCGGCTCGATCCGCGACGAGGAGGTGATCGCCGCCGCCGATGCCGCCGGGCTCGCAATGGTCTTCACCGGCATGCGCCACTTCCGCCACTAAAGCCTGTAGCCCTCCCCTCGCGGGGAGGGCTTCAAGTCCTGGAAAAGCACCTACCTGACGGGCGATCCCACGTTGGGCAAGGTCGCCTCCTCGGCATTGGGCATCTTGCCGAACAACGCCCGGTCGGCCGGGCCGAATGCCCATTTCCACAGCACGAACAGATAAGTCGCCGCGATCGCCGGTTCGCCGCCGGCGAGTTCGAGCCATTCGAACCGCGGCGGCAGCGCGGTGAACAGCCCGCCCACGAGCGTCGCCGCGACCACCGCCCACAAGAGCGGCCAGCGCCACGGCGACACCGGCGCGGCGAGGATGCGGGCGAGCAACGTCGCCTTGACCACCGACGTCAGCGCCACGCTGACCATCAGCGCCACCGCCGGCCCCGCCGCTTGCCACGTCGTCGGCCAGCCGAGGCGCCGCATCGCGAAGATCAGCGCGAAGCTCAACGCGATCTGCACCGCGAGCATCACCACCGAGATGATCAGGTTGCGATGCCGCGCGGTATAGACCAGCGCCGATTCGCATACCGCGCCGGTCGAGGCGAGCACCTCGGCGGTCAGCAGGAAGCCCAGCGCCGCGCTGCCCGCGACGAATTGCGGCCCGACCACGCCCATCACCGCGCCAGCAGGGATCGACCCCATCAACGCAAGGCCCGCCTGCGCCGCCATGATCCAGAACGCGACCTGCCGCACCTGATGCGCGATCGCGGCACGGTCGTTGACCGCGAGGCTCTTGGTGATGACGGGACCAAGGATCGGGTCGAAGCTGGTCTTGAGCTTCTGCGGCAGGGAGGCCACCTGCTGCGCCATATAATAGATGCCGACGATCTTCGGCTCGAACATCACGCCGAGGATGAACCGGTCGACGTTGCGGCTGCCCCATTCGAGCGCGTCCGCGCCGGCGAGCGGCGCATTGGCGCGGGCGAGCGCGAAGAGCTGCCCAGGATGCGGCGACCAGCCGCGCGGCAGGCCGTAGCTGCGCAGGAACGGCACGAAACTGGCGATCAGCGCCGCGGTCATCGACGCGACATAGGACAGGACCAGCCCGTCCTTGATCGTGAAGAAGGAGAAGACCCAGGCGGCGATCGAGATCGTCCACGGCTCGACCACGGCGCGCGCGGTCACCGCCGCCTTGACGTCGTGGCGATAGGCGAGCGCCGACAGGCTGACGTCGGACCACGCCACCGCGACGATGATGCACGGCAGGAAGCGGTCGAGCCCGGTGACCTGCGTATTGGCGTACATCACCTGTGGGAAGGCGATTAGCACCGCGCTCGCCGCGATCGACAGGATGAAGGCGAGCGCCAGCGCATCCCAGACGACGCAGACATGCGGCTGGTCGGACGACGACAGCGCCTGCGCGAGCCCGCGCTTAAGCCCGAGCGTCGCTACGAGGGCGGCAAGCTCGACCACGACGACGGCGAGCGCGAAGCGGCCGACGAGGTCCGGGCCGTAGAGGCGGCCGGCGATGAACAGGAACGGGATGCGCGCGGCGAGGCGCAGCACGAAGCCGGCGATATTGGTGCGACCGCCCTTGGCGAGCGCGTCGATGTCCTTCGATTCGGTCACGGGTTGGCGATCGTGAGCGTCTCGCACCCAACCTCACCCCACCGGCGCCGCGCGCCTCCCTCCCTCTCCCGTCGGGAGAGGGCGAAGACGCCAAGGGCGGCGCAGGGTGAGGGTGAGTGCGAGACGGTAGCGATCAATGCGCCGCCCCCCAGCTCACGCCCGTCCCGATCTCGATCCCGAGCGGCACCGACAGCGTCACCGCCGGCTGCGCCGCCTCGGCCATCACGCGCTCGATCACCGGCTTGGCCGCCTCGACATCGCCCTCGGGCAGTTCGAACACGAGTTCGTCGTGCACCTGCAACAGCATCTGGACGTTGGGCAGACCCGCGGCGAGCAGTGCCGGCTCCATCCGCACCATCGCGCGCTTGATGATATCGGCGCTAGTGCCCTGGATCGGCGCGTTGATCGCGGCGCGCTCGGCGCCCTGCCGCTCGTGCTGCACCTTGCTGCGGATGCGCGGAAAGTGCGTCTTGCGGCCGAACAGGGTGGTGGTGAAGCCGCGTTCGCGCACGCTCTGCGTCGTCTCGGCGATATAGGTGTTGATGCCGGGGAAGCGCTCGAAATAGCGGTCGATCATCGCCTGCGCCTCCTCGGCGCTGACGTCCAATCGCCCGGCGAGGCCCCAGCGGCTGATGCCGTAGAGGATCGCGAAGTTGATTGTCTTGGCGCGGCCGCGGGTGTCGCGGTTGACCTCGCCGAACAGCTCCATCGCGGTCAGGCTGTGGATGTCGTCGCCATTGGCGAAGGCGTCGCGCAGCGCCGGCACGTCGGCCATATGCGCCGCCAGCCGCAGCTCGATCTGCGAATAATCGGCGGCGAGGATGACGTTGCCCGGCTCGGCGACGAAGGCGTCGCGGATCTGGCGTCCGACCTCGGTGCGGATCGGAATGTTCTGGAGGTTTGGTTCGGTCGAGGACAGGCGCCCGGTCTGCGCGCCAGTGAGGCTGTAGCTGGTGTGGACGCGGCCCGTCTTCGGGTTGATCTGGGCATGCAATGCATCGGTATAGGTGTTCTTGAGTTTGGTGAACTGTCGCCAGTCGAGCACGCGCGCGGCGATCTCGGCGCCCGGTGAATCCTTGTCGGCGGCGATCCGCTCCAGCTCGGTGACGTCGGTCGAATAGACGCCGGACTTGCCCTTGCGGCCGCCCTTGATGCCCATCCGCTCGAACAGCACGTCGCCCAATTGCTTGGGGCTGCCGATCGTGAACGGCGCACCGGCGAGGCCGTGGATCACCGTTTCCAGCCCCGCGATCTGGCCGCTGAATTCGGCGGACAGGCCCGACAGCCGCTCGCGGTCGACCTTGATCCCGCGCATCTCCATCCGTGCAATCACCGGCACCAGCGGCCGGTCGACCATCTCGTAGACGCGCGTCGCCTCTTCAGCAGGCAGCCGCGCCTTGAACCGCTTCCACAGCCGGTAGGTGACGTCGGCATCCTCGGCGGCGTAGCGCGTCGCCGCCTTCAGATCGACCTCGTGGAAGCCGCGCTGCGTCTTGCCGGTGCCGACCACGTCCTTGAACGCGATGCAGCTGTGCGAGAGGTGCGTCGCCGCCAGTTCGTCCATGCCATGGCCATGCAGCCCGGCGTCGAGGTCGAAGCTCATCACGATCGTATCGTCGTGCGGCGCGATCGCGATGCCGTGCAGCCCGAGCACGATCATGTCGAACTTGAGATTGTGCCCGATCTTGAGCACCGATGCGTCCTCACAGAGGATCTTGAGCCGGGCGAGCGCCGCGTCGCGTTCGATCTGCGGCGGCGTCTCGCCGAACAGGTCGCTGCCGCCATGGCCGAGCGGGATATAGCACGCCTTGTTGGCGCCGAGCGCGAGGGAGACGCCGACCAGATCGGCGCCGGTCGCGTCGGTGCCGGTCGTCTCGGTATCGATCGCCACCCAGCCCTGATGCTGCGCCTGCACGATCCAGCGGTCGAGCGTCTCGACGTCGATCACGGTTTCATAGGCGTCGTGCTCGCACGGCGGATCGGCCTCATAGGGCACCGAGGCGGGCGCGGGGACGGGATCGTCGGCGACCTGGCCCAATTTGGCGAGCAGGGTACGGAAGCCGTGATGTTCGAGGAAGGCGCGCAGCGGCGCGTCGGGGATGCCCTTGAGCTCGAGATCCTCGAGCGGTTCGGGCAGCGCGACGTCGCAGCGCAGCGAGACGAGTTCGCGGCTCAGCCGCGCCATGCCGGCGTGCTCGATCAGATTGTCGCGCAGCTTGCCCTTCTTCATCCCCTCCGCGGCGGCGAGGACGGATTCGAGATCGCCGTGTTCGAGGATCAGCTTGGCGGCGGTCTTCGGGCCGACGCCGGGGACGCCGGGTACGTTGTCGACGCTGTCGCCCATCAGCGCGAGCACGTCGCCGAGCTGCGTCGGTGCGATGCCGAAGAACTTCTCGGCGACATGCTCCGCGCCGAGCCGGCGGTTGTTCATCGTGTCGTAGAGGTCGAGACCCGGCTCGATGAGCTGCATCAGGTCCTTGTCGGAACTGACGATCGTCACCGACCAGCCCTGCGCCAGCGCCGCCTTGGCATAGCAGGCGATGATGTCGTCCGCCTCCAGCCCCTCGGTCTCGATACACGGCAGCGAGAAGGCGCGGGTGGCGTCGCGGATCATCGGAAACTGGGGGACCAGATCCTCGGGCGGCGGCGGCCGGTGCGCTTTATACTGATCGTACAGATCGTTGCGGAAGGTCTTCGACGATTTGTCGAGGATCACCGCCATATGCGTCGGCCCCTCCGCCGCGTGCAGTTCGTCGGCGAGCTTCCACAGCATCGCGGTATAGCCATAGACGGCACCGACCGGCTCGCCGTGCTTGTTGGTGAGCGGCGGCAGGCGATGATAGGCGCGGAAGATATAGCCCGAGCCGTCGACGAGATAGAGATGGGGCATCGTGGTGGCGTTTACCCGATCGGCCGGGCGGCACCAACCTCTGCTTGGGGGGCATGCCGGGTTTGGCGGAGTGTGGCTTTGGGGTAACAGAGCCTTCGTCATCCCGGCGAACGCCGGGATGACGAAAGGGGTCAGGCTCCCGTCGCCCCGCCCCCGGCGTAACTCGCCACCGCCGCGGCGACCGACTGGATCAGCCGTTGGCGCTCCTGGATCGGCCGTCGCGAATCGCCGATCATCACCGCGATCGCATAGCGGCGCCCGTCCGGCGCGGTGAGCAGGCCGACGTCGTTGAACCCGGCGTTGCGGCCGCCGAGGTCCTGGCCGGTGCCGGTCTTGTGCGCGATCTGCCAGCCGGCGGGCAGGGCGGCGCGCAGCCGGGCGCGGCCGGTGACCGAGGCGCCCATCGTGTCGAGCAGGATGCGGGTCGAGGTTTCGGTGAACAATTCGCCGCGGGCCAGCCGCGACAGCGCGTCGGCGATGGCGAGCGGCGCGGCGCCGTCGGGCGGATCGTTGACATAGGCGTCGAGCGCGGCGGCGCGCGCCTCGGGCGAGAGGCGCGAGCGCGCCGCCTCGAAGCCGCCGCCGACCGCCATCGCCTGGCTCCACGTCAGCCCCGCCGTCTTCGACTGGAGCAGCCGCTCGCCGGGGCCGAAGCGGATGTCGCCCAATTGCTTGCGCTCGATCATCGCACGCACCGCGGCGGGACCGCCGACATAAGTGAGCAATCGGTCGTTGGCGGTATTGTCGCTGTGGGTCAGCGCGCGGGTGAGCAATTCGCCCACCGTGGTGTGATAGCCGTCGCCCTTGACCAGCATCGCGATCGGCTGGTGGAACAGCGTCAGATCCTCGGGCCGCACGACGACGGGATCGTCGAGCCGCGCCTTGCCCTGGTCGCGCAGGTCCATCAGCGTCATCGCGACCCACAATTTGCTGACCGACTGCTGCGGCAGGCGGGTGCGCGCGCCCGGCGAGGTCACCGTCCAGCCTTCGTCGACCGCGCGGATCGCAATGCCGAACTTGCCGTCGAAATCGCGTGCGAGCGCGTCTATCGCGCCGGTCAGTTGCGCGGGGGCGACGCGGCGCGGCGCCGGGGCGGCGGCGGGGATCGGGATCGATACGGCGAGCGCCGGCGTCTCGGCCGGAGCGGGACCGCTGCCGATCGGGCGCGAGGTCGAGCCGCAGCCGGCGAGGGCGGCGCAACTGGCGATCATCAGGATCGATCGGGCCGGACGGCCATACGCTATCATACTGGAGTAGGGGCCTCAGCTGGCAAGGCGATGATCCTTATCCGAGGAACGGTGCGGAGGAACCGGCGATCGGGTCGGCTGCGACGAACCGCGGCACCGGTACGGCGAATCGCGGGGCACTATTGCCGCGGCCCGTCCGTTACTGCCCCAATCGAGCAATCAGGACGACCGCCATGGCACAGATGACCAGCGACTTCTTCGTGGACCGGCTGAAGGCGTGGGGCGTGACCCGCATCTACGGCTATTCGGGCGACGGCATCAACGGCGTGCTCGGCGCGCTGCAACGCGCGGAGAAGGCGGGCGAGGGCATCGAGTTCATCCAGGTCCGCCACGAGGAGATGGCCGCATTCATGGCGAGCGCGCATGCCAAGTTCACCGGCGAGCTCGGCGTCTGCCTGGCGACCGGCGGCCCCGGCGCGACGCATCTGCTCACCGGCCTGTACGACGCCAAGCTCGATCATGCACCGGTGCTGGCGATCGCGGGCCAGGCGGAGACGACGGTGCGCGGCGCGAGCTACCAGCAGGAGCTCAACCTCGACCGCATCTTCGCCGACGTCGCCGATTACGTGCAGGAAGCGACCGCGCCGGCGCAGGTCCGCCACGTCACCGACCGCTCGATCCGCATCGCGGTGGCGGGCAACGGCGTCGGCGTGATCGTGCTGCCCAAGGACGTGCAGGACGAACCCTATGAGGATCCCAAGGTCCAGCACGGCTTCACCCGCTCGGGCGTCGGCTATAGCCGGCCGCTGATCGTGCCGCAGCCGCGCGACCTCGCCCGCGCCGCAGACGTGCTCAACGCCGGCGAGAAGGTCGCGATCCTGATCGGCGCCGGTGCGCGCGACGGCGCCGAGGCGGTGGTGCGCGTCGCCGATCTGCTCGGCGCGGGTGTCGCCAAGGCGCTGCTCGGCAAGGACGTGCTGTCCGACGAACTGCCCTTCGTCACCGGCGCGATCGGACTGCTCGGCACCAAGCCGTCGTGGGACATGATGCAAGGCGCCGACACGCTGCTGATGATCGGCACCGGCTTTCCCTGGGCGGAGTTCCTGCCACCCGACGGCAAGGTGCGCGCGGTGCAGATCGACGTCGACGCCGGCATGCTCGGGCTGCGTTACCCGACCGAGGTCAATCTGCACGGCGGCGCGCGCGAGACGCTGGAGGCGCTGATCCCGCTGCTCGACGCGAAAACCGACCGCGGCTGGCGCAGGGAGATCGAGGCGGGCGTCGCCGACTGGTGGCAGACGCTGGAGGCGCGCGCGATGGCCGAGGCCAAGCCGGTCAATCCGCAGCGCGTGGTGTGGGAAATGTCGCCGCTGCTCCCCGCCGATGCGATCGTCACCTCGGACAGCGGATCGTGCTGCAACTGGTATGCGCGCGACTTCAAGCTGAAGCAGGGGCAGCGCGCGTCGCTGTCCGGCGGGCTCGCGTCGATGGGGGCGGCGGTGCCTTATGCGATCGCGGCGAAGTTCGCGCATCCCGAGCGGCCGGTGGTGGCGCTGGTCGGCGACGGGGCGATGCAGATGAACAATCTCGCCGAGATGATCACCGTGCAGAAATATTGGCAGCGCTGGGCCGATCCGCGCTTCATCGTTTGCGTGTTCAACAACGAGGACCTCAACGAGGTGACCTGGGAGCAGCGCGTGATGGAGGGCAATCCGCGCTTCCCGACGACGCAGGACCTGCCCGACGTGCCCTATGCGCGCTTCGCCGAATTGATCGGGCTGAAGGGCATCTTCGTCGACCGGCCGGAGGATCTCGCTCCGGCGTGGGCGGCGGCGCTGGCCTCCGACCGGCCGGTGATCCTCGAAGTGAAGACCGATCCCGAGGTCGCACCGCTGCCGCCGCATCTGACGCTGGCGCAGGCCAAGGCGTTCATGTCGTCGATGGCAAAGGGTGACCGCGGCGCCGGCCGGGTGATCGCCGAGACGGCGCGGCAATTGTTCAAGGAAGTGACGGGATAAGGGCGCCGGCCGCGGCCGTCAGGGCACCAGCACGGTATCGACCGCCTCCGGCAGCGTTTCGGGATAGTCGAGCGTGTAATGCAGGCCGCGGCTCTCGTGCCGGTGCAGCGCCGAGCGGACGATCAGCTCGGCGGTCTGCAACAGGTTGCGCAACTCGATGAGGTCGGGCGTGACGCGGAAATGGCCGTAATAGTCGGCCACTTCCTCGGTGAGCATCTGGATGCGGTGCTGCGCACGCTCCAGCCTTTTGGTGGTGCGGACGATGCCGACGTAATTCCACATGAACCGCCGGATCTCGGTCCAGTTCTGCTTGATCACCACCTCTTCGTCCGAATCGGTGACGCGGCTCTCGTCCCAGGGGCGGATCACCGGCACGGCGGGCAACGCATGCCAATGCGCGGCGATATGATCGGCACATGCCTCGCCGAACACGAAACATTCGAGCAGGCTGTTCGAGGCGAGCCGGTTGGCGCCGTGCAGCCCGCTCTCGGTGCATTCGCCGGCGGCATAGAGGCCGGGCAGGTCGGTGCGGCCGTCGCGGTCGATGACGATGCCGCCGCAGGTGTAATGCTGCGCGGGCACGACCGGGATCGGCTGCGTCGTCATGTCGATGCCGAGGCCGAGCAGTTTCTCGTGGATGTTGGGGAAATGGCCGCGGACGAACTCGGCGGGCTGATGGCTGATGTCGAGGTGGACGTAATCGAGGCCGTAGCGCTTGATCTCGGCGTCGATGGCGCGCGCCACCACGTCGCGCGGCGCCAGCTCCATCCGCTCGGCGTCGTAATAGGACATGAAGCGCTTGCCGGTGGTCGGGTTGATCAGCCGGCCGCCCTCGCCGCGCACCGCCTCGGTGATCAGGAAGTTCTTGACCTCGAGATGGTAGAGGCAGGTCGGGTGGAACTGCATCATCTCCATGTTGCTGACCCGCGCGCCCGCCCGCCACGCCATCGCGATGCCGTCGCCGGTCGCGCCGCGCGGCGCGGTGGAGAAGAGATAGGTGCGGCCCGCGCCGCCGGTGGCGAGCACCGTCGCCTTCGCCGTATAGAGCGTGACGCGGCCGGTGCCGCGATCGACCGCATAGACGCCCCAGACATTGCCCGCGCCCGAATAACGCTGTTCGTGGCGGCTGGTGGCGAGGTCGATCGCGACCTGATCGGGGACGAGCGTGATATTGGGATGCGCCTCGGCGGCGCGTTGCAGCGCCTCCTGCACCGCCCAGCCGGTCGCGTCGGCGACATGGACGATGCGGCGATGGCTGTGGCCGCCTTCGCGGGTGAGGTGGAGCGCGTTCCCTTCGGTGGCGAAGGGGACGCCGAGCTGGGTCAGCCGCTCGATCGCCGCCGGGGCGCCCTCGACGACGAATTCGACGATATCGCGGTCGTTGAGGCCGGCGCCGGCGACCATCGTATCCTCGACGTGATGCTCGAACGTGTCGCCGGGTTCGAGCACCGCGGCAATTCCGCCCTGCGCCCAGGCGGTCGACCCTTCGTTGAGCGCCCCCTTGGCGAGCACGGTGACCCGGAACCGTTCGGCGAGGTTGAGCGCCGCGGTGAGCCCGGCGGCGCCCGAACCGACGACGAGCACGTCGCTGTTGCGGGTTGCTTCGGTCACGCGTTGCTGGCGCGGGTCAGGCTGAGGAACACGTCCTCCAGATCGGGTTCCTTGGTCGAAACGTCGACAATGCCGAACCCGTCGTGCTGGACCGCGGCGAGCACTTCGCCGGCGTTGACCCGATCCTTGGCGTAGGTGATCTCCAGCGTCCGCATGCCCTTCAGCACGATCTTGCCGAAACAGGCGTTGACCGGCAGCGTCGCGACGTCGCGGTCGACGGTCACCGCCACCACCTTTTCCTGCGCCTTGCCGACCAGTTCGCGCGTCGGCTCGTTGGCGATCAGCTTGCCGTGATTGATGATCGCGATCCGGTCGCACAGCTCCTCGGCCTCTTCGAGGTAATGCGTGGTCAGCACCACCGTGACGCCGGCCTGGTTGAGCTGACGGACATAGGCCCAGAGCTGCTGGCGCAATTCGATGTCGACGCCCGCGGTCGGCTCGTCGAGCACCAGCACCGGCGGCGAATGGACCATCGCCTTGGCGACCATCAGCCGGCGCTTCATGCCCCCCGACAGCGTGCGGGCATAAGCCTTCGCCTTGTCCTCCAGATGCACCGCGCGCAGCAATTCCATGCTGCGTCGCTGCCCCTTGGGGACGCCGTACAGGCCGGCCTGGATCTCCAGCGTCTCGATCGGCGTGAAGAAGGGGTCGAACAGGATTTCCTGATTGACGATGCCGATCGACGCCTTGGCGTTGCGTGGCTGCGCGTCGATGTCGAAGCCCCAGATCGCGGCGCTGCCCTCGGTCTTGTTGACGAGGCCGGCGAGGATGTTGATCAGCGTCGACTTGCCCGCGCCATTGGGGCCGAGCAGGCCGAAGATCTGCCCCCGCGGCACGTCGAAACTGACCCCGTCGAGCGCGCGCTTGCCGCCCTGATAGGTCTTGCAGAGGTTCTGGATGCGGATCGCGGCCTCGGTCATGCAGGCGGAATACGCGGATCGTGATGGGGTGCAACCCATTCCTCCCCGGCACGGCGGTCCCCCTCCCCGTGCCGGGGAGGATTGAAGCGGCTCTCGCGTCTTGCTATCCGCCGTTCCATGATCCCGCCGCCCGAAACCATCCGCGTCTCGCAACGCCGTGTCGCCTGTGACGGCGCCACCGATATTCCGGGTGGCGCCGCGCTCGGTCATCCGCGCGTCTTTCTGCAGATCGATGACGAGGGTTATGTCGATTGCGGCTATTGCGATCGGCGTTTCGTGCTGATCGGCGGCCCCGCGGACGGCGCGGACCAGTCGAAATTGCGCGATCACCCGGATGGCGCCAGCGTTTAACGCCCCTATATCGGGCGCATGACTGTAGCCGCCGATCCCCGCTCGTTCCTCTACCGCGACGCTCTGTCGCCCGACGCCGCGCTCCGCCTGACCGCGGATGCGCTCGGCCGCGCCGATGACGGCGAATTGTACCTGCAATATCGCAAGGCGGAGGCGTTCGGCTTCGACGACGGCCGGCTGAAGACCGCGAGCTACGACACCAATGCGGGCTTCGGGCTGCGCGCGGTGTCGGGCGAGATGACCGCCTTCGCGCATGCCAACGAACTGTCGGAAGCGGCGATCCGTCGCGCCGGCGAGACGATGGCGCTGATCGACCCGACGACGCGCGGCAAGGCGCCGGCGCCGCAGGGCAACAACCGTCATCTCTACACCGATGCCGATCCGCTCGACCTGGTGCCCTTCGCCGACAAGGTGAACCTCTGCCAGACGATCGACGCCGCGGCACGGGCGCGCGATCCGCGCGTCGAACAGGTGTCGGTGGGGCTGTCCGGCACGTGGAGCGTCGTGGAGATCGTCCGGCCGGACGGCTTCGTCGCCACCGACGTGCGGCCGCTGGTGCGGCTCAACATCCAGATCGTCGTCGAGCAGAACGGCCGCCGCGAGACGGGGACGTTCGGCATCGGCGGCCGCTACCTCTACGACCGGCTGTTCGACGAGACGGTGTGGAATCGCGGCATCGACGAGGCGCTGGCGCATGCGCTGGTCAACCTCGAATCGGTGGCGGCGCCGGCGGGCGAGATGACCGTGCTGCTCGGGCCGGGCTGGCCGGGGATCGTGCTGCACGAGGCGATCGGCCATGGCCTCGAAGGCGATTTCAACCGCAAGGGCACCAGCGCCTTCTCGGGGCGGATCGGCGAGCGCGTCGCGGCGCCGGGCGTCACCGTGGTCGACGACGGCTCGATCGCCGACCGGCGTGGGTCGCTGTCGATCGACGACGAGGGCACGCCGACGTCGGAGACGGTGCTGATCGAGGACGGCATCCTCAAGGGCTATATGCAGGACCGGCTCAATGCCCGGCTGATGGGTGTCGCGCCGACCGGCAACGGTCGCCGCGAGAGCTTCGCGCATGCACCGATGCCGCGGATGACCAACACCTTCATGAAGGGCGGCACCGACGATCCCGCCGAGCTGCTGAGCCGGGTCAAGCGCGGCATCTTCGCCAAGAGCTTCGGCGGCGGGCAGGTCGACATCGTCTCGGGCAAGTTCGTGTTCTCGTGCACCGAAGCCTATCTGATCGAGAACGGCCGGATCGGCGCACCGATCAAGGGCGCGACGCTGATCGGCGACGGCCCGACGGTACTGACCAAGGTCGCCGGCATCGGTAACGATTTCGCGCTCGACGAGGGCATCGGCGTGTGCGGCAAGGGCGGGCAGAGCGTGCCGGCTGGCGTCGGACAGCCTACGTTGCTGGTCGATGGGCTGACGGTGGGCGGCACGGCGACCTGATCGGATACCCTCAGTAGCCGCTGACGACCATGTCTAGCGCGCCCTTTATCGCATAGTCATGGTCGCCGAGAGACGCTTTTACCCGACCGAGCGACCGCGATGGTACGGCCGAGGTAAGGTGCGGCGCCAGCAACAGCCTTTCACCGTCGATCTGGAACATCGGATGCATACGCGAGCGTGCGACCGGTAACGCGTCTTCCGGCAGCAATGGTGCGACAAGGGTCGTTGGATAGCCGAAAAGCAGGTCGGATTGCAGGTTGATGACGGTCGTCCCATCCGGGAGGACATGGACGTCGAACTGCGCCATTCACCAGCAGCGATATTTTTCGAGCGGCAGGCCGTTCTTCTCTATCCAACGGTTCCACCCTTCGGCCGCCTTGCGATTGTCCTCCTGCCAGCGACGATCCAGTTCGCGCTTCAGGGCAGCGCGGAGGGTTTCGAGATCGTCGTCATGCGCGACGCCGAAGCGCACCGCCTCGGCGCGGACTTCGGATTCGGTCATGCGGCGCGTGCTTTTCGACGGCAGGTCGAGCGTGCTTGCCATGGCCGGATGATATGCACGATGGTGCGAAGGGTCAACGCACGCCCCTGTCGGTGCGAACGATGCAAGGAAGCCGATGAGCCTCGTCGAACTGGGTCGCTACGATCGCAATCTCGCCAATATCATCGTCGGGCGGCTCGATTCCGAAGGGATCGACGCGATCGCCTTCGATGGCGGGGCGAGCATCGCCGATGGCAGCTATCTGTTGATCCCGGTGCGGGTAATGGTCGACGACGAGGATCTCGGCGCGGCCAAGGCGATCGTCGACGCTGCCCAAATTTAAGGCACAATGCCGCAGATGCACAATAATCTAACGCATCGAAGCCCGGTGACGTCACGAACTGCCCTGTAATCACGTCGTTTCGCATCTGGCATGATGGTTGCGATAGGCTTCTCGGACAATCGAGGGGGCAGGGATGAAGCTGGTCATTGCGATCATCAAGCCGTTCAAGCTGGACGAAGTGAGGGAAGCGCTCACCACGTTGGGCGTGGCGGGGATGACGGTTACCGAGGTCAAGGGGTTCGGTCGCCAGAAGGGCCAGACCGAAATCTATCGTGGCGCCGAATACAGCACCAACATGGTGCCCAAGATCAAGATCGAGGTGGTTTGCCCGGGCGATCTCGCCGACCGCGTGGTCGAGGCGGTGCAGGCGTCGGCAAACACCGGCGCGATCGGTGACGGCAAGATCTTCGTGCTCGACGTCGGCCAGGCGGTGCGCATCCGCACCGGCGAAACCGACGATTCGGCGCTCTGAGGGGGGTAACAGGATGAAGCACGGATTGAAGATCGCCGGTGCCGCGGGGCTCACCGCCCTTGCGTTCGCCGCTCTGCCCGCCTGGGCGCAGGACGCCGCGTTGCAGGCGCCCGCCGCCGCGGCACCGGCCGCGACGGTGAACAAGGGCGACACTGCCTGGATGATGACCTCGACGGTCCTCGTCATGATGATGATCCTGCCCGGCCTCGCCTTGTTCTACGGCGGTCTCACCCGCTCGAAGAACATGCTGTCGACGATGACGCAGATCGGAGCCGTCGCCTGTCTCGCGATGCTGCTGTGGGTGATGTACGGTTACAGCCTCGCCTTCGGCCCCGACCTCGCCGGCGGCGGGTTCCTCACCAATTTCATCGGCAGCTTCGACAAGGCGTTCCTGAAGGGCGTCACCGCCTCGTCGCAGGCGGCGACCTTCACCGCGGGCGTCGAAATCCCCGAATATGTCTTCATCTGTTTCCAGATGACCTTCGCGGCGATCACCGTCGCGCTGGTGCTGGGATCGGTGGTCGAGCGGATGAAGTTCAGCGCGGTGATGGTGTTCGCCGCGGTGTGGCTGACGATCGTCTATTTTCCGATCGCCCACATGGTCTGGGCGTCGTCGGGCGTGTTCTTCAAGGCCGGCGCGCTCGATTTCGCCGGCGGCACCGTCGTCCACATCAACGCCGGCGTATCCGCGCTGGTCGCCTCGATCATGCTCGGCAAGCGGATGGGCTATCCCAATACGCCGATGCCGCCGCATTCGCTGACGCTGACCGGGGTCGGCACCGGCCTGCTCTGGGTCGGCTGGTTCGGCTTCAACGCCGGCTCGGCGCTGGAAGCGAACGGCTCCGCTGCGCTCGCGATGCTCAACACCTTCGTCGCGACCGCGTCGGGTGGGCTGTTCTGGATGCTGGTCGAGCGGGCGCGGGGTCACAAGGGTTCGGCCTTGGGCTTCTGCTCGGGCATCGTCGCCGGGCTGGTTGCGGTGACGCCGGCGGCGGGCAATTCGGGGCCGTTCGGCGCGATCGTGCTCGGTGCGGTCGCCTCGGTGGTCTGTTTCTTCGCGGTCTCGGTGCTCAAGCCCAAGCTCGGCTATGACGACGCGCTCGATGCGTTCGGCGTGCACGGCATCGGCGGCATGATCGGCGCGGTCGGCACCGGCATCGTCTACGCGCCGTCGCTCGGCGGTCCGGGCGCGGCGGATTATGCGATGGGCGCCAAGCTGATCGTCCAGATCGAGGCGGTGGTCACCACCGTCGTCTGGGCGTCGATCGGCACGGTCATCGCGATCCTCATCGCCAAGGCGATCACCGGGCTGCGCGTTGCTCCCGAAGTCGAGCAGGAAGGCCTCGATCTCGGCGAGCACGGCGAACGCGCCTATAATTGATCCTATCGGGCGCGGGGGCACGAGACCCCCGCCCCCCACGACGTTCCTCCTGCGGACGACCTTGACCCGGTACGGCGACGTACCGGGTCTTTTTTTTGTTTGCGCGCGAAGACGCGAAGACGCGAAGGGGGCGTGGATGGGGCGGGCGGCAGCCTGCTTTTCGCATGACGGCGGAGTGGGGCATGGTGTCGCCGTGAAGGGCGACATCTTTGCGTCTTCGCGCCTTCGCGTGAATCAATGTTCGCGCGAAGGCTCAGAAGAGGTCTCGGGCGGGGTGAGCCGGAACCGAGTCTTGCTGGGGCCGTGGCCGACGCAACGGACGAAACCCCTCTACGTCCTCCGCGCCTCTGCGCGCTGAAACCCCTACGCGATCACCCCAGCCGTTCGCGAAGCGCCAGCATCGCGATGGCCGCCTGCGCCGCGCCGGCGCCCTTGTCGAGCTGGGCGGGGTCGGCGCGGGCGATCGCCTGCGCCTCGTTCTCGGTGGTGAGGATGCCGTTGCCGATCGCCAGACCGTCGAGCGTCAGCGCCATGATGCCGCGCGCGCTCTCGTTCGAGACGATCTCGAAATGATAGGTCTCGCCGCGGATCACGACGCCCAGCGCAACGAAGGCGTCGTACCGGTCGCTGTCCGCCGCCAGCGCGATCGCGCCCGGCACTTCCAAGGCGCCCGGCACGGTCACCGTGTCGTGGCTATGGCCCGCCGCCTCGATCGCGGCACGGGCGCCGGCGAGGAGCATGTCGTTGAGATGATCGTAGAAGCGCGCTTCGACGATGAGGATATGCGCCATGTCAGTCGTCCGTTTCGATTGCCCGCTCGCCGACGATCGACAGGCCGTAGCCGTCGAGTCCGACCAACGTATGGTGGGTGTTGGTGAGCAGCACCATTTCCTCGACGCCGAGTTCGGTGAGGATCATCGCGCCGACGCCATAGTCGCGCAATTCCTCCATGTCCGCCGCAGGGAGCGTCCCGGCCTTGGCCTGAAGCGCGACGGTGAACTGGTCGACGCGGGGGCGGTTGATGACGACGATCACGCCGGCGCCCTCCTCCGCGATGATCTCCATCGACCGGCGCAGCAGCCCCTCGCGCGCGCCATTCTCGCCGAAGATGTCGGCGAAGGGGGAGAGCGCGTGCATGCGCACCAGGGTCGGTTTGGTCGGATCGACCTTGCCCTTGACCAAGGCGATCTGCTCGGTGCCGGTCGCCTTGTTCCAGAAGGTGAGCGCGGTCCATTCGCCGCCCCATTCGCTGGTGAAGCGCGCCTCGGCCCGCTTCTCGACGAGATGGTCGTAGCGGCGGCGATAGGCGATGAGGTCGCGGATCGTGCCGATCTTGAGATTGTGGAATTGCGCGAAGGTGACGAGGTCGTCGAGCCGCGCCATCGTCCCGTCCTCGTTCATGATCTCGCAGATCACGCCCGAGGGGTTGAGCCCGGCGAGCCGCGAAACGTCGACCGCCGCCTCGGTATGGCCGGTGCGCACCAGCACGCCGCCGTCGCGGGCGACGAGCGGGAAGACGTGGCCGGGGGTGACGATCTCGTCGCGGCTCTTCGACGAATCGATCGCGACCGCGACGGTGCGCGCGCGATCGGCGGCGGAGATGCCGGTGGTGACGCCGTCGCGCGCCTCGATCGAGGTGGTGAAGGCGGTCTCGTAGCGCGTGCCGTTGTTGCGGCTCATCAGCGTCAGGCCGAGCTCCTCGACACGGCTTTTGGTCAGCGCGAGGCAGATCAGGCCGCGGCCGTGCTTGGCCATGAAGTTGATCTTCTCGGGCGTCGCCATCTGCGCGGGGACGACGAGGTCGCCCTCGTTCTCGCGATCCTCGTCGTCGACCAGAATGAACATCCGCCCGTTGCGCGCCTCGTCGATGATCTCCTCGGGCGAGGAGAGGAAGGCGTGGCGCAACCGCGCGAGGTCAGGCTTAGCGGCCACGATAATGCTCCATGCGTTGCAGATAGCGGGCGAGCACGTCGATCTCGATGTTGACCGCCTGGCCCGCGGCGAGGCCACCGAGCGTGGTGACCGCCTGCGTATGGGGGATGAGGTTGACCCAGAAGCGGGTCGTCTCGCCATCGTCCTCGACGCCGTTGACGGTCAGCGAGACGCCGTCGATCGTGATCGAGCCCTTGGGGGCGATGAACGGCGCGAGCGCCGCCGGCACCGCAAAGCCGATGCGGTGCGATTCGCCGTCCGGCGTGATGTCGAGCACCTCGGCGATGCCGTCGACATGGCCGGTGACGATATGGCCGCCGAGTTCGTCGCCCAGCTTCATCGCGCGTTCGAGGTTGAGGCGGCGGCCTTGCGTCCATTGATCCCTGGCAGTGCGTGCGATCGTCTCGCCGGACGCCTGTATGTCGAACCAGCCCCGGCCGCCGTCGTGCCCCTTGTCGATGACGGTCAGGCAGACGCCCGAACAGGCGATCGACGCGCCGAGGTCGATCGTCTCGGGATCGTAGGCGGTGGCGATGCGGACGCGCGTGTCGCCGCGGACCTCGACCGTCTCGATGGTGCCGATATCGCTGACTATGCCGGTGAACATGGGGTGCGCTCGTAGACCTCGAGACGGTCGGTGCCAAGGTTGCGCGAATCGTGCAACCGCCAGCGACCATGGGTGGTGCCAAGATCGGCTATGCCGAGGTCGCCGAGCGCTGCCTTGCCGGCGCCGATCAGGATCGGCGCGCGGTAGAGCAGCAGGCGATCGACCAGATCGGCGCGGAGGAAGGCGGCGGCGGTCGCCGCGCCGCCCTCGACGAGGAGATGGTCGGCGGGGAGGGTGGCGATGGCCTGGGGGGAGGCGATCCACATCGGCTCGCCCTCCCTCTTCGGCGCGGCAGGGTGAGGGCGAGAGGACAGGATGATCCGCAACGGGCTGCGCCCTTCCAGCCCCGGCAGCCGCACGTCGAGGCCCGGTGCATCCGTCTCCCACGTGCCGCGCCCGACGAGGATCGCCTCGTGCCGGCTGCGTTCGAGATGCGCATGGGCGCGCGCCTCGGCGCCGGTGATCCAGCGGCTGCTGCCGTCGGACAGCGCGATGCGGCCGTCGAGCGAGGTGGCGAGCTTGAGCGTCACGAACGGTCGCCCGTGCCGTCGGCGGGTGAGGAAGCCCGCCATGCCGCGCGCCGCCTCCGCCGCCCGGATGCCGGTGACGACGGCGATGCCCGCGTCGCGCAGCCGGGCGATGCCGGCGCCGTTGGTGCGCGGATCGGGGTCGCCGAGCGCCACCACCACGCGGGCGACCCCCGCCGCGACCAGCAGGTCGGCGCAGGCGGGGCCGCGCGGCGAGACATGCGCGCAGGGTTCGAGCGTCACATAAGCGGTGGCGCCGCGTGCCGCGTCGCCGGCGGCGGCGAGCGCCATCGCCTCGGCATGGGGACGACCGCCGGGCTGGGTCCAGCCGCGCGCCACGATGCGATCACCAGCGACGAGGAGGCAGCCGACGTTGGGGTTGGGGGCGGTGCGTCCGCGCGTGCGTTCCGAAAGCGCGAGCGCGGCGCCCATCCGCCGCGCGTCGACGGCGGCGCTTACAGCCCCCACTTGTCCATCGCGTCGTCGACCGTCTTGAACTGGCTGCGCAATTTCTCCTCGCGCGCCTTTTGCGCGGCGATGCGCTGGTCCTGCTCGACCTTGTCGATCTCCTGCTGCGCCTTGATCTGCGCATCGGTGCGATTGGCGGCGTAATTCTTGAAGTAGACGATGTTGGGCTGATACGGCTCGGGCGGGATGTCGTTGCGCATGAAGGCGTAGACGAAGAAACCCGTCACCGCCATCGCCGCCGCCAGGAAGCCGAGATCGCGCGGCTCGCGCTGCGACAGGAAGAAACGCAGGTCGCGGAAGGCGTGGAGCGGCGAGAAGCGGCGGAAGAACTGCATGGCGGGAAGATAGGTGACGGGGGGCAGCGAAGCCAGCCCCCCCGGGGGACGCGACGGGTGGGGCGACCGCGCGCCTTAGTCCGCATCCTCCATGCGGAAGGTCAGCGTCATCGTCCGCCATGCCTCGACCGGCACGCTGCCGCGGGTGGCGGGCGTGAAGCGCCAGGCGCGGGTGGCGCGTTCCATCGTCGCTTGCCAGAAGGCGTCGCTGGTCGCGCTGAGCCGCTCGATCTGCTTCACCCGACCGTCGGTGCCGACCAGCACGCGCACGGTGACCCGGCCGTCGCGGTTGGCGCGCCGTTCCGCGGCGGGATAGACCGGCTGGAAGGCATCGGCGTAGCGCGGGTCGATCTGCGGACCGACCAGCGGCGGCAGCGGCGGCGCGGGCGGCTCGACCGCGACCGGGCCGGGATCGCTGCCGATCGTCGGGCCGGCGGGCGGCAGGTCGAGCGTAGGGGTGGTGACCAGATCGGACGAGGACGGCGTCAGGACGAGCGGCATCGGCGCGACGATGGTCTCGGTCGGGCGGTTGGGGGTCAGCGCGTGCGGCTTGGGTTGCGGCAGCGTCTCGGGCGGCGGCGGGTCGAGCGGGATGTTGCGGGTTTCCAGCACATGCTCCGAACCGCCGGGCAGGATGGTCGGGCCGGCGAACATCAGCGCGGCGACGAGCGCGGCGTTGATCGCGATCGCGGCGGTGAGGCCGCCGGGGTTGAAACGGGTCGGCTGGGCATGGCGGTCGGCGTACATCATCCGTCTCCTTGGGCTTGGGTGCGACTCGATCGATTCTCCTGCGATCCGATGATGGTACGTTGTATCGTTACGGCGTCAAGCCCAGGTCGCAACGTGCCGAAAGGCCTGGGTTTCGCCGCTCCGCTTTGCCTATGCGGCCAGCCGCGCCAAGGTGCGGTCGCGGCCGATCAGCGGCAGCAACGCCGCCATGTCGGGGCCATGGTCGCGCCCGGTCAGCGCCTGGCGCAGCGGCAGGAACAACGCCTTGCCTTTGCGGCCGGTCCTGTCCTTGAGCGCAGCGGTCAGCGCGTGCCACGGGTCGCCTGCCCAATCGATCGCCTCCGCGGCCGCGGCGGCCTGCGCCAGATAGGCGCGCGTCTCGTCGTCGAAGGCGGGTGGCGCGACCGGACCCTCGATCACCTGCCACCAGTCCGCCGCCTCGGCGACGCGGGTCAGGTTCGGCCGCACCGCATCCCATTCCGCCGCACCCATGCCCGTGGGCAGGCGGTCGGCGACCGCGTCGAACGGCAGCTGGTGGACGATCCGGGCGTTGACCTGCGCCAGCTCCGCCTCGTCGAACCGCGCCGGCGCGCGGCCGAAGCGCGCGAAGTCGAACGCGGCGATCAGCGGCGCAGGATCGGCGAGCGGCTCGACGGGATCGCTGGTGCCGATCCGTGCGAGCAGCGCGATCACCGCCTGCGGCTCGATCCCCGCCTCGCGGAAATGGTCGACGCCGAGCGAGCCGAGCCGCTTCGACAATTTGCCCTCCGCGCCGGTCAGCAGCGCCTCGTGCGCGAAGCGCGGCGGGGCCACGCCCATCGCGTCGAACATCTGCAATTGCAGCGCGGTGTTGGAGACATGGTCCTCGCCGCGGACGACATGGCTGATGCCGAGATCGGCGTCGTCGATCGCGGACGGCAGCATATACAGCCACGATCCGTCGGCGCGGCGGATCACCGGATCGCTCATCGTCTTCGCATCGAAGCTCTGGGGGCCGCGGATCAGATCGTCCCAGGCGATCGGCGCGTCATGGTCGAGCTTGAAGCGCCAGTGCGGCCGCACGCCGTCCGCCTCGAACCTGGCGCGCGCCGCTTCGTCCAGCGCCAGCGCGGCGCGGTCGTAGACCGGCGGCAGACCGCGGCCGAGCAGGATCTTGCGCTTGAGGTCGAGCTCCTGCGCGGTCTCGTATGCGGGATAGATCCGCCCCGCCGCGACCAGGGCGTCGAACCGCTGTTGGTAGAGCGCGAATCGCTCGGACTGGCGTACTTCGGCGTCGGGCGTCAGGCCAAGCCAGCCGAGATCGGCACGGATCGCGGCGACGAACCGGTCCTCGGACCGTTCGGCGTCGGTATCGTCGATGCGCAGCACGAAGCGCCCGCCGTGCCCCCGTGCGAACATCCAATTGTGCAGCGCCGCCCGGATGTTGCCGACGTGCAGCATGCCGGTGGGGGAGGGGGCGAAGCGGGTGGTGACGGTCATGACGGGAGGCCTAGTCAGTCGGTCGCGCGGCGACAAGCGCGTCGCCCCGCGTCTCGATGCTTTCGATTTTGTGACGGTGGCTCTAAGGCGCGGGGCGATACGGGCGGGAGCTGACCAATGAAATTGATGACCGGCAATTCGAACCTTCCGCTCGCGCGGGCGGTGGCAGGCTATCTCGAGATCCCGTTGACCGATGCCCTGGTTCGCCGCTTCGCCGACGAGGAGATCTTCGTCGAGATCCAGGAGAACGTGCGCGGCGAGGACGTGTTCGTGCTCCAGTCGACCGGTTTCCCGGCCAACGACAACCTCATGGAAATGCTCATCATGATCGACGCGCTCAAGCGTGCGTCGGCGCGGCGGATCACCGCGGTGATCCCGTATATGGGCTATGCGCGGCAGGACCGGAAGCCGGGGCCGCGCACGCCGATCTCGGCCAAGCTGGTCGCCAATCTGATCACCGTCGCGGGCGCCGACCGCGTACTGTCGGTCGATCTGCATGCCGGTCAGATCCAAGGCTTTTTCGATATCCCGACCGACAATCTCTATGCCGCGCCGGTGATGAGCGCGGACATCAACGCGCGCTTCAAGGGCAAGAATTTGATGGTCGTCTCGCCCGACGTCGGCGGCGTGGTGCGCGCGCGCCAACTCGCCAAACGACTCGACAATGCGCCGCTCGCGATCGTCGACAAGCGTCGCGAGCGCGCCGGCGAATCGGAGGTGATGAACATCATCGGCGACGTCGAGGGCCGCTTCTGCATCCTGATCGACGATATCGTCGATTCGGCGGGTACGCTCTGCAACGCCGCGGCGGCGCTGCGCGAGGCGGGAGCGGAGGATGTCGTCGCCTATGTCACGCACGGCGTGCTGTCGGGCGGCGCGGTGGCGCGGGTCGAGGGCTCGGCATTGCGCGAGCTGGTGATCACCGATTCGATCGGCAATCACGAATCGATCGGCAAGGCCGACAAGATCCGCCATCTGCCGATCGCGCCGCTGCTCGGCGAGGCGATCAAGCGGATCGCCGACGAGACCAGCGTGTCGTCGCTGTTCGATTGATGCGGTCGATGGTCGCGCCGGCCGAGGTCGTCGGCGCCGCGATTCAGCGGGCGCGCGCAACTATAGAGACTATCTACGCGGAGGCGTGGATCTGTGTGCCTGACGCGGTTTCGATTGGTTAACGCGTCAGTTCATCCCGGGAAGCGCCTCGAACGGACCGCGCCGACTCAGCGTTGCGAGAGCGCGACGATGTGGTCGAACACCGCCGGGTGCAGGGGCTTGGCGAAGGCGCAGCCGTATTTGAACTTGTCGCGCCACGCGACCACCGCCTCCAGCCCTGCGAGGCCCGGTAGCGTCAGCCACACCACCGTGCCCGGCCAGAGCGTAAAGCTCGTCTCGGCGCGGAAGCCCGAGAGCGACAGGTCGGTCACCTCGATCTCGAACCGGGTCTGGCCACGATCGCGCAGATGCGCGCGCATCTTGACCGACTTGCGCAACGCCTGGCGGGCTTCCTCCCCCGGCTCGACCGGGTCGTAGGGTGGCGTGAAAGTCGGCTGTTCCATGACCGCAACACTGGCAGCGATTGGTTACTTTTCTGCCAACGCCTGGCCCGCAGTCGGTGCGCGCACCCCCTGGCGACCGCGCCGCCTGAGTTCGGCCTTGAGGTGCTCGGGCCGCGGCGCGACGAGGAAGCCGAAGCTGACATTGCCCTCGCGCGTCTCGACGACGTGGTGCAGCCGGTGCGCCTGGACGATGCGGCGCATGTACGCCGATCGGGGCAGATAGCGCGTCGGGATACGCTGATGGACGATGATGTCGTGGAAGCCGAAATAGATCGCGCCATAAGCGGCGATCCCCCAGCCGATCCAGATGAAGCCCGGCCACCAGCCCCATTGTAGCCCGCCGAGCAACAGCACGACCGACGGCACCGCGAAGATCGCCGCATAGAGGTCGTTGAGTTCCCACGTTCCGCTGCGCCTGCGGTGATGGCTGGCGTGGAGGAACCAGCCCGGCCCGTGCATCACCCAGCGGTGCGCGGCATAAGCGAACGCCTCCATGCCGATCACGGTGACGAGGAAGAGGAGGATGCCGTGCGGCCAGGGCATAAGCGTTCCGTCTAATGCGATGCGATTGCAATAACGATCGGGCCCGGTTGTCGATCCGGGGTGGATTCGGCGCGCGGCCTGTGCAAAAGGCCGCATCAATCTCCTCTTCATAGCATAACGCGAGGCAGGCCATGAACATCCACGAATATCAAGCCAAGGAACTGCTCGCCAAGTTCGGCGTCCCCGTTCCCGCTGGTTTCGCCGCGCTCAGCGTCGAAGACGCCGTCGCCGCGACCGAGAAACTCCCCGGACCGCTCTACGTCGTCAAGGCGCAGATTCACGCCGGCGGCCGCGGCAAGGGCAAGTTCAAGGAACTCGGCCCCGACGCCAAGGGCGGCGTCCGCCTCGCCAAGACCGCGGACGAAGTGCGCGCCGCGGCGACCGACATGCTCGGCAACACGCTGGTGACGATCCAGACCGGCGATGCCGGCAAGCAGGTCAACCGGCTCTACGTGACCGACGGCGTCGACATCGCCAAGGAATTCTACCTCGCGCTGCTCGTCAACCGCGCGACCGGCCGCGTCTCGATGGTCGCCTCGACCGAGGGCGGCATGGACATCGAAACCGTCGCGCATGACACGCCCGAGAAGATCCATTCGATCGACATCGACGCCGCGACCGGCTTCATGCCGCATCACGGCCGCGCCGTCGCCGCCGCGCTCGAACTGACCGGCGACCTCGCCAAGCAGGCGGCCAACGTCGCCGCGAAGCTGTATGACGCCTTCCTCGGCACCGATGCCGAGCAGATCGAGATCAACCCGCTCGCCGTCACCGACGACGGCAAGCTGATGGTGCTCGACGCCAAGGTCGCGTTCGACGGCAACGCCATGTTCCGTCACAAGGACCTGATGGAATTGCGCGACACCACCGAAGAGGATGCGATGGAGCTCGAGGCGTCGAAGTACGACCTCGCCTACATCAAGCTCGACGGCGACATCGGCTGCATGGTCAACGGCGCCGGCCTGGCGATGGCGACGATGGACATCATCAAGCTCAACGGCATGTTCCCCGCCAACTTCCTCGACGTCGGCGGCGGCGCCAACAAGGAGAAGGTGACGGCGGCGTTCAAGATCATCCTCGCCGATCCCGCGGTAAAGGGCATCCTGGTCAACATCTTCGGCGGCATCATGAAGTGTGACATTATCGCCGAGGGCATCGTCGCCGCGGCGAAGGAAGTGAACCTCTCGGTGCCGCTCGTCGTCCGCCTCGAGGGCACCAACGTGCAGGCCGGCAAGGACATCCTCGCCAATTCGGGTCTCGCGATCGTACCGGCGAACGACCTGGGCGATGCCGCCAAGAAGATCGTCGCCGAGGTACAGAAGGCGGCGTGATCTGACGTCTTCCCCCGTGACGGGGATACACGCAAAATATTCTCGGGCCCGGGCGTCATGTCCGGGCCCGATTCGTTTGGCACAGGAAGACTGCCGCTACGGCAAGCGGCATTTCCCGTACCGGACTTGCGAAAGCCGCGGAAAATAGCCATCTCACCCGCCGATGCGACGCCGGAAACGGGTGTCGAGGGCGCAATCGGAAGGAAGCTGATGAAGGTGCTGGTGCCGGTCAAGCGTGTGCTTGATTACAACGTAAAGCCCCGCGTGAAGGCGGACGGGACGGGTGTTGATCTGGCGAACGTCAAGATGAGCATGAACCCGTTCGATGAGATCGCGGTCGAGGAAGCCATCCGTTTGAAGGAAAAAGGCGTCACCGAGATCGTCGTGGTCTCGATCGGCGAGCCCAAGGCGCAGGAGACGCTGCGCACCGCGCTGGCGATGGGCGCCGATCGGGCGATCCTCGTCACCAGCGACACCAAGGTCGAGCCGCTGGGCGTCGCCAAGATCCTCGCCAAGATCGTCGAGGAGGAGCAGCCGCAGCTGGTGATCCTCGGCAAGCAGGCGATCGACGACGACAACAACCAGACCGGCCAGATGCTCGCCGGCCTGCTCGGCTGGGGCCAGGGCACGTTCGCGTCGAAGGTCGAACTCGGCGACGGCGTCGTGACGGTGACGCGCGAGGTCGACGGCGGCCTCGAGACCGATTCGTTCAAGCTGCCCGCGATCGTCACCACCGACCTGCGCCTCAACGAGCCGCGCTATGCGTCGCTGCCCAACATCATGAAAGCCAAGTCCAAGCCGCTCGCGCAGAAGACCGCCGCCGATTACGGCGTCGACGTCACGCCGCGGCTGACCACGCTCAAGGTCGTCGAGCCGGGCAAGCGGCAGGCGGGCATCAAGGTCGCCGACGTCGACGAACTCGTCACCAAGCTGCATGCGATGGGGATTGCCCGATGACCGCCAACCTGAAGACGCTCGTCTGGGTCGAGCACGACGGCAGCGCCGTCAAGGATGCCACGCTCGCCGCGGTGACCGCCGCGTCGCAGCTCGGCGAGGTCCATCTGCTGGTCGCCGGTCAGGGCGTCGATAGCGTCGCGCAGGCGGCGGCGAAGATCGCCGGCGTCGGCAAGGTGCATGTCGCCGACGATGCCGCTTATGCGCATGCGCTGGCCGAGAATATCGCGCCGCTCGTCGTCGAGCTGATGGGGCATCACGATGCCTTCGTCGCGCCGTCGACCACGACCGGCAAGAACGTCGCGCCGCGCGTCGCCGCGCTGCTCGACGTCATGCAGATCAGCGACATCCTGTCGGTCGAGAGCGCGGACACGTTCACCCGGCCGATCTACGCCGGCAATGCGATCGCGACGGTGCAATCGTCGGACGCCAAGAAGGTGATCACCGTCCGCGGCACCGCCTTCGAAAAGGCGGCGACCGAGGGCGGTTCGGGCGAGATCGAGGCGGTCGCGTCGCAGGGCGAGACCGGCGTATCGACCTTCGTCAACGCCGAGATCGCGCAGAACGCGCGCCCCGAGCTGACCAGCGCCAAGATCATCGTCTCGGGCGGCCGCGCGTTGCAGAATGGCGAGAACTTCCATTCGATCATCGAGCCGCTCGCCGACAAGCTCGGCGCGGGCGTCGGCGCGAGCCGCGCGGCAGTGGATGCGGGCTATGTGCCCAATGACTATCAGGTCGGCCAGACCGGCAAGATCGTCGCCCCGGAAGTCTATATCGCGGTCGGCATCTCGGGCGCGATCCAGCATCTGGCGGGGATGAAGGATTCGAAGGTCATCGTCGCGATCAACAAGGACGAGGATGCGCCGATCTTCCAGGTCGCGGACATCGGCCTCGTCGGCGACCTGTTCAAGGTCGTTCCGGAACTGACCGAGAAGCTGTGACGCAATGGCGGCGGGTAGCGAGCGCTGCCCGCCGCCACACGCAAAAAAGCGGCCCGACACCAGCAATGTCGAGCCGCAGTCTACGCCTAGGGAGCTGACCTGGCGTGTTCGTCAAACCGAAAGCCTAGAGCGCGTTGCCTGCCGCAGGGGCGAGCGCGTTGTCGGCGGCCGCGTCGTTGGCGAGCGTGATGTCGTTGCCGGTGGCGAAGTCGCCGCCATTGCCCAGGCCCGCGTCGCCTTCCTCGTTGAGGGTCAGCGTGTCGGTGGCGGCGGCGTTGTTGCCGGCGTCGGGCTTGGGGTCGCAGGCGGCGAGGCTCAGGGCAGCGAGCGCAAGCGCCGGAGCCAGGATCGTGATCTTCATTCAGTCCTCCGTGTTGAAACTAGGTCGGTGCCGCCACGCAGGCCGGCGCCGATCAGGGAAAAGAAGGCGCGGCTCGCGGGCGAGTTCGCCGTATCCCATTCGGGATGCCATTGGACGCCGAGCACGTCGGCGCCGCACGGCCGCGCCGAGACGGCTTCGATCAGCCCGTCGTCCGCCGCGATCGCTTCCACCGTCAGGCCGTTGCCGAGACGGTCGATGCCTTGCTGGTGGACCGAATTGACCCGCACGCGCTGCACGCCGGTGGCGTCGGCAAGCCGGCCGCGCGCGCACAATTCGACGTCATGACCGTGGTGGAACAGCGAATCGTAATCGCCCGACCAGGCACCGCGATGATGACGGTCGGCATCGGCTGCGGCGCACAGGCTGCCACCGAACAGCACGTTGATCTCCTGCAGCCCGCGGCAGATGCCGAACACCGGCTTGCCCGCCTCGATCATCCCGCCGGCGAGCGCCAGTGCGACCTCGTCACGGCCCTCGTCGACGATCTGGTCGTCGGGCAGCGGCCGGGCGCCGTAGCGCCACGGCGCGACGTGCGAGCGCGACCCGGTCAGCAGCAGCCCGTCGAGCACCGCGGTGAGCGTCGCGACGTCGGTGGCATCGGGCAGCGCCGGGACGAGCAGCACCGTCGCACCGGCAAGGCGGGTGAGCGGCGCGACGAAGCGGCTGGCGACGACCTGCACCGGACGCTCCGCCACTTCGTTGCAGCACAGCACGCCGATGACCGGGCGACGTTCGGGATCGGCGCTGCGCCCCATCACACCACCGCCGAGACGAGCGTGTCGCGGAGCGCATGGCCGGCAGAGGGCGCGAGCAAAGTCGCCTCCGGCTGCACCACCACGCCGCCGGGCGGCACGTCGGTGAGCAGCCAGACGTTGCCGCCGATCGTCGCACCCGCGCCGATCGTCACCCGGCCGAGGATCGTCGCACCGGCGTAGATGACGACGTCGTCGCCGACGATGGGATGGCGGGCGTAGCGTTCGCGCGGACCGCGCCGGGCGGCGCCGAGCGGGCTGCGCGCGCCGAGCGTGACATGCTGGTAGAGGCGCACGCCGTTGCCGACGATCGCGGTCTCGCCGATGACGACGCCGGTGCCGTGGTCGATGAAGAAGCGTTCGCCGATCCGCGCGCCCGGATGGATGTCGATCCCGGTACGTTCGTTGGCGAGTTCGGAGATCAGCCGCGCGACGATCGGCGCGCCGAGGTCGTACAATTGATGCGCGATGCGATGGTGCAGGCTGGCGATCGCGCCGGGATAGCAGACGAGAATCTCGTCGGTGCTGCCCGCGGCGGGATCGCCGAGGAAGGCGGCCTCGACATCGCTGTCGATCAGCCGGCGGATGTCGCCCAGCGTGTCGGCGAACAGGCGGACGATCGTCGCGGCTTGATCGGGGTCGAAGGCGGTGCGGGCTTCCGCCTGCCAATAGCCGAGTTCATGGCCGATCTCGCGTTCCAGTTCGGTGAACGCGCTGCCGAGCTTGGCGGCGACGAACCGGTCCTCGTCTGCCGGTGCGATCTGCTGCAGGCCGAGGCGGCGGGGGTAGAGCGCTTCGGCAAGGAGCAGGACGATACGCTCGATCGCGCCGCGCGAGGGAAAGGCGGCGGCGGCGCGTGCCGGCGTCTGCCGCATGCGCCAATCCGCGCGGGCGGCGCGCAGCGCATCGACCGCCTCGCCGAGCGTGGCGCCGGGGGCGCGCGACGGCAGCGGGGCGGCGGCACTCGTCACCGGCGCACCTTGCGCGGTCGATCGGCGGAATAGCGCGTCGTCATCGTCCGATACCTCCACCGTGGAAGATATCCTATCGGCTTAGTGGGAATAGGAAGAAAAGCTATCCCGCCGTCAAGAACGACTCATCGCCTCACGGCTCGACCGCGGCAGGCCGGCGGATTTCGGGGTCGGGCAACGGCGGAATGCGCGCGAGCACGATGCCGAGCAGCAGCGCGAGGCCGCCGAGCGCGAGGCAGAACAGCGCGACGCCCGGCCAGCCGGCGTGCGTCCAGGCGAAGCCGCCGGCCGAGCCGAGCACGCTCGATCCCAGATAATAGAAGAACAGGTAGAAAGCGGCGCCCTGGCCGCGGTTGGCGCGCGCGCGGCGGCCGACCCAGGCGCTGGCGATCGAATGCGCGCCGAAGAAGCCGATCGTGACCAGGGCGATGCCGAGGATGACGAGCGTCAGCGCGCGCGCCTCGGTGGCGGCGACGCCGGCGATGAGCAGCACGATCGGCAGCCAGAACACGCGCCGCCGCCCGACGGTGCCGGCGAACGATCCGAACAGTGCCGAACTCGCCGAGCCGAGGATGTAGAGCAGGAAGACGCCGCCGACCGCGGCCTGGCTCAATCCGTAGGGCGGGGCGAGCAGGCGGAAGCCGGCGTAATTGTAGATGGTGACGAAAACGCCCATCAGCAGGAACGCCTCGGCATAGAGCAGCGGCAGCGCGCGGTCGCGGAACAGTGCGGCGGCGCCGGCGAGCAGGCTGCCGCCGCCACCGGCGACGAAGCCGCGCGACGGCGGCGCGAGGCGGCGGAACGCCTCCGCCATGACGAGGCCGGCGAGGCCGACGCTGCCCAGGGCCCAGCGCCAGTCGGCGATATCGGCGACGAGGCTGGCGACGAGCCGCCCGCCCATGCCGCCGATCGCGCTGCCGGCGATGTAGAGCCCCATCGCCGCGCCGACCGAGGCGACATCGACCTCTTCGGCGACATAGGCCATCGCCACCGCGGGCACGCCGGCGAGCGCGACGCCGGTGAGCAGCCGCAGCGCGAGCAGCGCGGTCCAGCCCGGCACCAGCGCGGCGGCGAGGGTCAGCGCGCCGGCGGCGAACATCGCGGCGACCATCAGCGGCCGCCGCCCGACACGGTCGGAGAGGATGCCGGCGAACAGGATGCCGATCGCGAGCGGCCCGGTGGCGAGCGACACCGCCAGCGACGCCGCCTCGGCGCTGAGATGATAATCGGCGGCGAACAGCGGCAGCAGCGGCTGCACCGAATAGAGCAACGAGAAGGTCGAGAAGCCGGCGAACAGCATGGCGAGCGTCAGCCGCCGATAGGCGGGCGTCCCCTTCGCCAGCCTCGGCTCACTGGCGGGCATGGCGCCGCCCGACCGCGAATGCCGGCAGGCCGCGCTCGACGATCAGCGAGATCGCCCAGATCGCGAGCCCGCCGAGCGCCAGCCCGCACCCGACGATGCCGGTCGCGGTCCAGCCGAAGCCGGCGGCGATGGCGAGGCCGCCGAGCCACGGCCCGATCGCATTGGCGGTGTTGAACGCCGAATGGTTGAGCGCGGCGGCGAGCGACTGCGCGTCGCCGGCGACGTCCATCAGCCGCGTCTGGAGCACGGTGCCGAGCGCCCCGCCGAGGCCGATCGCGAACACGTCGAGCGTCATCGTCCAGACGTTGCCCGCGGCGAGCGGATAGAGCAACAGCGCGCCGGCCGACCAGAGCAGCAGCGCCCCCGCGGTCGGCATCAGCGCGCGGTCGGCGAACCGCGGCACGACGAGGTTGCCGAGCGTCATGCCGGTGCCGAACACCGCGAGCATCAGCGGCACGCTGCGCGGCGCGAGGCCGGTGATATCGACCAGGGTCGCGGCGAGATAGGTGTAGACCGCGAACATGCCGCCGAAGCCGATCGCGCCGGTGCCGAGCGTCAGCCAGACCTGCGTGCGCCGCAGCGCGGTGAGTTCGCGCAAGGGGCTGGCGTCGCGGTCGGGCGCGTCGATCGGCGCGAGCAGCGCGACGAGGCCGGCAGTGGTGAGCGCCAGCAATGCTACCAGCCCGAACACCCAGCGCCAGCTCGCGACCTGCCCGAGCAAAGTGGCGAAGGGCACGCCGACGATCGTCGCGACGGTGAGGCCGAGCATCACCCTTCCCACCGCCTGCGTCCGCCGGTCGGCGGGCACCAGCGAGGCGGCGACCAGCGAGGCGATGCCGAAATAGGCGCCGTGCGGCAGCCCGGCGAGGAAGCGGAAGACGAGCATCCAGCCATAGCTCGGCGCGAGTGCCGACAGGCAATTGCCGATCGCGAACAACGCCATCAGCCCGATCAGCAACGTGCGCCGCGACATCCTGGCCGAGAGCACCGCGATCGTCGGCGCGCCGACGACGACGCCCAGCGCATAAGCGCTGATGACATGACCGACGGTCGGCGCATCGATGCCGAGCCCGCGCGCGAGATCGGGTTCGAGGCTCATCGCCGCGAATTCGGTCGTGCCGATCGCGAATCCGCCGACGGCGAGCGCGAGGTGGACGAGGCCCGGATGGGCCTCGGCGGTTTGGCGTAGGGTCATGAGGTGTCTTAGCCGCCGTTGCTGCAATGCAGCAAGCAACGGGCGGAGGGCGGGGGAGGTTCCGCCGCAAAGTCCTCCCTCGCGCAGCGGGGGAGGGGGACCATTCGCTTAAGCGAATGGTGGAGGGGGCGTTTCCGCATACGGCGAGCTCACCGTATCCTCCCCCTCCGTCAGGCCTTCGGCCTGCCACAGTGCCGGGTCGATCATGCCCCCGGCATGATCTTGAACGGCCGGGGGCCGTTCAACCCGGCACTCTTGGCACGGGAGGAATTAAGAGGCCTTCGCCAGCGCCTCGGCGATCAGCGTGCGGCTGTTGTCGATGCCGTAGAGCGCGATGAAGCTGCCCATGCGGGGGCCTTGTTCGGAGCCCAGCAGCGTCTCGTACAGCGCCTTGAACCAGTCGCGCAGCGTGTCGAAGCCGGCGGTCTTGCCGATCTCGTAGACGACGTTCTGGATATCCTCGGCGCTCGCCTCGGCGGGCAAGGCGGCGAGGTCGGCGTCGAGCCGGCGCAGCGCCGCGACCTCGACGCCCTCGGGCGCACGGCGCTTGAGCGTCGGCGCGACGAAATCGCGGGCATAAGCCAGCGCATAGCCGATCAGCCGGTCGAGTTCGGGATCGCGCTCGGGCGTCGCGTCGGGGACGTAGTTGCGCAGATAGCCCCAGACCTGCTCCTTGCTCGCCTCGCCCATCACGCCGACGAGGTTGAGCAACAGGCCGAAGGTGACGGGCAGCGTCGCGGTCGGCACCTTGCCGTCGTGGACATGATGGACCGGGTTGCCGAGCCGCTGCGCGATCGCCTGTGTCGGATAATTGCCGCGGAACTGCCAGTAATCGTCGACCGCGCGCGGGATGACGCCGAAATGCAGCGCCTTGGCCTTCTTGGGCTCGCGATAGGCGAAGAAGGCGAGGCTCTCCTCGGGGCCATAGGTCAGCCATTGGTCGAGGCTGAGGCCATTGCCCTTCGACTTGGAGATCTTCTCGCCCTTTTCGTCGAGGAACATTTCGTAGTTGAAGCCTTCGGGCGGACGGCCGCCGAGCACGCGCGCGATCTTCGAGCTTTGCGTCACCGAATCGATTAGGTCCTTGCCCGCCATCTCGTAATCGACGCCGAGCGCGACCCAGCGCATCGCCCAGTCGACCTTCCATTGCAGCTTGGACAGGCCGCCGAGCGCCGACTGAACGATGCGCTCGCCGCTCTCGTCGGTGAAGGCGATCGTGCCGGCTTGCGCGTCGACCACCTCGACCGGCACCTGCAGCACGATGCCGGTCGTTGGGCTGACGGGGAGCACCGGCGAATAGGTGCCGCGGCGCTCCGCGCGCAGCGTCGGCAGCATGACGTCGAGGATGCCCTGATAGTGGCGCAGCACGCTCTTAATCGCGTCGTCGAACCGGCCGCCCTCGTAATAGTCGGTCGACGAGGCGAAGTCGTAGTCGAAGCCGAAGCGGTCGAGGAACTGGCGCAGCATCGCATTATTGTGCGCGGCGAAGCTGTCGAACTTGCCGAACGGATCGGGGATGCGCGTCAGTGGCTTGCCGAGATGTTCGCGCAGCATGTCGCCGTTGGGGACGTTGTCGGGGACCTTGCGCAGGCCGTCCATATCGTCGCTGAACGCGATCAGCCGCGTCGGCTGGTCGGAGAGCGCGTGGAAGGCGTTGCGCACCATCGTCGTGCGCAGCACTTCGTTGAACGTGCCGATATGCGGCAGGCCCGAGGGGCCATAGCCGGTCTCGAACAGGATCGGTGCACCACCGGACTTGCCGTCGGGGTAGCGCTTGAGGAGCTTGCGCGCCTCCTCAAAGGGCCAGGCCTTGGAGTCGAGGGCAGCCGTTCTGAGGCTTTCTGTGCGCAGGTCGGTGTCGGTCATGATGCGCGCGGGACTAAGCACCCCGCGCGCTCACGGCAACTCCCTTGGCAGAAGCGACTTAGCGGCAGCGGTCCTTGGCGGTGATCGTGCGGTCGATCGCGCGGCCGGCGAAGGCGCCACCGACGGCACCGCCGACGGTGCCGAGCGCGCCATGGCCGAGCACCGAATTGCCGAGCAGCGCGCCGCCGACGCCGCCCGCGACGAGGCCGGTGGTGCCGCCCGAATGGCGGCAGCGCTTGACGTGGCGATAGCCGCGCTCGTGCGAATTGCGATAATGATGGCGCGCCTCCGCCTTGCTGACCGGCAGCGCGATGCTGGCGGGAAGGGCGAGTGAGGCCGCGCCGAGCGCGAAGAGCAGAGTACGCATGAACCGGACCTTTTCGAACAGATGATCGCTGCCAAACGTCCGGCCGACGGTCCGGTTGCACCCGGCGGCGGTTGCCATTCTGTTCCCGACCTTTATGGCCGATGCCGTGATCCCTTATCCCGCCCTCCACGCCAGCCATGGCGGCATCTGGATCGCCACTGCCGAGGGCACGCGGCCGATCGGGCGCGGCGAGGCGATCCGCATCGCCGCCGATACGCCGGTGATCCTGCTCAACGCGCCGCTGGTCGGGCAAAGGCTCGGCTATCCCGAATTGTCGGGGCTCGACCTGCTCGAGCTGTTCGCCTTTCTGTATCCGGCGCGGTTCGCGGTGCCGACGCCCAAGGGTCTGGCGCGCGCGGTCGACCTGTCGCCGCCCGACACCGACGAGGGCGTCGCCGCCTTCCTGCGCGAGGCGGCGGCGGCGCTGCTCGCGGTGCCCCAGGGCGACTGGCCCGAGCGCGAGGGCGCATGGACCGCGGCGCAGTCGCTCGGCCGGTTGCGCTGGCCTTGGGCGCCGGCGATCGGACCGCTGCTCGCCAAGCCGCAGGTCAACGAGCGCTGGCTGTTCGCGACGCTGCCCGAATGGGAGGAGCAGGCGCCGCGACCGGCACCGCTGACCGTGGCGATCCCGCCGGCCGATGCCGAGGCGCGGCTCGCCGACCTCACCGGTCACGGTGCCGAGGAGCGGCTCGGCCAGCGCGCCTTC
This sequence comes from Sphingomonas sp. M6A6_1c, assembly GCF_053345135.1. NCBI lineage: Bacteria > Pseudomonadati > Pseudomonadota > Alphaproteobacteria > Sphingomonadales > Sphingomonadaceae > Sphingomonas > Sphingomonas sp. M6A6_1c. The sequence goes on along the minus strand of NZ_JBKEZO010000007.1, from coordinate 351,642 downwards.
GCCGCGGCGGCGACCGATGCCTTCGCCCCGCGCGCGATGCGCGACGCGCCCAATCTGGTGCTCGCCGAGGCGGGGACGGGGATCGGCAAGACGTTAGGCTATCTCGCGCCCGCCTCGCTGTGGGCGGAGCGGGCCGGCGGCGCGGTGTGGATCAGCACTTATACCAAGGCGCTGCAACGGCAATTGTCGAAGGAGACCGAGCGGCTGTTCCCCGACCCGGCATTGCGCCGGCAGAAGGTGGTGACGCGCAAGGGCCGCGAGAATTATCTGTGCCTGCTCAATCTGGAGGATGCGTTGCAGGGCGGCTTCGCCGGCCGCGCCGCGATTCTCGCGCAACTGGTGGCGCGCTGGGCGGCGTATAGCGCCGACGGCGACATGGTCGGCGGCGACCTGCCCGGCTGGCTGCCGACGCTGTTTCGTCGCAACGGCCCGACCGCGCTGACCGACCGGCGCGGCGAATGCGTCTATGCCGGCTGCCCGCATTACCGCAAATGCTTCATCGAGCGCGCCGCGCGCGCCTCGGCGGAGGCGGACGTCGTGATCGCCAACCATGCGCTCGTGATGGTCAATGCCGCACGCGGCCGCGAGACGACGACGCGGCCGACGCGCTACGTCTTCGACGAGGGCCATCATCTGTTCGAGGCGGCGGATTCGATGTTCGCCACCGCGCTGACCGGGCAGGAGACGATCGAGCTCAGGCGCTGGATCCTAGGGCCGGAAAGCGGCGGGCGCGGCCGGCGGCGCGGGCTGCAGGCACGCCTGTCCGACGTTGCCAGTTACGACGAACAGGGCGGCATCGCGATCCAGGATGCGATCGAGGCGTCGCGGCACCTCGCCAGCGACGGCTGGCTGGGGCGGATCAACGAAGGCGCGCCGTTCGGGCCGATCGAGCATCTGCTCGCTGCCGTCCGCGGGCTGACCTATGCGCGCGCCGAACAGCCGGGCGATGCCGGTTACGGGCTGGAGACCGAACTCGCCGAGCCGACCCCCGAGCTGATCGAGGCGGCGGCGCCCGCCGCGGCGGCGCTCGATGCGCTGGTGCGCCCGCTGGTGACGCTGGGGCGGCGGCTGGAGGCGGTGCTCGCCGAGGCACCCGACTGGATGGATGCGCCGGCGCGCGCGCGCGTCGAGGGCGCGATCGCCTCGATCGGCTGGCGCGCCGAGACGGTGGCGGCGTGGCTGTCGCTGCTCGCGCGCGTCGGCGGCCCGGTCGATCCGGCGCACGTCGACTGGCTCGCGGTCGACCGGATCGAGGGGCGCGAATATGACATCGGCCTGCACCGCCACTGGCTCGATCCGACGCGGCCGTTCGCCGAGATCGTGCTGAAGCCCGCGCACGGTGCGCTCGTCACCTCGGCGACGCTGACCGGCGGCGGTGCCGATGAGTCTGAACGGTGGGAAACAGCGGAAGCGCGCGTCGGCGCGCCGCATCTCGCCCGCGCGCCGTCGCGGTTCGAGGCGAAGAGCCCGTTCGACTATCCCGCCAATGCCGAGGTGCTGATCGTCACCGACGTCAAGCGCGGCGACCTGCCCGCGCTCGCCAATGCCTATGCGCGGCTGATCGTCGCCGCGGGCGGCGGTACGCTGGGGCTGTTCACCGCGATCCGGCGCTTACGCGGCGTGCACGGGCGGATCGCCGACCGGCTGGCGCGCGAGGGGCTGCCGCTGCACGCGCAGCACGTCGATCCGATCGATACCGGCACGTTGGTCGATATCTTCCGCGACGATCCGCACGCCTCGCTGCTCGGCACCGACGCGCTGCGCGACGGCGTCGACGTGCCGGGATCGTCGCTGCGGCTGGTGGTGATGGAGGGCGTGCCCTGGCCCAAGCCGAGCGTGCTGCACGCCGCGCGGCGGCTGGCGGGGGGCGGATCGGCCTATGACGATCGCATCGTGCGCGCGCGGCTGGCGCAGGCGTTCGGGCGGCTGATCCGCCGCGCCGACGACCGCGGCGCGTTCGTGATGCTGTCTTCGGCGATGCCGTCGCGGCTGCTGTCGGCGTTTCCGCCCGGCGTCGGGATCGCGCGGGTGACGCTCGACGAAGCGGTGGCGCGGGTGCAGGCGCGGCTTTCCTTATCGGACCGTATCGGGCAAGAGGCGGCTCCCGCGATTGCCCACGGAGACGCCGGTTGAAGACGCTGACGCTGCTGCGCCACGCCAAGTCCGGCTGGGACGATCCGGTGACCCGCGATTTCGACCGTCCGCTCAACGCCAAGGGCAAGCGCGCCGCCGAGACGGTGGGGCGAAACATGCGGTCGCTCGACCTGGCGTTCGATCACGTCGTCGCCTCGCCCGCGGTGCGCGTCGGGGAGACGCTCGACGCGGTGGTTGCGGGCTATGGCCGCACGCTGGCGCCCGTCTGGGAACGGCGCATCTATCTCGCCTCGGCGGCGACCTTGCTCGACGTGGTGCACGAACTGCCCGCCGCCGCGGAGCACGTGCTGCTGGTCGGGCACAATCCGGGGCTCGAGGATCTGGTGCTGATGCTGGTGCCGGCGGCTCCCGACGGGCTGCGCGCGCTGGTCGAGGAGAAATACCCGACCGCGACGCTGGCGGAGATGCGCTTCGACATCGCCGACTGGTCGGCGGTGGCGGTGGGCGGCGGTGATCTGCGCCGGTTCGTACGGCCGCGCGATCTCGATCCTAGCCTCGGCCCCGACGAACGCTGATCTTCACGCGAGCCTGCGAAGAAGATCGGTTCACGCGGAGGCGCGGAGAGAAGAAGGATTGTGCGCGCAGAGGCGCAGAGGACGCAGAGAGGCGCGCCGTTGCGCCGGAGGCGCTTCATCTCTCTGGCGAATCGACATCCAGTTGAAATCTCGCTCATCTCTCTGCGCCTCTGCGCGCGAATCTGGTCAGGACCACGCTTGTGATGCGCGGTGACCGCCCCACAGGCGCGACCCCTCCGCGCCTCCGCGCCTCCGCGCGAACAACTCTTCTTCTTCGCGGCTTCGCGTGACAATCAGCGCTCGTGGGGGGCAAACTCGGTTGCGAGTTGATTCACGCGAAGACGCGAAGACGCGAAGGAGATTGGTTCACGCGGAGGCGCGGAGGCGCGGAGAGAAGAAGGATTTTTGCGCGCAGAGGCGCAGAGGACGCTGAGAGGCACGCCCGTTGCGCCGAAGGCGCTTCATCTCTCTGGCGCGAATCGGCATCGCGATGAAATCGCGCTTGTCCCTCTGCGCCTCTGCGCGCGAATCTGGTCAGGACCACGCTTGTGATGCGCGGTGCCCGTCCCTCAGGCGCGACCCCTCCGCGCCTCCGCGCCTCCGCGCGAACAAATCTTCTTCTTCGCGGCTTCGCGCCTTCGCGTGATTCAGCGCAGGACCGAGACGGACCCGAAACGGTCCTGACGGGTTCTTGCCCCGGTCCGCACGGGGACGGACGACGAAGGGGAACGACGTGATCGATAGACGACGGCTCGAATCGGGCGGGCTGATCCTGTTTCTGGCGCTGATCAGCGGCGGGCTGTTGCTCGTCGTATCGTCGTTCATCGCGGCGCTGCTGTGGAGCGTGCTCGCGGCGATCCTGTTCCAGTCGCTGTTCCACTGGCTGCTCGCCAAGATGCCGGGGCGACGCAATTGGGCGGCGGCGGCGACCTTGCTGATCATCCTCGTCGCGGTGATCATCCCGGCATTGGCGATCACCGGCATGGTCGTCGACCAATCGGCCGGCGTCTATGCCAAGGTGCAGAGCGGCCAGATCGATTTCGCGCGCTATTTCCAACAGGTGCACGACGCATTGCCGCAATGGGTGCAGCATCCGCTCGACCGCGCCGGGCTGGGCAGCTTCGACACCGCGCAGGCGCGGATCGCGCAGGGCCTGCGCAGCAGCTTCCAGTCGATCGCGTCGCAGGCGCTGTCGATCGGGCGCAATGCCGCGGCGTTCCTGCTCGCCTTCGGCGTCGGGCTGTACGTCACCTTCTTCCTGCTGCGCGACGGCGACCGGCTCGGTCCGGTGATCCGCGACGCGCTGCCGCTGGAACGGCCGGTCGCCGACCGGTTGATCGACAAGTTCGTCGCCGTCGTCCGCGCGACGATCAAGGGGTCGGTCGTCGTCGCGCTGGTGCAGGGCGCATTGGGCGCGGTGACCTTCTGGATCGTCGGCGTGCCGGCGGCGCTGTTGTGGGGCCTGTTCATGGCGCTGGCGGCGTTGCTGCCCGCGATCGGCCCCGCGCTGGTCTGGGTGCCGGTCGCGATCTACCTGCTCGCCACCGGTGCGGTGTGGCAGGGCGTCGTCGTCGTCGTCTCGGGCGTCGCGGTGATCGGGCTCGCCGACAATATCCTGCGGCCGATCCTGGTCGGGCGCGATACCGGGATACCCGATTGGCTGGTGCTGGTGACGACGCTGGGCGGGATCGAGGTCGCGGGGATCAGCGGCATCGTCGTCGGTCCGCTGGTCGCCGCGCTGTTCATCACCGGCTGGCAGATCCTGACCGAACAGCGCCATGGCGGGCGCGGGGCGGAGGCGGCGTAGGGGTTGCGTGTACCGCGCATCCGTTCGTCATACCGGCCTTCGCCGGGATGACGAATGGGGGGCGGGGTAGAAGCGTTACCGCTTCTCCATCAGCGCCTTGAGGTCCTGTAGCGGACTGTACGGGCGATGATCGTCCTCGCTGATCACGCCGGCCTCGCGCAGCACCGCCTCGGCGTCGGGGCTGCGCGGGAAGGGATCGAGCGCGAGCGCCATCGTCTCCGCCGCCGCCTCGCCGAGGTCGACCGCACCGCCCTCGATCTCGACCGTGTCGAGCGCGCCGGCGTCGAGCTCGACCTCCTCCTGATCGTCGAGCGCCTCGACGAACAGCAGCGCAACCGGTTCGTCGATCGTGGCGTCGAGCGGCACGCCCGTCACCGTACAGGCCTGCACCAACGCGCCGGTGACGCGGCCGCGCACCGCGATTCCCGCCGTCTCGCGCTTGACCCGAAAACTGGCGTCCAGCCGTTCCACCGACAGCACGCCGAAGCGCATTGCGAGTGCTGCCCGTTCGGCCTCGGTGGCGGCAATGCGCACCTCGCGCTCGCCCGCGCCGATCGCGTCGAGTCGTTCCGGGCGGCTGAATTCGGGGGTCATGGCAGGTCTCCGGCAACGAGGCGGTCGAGCGGGGTCGCGGCGAGCGCGCCGTGCAGCGCGGTCAGGTCGGCGGCGACGGCGGCCAGCGCCTGCGGCGCCGGCGCTGCCCCGCGATAGAGGTTGCGGACCAGCGCGGGGGCAAGATCACCCGCCGCCAGCCCGTCGCGATAGGCGCCGATCCGGCCGCCGAGCATGCTCATCATCTTCCCGATATGCTTGCCGACGACGATGTCGCCGATACCCATCTGGCGCAATTGCCCGTCCATGTCGTCGACGAACCGCTCGGTGAGATGCGCCGACAGCGCCGCCGCGGCGGGTTCGCGCTCCAGCCGCAGCAGCACCATCGCCAGCACTGCGGCGATCATGTCGAAGCGGCCGTCGACCGTGTCGGGGACGCCGCCGGCCAGATACCAGCGTTCGGCCCGTCCGCGCGTTACCACCGCATTGTAGAGCGGCAACGCCTCCTCGCGACGTTCCCCGAACAATCGTCCCCACCAACCCACGGCATATCCTCACCAATCGCGCCAACATGGCCCCGGCGCTTGAAGCCCGCCCGTGCTTCGCATATCGAGGCGATCGGCGGGCGATGCAATCGACATGGCGTGGCGCTGCCGCTGGAGATAGTGATGAGCGTATCCTTTGCCCGTATCGGCCTCGGGCTGACCCTCGGGCTGACCGTCGCCATGGGCGCCTGCGCGCCGCTGCGGTCGCATCAGGGCTATATCATCGATGCCGATCTGGTAAATTCGGTGCAGCCCGGCGTCGACAATCGCCAGTCGGTGGCGAGCACGCTCGGCCAGCCGACGATCGCCAGCCAGTTCGGCACGCGGGACTGGTATTATGTCGCGCGCGACAGCCGCAACCTCAACTTCCAGAAGCCCAAGGCCAAGGACCAGATCGCGCTGAAGATCAGCTTCGATCCCAACGGCACGGTCAAGACGGTGACGCGCACCGGCGTGGAGCAGATCGCCAGCATCGATCCCTACGGCAAAACGACGCCGACGCTGGGGCGCAAGCGCGGCTTCTTCGAGGATCTGTTCGGCAACATCGGCACGGTCGGTGCGGCGGGCGCGGGTGGCGGCGCGGGTCGCGGCACCGGCGGCGGGCGCGACACGCCCTGACCTTCCAGCACGTTGGTCGCGCCGCCTGCTACACATCGGCGCGACCGTGCCGTGCTTGGACCGGCACTGATCCCGAAAGGGGAAAAGGGATCAGTGGCGAGTAACGCGCCGACCACGGAATGGTTCGCACGGTTGCGACAGCAAGACGCAATTTTTGTGCGCAGCGACGAACGTTCCGGTGGGTGCGTTCAGGTCGCGGCGGTCGCGTTGCAGGCGCCATTGGCCGCGATGCCCGTCGTTCGCCGGGTGTGTCCGGTGCTGCTCTCGTGCATCGTATTTCCCCACTGGCGTGCATGATATTGGAATTGCAAGCTAAGGATGCTGGCGTGCATGCGTGCTCGATAATGAAGCTTCAGTATTCCTAAGGGCTTAATCGATTCCTCTTGCCGAAACATCATCCATAACGGAGGGTGTCATCCGGAAATGTGGGGCGGGGGTCTTGGATTTTCTGATGTTCTTCTTGGACGGCGCCGTTCGCGAGTCGATGTTGTTCGCCGCGACCTGGTTGCTGATTGGCGGGATCGACGATCTGGGTGTCGACATCTGTTTCTTCATCGATCGGCTGCGGCACTGGCGGGCACCGCGCCGGTGGGTGAGCGATCTGCCCGAACGCGCGGTGTCCGGATCGTTCGCGGTCTTCGTCGCAGCGTGGCGCGAAGAGGCGGTGATCGGCGCGATGCTGGCGGCGACGACGGCGCGGCTCGATCATCCGGACTATCGCGTCTACGTCGGTGTCTATCCCAACGATCCCGCGACGATCGGGGCGGCACGGGACATGGCCCGCCGCGATCCGCGCATCAGCGTTGTCGTCGGCACGCGTCCTGGCCCGACGACCAAGGCGGATTGCCTCAATACATTGTGGGTCGCGCTGGACCGGGACGACGCCGCCGCGGACCGCCGGACCGAGGCGATCGTCATCCATGACGCCGAGGATGTCGTCCACCCCGCGGAATTGCGGGTCTTCGATGCGCTGTTGCAGACCTATGCGGTGGTGCAGGTGCCGGTCGTGCCGCTGATCCGACCGGGATCGTTGGTGTCGGGCCATTATGCCGACGAGTTCGCCTATGCGCATGGCATACAGCAGCCGGTGCGCGCGTTGCTCGGCGCGCCGTTGCCGCTGGCGGGCACCGGATGCGCGATCCGGACGGATATCTTCACCGAAATCGCGGTCGAGCGCGGCGGCGCGTCGTTCGATGCGTCCTGCCTTACCGAGGATTACGAACTCGGCCTTCACATCGCCGGGCGTGGCGGCGGCGTCTGTTTCGCGCGGATATGGGACCGGCGCGATGGCGGCCTCGTCGCGGTCCGGGCCTATTTCCCCGAGACGCTTCAAACCGCGATCCGGCAAAAGGCGCGTTGGATGACCGGTATCGCGCTGGCGGGCTGGGACCGGATCGGTTGGGGACTGCCGGGGGCGTTTGCCGATCACTGGATGCGGATGCGTGACCGGCGAGCGCTGGTTTCGGTGGTGGTGCTCGGTGTCGCTTATGGTGCGATCGTGTTGCTGGTGATGACCACGGCGCTCCACTGGCTGACCGGCGCCCGCGATACCGGGCTGCCTCTTGCCGGCTGGTTGCGGTGGACGACGACGCTGCTGCTCCTCTGGCGCGTGGTGGTCCGGATCGCGTGCACGGGAAGCGCGTACGGCTGGTGCGAGGCGTGCCGGTCGGTGCCGCGGGTCGTCGTCGGCAACATCATCGCCTTGCTCGCGACACGGCTGGCGCTACGCCGCTACGGGCAGTTCCTGCGCGGGGACGTGCCGGTGTGGGACAAGACGGTCCATGCGTTTCCCGACATCCACGCGCTGGGATGAAGGCCAGCCGGCCGTTCCGGTTCCTGCTGCTATGGCTCGGGTTCTGGACGGGATTGCGGGTGACGGATGTCTGGCGCCGTGACGTCACGGATTGGGCGCCGACGGCGCTGAACGGCGGTCGCGAGCGGCGGATGGCGGCTTCTTCCCGCAAGCGCCGGGCCCGATCGGATGCCGCTATGGTTGTTCCTGTTCCCGCGGAGCAGCCGGCGTCCCGTGACAGGAGGATTCCGGAGCCCGTCGGCATCGTACGGGCATCCCGGGAGGTCCAGACACGACGCCAGGTTCCGCAGCCGCCGATCGACATCGCGCTGACGCCAACGCCGCCCCTGACCGGCGCGCCACCCGGCCCCCTGCACGAGCGCAACGTCATCATACCCGTGGCGAGGCTGGCGCTGGTCGCCCTGCCGCCGCCGCCGATCCTTCGTCGGGCGGCCGGCAGCGGCTGGCTGATCGTCCGCGCCGGTGGCGAGGCGAGCGTGCCGGCAAGCCAGATTGGTGGATCGCAGGCGGGATTGCGGCTGACCTATCCGCTGGATAGCGCGCAGCACGTAGCGCTGTCCGCACGGGTATCGGCGCCGCTTGCCGGTACGGGCAAGGAGATCGCGCTGGGGATCGACTGGCAGCCGACGCGCGCGCCGCTCCATATCCTCGCCGAACAGCGGCTCGCGGTCGACGGCGGTGCGAGCGGGCCGATGCTCGGGCTGGTCGGAGGGTTCGGGCCGACGCCGGTCAGGCGCGATCTGGTGCTGGAAGGCTATGGCCAATCCGGTGTGGTCGTCCGGCGCGGCGGTGGTTTCTTCGCCGATGGGGCGCTGCGCGCCGCCCGTCCGCTCGGCGCGATCCGCCGTGTCACGATCGACGCCGGGGCCAGCCTGTGGGGCGGGGTCCAGCCCGGTGCGGGGAGGCTCGACATCGGGCCGACTTTCGGCCTCGTCCTCCCCCTCGAACCGCGCATGCGCCTCGCCGCAGATTGGCGGCAGCGCGTCGCGGGGCCGTCGCGGCCGGGGTCGGGGCCGGCTTTGTCGCTCGGAACCGGCTGGTGACGGCTGGTCCGCAGCCGCCAGCCGCGTATAAAGCCGCCCCGTGCACGTCTATCTTCCCATCGCCAATCTGTCGGTCAACGCGCTCGTCATCGTGCTGCTCGGCGGCGGCGTCGGGCTATTGTCAGGGATGTTCGGGGTCGGCGGCGGCTTTCTCACCACGCCGCTGCTGATCATCTACGGCATCCCGCCGACCGTCGCCGCCGCCTCCTCCGCGAGTCAGGTGACCGGCGCGAGCGTATCGGGCGTGATCGCGCATTTCGGGCGCAACGGCGTCGACACCAAGATGGGCGGCGTGCTCGTCGCGGGCGGCATCGTCGGCAGTTTCGCGGGCGCGTGGATCTTCCGCCTGCTGCAGGCGAGCGGCCAGATCGATACCGTGATCGGCGTCGTCTATGTCGTCATGCTCGGCTCGATCGGCACGCTGATGGCGCGCGAATCGATCGGCGCGATCGGCGTCGCGCGGGGGCGGCGGCCGGTGAAGCCGCGCAAGCGCCGCCATCATCCGCTCGTCGCCGCGCTGCCGCTGCGCACGCGCTTCTACGCCTCGGGCCTCTACATTTCGCCGCTGGCGCCGCTGCTGCTCGGCTTCGGGACCGGCATCCTGACGATCTTGCTCGGCATCGGCGGCGGCTTCATCCTGGTGCCGGCGATGATCTATCTGCTCGGCATGGCGACCAGCGTCGTCGTCGGCACCTCGCTGTTCCAGACGCTGTTCGTCACCGCGGTGGCGACGATGGTGCACGCGCTGACCACCAAGGCGGTCGACATCGTGCTTGCCGGATTGCTGCTGATCGGCTCGGTGATCGGCGCGCAATTGGGCGCACGGTTCGCGACCAAGGTAAAGCCCGAATATCTCCGCCTCGCGCTGGCGATCATGGTGCTGCTCGTCGGTCTGCGCATCCTGCTCGGCCTCGTCTGGCGGCCGGAGGAGATCTTCACGGTCGAGCTGACGTGAGGCGCTGGCTGCCGTTCGCCGCGCTGTTGCTGTCGGCGCAGGCGTCCGCCCCGGCCGACAAGCCGGTGCTCGTCCCCGACGTGTCGCAGCGCGACATCGAGATCGCCTACAGCTTCACCGGTGCCGAATTGCTGCTGTTCGGCGCGATCCTCTACCCCGGCGGCCGCCTGCCGCGCGGCGAGGCGCCGACCGACATCGTCGTCGTGGTGAAGGGGCCGACGCAGCCGGTGCTGGTGCGCGAGAAGAAGAAGGTCGCCGGCATCTGGGTCAATGCCGAGCATCAGCGCTACAGTTCGGTGCCGAGCTTCTACGCGCTCGCCTCGTCGCGGCCGATCCAGCGCATCGTCGACGAGCGCACCCGCGCGATCTACGAACTGGGGCTCGACAGCCTGCAATTGTCGCCCGGATCGAACACCGCGATTGCGGTCGAAAAGGGGTTCCAGCACGGGCTGGTCGACCTCAAGCGCCGCGCCGGCCTGTATCTGGAGGCGCCGCACGCGGTCGAGATCAGCGAGGGCGTGCTGTATCGTGCCCGGCTGACCATCCCGGCGCGCGTGCCGGTCGGGCGGTTCACCGCCGAGACCTTCCTGATCCGCAACGGCCGCGTGCTCGCCGCCGCGGTGCGCGAGATCGACATCCGCAAATCGGGATTCGAGCGTTTCGTCGCGCGTGCCGCCGAGCGTCAGTCGATCCTCTACGGGCTGGCGGCAGTGGCGCTGTCGGTCGGGCTGGGGCTTGCCGCCGGGTGGATCGCGCGGCGGATATAATGACGCGATGACGGTATCTTAACGGCTCCCGGCTAGCGCTCGGCGGACGATGGACAGGATGCTGCCGCAATGACCGAGATGCCCGGCCCGAGCGTATTCGCGGGCGCGATGCCCCTTTCGGCGGCGGCGGCGGTCGGCCACGGCGGCGGGCCGGCGGCGATCGGCTGCGTCCTGGCGGTCGGCGGCGGCGGCAGCCGCGTGTTGTTCGACCGCAACGCGCTCGAACTCGTCGCGCAGGATGCCGATCCGGTGGTCGCCACCGCCGGGCAGGTCGGCGGCCAGATCAAGATGCGCGTCGGTGGCGCGTGGCTGATCGCCAACATCCGCAGCCTGGTGCTGGACGGCGCGGGCAACGACTGGGTCGCCGCGGACATCGACTTCCTCGGCGAGGGCGACGAGGAGCGGCTGACCGGCAAGCTCTACCATTTCCGCCGCGGCGTGACGCGCTATCCGATCCCCGGCTGCGACGTCTTCGCGATCACGACGCGCGACCTCGAACAAATCTATTCCGCCGCCGACCAGCCGCATATCAAGATCGGCACCGTCTATCCGACCCGCGACGTGCGCGCCTCGCTCTACGTCGACGCGATGCTCGGCAAGCATTTCGCGCTGGTCGGCTCGACCGGCACCGGCAAGTCGACCGCGGCGGCGCTGATCCTCCACCGCATCTGCGAGCTGGCGCCGCAGGGCCATGTCGTGATGATCGATCCGCATGGCGAATATGCCGCGGCGTTCCGCACCAATGGCGCGATCTACGACGTCAACAATCTCGCCATGCCCTATTGGCTGATGAACCTCGAAGAGCATTGCGAGGTGTTCGTCACCGCCAGCGGCGGGGATCGCCAGGCCGACAGCGACATCCTCGCCCGATGCCTGTTGATGGCGCGCGCCAAGAACCGGCTGGGGCAGGAGATCGCCAAGCTGACGGTCGATGCGCCGATCCCCTATCTGCTCAGCGACCTCACCAACATCATCAGCGCCGAGATGGGCAAGATGGATCGTGCCGGCGATACCTCGCCCTATCTGCGGCTCAAGGGCCGGATCGACGAGATCAAGGCCGACCCGCGCTACAGCTTCATGTTCTCGGGGATGCTGGTCGCCGACACGATGGCCGACTTCCTCGCGCGGATCTTCCGCATGCCCGGCGGCGGCAAGCCGATCTCGATCATCGACGTATCGGGCGTGCCGTCGGAGATCACCTCGGTGGTCGTCGCGGTGCTCAGCCGGATGACGTTCGACTTCGCGATCTGGTCGCGCAACGAGCCGCAGCGACCGATCCTGCTCGTCTGCGAAGAGGCGCACCGCTACATTCCAAGCAGCGCGCGCGGCGAAGGGCGCAACGCCTCGGTCGGGCGCATCCTCGGCCGGATCGCCAAGGAAGGGCGCAAATATGGCGTCAGCCTGGGGCTGATCACGCAGCGGCCGTCCGATCTGGAGGAAGGCGTGCTGTCGCAATGCGGCACGATCATCGCGATGCGCCTCAACAACGAGCGCGATCAGGCGTTCGTGCGCGCGGCGATGCCGGAGGGCGCGCGCGGGTTCCTCGATTCGATCCCTGCGCTGCGTAACCGCGAATCGATCATCTGCGGCGAGGGCGTCGCGGTGCCGATCCGGGTGAGCTTCGACGCGCTCGAAGAGGGCAAGCGCCCGGCGTCGGGCGATCCGTTATTTTCCGCGCTGTGGCGCGATGCGGGCGGCGAGGATGCGATCATCCAGCGCACCGTCCTGCGCTGGCGCGCGCAGGGGCGCTAATACAAATTCCTCCCCCGCAAGGGGGAGGTGGCAGCGCGTAGCGCTGACGGAGGGGGAGGACAGGGCGGGAGCATTGTTACGAAGCTCCCGCCCTGTCCTCCCCCTCCACCACCACGCTGACGCGTGGCGGTCCCCCTCCCCCTTGCGGGGGAGGACTTAAGAGGTGTGCCCCGGTTTGACCGCGAGCAATCCCGCCACCCGCGCCTTGAAGCGGCGCAGGCTCTCGCCGGACAGCGCCTGCACGCTCGCGAACGAGATCGAGCGCGGGTTGATCGTCTGGCCGTTGCGCCAGACTTCCCAGTGGAGATGCGGCCCGGTCGACAGGCCGGTGGAGCCGACATAGCCGATCACCTGTCCCTGGCGGACGTGCTCGCCGCGTACCACCGCGATGCGGCTCATGTGGCCGTAACCGCTGGCAAGGCCGCTGCCGTGGACGAGCTTGACGAAATTGCCGTAGCCGCCCGAGCGGCCCGCACCCTGCACGACGCCGTCGAGCGCGGCGAAGATCGGCGCTCCATAGGGCGCACCGATGTCGAGCCCCTTGTGCATCTTGAGATAGCCGAGCAGCGGATGCATGCGATAGCCGAACGACGAGGTGATCCGCCCCGCCACCGGCATGCCCATGAAACCGCGGCGTTCGCTCTGGCCGTGCGCGTCGAACCACGACGGTTTGCCGTCGTCGTCCCAGCGCACCAATTGCACCTTGCGCCGCTCCTGGTCGATGCCGGCATAGAGCAGATCGCCCAGCCGCACCTCGCCGGTGGCGGCGCGCTGTTGTTCGACGATCAGGTCGAAGCCGTCGGCGGCGCTGACGTCGCGGCCGATCGACAGGCGGGTGGCGAGCGCCTTGATATAGCTTTCGACGACGCGCGCCGGCGCACCGGCGGCGCGCGCCGAGCGGTAGAGGCTGGAGCCGACCAGCCCCTGGATGCGCAGCGGCGTGCTGTCGACCGCGATCGGCTTGCGGGTCATGACCAGGCCGCCGGCATTGCGGTCGAGGCTGAGCGCCAAGTCGAAGCGCGCGCGCAACGCCAGTTTGTCGAGCGGGCGCGCCACCGTCTTCGCCGGGCGGCGACCGAGGGTCAGCGCGATGCGCGTGCCCGGCGCGATGTCGCCGAGCGTCACCGCCTGCGCGACCAGCCCGGCGGCGGCGCGCGCATCGTTGCGGCCGACGCCGGCGCGCATCAGCACATGATCGAAAGCGTCGCCTTCGCCGAGCGTCGCGTTGAGCTCGACGACGGGCCGTTCGGGGGCTTCGGCAAGCGGCGCGACGAGGTCGTTCGCCGCCATGCGATGGCCGGTGTCGCCGCCCCAGGCGAGCGGCGCGATCGCCAGCGCGCGGCTTTCCTCGAAGGCGGTGCCGGCGAGCGGTGCCGGGGTGGCACCGGTCAGCGGCGGGATGCCGGGGGCGAGCAGCCAGACCGCGCCGACCAGCGTACCGAGCGTGGCGAGGCCGCGCCACCAATCGCCGCTGCCGATCTGCGTGCCGAGATCGGGCGTCCAGTCGAGCCCGCGCAGCCGCTCGACCGGCCCGAGCCGGCGCGGCACGGCGAGCGCGCGACCGAACGGCCGTGCGGCGGTGCCGCCGGCGAGATCGAAACCTTGGTCGGTGCGCAGGAACACGCGGAAAGGCGCCTCATCGTGGAACTGGTCGCCGATCATCCCCGGCGTCGGGTGGCAGCACTGTGGGGGGCAAAGTCTAAAGTCAAATTAACCGGGGGTTGCGCTGCGGTGGACGGGTTTGCCGGTGCGGTGGGGAGGCGGGTTGCTCCTCCTCGCCGTCACCCCGGAACACGTCCGGGGTGACGGGGGATTTGAGGGAGGGGCTTCGCTCCCCTTGCTTTGCCTCATTGCGCGATCGCCTGGGACACCCGATGTTGCCCGCATGAAAGCGGCGGTCACCGCGGTCCTCGGGCCGACCAACACGGGCAAGACCCATCTCGCCGTCGAGCGGATGTGCGCGCATTCGAGCGGGATCATGGGCTTTCCGCTCCGCCTGCTGGCGCGCGAGGTTTATGACCGCGTCGTCAAGCTGAAGGGCGTCGACAGCGTTGCGCTCGTCACCGGCGAGGAGAAGATCGTCCCGCCCAATGCGCGCTGGCATCTGTGCACGGTCGAATCGATGCCCGAGCATGACGCCGCCTTCGTCGCGCTCGACGAGGCGCAGCTCGGCACCGACGCGGAGCGCGGCCACGTCTTCACGGATCGGCTGTTGCGGCGGCGCGGGCGCGAGGAGACGATGATCCTCGGGTCCGAGGCGCTGCGGCCGATGGTGCGCGCGCTGGTGCCCGATGCCGAGATCATCGTCCGGCCGCGCTTCTCCAAACTCACCTATGCGGGCGCCAAGAAGATCAGCCGGCTGCCCAAACGCTCGGCGATCGTCGCGTTCAGCGCCGAGGAGGTCTATGCGGTCGCCGAGATGCTGCGCCGGTTGCGCGGCGGCGCGGCGGTGGTGATGGGGGCGCTGTCGCCGCGCACGCGCAACGCACAGGTTGCGATGTTCCAGGCGGGCGAGGTCGATTATCTCGTCGCCACCGATGCGATCGGCATGGGGCTCAACATGGACGTCGCGCACGTCGCCTTCGCGGGGCTGAGCAAGTTCGACGGTCGCCGCAGCCGCCGGCTGACGGTGGCGGAGATGGCGCAGATCGCCGGCCGCGCCGGGCGCCACCAGCGCGACGGCACGTTCGGCGGCGTCACCGAAGAGGGGCCGGGCGCGTTCCTGCCCGAGGAGGTGTTCGCGATCGAGGAACATCGCTTCCCGCGCATCGAACAGCTCTACTGGCGCAACGGCGAACCCGATTATGCCAGCGTCGACGCGCTGATCGCCAGCCTCGAACGCCGGCCCGAGCCCGGCGTGCTGCTCGCGGCGCCGCAGTCGACCGATCTCGCGGTATTGAAGCGCATGGCGGACGAACCCTGGGTGCGTGATCGGTCGCGTTCGCCCGCGATGGTCAAGCGGCTGTGGGCGGCGTGCGGGTTGCCCGATTTTCGCAAGCTCGGGCTCGATCCGCACACGCGTTTCGTCAGCCGCATCTTCGGCTATCTCAGCGAAGGCCGCGGCGTGGTGCCCAACCAATGGTTCGCCGACGAGGTGACGCGGCTCGACACGATCGCGGGCGACGTCGAGACGATCGCCGGGCGGATCGCCGCGATTCGCAGCTGGGCCTATATCGCGCAGCGTCCCGACTGGCTCGCCGATCCCGCGGCGGGTGCCGAGCGTACGAAGACGATCGAGGAGCGATTGTCCGACGGGCTGCACGCCAGCCTGACGCAGCGTTTCGTCGACAAGCGCACCACTGCGCTGATCCGCCAGATCGGCGCCGACGCCTCGCTGCTGCCGGTGGTGATCGGGCCGGAGGGCGAGGTGCTGGTCGAGGAACATCCGATCGGGCGACTCGACGGCTTCCGCTTCACCGTCGACCCCGCCGCGCGCGCCACCGACCGGCGGCTGCTGCTCGCGGCGGCGGAGAAGCATCTCAGCGGCGAGCGGCGCCGGCGCGGCGAGGCGCTGGTCGCGGCGGAGGATGCGGCGTTCCATCTGGTCGACGACGCGATCGTGTGGAACGGCCATGCGGTGGCGCTGCTGACGCCGGGGCCGTCGCTCGCCCGGCCGCAGCTCAAGCTCGATCGCGATCTCGATTGTCTCGCCAAGCCGCAGCGCGAGGCGGTGGCGGCGCGGCTCGCGACGTGGTTCGCGGCGATGCTCGGCCGTCATCTGCCGGCGTTGGTCGCGCTCGCCGAGGCCGCGCGCGATCCGCAGGCGACGCCGGCGCTGCGCGTCGTCGCGGGCGAGCTGGAGGCGGCGGGCGGGCTGATGCCGCGGCTGGCGCTGCACGAGCCGCTCGACGCGCTGGGGCAGGACGAGCGCAGGCGGCTGCGGCGGATCGGCGTCACCATCGGCGCGCTCGACCTGTTCGACCCGCGGCTGCTCAAGCCCGGGGCGGCGCGCTGGCGGCAGGCGTTGCTCGGCGTGCGCGGCAAGAGCGGCGCGCTGCCGCGCGAGGGGGCGACGGTGCTGCCGCGCGGCGTACCGGGGGCGCAGCTCGCCACCGGCTTCCGCCCGCTCGCCGCGCAGGCCGTGCGCGTCGATCTGGTCGAGCGGATCGCGCGCGCCGCGCATGACGCGCGGCAGGGGCGTAAGCCGTTCGTGCCCGATCCCGCGCTCGCGACCTCGATGGGGATCGTGCCGGCGACGCTGGAGCGGCTGATGGCCGAACTCGGCTTCCGTACAGCGCCGCGCCAGAACGAGGGTGAGGCCGGAGGTAGGGGCGAGGCGCCCGCCTGGGTGTGGCGGGGCCGCCGGCCGCCGCAGCGCGCCGAGCGACCCGCGCCGTCGCCGACCGGCGCCTTCGCCGCCCTCGCCGCGTGGAGCGGCCATGGCTGACAGCATGCGGATCGACAATTTCCTGTGGTTCGTGCGGCTCGCCAAGACCCGCAGCCTCGCGCAGGATCTCGCCTGCGACGGCCGGCTGCGTATCGACGGGCGGCGGATCGAACGGAGCGCGGCACCGGTCCGGGTCGGCAATATCCTCACCTTCGCGCTGCACGATCGGGTGCGCGTGCTGCGCGTCGAGGCGCTGCCGACGCGGCGCGGACCGGCGCCAGAGGCGCAGGGCTGTTATCAGGAGCTCGCTGCAAACGTGTCGCAACCGAACGGCTTCGATTGACGCGGCGGGGAACGCGGCATAGCAGCCTCGCGTTCATACCCGGCTTCTCCCGAGCCGACGCATAAGGCCGCAAGGAACCAGAATGACCTACGTCGTCACCGATGCCTGCATCCGCTGCAAGTATATGGACTGCGTCGAGGTATGTCCGGTCGACTGCTTCTACGAAGGCGAGAACATGCTCGTCATCAACCCCAGCGAGTGTATCGACTGCGGCGTGTGCGAGCCCGAATGCCCGGCCGAGGCGATCCTGCCCGATACCGAGAGCGGGCTGGAGCAATGGCTGGAGCTCAACACGACCTTCTCGGCGCAATGGCCCAACGTCACGCGCAAGCTCGACCAGACGCCGCCCGACGCCGATGCGATGAAGGGCGTCGAGAACAAATACGAGCAATTCTTCTCGCCGGAGCCGGGCACCGGGGACTGAACCCCTGATCCGGCCGCGGAAAAAGCGCGCGCCGACACCGTGAACCGCGGGGCGCGGCCCGAATCGGGTGCGATCCTTGCCGGTAAGTCAGTCCAACTGGCTTATCCACGCTGGTAATTTTGTTGCGACTGTGTTAAAAGTGTCCACGACGGGCATGATGAGTCCTGCCCGTCAGGAGACACTCGTACCAACCATCCTCGCCGTCCGGACCCGCGGGTATCCCGCCCCGGACGATCCTCGCGACGGATGCGATCCAGAAAGGCCCGTTCATGGCTGCCAAGGCATTGTCCTTCGATGTCGGTGATTACGTTGTTTATCCGAAGCATGGCGTCGGCCGTGTGATCGAGCTGCAGAAGCAGGAGATCGCCGGTACCAGCCTCGAGCTGTATGTGCTGCGTTTCGAGAAAGAGCGGATGACGCTCCGCGTCCCCACCAACAAGGCCGAATCGGTCGGTATGCGCAAGCTCTCGTCGGACAAGACGATGCGCGAGGCGATGGAGACGCTCAAGGGCAAGCCCAAGGTGAAGCGCACCATGTGGTCGCGCCGTGCGCAGGAATATGAGGCGAAGATCAATTCGGGCGACCTCGCGTCGATCGCCGAAGTGGTCCGCGACCTGTTCCGCGCCGACGACCAGCCCGAGCAGAGCTATTCGGAGCGGCAGATCTTCGAAGCGGCATGCAGCCGCCTCGCCCGCGAACTCGCCGCGATGGAAGAGGTCGACGAGCCCAAGGCGCAGGAGAAGATCCTCGACATCCTCCGCGCCGCGGCGGCGATCTACAACAAGGAGAAGGTGCCGGCGTAAGCCGTCCACCTCTTCGGTGAAGCAAAAGGGCGGTCCCGCGGGGCCGCCCTTTGTCTTTTGGGGCGGGTGCCGCGCCTATGAAGAGGCAGGGCGGTTGTATTCGATCGATCGTGTTTCCAACCCGATACCGTCACCCCGGCCTTGCGCCGGGGCCCGCTTCTTCGGACGGCGCGAAAAGAAGCGGGATGCCGGATCAAGGCCGGCATGACGGAAGTGCCGTTGCAATACCGCAACCGATCATCTGCGATAGCCCTGCACCAAGAGGGACGGCTTGCCCTCACCGCAAGCGTGTATTATCATGGCAATACACGTGGAGGAACGAACGATGCAGATGGTCGCGATTGTCATGCTCGGTGCGATGCTTGCCGGCTGTTCGATGAGTGACGGCGACGGTCCCGGCGTCACGCCGACCGGCAGCGGGACGACGCGCAGCTATGCGGTCGCGGACTTCTCCAACATCGATCTGACTGGCAGCGACGAGGTCGAGGTGCGCGCCGGCAAGGCCTTTTCGGTGCGCGCCGAGGGGAAGCCCGAGGATCTCGACACGCTGCGCATCGCCAAGGACGAGGCGACGCTGGAGATCGGGCGCAAGCGGTCGTTCCGCTGGGGGCACGGCGGGAAGGTCACCGTCTACGTGACGCTGCCGCGGCTGGCGCAGGCGAGCGTCACCGGATCGGGGACGATGGCGGTCGATCGCGTGGCGGGCGACGCGTTCAAGGCGGAGGTGACGGGATCGGGCGATCTCAACATCGCCGCACTCACCGCCGATCGTGTCGAGGTCTCGATCGCCGGGACGGGCAACGTCCGCGCCGGCGGCGCGGTCAAGGAGCTGACGGTCGAGGTCGCGGGCACCGGCAGCCTCGATGCCGCTGGGCTGCGCGTCGCGCGTGCCGACGTCTCGGTCAACGGCACCGGCGACGTGCGCGCTGCGGTATCCGGAACCGCCAAGGTGCAGGTCGCCGGGACGGGCGACGTCGACCTCGGCGCGGCGGCGCGCTGCACCGTGTCGAACACGGGCACCGGCTCGGTGCGCTGCGGGCGCTAAACCCTTGCTGCACCGGTGCAGCGGTGCGACGCTCATCGCCATGATCCGTCTGCTCGCGCTGCTGCTGCTCCTGCCCTCCGCGGCGATGGCCGAAGAACGCCGCGTCGCGCTCGGCAGTTTCGAGCGGGTGCGGATCAACGGCGCGTTCGAGGTGACGATCACCAGCGGCTCGCCCGGCGCCACGGTGATCGGCGATCGCGGCGTGATCGGCGACATCGACCTGCACGCCGAGGGCACGACGCTGACCGTCCGCCAGACCAGCACCGGGCGCTGGGGCGAGCAGCGGCAGGCGGCGGCGAAGGTACCGGTGCGCATCCTGCTCGCGACGCCGCGGCTGAGCGGCGTCATGGTGAACGGCGGCAGCAAGGTGGCGGTGGCGCGGCTGATCGGATCGCGCGTCGATCTTGCCGCCGCCGGCACCGGAGCGATCCAGGTCGGGGCGGTGCAGGCGGACCAGCTCTCGGTGCAACTCGCCGGCGACGGCAGGATCGGCCTCGCCGGGCGCGCCACCACGGTGCGGCTGGTCGCGAGCGGCGCGGGCACGATCGATGCGGCGGCGCTGGAGGCGAACGACCTCGACGTGCATCTCGACGGCCCGGGCACGGTGAGCGCCCGCGCGCGCTATACCGCGGTGGTGGCGAGCAGCGGGCTGGGGACGGTCACCGTCACCGGTCGCCCGAAATGCCGGGTCATCGCCGCCGCCGGTGCGCCGGTGACATGCGGAGCGGGGGAATAGCGACGGCTATCGCATATCGCTGATTGCCTCGCCTCTCCTTTCGTCACCCCGCCTTGCGCCGGCGTTCCGCTTGTTTGGAACGGTTGGAAGAAGCGGGACGCCGGATCAAGTCCGCCATGACGGGAGATCCGCGCGCGGCTCAGATGAGCGCCAGTTCCGCTAGCTTGCCGACCAGCCCCGGCGGCATCGCCGCGAGCCCGTCGGTTTCGCCGCCGAGGTCGACCGGCGCGTCCGCCGCCTCGAGATAGCGCCAGCCCTGATGCGCGCGCTTCGGCCGCGCCTGGACCAGCACCAACGCCGGATCGATATGGATCGCGATGCGGCCGCCCTCCGCCTCGCCAAAGCCGAGGATCGCCGAGCGTGCGACCAGTTGATGCTTCAGGATCCAGAACAGCGAGCCCTGGCCGGCGACCTCCTCGTGCCGCTTGGGAAGGTAGCGGGTGGTGAGGAACACGGGCCCGGCGGCGGCGCGCAGGGCAAGGCGTTCGGCGAGATGCTCGACACTGGTCGCGCCGAAGGCCACTTTCGTCAGGTGCAACATGGACGTGCGATGTGGGTCAGGCGTGCAGTCCCCACAAGGTCGCCAGGCCCAGGAACGAGAAGAAGCCCATCGTGTCGGTCAGCGTCGTCACGAACACCGCCGAGGAGACGGCGGGATCGATGTTCATCCGGTCGAGCGTCACCGGCACCAGCACGCCGCCGAGCCCTGCGGTGATGTTGTTGGTGAACATCGCCGCGGCGATGACCAGAGCGAGATCCGAGCGGCCGAAGATCAGGAAGGTGCCGATGCCGATCAGCACGCCGAGCGCGACGCCGTTGGCGGCGGCGATGCGCAATTCGCGGAACACCATCCAGCGCGTGTTGGAATCGGTGAGCTGGTTGGTGGCGATCGCGCGGACGACGACGGCGAGCGTCTGCGTCCCGGCATTGCCGCCCATCCCCGAGACGATCGGCATCAGGATGGCGAGCGTCGCGAACCCGGCGATCGTGCTTTCGAACACGCCGACCACCGACGAGGCGATCATCGCGGTGCCCAGATTGACCACCAGCCACATCAGCCGCGTCCGCACGGTCAGCCGGATCGGTTCGTTGATGTCGCCGTCGCCCGCACCGGAGAGCAACAGGGTATCCTCGCCCGCTTCCTCCTGGATGATGTGGACGATGTCGTCGACGGTGATCATGCCGACGAGGCGATTGGCCGCATCGACCACCGCGGCGCTGA
The DNA here is from genome assembly GCF_053345135.1 of Sphingomonas sp. M6A6_1c. Lineage (NCBI taxonomy): Bacteria > Pseudomonadati > Pseudomonadota > Alphaproteobacteria > Sphingomonadales > Sphingomonadaceae > Sphingomonas > Sphingomonas sp. M6A6_1c. The sequence goes on along the minus strand of NZ_JBKEZO010000007.1, from coordinate 330,221 downwards.
TCAACGCATATTTCTGGAAGCGGAGCGCGACCTCTTCCTGGTCCATATCGACCGGGATCAGCGTCTGCTCGCGCTTCATCACGTCGGCGATCGCGATATTGCCCGGGGTGCGCAGGATCCACGACAATTGGCAAGTGCCGACCGGGTGATGGCCGGCATCGACGACGAAGATTTCCCAAAAATCGGTCGTCAGTTCCTCGTGGCCGCGCAGGAATTCGATCGCGTCGCCGACCGTCCAGTGATCGGGCACCGCGATCAACTCGCGCTGCATCAGGCGGCCGGCGGATTCCTCGGGATAGGACAATGCCTCCTCGATCGCGGCGCGATCGTCGGGGTCGAGCGCGCGCAGCACCGCGCGCTGGTCGGCCTCCTCCATGTCCTCGATGATCGCGACGGCGTCGTCGGTATCGAGTTCGGAGGCGAGATCGGCGACCTCGGTCGGCGTCAGCGCGTCGATCAAATCCTCGCGGACGTAATCGTTCATCTCCGCGAAGACGTCGGCGTCGAGCAGGTCCTTGAGCGCCTTGGCGAGCGGCCCGCGATCCTCGTGCGGGGTCAGCTCGAACAGGTCGGCGATGTCGGCGGGATGGAGCGGCTCGACCAAGGCGCGCGCCGCCTCGTCGTCGCCCTCGGCGACCGCGTCGAGCACCGCATCGACGAATTCGGGACGCAGGCGGTCGTCCTCGTCCAGCTCGTCCTGTTCGGGCGCGGGCGCCTCGGGAAGTTCGGTCTCGCTCATCGCTGCCTCCTCCCGGCGTTGTCTGCCCGCGCTCTACCGCGCTGCGGCACGATTGGCCACCCTCACGGATTTGCCCTTCGGCGTCAGCGATACTACCTGCACGTCAACCATAAGAGGACAGACCATGGCCGATACGTACAATACCCTTACGCTGACGCTCGCGGACGGCGACGTCACGATCAAGCTGCGCCCCGATCTCGCGCCCAACCACGTCGCGCGGATCGCCGAGCTGGCGAACGAAGGCTTTTACGACGGCGTCGTCTTCCACCGCGTCATCCCCGGCTTCATGGCGCAGGGCGGCGACCCCACCGGCACCGGCACCAGCGGATCGGACAAGCCGAACCTCAAGCAGGAATTCAGCAAGGAACCGCACGTGCGCGGCGTCTGCTCGATGGCGCGGACCAGCGATCCGAACTCGGCGAACAGCCAGTTCTTCATCGTGTTCGACGACGCGCGCTTCCTCGACAGCCAATATACCGTCTGGGGCGAAGTCACCGACGGCATGGACTTGATCGACGCGCTCCCCAAGGGCGAGCCGCCGCGCGAGCCGGGCAAGATCGTCAAGGCCCGCGCCGAGTAAGCCGCAAACTCCTCCCCGGCACGGGGAGGGGGACCGCGCCGCAGGCGTGGTGGAGGGGGGGCACCGCGGGCGTGCCGTTCGTGCAAGCCCCCCTCCGTCAGCGCTGACGCGCTGCCACCTCCCCGTGCCGGGGAGGAACGGCTTTACACCTCGCCGAGGGTCTGGATCAGCCAGTCGTGGAACATCCGCACCGGGCGCTGGTGCAGCGCGCGCGGGCGGCAGACGAACCAGTAACTGTACGGGCTCTCGACGACGATATCGAACAGCCGCACCAGCCGCGGATCGCGCGCCTCCTGGAAGTGGCTTTCGTGCATGAAGGCGACGCCGAGCCCCTGGGCCGCCGCCTCGAGCATCAGCGCCCCCGAATCGAAATAGTCGATCGCCAGCGGCTCGATGCCGGGATCGACCTTCGCCGCCTCGCGCCAGGCGGTGAAATTGTCCGGCATCTCGCGGTGGATCAGCGCGGTGAGGCGGGAGAGCTGCTCGGGCCGCGTCACCGGGTCGGGCCCGTCGAGCAGCGTCCGGGCGCCGATCACATAGACCGAATTGCGATCGAGCCGCTTGGCATAGAGCGTCGGCTCGATCTCGCGCGACAGGGCGATGACCGCATCCAGCCCCTCGCCGAGGCGGGCGACGCCGTGGCCGGCGGTGTCGATGTCGAGATGCAGTTCCGGATGCGCCGCGCGCAACTCGCCCAGCCGCGGAAACAGCCGTTGCGACGCGAACAGCGGCAGGATGCCGAGCCGCAGCCGCAGCACCTCGACCGTCCCGGTCATCGCCTCGACCGCGTCGGACAGACTGTCGAGCACCGGCGCGATCTGTCCGAGCAGCCGTTCGCCATCCGCGTTCAGCACCATCGCCTGATGCCGGCGTTCGAACAAAGGCCTGTCGATAAAGCGTTCCAGCGACTGGACGCGGCGGCTGAGCGCCGGCGCCGACAAGGCCAATTCGGTCGCTGCGGCCTTGACCGAACCCAGTCGTGCGACCTGTACGAAGGCCTCGATCGCGCCAAGCGGCGGCAGTCTGCGCATGACGATCCTCCCGCATCCGTTTCTGACCTATCGTGCCAGTGAATGCAACTTCTGCAATCGTAATGCATCTTTTCGCACTTGCAACATAAAGCTGCGGACGACAAAAGGGACGGGCCTTTCAGGCATCCTCTCCTAAAACTTTCACGGGCCGGCCCTTCGGGGCTGGCCCTTTTTTTGGTCCGGCGGGCGGTGGCGCAGGCGGAACCGTCTCCCTATCTCGCACGCTCGAAACGGTTTCGAGGATCAACGTGCATGGCCGATAGCGATACCACCACTCGCAAGATCCAGGTGGCGAACAGTCGCCCGGAGGATTCCGGCCGCGGCCTCGCGCATCTGCCGCGCAGTCTGATGGCGGCGTTGGGGGTGGGTGAGGGCGACGTGATCGAAATTGTCGGCAAACAATCGACCCCGGCGCGCGCGGTCGGTCCCTATACCGAGGATGAAGGGATCGAGGTGTTGCGCATCGACGGTCTGCAGCGCGCCAATGCCGGCGTCGGCGCGGGCGATTTCGTCGAGGTGCGCAAGGTCGAATCCAAGCCGGCGACGCGCGTCGTCTTCGCGCCGGCGCAGGCCAATCTGCGGTTGCAGGGCCAGCCGCAGGCGCTCAAGCGCACCTTCTTCGGCCGGCCCCTGTGCCAGGGCGACGTCGTCGCGACCGCGGGGCATCAGCGCGTCGGCAACATGCCGCCGGGCATCCAGCAGTTCATGAACGCGCCAGCTTATGCCTTGCAGGAGATCCGCCTCGCGGTCGTCTCGGCGAGCCCCAAGGGCGTCGTCCATATCGACGAGAATACCGAGATCGAGCTGCGCCCCGAATATGAGGAGCCGACGCAGCGCCGCGCCGACGTCACCTATGACGATATCGGCGGCATGGCGCAGACGATCGACCAGTTGCGCGAAATGGTCGAACTGCCGCTGCGCTACCCCGAATTGTTCCAGCGGCTCGGCGTCGATCCGCCCAAGGGCCTGTTGCTCTACGGTCCGCCGGGCACCGGCAAGACGCGGCTCGCGCGGGCGGTGGCCAATGAATCGGACGCCAGCTTCTTCCTGATCAACGGACCGGAGATCATGGGCTCGGCTTATGGCGAGTCCGAGGGCCGCCTGCGTGAGATCTTCGAGGAGGCGGCCAAGTCGGCGCCGTCGATCGTCTTCATCGACGAGATCGATTCGATCGCCCCCAAGCGCGGCAACGTGCAGGGCGAGGCGGAGAAGCGCGTCGTTGCGCAATTGCTGACGCTGATGGACGGGCTCGAATCGCGCGCCAACCTCGTCGTCATCGCCGCGACCAACCGGCCCGAGGCGATCGACGAGGCGCTGCGCCGGCCGGGCCGCTTCGATCGCGAGATCGTCGTCGGCGTGCCCGACGAACGCGGCCGGCGCGAGATTCTCGGCATCCACACCCGCGGCATGCCGCTGGGTGAGAAGGTCGATCTCGCCGAGCTGGCGCGCACGACCTACGGCTTCGTCGGTGCCGACCTCGCCGCACTGACCCGCGAGGCGGCGATCGAGGCGGTGCGGCGGATCATGCCGAAGCTCAATCTCGAGGAGCGCACCGTGCCGCCCGAGGTGCTGGATACGCTGTCGGTCACGCGCGAGGATTTCCTCGGCGCGCTGAAGCGGGTGCAGCCGTCGGCGATGCGCGAGGTGATGGTCGAGGCGCCGCGCGTGCGTTGGGAGGACGTCGGCGGGCTCGATGCCGCGCAGACCCGGCTCAAGGAGGGCGTCGAACTGCCGCTCAAGGACCCGGATGCGTTCCGGCGGCTCGGCATCCGGCCGGCCAAGGGCTTCCTGCTCTACGGCCCGCCGGGCACCGGCAAGACCTTGCTCGCCAAGGCAGTCGCGCGCGAGGCGGAGGCGAATTTCATCGCCACCAAATCCTCCGATCTGCTGTCGAAATGGTATGGCGAGAGCGAGCAGCAGATCACCCGGCTGTTCCAGCGCGCGCGCCAGGTCGCGCCGTGCGTGATCTTCATCGACGAACTCGATAGTCTGGTGCCGGCGCGTGGCAGTGGTGCGGGCGAGCCGCAGGTCACCGAGCGCGTGGTCAACACCATCCTCGCCGAGATGGACGGGCTGGAGGAACTGCAATCGGTCGTCGTGATCGGTGCGACCAACCGGCCCAATCTGATCGATCCCGCGCTGTTGCGGCCGGGGCGGTTCGACGAACTGGTCTATGTCGGGGTGCCCAATACCGAGGGGCGGCGGCGCATCCTGTCGATCCAGACGCAGAAGATGCCGCTCGCCGGCGACGTCGATCTCGACGTGGTGGCGAAGCGGACGGATCGCTTCACCGGTGCCGATCTGGAGGACGTGGTGCGGCGCGCCGGCCTGGTCGCGCTGCGGCGGTCGCTGCAATCGACCGAGGTGACGATGGCCGATTTCGAGGAGGCGCTGACCGAATCGCGGGCGAGCGTCACGCCCGAGATGGAGAAGGATTACGAGCAGATCGCCTCGCGCCTGAAACAGGATGCGGCGGCGATCCAGCCATTGGGCTTCATCTCGCCGGGGCAGTTGCAGAGCCGCGGCGGCAAGGCGGACGTGTAAGGCCCTCCCCGGAACGGGGAGGTGGCGCCCCGCGAAGCGGTGACGGAGGGGGCTTCCGCAGGCGTTGCGCTGGCGGTGATCCCCCTCCACCACGGCCTGCGGCCGCGGTCCCCCTCCCCGTGCCGGGGAGGAATTAGATCCGCTCCTTCAAACTCGCCCACGCATAGCCGAACAACAGCACCAGCGCCGCCGCCGCGGTCAGATACGGCAGCGGCCGTGCGATCTCGTACAGGCCGACGCCGATCGACGGGCCGAGGACGAAGCTGGCGCCGTTGACGCTGGTCACCTTGCCCGCGACCGATCCCTGCGCCGCCGGCCCGACCGCAAGGCTCGCGCCGGCGGTGAAGCCCGGCCGGGTGAAGCCGAAGCCCAAATTGGCGAGCGCATAGGCGGTGGCGATGCCGTACAGCGACGTCGCCACGCCGGTCAGCGCCACCCCCGCCGCGGCGAGGACCAGCCCGGTGAGCACCAGCCGCCGCGGCGCGAGGCCGAGCAGCGGGATCACCCCCCATTGCACCAGCAGCGCCGCGCCCGCGCCCATCATCAGCACGATGCCGGTCGGCTCCAGCGCCTGATCGGGCGGGATCGCCAGCCGGTCGATCACCAGGAAGCCGATCGCCTGGCTGGTCATCGCCTGTGCATGGCCCATCACCAGCCCGGCGATCATCCAGCCGCGCACGCGGCGGTCGAGATAGCCGACCCGCTCGGCATGCGGCTGGGTCGCGGCGGCGACGCTCGCGCCGGTCGGCGCGCCGCCGATCGACGGATAAGCGGAGGAGGCGCCGTGTTCGCGATGCCCCGCGCGCCGGTCGTCGGGCAGCAGCGCCCGCACCGCGATCCACACGCCGACGCCGAACAGCGCGAAGACGAAGGCGGGGCCGGCAAGCCCGATCACGACCCCGCCGATCGTGCCGAGCAACAGATAGGGTGCGATCGCCGGGCCGAGGATGGTGCCGAGGCCGAACGCGCTCGCCAGCAACGTCAGCGCACGGGTGCGATCCTGCCGGCTGGTCTCGCCGGCGACCAGCGCCTGCACCGCCGGCGGCGCGGCCGAACCGAACGTGCCGTAGATCAATCGACCGCCGATGAAGCAGCCGAACGCCGCGGTGCCGCCGATCCAGCCGTTGATCCCCGCCGCCAGGAACAGCCCACACAGGCCCAGCGACACCGCGAAGCCGCCGACGCCGAGCAGGATCAGCGCGCGATGGCCATGCCGGTCCGACCGGTTCGCCCAGAACGGCGCGGCGATCACCCACAGCAGCGCCGATACCGAGAAGGCGGCGGCCACCGCCCGGTCGGCGACGCCGAGCGACCGGCCGAGCGCCGGCAGGATCGACTGCAACGCGGTATTGCCCGCCGCGATGGTCAGCATGACGAGGAACAGCAACGCGAAATGCGGATCGATCGTGCGCGGGTCCGCCCTCACCGCCGCGTTCTCACGATCGCGTCCAGGCATAAGCGCGCGTCGTCGTCGTCACCGTGACGCGATACCAATCGTACCAGCGCGCGCGGCCCCGTTCGCGGATCGCGACATGGTCGGGATGGTCGCGCCATGCCTGCGCGCTCGCGGTGTCGGCCCAATGGCTGATCGTGATGCCGATTCCATCGGCGTCGCGGACGCTGTCGACGCCGCGATAACCGGGCTGCGCCGCCGCCAGCGCGTCCATCGCTGCGACGGCGGCGTCGTAGCCCGCCGCATCCTCGCCGTTGCGCCGCGATACGAAGATCACCGCGACCTCGCCTTCCACCGCCCGCTGCATCGCCGTTCACCCCCGTTTCGAGCCCATCCGGGTCCGTCCTAGGCCGCCGCGGCGGCGGGGCAAGTGCGGGCCGCTGCGATGAACCGCGTTGCCAAACGCAACCGTGCGTCTTGAAACGCGTTCGGAAAACGTGGCACGGGGTGTCACCCGCGTGTCGACGCGGGCCGATTACGAGAACGACAGGAACACGATGCCCAGTCCGACCACCGCCGCCCGGCGCAATTCCCGTCCAGCCGGCGTGCCGAGTCCGGTCGCGATGTTCTTCCAGGGGTTCCTCAAGCATCCGGTGATGGTCGGTTCGATCATCCCGTCGTCGGACAAACTGATCCGCAAGATGCTCGGCCCCGTCGACTGGAACGCCTGCAAGCTGTTCGTCGAATACGGTCCCGGCGTCGGCACCTTCTGCCGCCCGATCCTCGAGCGGATGGCGCCGGACGCGACGCTGATCGCAATCGACACCAACGCCGATTTCGTCCGCTATCTCGATCATACCATTACCGATTCGCGGTTCGTCGCGGTCGAGGGCTCGGCCGCCGACGTCGAGCAGATCGTCCGAGATCACGGCCACGATCACGCCGATTACGTGCTGTCGGGCCTGCCGTTCTCGACGCTGCCCGCCGGCGTCGGCCCGGCGATCGCCTCGGCGACGCATCGCGTGCTGCGCACCGGCGGCGCGTTCCTCGTCTATCAGTTTTCGCCGAAGGTGAAGGATTTCCTCACCCCACATTTCGATTCAATCGATCACGACATGGAATGGTGGAACGTGCCGCCCGCGCAGCTCTATTGGGCATGGAAGGATTGATCGCGAAACGCCGTATCTGCGAAATTTAGATGCGTTTTCGGATGCGAAACCACTTCCCTTTTATCCGGGGTTAAGTTAGCCCGTCCGTTATGGACGCACCAAAGCTGTCATCTGCCCTGTTCCTGCACGATTCGGCGATCCGCCGGGGCATGGAGCTGATGATCTTCGCCCAATCGCGCTTCGTGCGCAGCGCGGACGACAAGCTCGCCGAGATCGGCCTGGGGCGCGCGCATCATCGCGCGATGTATTTCATCGGCCGCAAGCCCGACATCACCGTCGGCGAGCTGCTCAACCTGCTCGGCGTGACCAAGCAATCGCTCGGCCGGGTGATGAAGGACCTGGTCGATCGCAGCCTCGTCCAGATGCGCCACGGCGATCTCGACCGCCGCCACCGGCTGCTGCGGCTGACCGACACCGGCGAGGCGCTCGAACAGGCGCTGTACGAGGAACAGCGCGAGAAGATGGCGCGCGCTTATTCGCATGCCGGCCAGGAGGCGGTGGCGGGCTATTGGTCGGTGCTCGAAGCGCTGATCCCCGAGGCGTCGCGCGTGCACGTCGACGCGCTCGGGCGCTGAGAGGCAGGAGAGGCGCTCGCCCTATTCGTCGATCCCGAAATTGAGCCCGCGCGACACGCTCGGGTCGACCACCGCGATCATCAGATAGGCGAAGAACTGGCGGATGCGCTGCACCGGGCCGGTATGCGCCTTGTACCACGCCCTGGTGATCGGCTGCGACCGCGCGATCTCCCCCTCGACATAGCCGCGGACATGGTCGGCGAAGGCGCGATCCTCGACGCGGAACATCAGTTCCATGTTGATGAACAGGCTGCGCATATCGAAATTGGCCGAGCCGACGTGCACCGCATCGTCGATCACGTACAATTTGGTGTGCAGCTTGGTCGGCTGATATTCGAAGACCTGCACGCCCTTGCGCAGCAGCCCGGCATAGGTGAACCGCGCGGCGGCGATCGTCGCGGCATTGTCCGACTTGGCGGCGGTGACGATCCGCACCTTGGCCTTGCGCCGCCCCGCCTTGTCGAGCCGGCGCAGGATGGTGGGTGAGGGGGTGAAATAGGCGGCGATGATGTCGATCCGCCGGCCGCGGCGCAGGTCGTCGCGCACCGCGCGCGCCCAGGGCGACAGCCGCCGCGTCGGGCCGCCGATCAGCCAGCGGGTCAGGCCGCGCGTCTCGCTCCAGCGCGACAGCGCCGCGTTGAGGTGGCGCACCTTGCCGCCGGGCTCGCGCACCCAATCGTGCAGCGCGTCGAAATAGCCGGCGAGCCGCCCCGCCGCCGGCCCCTCGACGAGCAGGCCGAGGTCGCGCCACGCGGCGTCGGCGGGGGTGCCGAAATAGTCGTCCTCGACGTTGAAACCGCCGATGATGATCCGCTGCTCGTCGCTGCCCGCGTCGGCAAGCGCGAGCTTCTGGTGGTTGCGCAGCAGATAGCGCCGGCCGAAGCGCGGCGAGAAGCGGCACACCGACACGCCCGCCGCACGCAACGGTGCGTAGAAGGCATCGTCGGTCTCGCTGCCGAAGCCGTCGACGATCAGCGCGGTGGCGACGCCGCGTTTCGCCGCCGCGATCAATGCGGCGTTGACGCGCCGGCCGGTCGCGTCGTCGGCGTAGATATAATAAAGGATGCGCAGATCGGTTTGCGCGCCCTCGATCAGCGCGAGCAAGGCGTCGAGCCGCCGCGGCCCGGTGTCGAGCAGCGTCAACCGGTTGCCGTCGACGGTGAACGTCGGCTGGGGGGCGGGGTCGGCCATCGCCCGTCTGTGGCGATTGCGCCGCCGCCGTACAAGCGCAGCTGCGCATTTCTTGACTTTGCGGACGCACCCGCTTACGCCCCCGCCTTCACTGCATCGGTATTTGCGAAGGAAAGCGTCCATGGCGCGCGTCACTGTCGAGGATTGCGTCGACAAGATCCCCAACCGCTTCGATCTGGTCCTGTTCGCCGCACAGCGCGCGCGACAGATTTCGGGCGGCGCAGAACTGCTGCTCGATCGCGATCGCGACAAGAACCCGGTCGTCGCGCTGCGCGAGATCGCCGACGAGCTGGTCCGTCCGGACAACCTCGAAGAGGCGGTGATCAACAGCCTGCAGCGCGTCCAGATCGACGACGACGACGAGGTCGACGCGGTCGGCTCGCTCTCTGCTTCTGCCGAGGCGCTCCGCCTGACCGCCGCGGCGCCGCCGCGGAACCAGAATCTGGGTGCAGATTACGACGGGTGAACATGAGGCCCCGGTTTAGCCACGCTAAACCGGGATAGGCCGAATGCCGGCCAGCGGGCGCCAAGCCCGACTGACGACGCGGCTTTGCCGCGTCGTTTGCGTTTGGGGGAATGTGCATCCGCGCATCAGTCATCCCGGCGTTCGCCGGGATGACGAGGGTGGGGTCGAGGGACGGCACCGGGCTCGCCGCGGCGAAGCCGCGTCGTCAGTCGTCGCGTGCCGCGACGCTGGCCGGGGCAGGTCCGCGACGCGGACTAGCTGCGCTACTCCGCTGACCTGCCCTTGAACCCCTGCGCGACGACGAACCATTCCACCGAGCCCTTGCGGCTCGCCGGTGGCTTGGCGTGCTTCACCGTGGTGAAATTGCGCTTCATCTCGGCGACGAGCTGCTGGTCCGCGCCGCCGGCGAACACCTTCGAGACGAACGTGCCGCCCTTCTCCAGCACCTCGACCGCGAACGCCAGAGCGGTCTCGACCAGCGCCATCGTGCGCAGCGCATCGGTCTGCGGATGGCCGACGGTGTTCGCCGCCATGTCCGACAGTACCAGATCGGGCGCGCCGCCCAGCGCCTCGATCAATTTGCCCGGCGCGGCATCGTCCATGAAGTCCATCTCGAAGATCGTCACACCGTCGATCGGATCGACCGGCAGCAGGTCGATGCCGACCACTGCCGCCTTGGGCAGGCGGCGCTTGATCACCTGGCTCCAGCCGCCCGGCGCGATGCCGAGATCGACGACGCGCTTCGAACCGCGGATGATGCCGAACCGCTCGTCGAGCTCGATCAGCTTGTACGCGGCGCGACTGCGATAGCCCTCCGCACGCGCGCGCTTGACATAGGGGTCGTTGAGCTGGCGTTCGAGCCAGCGCGTCGATTGCGCGGTGCGGCCGCGCGCCGTCTTCACCCGCGTGCGCAGGCCGCCACCATCCCGGCTCAAGCGATCTTCCTCTTCACGGTCGGGGACTCCCCATCAGACGTCGCAAAATGCCCTCGCGGATGCCGCGATCGGCGATGCCGAGCCGTTCGGCCGGCCAGAGATCGAGGATCGTCTCGAGGATCGCGCAGCCGGCGACGACCAGATCGGCGCGCTCCGACCCGATACAGGCGAGCTGCGCGCGCTCGCGCACCGACTTGCGCGACAGATCGGCGCTGATCCGGCGCATCGCATCGGCGGGCACGATCAGCCCGTCGACCTGCGCGCGGTCGTAATGGCTGAGCCCGAGGTGGACGCTGCCCAGTGTCGTCACCGTGCCGCTGGTGCCGAGCAGGCGCGGCCGCGCCACGTCCTTGGGCAGGCGCGCGGCGAAATCGGCGAAGCTCTCGGCGACGATGCTGCGCATCCGGTCGTAAGCGGCGAGCCGGCCGCTCTCGCCCTCGCCGCCGCCGGCATGTTCGGTCAGCGACACCACGCCCCATGGCGCCGAATGCCAGTCGAGCACGCGCGGCATCGCGCCCGGCGTCGTGTCGATCAGCACCAGCTCGGTCGAGCCGCCGCCGATGTCGAAGATCAGGGCCGGATCGTCGCCCGGCTCGATCAGCGCATGGCAGCCGAGCACGGCGAGCCGCGCCTCCTCCTCGGCGGAGATGATATCGAGGTGGATGCCCGTCTCGGCATAAGCGCGGGCGATGAAGTCGGTGCCGTTGGCGGCGCGGCGGCACGCCTCGGTCGCCACCGAGCGCGCGAGCGTGACGTTGCGGCGCTTCAATTTGTCGGCACAAACGCGCAGCGCCGCGATGGTACGCTCGATCGCGGTGTCGCTGAGCCGCCCGGTCGCGGCAAGGCCTTCGCCGAGTCGCACGATCCGCGAAAAGGCATCGACCACCGCGAAACCGTCGCCCTGCGGGCGCGCGATCAACAGGCGGCAATTGTTGGTGCCGAGGTCCAGCGCGGCGAACGCCTGCGCGTCGGACCAGCGGCCGCGGGGCGGCCGGCTCGGCGCCGGACGGGCAGGGGGCTCCTGCCGGTACGGCATTCGGGCGGATCGATCCCCCATAGCCGTGGTTACTTTCTGTTTTGTACTGCCGTCGCGGGACGATACCCGCTCGGTGCTTGCCCCCTAGGTAGCGCGTGCGGGCGCTTGCGACAAGCGGAGGTGCTTTGCCCCGTTGACAGGCCTGCACCCGCGCCCTAAATGCGCCGCCTGCGATTGCCCGATCCTCTAATGGTAAGAGAGCGGACTCTGACTCCGTCAATCAAGGTTCGAGTCCTTGTCGGGCATCCAGTTTTCGCCACATGTGCGATCTCTCCTCACCGCTGAATCCTGACCTCGTCGTGCTCGGTATCGACGCGGCATGGACCGCGACGCGGCCGAGCGGGGTGGCGCTTGCCGTGCGGCGGGCGGGGCGGTGGACGCTATGCGCGGTGGCGCCGTCCTATGCGTACTTCCTTGCGCTCGCGCGCGGCGAAATGCTCGATGGTGCGCCGATGGGGGCGGTGCCGGATGTGGTGGCGCTGCTCGATGCGGCACGCGCGCTGGCGGGTGCGCCCGTTGGGCTGGTCGCGATCGACATGCCGCTGGCGCTCACGCCGATCGTCGCGCGGCGGCCGTCCGACAATGCGATCGCACGGGCGTTCGGCGCGTGGCATTGCGCGACGCATTCGCCGAGCGCGGAGCGGCCGGGGGCGCTGAGCGACGCGTTGCGTGCCGGCTTCGCCGCGGCGGGCTATCCGTTGCGGACGCGCGATGCGCAGGCGGGCGGGCTGATCGAGGTCTATCCGCATCCGGCGCTGGTGCGCCTTGCGGGCGGCAGCCGGCGCTTGCCGTACAAGGCCGGCAACAGCGCCAAATATTGGCCGGGTGCGCCGCTCGCGGTGCGGCGCGGGCTGCTCCATGCCGAATGGCGGCGGATCGCGGCGTTGCTCGCGACGCGGTTCGACGCGGTTGCCGATCACCTGCCGCCGCTCGCCGATCATCCCTCGGGCATCGCCGCGAAGGCGCATGAGGACATGCTCGACGCGATCGTCTGCGCCTGGGTCGGCGTCACCGCGCTGGAAGGCGCGGCGGACGCCTATGGCGACGACGATTCGGCGATCTGGGTGCCGCGGGCGTTACCACGAATCGGGCCGGAGATCGAGCCGGGAACCGGGGCGCGTGCGACCGGTTGAACGCGGCATGCCGACGCTCGACCCCCGCTCCACCGCCCTCATCCTCATCGACCTGCAGGCCGGCATCGTCGCCGGCGACAAGGGGCCGCACGGCGCCGACGCCGTCGTCGCCGCGGGCAAGACGCTCGCCGCACGCTTCCGTGCGCAGGGCGCGCCGGTGGTGCTGGTCCATGTCGGGTTCACCCCCGAGACGATGCCCAGCCTGAACGTCGATCAGCCGCGTCTGCCCGCGGAGGGGACGCCGCCGGGGTTCAGCGAGCTGGTCGACGGGTTGCGGCAGTACGGCGACGTCGTCGTGCTCAAGCACCATTGGGGGGCGTTCACCGGCACCGATCTCGACCTGCAACTGCGTCGCCGCGGCGTGAAGACGGTGGTGATCGCCGGCATCGCGACCAATTTCGGGGTGGAATCGACTGCGCGGGCGGCGTGGGAGCTGTCTTATGACGTGGTGATCGTCGAGGATGCGTGCACCTCGCGCTCCGCCGAGCTGCATGATTTCGCGATCCGTCACATCCTGCCGCAGATCGCGCGGGTGGTGACGGTGGAGACGGTCACGTTGGGGTGAGGGCTTGAACGATCCCGTCTGCCGAAGGTAGCAACCTCTGCCCGACCAGACCCTTCACCCCGGACGCGCTACCGATCCGCAGATGTGCGGTTCCGCCTCAAGCCGCTCCTCGCCGCAGAGGGGACCCCGGAACGGGTCCGGGGTGACGGGGTGGGTGGGATGACGGTCTGAACCTCACCCCGCTTCGGCGATCAGCTTGGCCGCGGCAGCGCTGTTCCAGTCGTTGCCGCCGTTCCAGCGCCACACTTCCTTGCCCGCCGAATCGAACAGGATCGTCGTAGGCAGATTCGCACTCCAGCCCGAGGCGAGCGCCATCTTGTCGTCGAGGTAGGGCGTCAGCGTCGGCGCGCCATGCTCCTTCAGGAACGCCGGCACCTCCGCGGCCGCACCGGTGTCCTGACTGATCGCGGCGACGCGGATATTGCCGCTCTTCGCCAGCGCTTCGAGCGTCGGCAGCTCGGCGACGCACGGTCCGCACCAGGTTGCCCAAAGGTTTACCAGCACCGGCTTGCCTTTGAACGCCGCCAGCGTCGTCGCTTTGCCGGTCGCGTCCTTGAAGCCGGTGGCGGGCGCGGCCTCGCCCTTGTGGCTGCGATCGAGGCCGATCTGCGCGGTCGCGGCGGCCCCGGTCGCCTCGTCCGGAGACGCTGCGCTCACGTTCGCTTGCGCGTTTGCTTGCTCGGGGGGCGTGCTTTGCCTATCGCAGCCCGCGGCGGTGAGCGCCAGGAGACAGACGATCGCGACGCGCGCGGAAGAGGCCAAGAGCATGAGCGGTTCCAATTCGATGTGGGGCGGCAGGTTCGCCGAAGGCCCGGCGGCGGTGATGCGTGAGATTAACGCATCGATCCCGTTCGACAAGCGGATGTGGCGACAGGATATCGCCGGATCGAAGGCGCATGTCGCGATGCTCGCGCAGCAGGGCATCGTCTCGGCCGCGGACGCCGCGACGATCGATGCCGGGCTCGACGCGGTCGCCGCCGATTATGCGGCGAACGGCGTGCCCGAGGATCTGGCGCTCGAAGACATCCATATGCTGACCGAGGCGAAGCTGGCGGACCGCATCGGCCCGGTCGCGGGCCGGCTGCACACCGCGCGCTCGCGCAACGACCAAGTCGCGACCGATTTCCGGCTTTGGGTGCGCGATGCGATCGATCAGGTGCTCGCCGCGCTCGACGCGCTGACGCAGGCGTTGCTGACCCGCGCCAAGGAGCATGCCGATGCGGTGATGCCCGGCTTCACGCATCTGCAATCGGCGCAACCGGTGACGCTCGGCCACCATCTGATGGCCTATGTCGAGATGGTCGCACGCGACATCTCGCGCTTCCGCGACGCGCGGGCGCGGATGAACCTGTGTCCGTTGGGCTCGGCGGCGCTGGCGGGAACGAGCTTCCCGCTCGACCGGCAGATGACCGCGGCGGCCTTGGGCTTCGACGGCCCGACGCGCAACAGCCTCGATGCGGTGAGCGACCGCGACTTCGCGATCGATTACCTCACCGCCGCGACGCAGACCGCGCTGCACCTGTCGCGGCTCGCCGAGGAATTCGTGCTGTGGGCGTCGCAGCCGTTCGGCTTCGTCGCTTTGTCCGACCAATGGTCGACAGGCAGCTCGATCATGCCGCAGAAGCGCAACCCCGATGCCGCCGAGCTGGTGCGCGGCCACGCCGGGCGCATCCTCGGCTGCCAGACCGCGCTGATGGTGACGATGAAGGGCCTGCCGCTCGCCTATTCGAAGGACATGCAGGACGACAAGCCGCCGGTGTTCGAGGCGCACGACCTGCTCGGCCTGTCGATCGCGGCGATGACCGGCATGATCGAGAGCGCGACCTTCCGCACCGACCGGATGCGCGGGCTGGCCGAGAGCGGCTTCGCCACCGCGACCGATTTCGCCGACTGGCTGGTGCGCGAGGCCGGCCTGCCGTTCCGCGAGGCGCATCACGTCACCGGCCGCGCGGTCAAACGCGCCGAGGAACTGGGAGTGCGGCTCGACGAACTGCCCTATGCCGAATTCCAGGCGATCGACGCGCGGGTGAACGAGAGCCTGTACGACGTGCTGTCGGTCGATGCCTCGGTCGCCAGCCGGACCAGCTTCGGTGGTACCGCGCCCGCCAACGTGCGCGCCGCGATCGCGGCTGCGCGGGAGAGCCTGTCATGAAGCGCCTGATCCCCCTCGCACTGGTGCTGGCGCTCGCCGGCTGCGGCGCCGCCAAACAATTGCAGCCCGCACCGGGCGCGTCGTTGCCGCCTGCGCCCTATGGCGCCAAGGCGACGCCCACCCCGGCGCAATTGCTCACTCCGACGACGCAGCAGCGACCGCAGCGCAGCGACGAGTTGCTCAGCAACTCCGAACAGCGGCGCAGCGACGATTTCGACCTGCCCCCCAATTGATCGCGAGATAGATCAAGGCCCGATGAACCATTTCGATTACCGCGACGGCATTCTCCATTGCGAGGACGTGCCGATGACCCGCATCGCGGACGAGGTCGGCACGCCGGTCTACGTCTATTCGACCGCGACCTTCCGCCGCCATGCGCAGGTGTTCCGCGACGGGTTGAAGGACCTCGGCCGCGTCCACCTCGCTTATGCGATCAAGGCCAACCCCAATGTCGCGGTGCTGCGCGTCCTTGCCGAGGAAGGCTATGGCGCCGACGTCGTCTCGGGCGGCGAGATGGCGCGCGCGCTGGCGGCGGGCATCCCGGCGGCGGACATCGTCTTCTCGGGCGTCGGCAAGACCCGCGCCGAACTGTCGCGCGGGCTCGACGAGGGGATCGGCCAGTTCAACCTCGAACTGGAGGAAGAGGGCGTCGTCCTCGCGCAGATCGCGCACGCCAAGGGCAAAAGCGCGCCCGCGGTGCTCCGCGTCAATCCCGACGTCGACGCCGGCACGCACGCCAAGATCTCGACCGGGCGCGCCGAGAACAAGTTCGGCGTGCCGATCGATCGGGCGCCGGCGATGTTCGACCGGCTCGCGCCCCTGGACGGCATCGACCTGCGCGGCGTCGCCTGCCACATCGGCAGCCAGCTCGCCGATCTCTCGCGGCTGGAAGAGGCGTATCGCCGGATCGGGCAGCTCGTCGCGGACCTGCGTGCCGCCGGCCACACGATCACTCGCGTCGATCTCGGCGGCGGCCTCGGGGTCCCGTACAAGGCGGGCGATGTGCTGCCGAGCCCGGCCGATTACGGCGCGATGGTCGCGCGCGTCACCGAGGGCTGGGACGTCGAGCTGATGTTCGAGCCGGGCCGCGTCATCGCCGGCAATGCCGGCGTGCTGCTGACCGAGGTGATCTGGGTCAAGCCGGGCGTCACCAACCCCTATGTCATCGTCGATGCGGCGATGAACGACCTCGCCCGCCCGGCGCTCTACGACGCCTGGCACGATTTCGACGCGGTCGCGCCGAGCGGCGAGCGGATGACGGCCAATATCGCCGGCCCGGTCTGCGAAAGCGGCGACACCTTCGCGATGGGTCGCGACATCGACGCGGTGAAGAGCGGCGACCTCGCGGTGTTCCGCACCGCCGGCGCCTATGGCGCGACGATGGCCTCGACCTACAACAGCCGCGCGCTGGTGCCCGAGGTGCTCGTCGACGGCGACCGCTTCGCGGTGGTCGCCGACCGGATCGCGGCGGAGACGATCCTCGCCGCCGAGCGGGTGCCCGAATGGCTGACGCCGGGACGCGTGGCGCGGTGACGCTGCACAGCCTGCCGCTGTTCGTGCGGCTGGTGGGCCGCCCGGTGATCCTGCTCGGCAGCGGCGAGCCCGCCGACGCCAAGCGCCGGCTGCTCGAACGTGCCGGCGCCGTCATCGTCGGCGAGGAGGCTGCGGCGGCGCTCGCGGTGGTCGCGATCGAGGACGAGGGCGAGGCGCTGGCAGCGGTGGCGCGGCTCAAGGCGCGCGGGCTGCTGGTCAATGCGGTCGACCGGCCCGACCATTGCGACTTCACCACGCCGGCGATCGTCGATCGCGCGCCGGTGCTGATCGCGATCGGCACCGGCGGCGTGTCGGCGGGGCTGGCGGCGGCGCTGCGCCAGCGGCTCGAGGCGCTGCTGCCGGCGGGCCTCGGCGCGTTGGCGGACCGGTTGCAGGCGGCGCGGCCGGCGCTGCGCCGGCGCTACCCCGACGGCGGCGAGCGGCGCCGGGCGCTGGGGGCGGCGATGGCGGCGGGCGGCGCGCTCGATCCGCTGGCCGGAGGGGGCGATGTCGAGCGCTGGCTCGCCGCCGACCAGGTGCGCGCCACCGGCCATGTCCGCATCGTGCTGACCTCCACCGATCCCGACGACCTGACGCTGCGGCAGGCGCGCGCGCTCGCCAACGCCGATCGCGTGCTCCACCACCCCGGCGTTCCCGCGGCGATCCTCGATCGCGCGCGGGCCGATGCGGCACGGGAACCGTGGCGCTCCGACACGGCGTCGGACGGCCTCACCGTCGAGCTGGTGATGGCATGAGCGGGTTCGGCTATCGCATCACCGACGGCAAGGTCGAGCGGGTCGCGGTCAAGGCGGCGCTGTCCTGTACCGCCGACTTCGTCTGGGTGCATCTGACCAGCAACGAGGCGGAGGCACAGGCGTGGCTGCACGATACGGCGGGGCTCGACGATTATGTCGTCGATGCGCTCACCGCGAGCGAAACGCGGCCGCGCTGCGAGGCGTTCGCCGATGGCGCGTTGCTCAACCTGCGCGGCCGCTCGACCGAGGAGGTCACCTCCGGCGATGCGCTCGCCTCGGTGCGGATCTGGGCGATCAAGGGCCGGGTCTATTCGGTGACGCGCCGCGCGCTGATCGGCATCGCCGAGGTCGAGAAGGAGGTCGAGGCCGGTGAGATCGTCGACCCCGGCGACTTCATCGCCGCGGTGTCGACCGCGATCACCAGCGATCTCGACCCGCATGTCGCCGATCTCGGCGACGAACTCGACGATTGCGAGGAGCGGCTCGACGCGAACCGCGTCTTCGACCTGCGCCGTACCGTCACCCGCGTCCGCGTCGCCGCGATCGGCTATCGCCGGTTCCTCAGCCCGCAGCGCGCCGCGCTGGAGAAGCTGGCGACGCTGCCCGGCGCGTGGCTCGCGGAGGACGACCGCCGCCATCTCGCCGCCGCCGCCGATCGCGCCGCGCGCATGGCCGAGGAGCTCGAATCGATCCGCGAGCGCGCCTCGCTGATGCACGAGGCGCTGACCGACCTCAGGAGCGAGCAGATCGACGGTCGCTCGCTGGTCATCTCGATCATCGCGATGATCTTCCTGCCGTTGACCTTCATCACCGGCGTCTACGGGATGAACGTCGCCGATCTGCCCTATGCGCAAAAGCCCTGGGCGTTCGACGCGATCATGGGGCTCTGCGCGGCGATCGCGGTGCTGGTGCTCGGCTATTTCTCGCGCCGGCACTGGTTCCAGAAATAGTCTGTCACCACGGGCTCCTTCGAGCATCCTGCGAAAAGCCCGATGTACCCCGGCGAAGGCCGGGGTCCAGTTGGGAAGGCCGTGGTAAGTCATCCCAAAGCTTCACCAAACTGGGCCCCGGCCTTCGCCGGGGTACAGCTCTGGTGTGCAACATACGACTTTCACCGAGATCTCGACTCAATCCGGGTCCACCGCAAGAGAGCGATTTCGCCTCAAGCCTTTCTCCTCGCCGCGGAGTAGACCCCGGAACGAGTCCGGGGTGACGATACCTTGGCGGGCGTGATCGCACCTCTTTGTCGCACCGTCCCTGGAAGGGGAGGAGCTTAGCTTACGCCGCGCGCGCGGTGCGCCAGGCTTCGGCGATCTCGCTGAGGCTGCTCGCCGCTTCACGGAACGGGGTGGGGTCGTAGCCGACCGAGGCGTGGATCACCGTCTGCCGGATGCCCGCGTACAGCCGCGCCAGCGTGGTCGACACCTCGCCGCCGCGCTCGAAATCGAGGCCCGATTCGAGTGCGAACAGGATCGCGGTCGCGCGGGTCACGCGCTCGCTCTTGGTGCGCAGCTGGTTGTGCTCGACCGCCCAGGCCGCCGCGCGCAGCGCCGACACCAGTTCCTCGTACAGCAATTGCACGAGGCCGGGGCCTTGCGCATCGGCGGTACGGCCGACGACGTCGATCTGGCGATAGGTGGCGTAGGGATCGCCCCGAAGTGTGGTCGCGTAGGCCATTACTTGTCCGAATTCCAAGCCTTGATCTGGTTTTCGAGGAACGTCTGGGTCGATTTGTAGGCGGCGACTTTGCTGTTCATCGTCGAGAATTGCTGCGTCAGCCGGGTCGACATCGCATCCGACAGCGTCGTGATCTTCGCCTGTTCGTCGGTCAGCGCGCCCTGCGCCTTGGTGTAGCGCGCGGTCGATGCGCCCAGCCCGGTGATGCTGCTCGCCGCCGCCAGCGAGATGCCGCTCAACGTGCTCGCCAGGCCCAGCGCATTGCCCGAGGTCGTCGCGAACATCGCCTCGACCTCGTCGGGATAGGCCGCCATGGCCTTGTTCAGCGTCGCGGTGTTGACGCTCAGCGTGCCGTCGCGGTTGGTCGAGACGCCGAGCTGCGCGAGCGTCGTGGGCGCATTGCCGTTGCCGGTGGATACCAGCGACTTGGTGGTCAGCGACTGGAGCGAGCGCAGCAGCGTCTTGGCGGCGGTATCCTGTTTGAGGTCGCCGGTGCCCGCGTCGGTCACGCCCTTCGCGCTCGCAAAGACTTGGTTGTAGGTGTCGACGAAATCGCTGACCGCCTGCGCGATCGCGCTGGTCGGGCGGGTGCTCGACAGCGCCACCGGGCCGTTCGACACCGCGTTGAGCTGCAGCTTCACGCCGCTGACGAGGTCGGTGACGGTGTTGCTGCTGCGCTGCACGTCGACGCCGTCGACGGTCAGCCTGGCGTTGGCGGCGGTGCCGGTCAGCGTCGTCGCGGCGCCGGGTGCGACGTTGAACTGGCTGAGCTTGCTGTTGGCATCGTCGGCCTGGAGCGTGAACGCCTGGTTGGTCCCGGTGGTCCCCTTCAGCGACAGCACCGCCTTGCCGTCGGCATCGGTGATGACGCTGGCGGTGACGCCCGCCTTGGCCGCGTTGATCGCGCTGGCGATGCCGTCGAGGCTGCCGTCGGTGACGTTGATCGACACCGCCGACCCGCTGGTCGCGGTGAAATCGGTCATCGCGGTGCCGGCGGCATTGTAGGTCGCGGTGCCGAGCTTGAGCGTCAGCGTACCGGTAGCGATCGTCGCGCTGCGGTCGGCGACCGCGGCGGAGCGCGCACCCTGCGCCGAGGCGAGCGCGGTGACGGTGATGCTGGAGCTGAGGTTGCCGACCTTGCCGCCGCTGATCGCGGTAGCGCCGAGTGCGGTCGGATTGGAACTGACCGGCTGCGTCTGCAACGTGCCGTTGCCGCTCAGCGAGCCGAGCGCGGTCGAGAAATTGGCGATCGTGCTCTTGAGGGTGCTCGCCGCCGAGATCTGCGCGGTGAGCGCGGTGTTGCGGCTGGCGATCGCGGCGTTCTTGGCGGCGAATTGCGCCTGCACCAGCGCCGTCACCAGCGAGCCCGTATCGACGCCCGATCCGGTGTTGAGCGAGGTCAGCACCTGCTGCGCGGCATTCTTGGTGACGCCCGCGCCGGTGGTCGCCGCCGGGGTGGGCGTCGGCGTCGGCGTGCTGGTCGTGGCAGTCGTGGTGGTCATCGTCGCACTCCGCGCTTCATTCCTGTTAACGACCGCAGCCGCCGGGATTTTAGGGTTTCCTTGGCGCTATCTTGATGCCGTGTTCGTCGAAGCGGGCGCCTTCGGGCACGTCGATCGGCGGCTGGACGACGCCGCCCGCCGCGGCGTTGACGTTGAAGACGAAGGCGAGGACGGTGGCGATCGCGACGTACAAATCGTCGCGTACTTCCTGCCCTTCGCGGCTGGTGTAATAGACCGCGCGGGCGAGCAGCGGATATTCGAGCACCGGCACGCGCATTTCGCCCGCCGCTTCGCGGATCGCCAGCGCGATCGCGCCGCGGCCCTTGGCGACGACCACCGGCACCTGGTCCTGCCCGCGATCGTAGCGCAGCGCGACCGCGAAATGGGTCGGATTGGTCAGCACGACATGCGCCTCCGCCACCGCCTTGCGCACGCCGCCGGTCGCCATCGCGCGCTGCATCGCGCGCTGATGCCCCTTCGCCTCCGGCGAGCCCTCGGTTTCCTTATGCTCGTCGCGCACTTCCTGTTTGGTCATGCGCAGCTTGCTCAGCAGCTGCATGATCTGCACCGGCACGTCGAACAGCGCGATCGCGAACAGGCCGCCGGCCATCGCGATCATGATGCCGGTGAAGGTGCCGCCCAGCTCGCTCACCGCATCGCCGAGACTCGACGAGGTGAGGCCGAGCGTCGCCCGGCTCGATTTCCACAGCATATAGCCGCCGATCACGCTGAGCAGCACGACCTTGAGCAGCGACTTGCCGAGCTCGATCCACCCCTGCGGCCCGATGATCCGCTTGAGGCCGGAGGCGGGGTTGATGCGATTGCCCTTGAAGGCCATCAGCTTGTTGTTCCAGGTCAGCGAGCCGAGGCCCGCCGAGCTGACGATCGTCGCGATCACGCTGACCGCGAACAAGGTGATGAGCGAGGGCAACAGCTTGAGCCCCGCCTCCTGCAACGGCCGCCACGGCGAGAAATCCTCGACGTCGGCTCGGTCGAACTGGAAGCTCGCCGCCATCACCGCCTTGCAGGCGGCGAGCAGCGAGGGGCCGGCGAAGATCAGCCAGGCGACGCCCGCCATCACCACCAGCGCGGTGGCGAAATCCTTCGACTTGAGGATGTTGCCGTCTTCGGCCGCCTTTTGCTTGCGCTTGGCGGTTGGGGCTTCCGTCTTGTCGCCACCCTCCGACATCAGCCGTTCACCAGCGCTTGCGTCGCGGCGAGGCCCTCGCGGACGATGACGAGCATATAATCGCCCATCGCCGGGAAGGCGACGGCGAGCGCGATCACGCCGACCGCGAGGCTGGCGGGCATGCCGACCGAGAACAGGTTGAGCGCCGGCGCGGCACGGCTGACCATGCCGACGATGATGTTGAGGCAGAGCAGCAGGAAGCCGACCGGCAGCGCGAGCAGCAGCCCGGCCAGGAAGGCATAGCCGCCGAAAAACGCGATCTGCTTGAGCCGGTCGGGCGCGATCCAGGTGCCCGGCGGCATCGTCTCATAGCTCTTCACCAGCAGTTCGACGAGGACGAGATGGCCGTCGACGGACAGGAACAGCAAGGTCAGCATCACGCTGAAGAACTGGCCGAGTGCCGGCGTCGAACGGCCGTTCTGCGGATCGACCGACGAGGCGAAGCCGATCCCCATCGAACCGCCGATGATCTCCGACGCGATCATCGGCGCGGCAAAGGCGATCTGGAGGATGAAGCCGATCGCCGAGCCGACCAGAGCCTCGGCGAAGATCGCGAGGAAGGTCGCGACCGCGAAGATCTGCGCGGGCGGCACGATCGGGTGGACGGCGAGCACGAAGATGCCGATCGCGCCGGACAGGCCGACGCGCACCGGCAAGGGGATCGCCACCGCGCCAAATACCGGCGCGACGATGAACGCCGCCCCGATCCGCACCATGACGAACATCAACGCCCAGAGTTTGGGCTCGATCGCGAGGCCGAAGCCGAGCATCGACCTACTTCACCAGATCCGGAATGCGCTCGAACATGCCGACGGTGAAATCGGTGAGCAGGCCGAGGATCAGGCTGCCGAAGATCATGATCGAGAAAGCGACGACGAGCAGCTTGGGCACGAAGCTCAACGTCTGTTCGTTGATCGACGTCGCCGCCTGGATCATGCCGAGGATCAGCCCGGCGAGCAGCGCCGGGATCAGGATCGGCGCGCTGGCCAGCGCCAGCACCCACATCGTCTGGTTGGCGACGGTGAGGAAATAATCTGCGTCCATGGCTGCGCTCCTCAGGTCGCGAACGAATTGGCGAGACTGCCCATCGTCAACGCCCAGCCGTCGACGAGCACGAACAGCAGCAATTTGAACGGCAGCGAGATGATCGTCGGCGACAGCATCGCCATGCCGAGCGCCATCAGCACCGTCGCGACGACAAGGTCGATGACGATGAACGGCAGGAACATCAGGAAGCCGATCTGGAACGCTGTCTTCAGCTCCGAGGTGACGAAGGCGGGGAGCAGCACGGCGAAGGGAATGTCGGTGGGCGAGGCATAGGGGCCAGATTTCGCCATGTCGGCGAACATCGTGACGTCCTTGATCCGCGTCTGCTTGACCATGAAGGCGTGGAGCGGTGCGCCGGCGCGTTCGATCATCTGCGTGCCGGCGAGCTGGCCGGCGGCATAAGGCTGGATCGCCTGCGTGTTCATCTGGCTGATCGTCGGTGCCATGATGAACAGCGACAGGAACAGGGCGAGCCCGATCAGCACCTGATTGGGCGGCGTCTGTTGCAGCCCCAGCGCCTGGCGCAGCACCGCGAGGACGATGACGATGCGGGTGAAGCTGGTCATCATCAGCAGGATGCCGGGCAGGATCGTCAGCAGGCCCATGATGATGAGGACCTGGAGCGACAGCGACAGCGGCGCCGACTGCGTACCGCCCGAGGCGGCGCCCGAACTCAATTGCCCCAGCGCGCGGTCGACCGCGTCGCCGACACCGGGCGCCGGCGCGGCGGGTGCGCCTTGCGCGAAGGCGGGCATCGCGATCAGCAGCGCGAGCACGATCGCGAGGATCGCCCACAGCCATTTGTGCGCACGGTCGCGGCCACCGCGGCGCGACGCGCGCGCGGGCCGGATCAGCGCTGGCCCATGGCCGTTGCGGGTGACGGTGATGCTCACTGGTCCACCTTGTCGATCAGCGTGACGCCGCCGCGGCCGACCGAGACGAGCAGCCGCTTGCCTTCGAAATCGAGCACCGCGAGCCGCAGGCCCGGCGAGATCATCATCGTTTCCTTGATCGCGATGAGCCGGTTGGGCGCCTTGCCGGGCATCCGCGTCTCGAGCTTGCGCCAGGCGTAGAGGCAGCCGATCATCAGGCCGCAGACCAGCGGCAGCAGGATGACGAGCTTGAGGATATAGGACCAGAGCATAAGTCTGCCTTCAGCCGCGCGAGGGAGCGGATTTGTCGGGGGTGACCAGTTCGGTCATCCGCACGCCGAAACGGTCGCCGACGGTGACGACCTCGCCGCGGCCGATCAATGTGCCGTTGACGAAGACGTCGAGCAGTTCGTTCGCCTGCCGGTCGAGCTCGATCACGCTCGATTCGCCCAAGGCGAGCAATTCGCGCAGCGTGAGCTGGGTGGAGCCGATCTCCACGGTCAGCTTGACATCGACGTCCTGGAGCAGCCGGAAATTGGCGGCCACCCCCGCATCGAGCGGGAAGCCGCCGGTCATATCGTTCATGCGTCAGGTCCTTCGTCGTCGAATCGGGCAATGGAGGTAAGGCGGACGGCGGCGTGGCCGTTCGAGGTGCCGACGGTGCCCTTGCCCAGGCAGTCGCTGCCGACCATCACCGGCACTTCCGGGCCGAAGCTGATCGGGATCACGTCGCCCGGCTTGAGGTTCATCAGCATCGACAGCGGCACCACCGGCTCGGCGAGCACCGAGCGGATCGGGAAGCGGACGTTCATCGCGGCGCGGGTCAGCGACGTGCGCCAGGCGGGGTCCGCCTCCTGCTTGTCGAGCACCTTGCCGGTCAGCGTCGGCGCGTGCGGCTTGAGCGCGGTCACCGGGTAGAGCAGGTCGATGAACACCGGCTTGTCGTCGCCCGCGGCGAGGCCGAAGCGCGTGACGATCATCGCATCGTCGGTATCGGTGGCGAGCATCGCCGGGTTGATCTCGACCCGCGTCGGGGTGAAGTCCATCCGCGCCAGCGGCTCCCAGGCGGAGCGGAGCGGGCCGGCGATCGCGGCGCCGATCTTGCCGACGATCGCCTCGGCGGCGGGCGAGAATTCGGCCGGCACCACCGCGGGCGCGGCGCCGGTGCCGCCGAAGAACAGGTCGAGCATCTCGAGCACGAACACGCCGTCGAGCACGCACAGGCCGGTCGCGCCCTGCGGCGACATGATCAGCGGCAGCCACGCGGTCAGCCCGTCGGCACGCTCCGTGCGATAGTCGCCGAAACGCTGGACGACGAGCGGCTCGGCCCAGGCGCGCACCTCGCGCCGCAACAGCGGCTCGAACACGCCGCGCAACGCCCGCGCGAGCCGCGCGGACAGATGCTGCAGCGTGTGCAGGTCGCCGAACGGATTGAGCTTGGTCTCGCCGAGCCGCGCCGCATGCGCGGCGGGGCGGCGTTCCCTTGCCCGTCGTTCGGAGGTTTCTGCGGCATTAACCATGGGCTCACTGAACAACGAAATTGGTAAAGTAGACGTTACTGATGCCGCCGAATCCTTCTTTTTGTTCGAGAGTCGTGTTGATCGCCTTGGCGATGCGCTGCTGCATCTGCTGCTTGCCGGCGGAGCTGAACACCTGCTCCTCGGGCGTGTCGCCGAGGGTGAGCAGCACCGCCGAACGGATCGCGATGTCGTTGGTCTTCAGATTTTCGATGACTGTATCGTCATAGGGGGTGGAGACGGCGATGCCGACCTGGATGACGTGCACCGAATCCTGCAGGTTCGAGGTGAACTGCGGGTCCATCGCGTAGTAATTGGAGGCGTATTTGTCGCCGTCGCCGCCCGAGGGCGTGTGCTTGCCGCCGCTCGCCGCCGCCTCGCCGCCATGCCCCTCGCCGCCTTCGCCGCCCGCGGCGGGGCGCTTCTGTTCGGCTTTTGGGATCAGCTTGGGGCCGTGCTCCTCGGGCGCCGCGGCATGGCCGCCGCCGATCAGGCCGCTGCTCGCCGCATAGACGCCCGCGCCGACGCCGCCGCCCACCAGGACGACCAGCGCGACCACCATGATCACGATCTTCTTCATACCGCCCTTCTTCTTCTTGGGGGCGTCTTCGGGTTTGTCGCTCATCGTCTCATATCCTCAGGAAGTCAGGCGACGCGGCCATCGGCGGCGGCGTCGGTTTCGGGGGAGGGCGCCCGGGCCGGCGAGGCCGGCTGGCGCGCGGAGGTCTGGTTCTGGCGCGGCTGTTGTTGGCCGGTCTGCGCCTGATTGGGTTGCGGCTGGCCGCTGGCGGTCTGCGCCGACGCCTGGCCGGAGGGCTGGCCCTGCGACTGGCCCTGTGACTGGGTTTGCGACTGGCCGGTGTTGGTCTGGCCGGCCGGTGCCGCCTCGACGACGGTCTGGCCGATGCGGAGGCCGCGTTCCTCGGCGATCGCGGCGAGGCGGGGCTGGGCATCCTCGATCAGCGTGCGCGTCGTCGCGTCGGCGGCGGCGAAGCGGACGTGGATCGCATCGCCGACCGTCTTCACCGCGATGTCGATCACGCCGAGCGCGTCGGGGACGAGGCGGATGCGCGTGTCGGTGGCATTGGCGGCGTCGCGCAGCGTCTCGATATGGTCGATCATCGCCGCCGGCCAGCCGTTCTGGCGCAGGTCGAGCGTCGGTTGCGGATCCACGACGGCGCTGCTGCCGGCGACGGGCGCGAGCGTGGGCGTCGCGGTCGGCGCCAGCTCGGCCGGCTCGGCGGCGCGGCGCTCGTCGGCACCGGCGGCGGCGTGGATCGCGGCACCGAACACCTGCGAGGCCGGTGCGGTCGTTCCCGCGGGCGCCTGCGGCAACGCCGCCGCCTGCGGCCGCAACGCGACCGTCTGGCGCGTCGTGCCGCCGACCTCCCGCACGAACGCGCGCGGCTGCGGCACCGGGGTGGCGGGCGCGGGGGCGGCGATCACGGGCGCGGCGGCGACCGCGACCGGCGCTACCGCCGCGATGACGGGGGGTGTGGCGGGGGCAGGCGCTGTCACGGTTGCGGGCATCGGCGCGGCGACCGCCGGCTGCGTAGCGGGGGTGACCGGTGTGGCCTCTGCCGGTGTGGTCGCGGTGGGGACCGGCACGGCGATGGTGATCGGCTGCGGCGCGCTCGCGGGGGCGGGGGCCGGTGCGAGCGGCGCATCGGCGGCCGCGACTGCCGGACGATCGCCGATGACGGCAGGCGGGGCCCGGTCCAGCACTGGCGGCGGGACAGGCGCGGCAGATGGCGCGGAGACGATCGGCGTCGTCGTCTGGCGCTGCGCCGAGCGGACCCGCGTTGTCGCCGGACCGGCGCTTGCGTTGCTGACGGGCTGCGATCGGGCGATCTGCACCGGCGCGGCGGCGGTGGCGACCGCCTCGGCCACGACCGGCGCGGCCGCTGCGGGCGCCGCGGGCATCGGAGGCTGTGCGGTATCGGCGATGCGCGGCGCGACCGGAGCGGCGTCGTCCGATGGCTTCGGCGTGGCCGGCGAGGGCTGGAATTGGTCCGGCAGGAGCGTCGGCGCGGCGGGCGTCCGTGCGACCGCCGGCGGCGTCCGTGCGACCGCCGGCGGCGTCGGTTCGGGCGCGCGCGCCGGCGTGGTCACGGCCGCGGAAGCATCCGCTCGCGGTGGCTGTGTGGCGGTCGGTGCCGTGGGCTGCGCCACCGACGGCGGAGCGATCGGGGCGGGAACCGCCGTCTTGGTGGCCACCGCGACGTGACGGACCTGTTGCGGCTGTTCCGAGACGACCGGCGTCGGCGTGGGCGCCGGCGTCGGGGCGGCCTGGGCGATCACCGCGGCGTACGGTTGCGGCAACGCCGGCGTGTCGATGGCTACCGGGACGGCGGCCTCGTCGCTCTGATCGCTGGGGGTGACGGGTGCCTCGTCTTGTTGGAACGACGCTGGCATGGCGGGATCGGCTACACGCGGTGTGGCCGTGCGTGTGCCGCGCACCGGCGCCTCGGCCTTGCCGGCGGCGCGTTTCGTCGGCGCATCGGGTGTGACGACGACGGCATCTGCGACCGACGCGGTTTGCGGGGCGTCGCCGGCTTGCGAAGCGATCGATGTCGCCGCCGGAACGGTTGCGACCACCGGTGCCGGATCGGGCGACGGTGCGGCAGCCGGCGTCGCCCGACGTTCGACGGTCTTGGCGGCAGGACGTGCGGCCGCGTCGGACTGCTGTGACGTGATCTCGGGCGTTGCCGGCGCCGCCGGTGCGGCTGCGACCGGCAGCGGATCAGCGGTCGCGACGTCCGTAGCGGGCACCGTCGCCGCAAGCGCCACCACCGAAGCGGAGTTGCTCGCCACCGGCCGGAAGCTGCGCGGCGTCGCCACCGCCACCGGCACCGCCTCTGCCACCGGCATCGCGGCGAGCGCCGGCGGCACGTCGAGCGGCGCGGGTACGGGAATGTCGACCGCCGCCAGCCACGCGAGCGCGGGATCGACCCGCGCCGTCACCGTGGCAGTCGGCAGCGGCATGCCGGGAGCGGCAAGGCCTTGCCGGCCGATGTCGATCGGCGTGATGGGTGCGGTCATGGCCGCGGGGGTGGCAGCCGGCGGGGCGGCAGCAAGGGGCACCACATCCGCCTCGCCGCCCACCGCCAGCATCGACAGCGCGAACATCTCGCCGCCGGCCGGCGACGCGCCCTTGCCCGGCAGGCCGGGGGCGATCGTGGCGACGGCAGTGGCGGGAGTGATCATCGGGGCAATCTCGTCGAGAGGGTGTCCCGCTGCGATCAGCAAGGATCGTGCCGTTTTGCCTTCAGCGGCGAAACGGGCGGCGTTTCCTCCAGCGTGCGCATCTCGGCGACCGCGGCGGCGCGGCGGGCGCGGTCGAGCAGTTTCTCGATCGCGCTTTGGTCGCGCTTGGCGGAACGGGTCGCCTCAGCGGCGCGGTTGACGAACGCCTCGGCGGACTGGAGCCGCGCCTGCGCCGCTGCGGACGATTGGTGCAGCCGGTCGCGGAAATGCGCCTGCGCGCCCATCGCCGCCGCGCTGGCATGCGTGTCCGGCGTCGGCGACACCGCATCGGCGAGCGCCTGGATGCGGCGGGCGAGATGCTCCTCGCTGGCGAACTTCTCGTGCGCGCGCACCTCGTCGGCGCGGGTCAGGCCGAGCTGGAGCGTGCGCACGCGATGGATGCGCGCAAGCTTCCTGGCGTCAGGCACCGAACACGCCGGTCAGCTCGCCGATCGCATCGCCCAGCGAGACGATCTCGTCCGATCCCTGTTTGATATATTCCATCACCGCCGGATGCGCGGCGATCGCCGCGTCGATCGCCGGATCGGCGCCGGGGCGATACGCGCCCATCAGCACCAGATCGCGATTCTCCTCATAGGTCGCGAGATGGCGGCGCAGCACGCGCGCGGCATGGACGTGGTCGGCATGCGCGATGTCGGTCATCACGCGGCTGACCGAGGGGCCGATGTCGATCGCCGGATAGACCCCGCGCTCGGCGAGATGGCGGTTGAGCACGATATGCCCGTCGAGGATCGAGCGCGCCGAATCGACCACCGGATCGTTGCCGTCGTCGCCGTCGGCGAGCACGGTGTAGATCGCGGTGATCGAGCCGCCGGTGCGCACGTCGGTGCCGGCGCGTTCGATGAGGTTGGGCAGCATCGCGATCGCCGACGGCGGATAGCCGCGCGCGGAGGCGGGCTCGCCGAGCGCCAGCCCGATCTCGCGGCCGGCATGCGCGACGCGGGTGAGGCTGTCCATGATCAGCAGCACCTTCTTGCCCTCGTTGCGGAAGGCTTCGGCGATCGCGGTGGCGCGCAGCGCGCCGCGGATGCGCAGCACCGGCGAATGGTTGGCGGGCACCGCGACGACGACCGAGCGCTGGCGCGCCGCACCGGCGACCTTGGTTTCGAGGAAGTCGGCGACCTCGCGGCTGCGCTCGCCGATCAGGCCGATGACGATCACGTCCGCCTGCGCGGCGCGGACCATCATGCCGAGCAGCACCGACTTGCCGACGCCCGAGCCGGCCATGATGCCGACGCGCTGGCCCTGGCCGATGGTGAGCAGCCCGTTGATCGCACGCACGCCGACGTCCATCGGTTCGAGCACGCGGCCACGGTCGAGCGGCGATTGCAGCTTGCCGGCGAGCGGCCATGTTCCCGCGCCGCGGATCGGGCCGAGCCCGTCGATCGGTCGCCCGGCGCCGTCGACGACGCGGCCGAGCAGCGCCGCACCCACCTCGGCCTCGCCGGGCGAGCCGATCGGGCGCACCGGCGCGCGCGGCAGCAAGGCCGCGGGGCCGCCGAGGTTCATCAGCAGCGTCCGCCCGTTGCGGAAGCCGATCACCTCCGCCTCGACCTTGGCGTCACCATGACCGCCGATCTCGCAGATCGTGCCGACGGGGAGCGACAGCCCGATCGCTTCCATCAGCAGCCCGTCGTAGGACGACAATCGACCCGACACCTTGGGCGTCGGACGGAAGTCGGCGGCGGCGAGCGTTTCGAGATAATCGGCGGTAAAGCGGTTCAACACGCGCGCGCCTCCAGCGGCGGTACGGGCACGCGGTCGATCGCCTCGGCGAGCTGGCCGAGCCACAATTCGGGGCCGTCCTCGACCAGCGTCGAGGCGCTTTCGAGCACGAAGCTGCCGCGCGTCAGCGAGGCGTCGCCGGCGGCGAAGATCGTCTTGGGCAGCGACCCCTCGACCAGCGGCAGGTCGTCGGGATGGAGCCGCAACAGCGCCGATTCACCGGCCTCCGCCAGCAGCTCCGCCGCCGCCTCGATCCGCGCGTTGAGCACCGCGGGTGCGACGCCGCATTCGCCGACCAGTTTGTTGACCAGCAGCAGCACCGTCTGGCGCAACTGCCCGGCGATATGGTCGCGATCGAGCTGGTGGCCGTTGGCGAGCGCCGCGGCGAGCTGGGTGAGCAGCGCCCGGTCGCGGTCGCCGGTGGCGCGCGCGGCGGCGGCGGCGGCGGCGAGGCCCTCGGCATAGCCGGCGGCATGCGCGGTTTCGACCGGATCGATGAAGCCGCTCGGCTCCGCCTCGGTGTCGAGCGGGTCCCAGCCGCGCGTCGGCTTGTCGCCGCCGGGGTCGGCGGGGCTGAAATGGCGCGGGCCACTGCGCGGCTCGGATGCCGGCGCGGCGGCGGCGCCGCCACCCATCGTCCGCTCCAGCGTCGCCCACATCTCGCGCGGCGAGAAGCCGGCGGGCGGTGCGAAGGCGGCCTGCAACAGATGCGCGGCGGTGTCGTGGCGTGCGGCGAAACCCGCGACGAAGTCAGACATAATCGTCGTCGCCTGCGCCCATCATGATCGTGCCGTCCTTGGCGAGGTTGCGGGCGATGCCGATCATCGCCTTCTGCGCCTCCAGCACCTCGGCGAGCTTCATCGGCCCGCGCGCCTCCATCTCGTCGCGGATGCCGTCGGCGGCGCGCGCCGACATGCAGCCGAGGAAGCGGTTGCGCGCCGTCTCGTCGACGCCCTTGAGCGCGCGCGACAGGATGTCGCCGTCGACGTTGCGGATGAGCGTCCCGAGATTCTTGTCGTCCATGTCGAGCAGATTGTCGAAGACGAACATCGCCTCCTCGATCGCCTTGGCGACGTCCTTGTCGATCTTGAACAATTTCGGCAGCACCCGCTGTTCGGTCGCCTTGCGCGCGCCTTGCAGGATCTTCGCCGCCTCGCGCGTGCCGCCCAGCGACAGGCCGCTCGCCGAGCTGCCGCCGCCGCTGCCGCCGCGCCGGTTGGCGAGCACCGTCTTCAGCGTGTCGATCGCATCGGCGTTGATCGGCCCCAGCCGCGCGATGCGGTGGAGAATGTCGGGCTGCACCGCATCGGGCAGCAGTTCGAGCACCTGGCCGCCGACCGCGGGATCGAGATTGGCGATCATCACCGCGGCGATCTGCGGATGCTCCTTCTCGATCATCTGCGCGATCTCGCTGGCGTCGAGCCAGTCGAGCAATTCGAGTTCGCACGCCGCCTCGGGCGGGGTGATGCGGGCGAGCACGCTCTCCGCCTTCTCCGCGCCGAGCGCGCGGTTCATCACCGCCTCGATCCGCGGGCGCGGTTCGAAGGTGACGCCGGTACGCTCGCGCGCCTTGCCGACGAAATCGTCGAGCACGTCCTCCATCTCCTGTTCGGAGACGTCGGCGACCGCGAACATCGCCGAGCCGAGCTGGCGCACCTCCTCGGGGTCGAGCTTCTGGAGGATGGCCGCGGCCTCGTCCTCGCCGACCAGCATCATCAGCACCGCGGCGCGCTCGACGCCGGTGTAGGTGCGCGCGGGGGCGACGGTGGTCACTTGGCGTCCGCCTTGATCATGTCGCGGATCGCCAGCGCGGCGCGCGCCGGATTGTCGCGGGTGAAGCCGCGGACCGCACCGATCCGGTCATCGACCGTCTGCGACGCCTCGAGCCGGTCGAGGCTGACCGCCTCGTGCACGGTGATGCCGTCGTTCTCGGCGCCGCCGCCCGGCGAACCGCCCGGCCCGGCGAGCGCCGGCGTCGCATCGTCGCGCTTCTTCATCAGGCCCTTGGCGAGCGGGCGCACGCCGAGCAGCAGGACGAGCAGCGCGATCAGGATCGCGGTGCCGTTGCGCGCGAGCACCGGCAGCCAGGCATTGTCGTACCAGGCCGGGCCGCCGGTGTCGGCGGAGGCGTCGGCGAACTTGCGGCTGATCACCGTCACCTGATCCTGGCGGGCCTGGTCGAAACCGACCGCGCTCTTCACCAGATCGGTGATCTGGCCGATCTCCATCGCGGTGCGCCGCGTCTTGTCGGGATCGCGCAGCAGCACGGCGACCGACAGCCGCTTGACCGAACCGGGGGCCTGGCGCGTCACCGACACTTCCTTGCCGAGGTCGTAGGCGCGCTGGAAGCTGTCGCTCTGCTTGTTGGGATTGGGGGCGGGGCCACCGGCGACCGGCGTCGGCGCCGCGGCGGGCGCACCGCTCGCGCCGTTGGCGGGCTGCGGCGTCTGCAACTGGCTGGCGGGCGGCGGCGTGTTGGACAGCGCGCCGGGGATGCCGCCCGGCGTCGCCGGACCGTTCGCCTGGTTGCCGACCCAATTGCCGGTCTCGGCGCGCAGCGTGCCCGCCTTGTCATAGGTCTCGCGCGTCGCCTGCGTCTGGTCGAGGTTGATGTCGGCCTGCACCTCGGCGGTGAAATTGCCCGCGCCGACCAGCGGGGTGAGCAATTGCACCAGCTGCTGGCGGACCTTGTCCTCGGTCTTGCGCTGCATCTCCAGCCGCGCGTCGCTGTCGCCGTCGACGCCGCCGGCGCCGGGCTTGGACAGCAGCGCGCCCATCTGGTCGACGATCGTGACGCTTTCGGGCTTCATCCCCGGCACCGACGAGGCGACGAGGTTGACGATCGACTGGACCTGCGCCTGGCTGAGCGCACGCCCGCCCTGCAATTTGACGACCACCGACGCCGACGGCGCGGCATTGTCGCGCACGAACACCGATGCTTCGGGCATCGCGAGATGGACGCGCGCTTCTGCGACCGCGTCGATATCCTCGATCGAGCGGGCGAGTTCGGTCTCGCGCGCCTGGCGCAGCCGTTCGCCCTCGACCGCGCGGCTGACGCCCATCGGCAATTGATCGAGGATCGCATAGCCGCCCGGCGCCTGCTTGGGCAGGCCCTGGCCGGCGAGCAGCATCCGCGCCTTGCTGAACTGGTCCTCGTCGACGGTCAGCGCACCGGTGCCGTCGTCGATGCGGCTGGCGATGTTCGCCTGCGTCAGCGCGCTGGTCACCGCCTGCTTGTCGGCATCGGTCAGGCCGGTGAACAGCGTCTTCTGCGTCGGCGTGGCGAAGGTCATCCAGGCGAGCGCGGCGGCGCCGATCAGCGCGACGAGCATCGCCATCGGCAGGCTGCGCCGCACCGCGGGCTGCGCGAGCACGCCCTTGATCTGCAACAGCGGGTTGGCGAATTTCTCGGGCAGGGCCGAGGGCGAGGCGGGGGCGAGGGCAGTGCTCATCGATTACACCGGCATGCTCATGATGTCCTTGTACGCGGACAGCAATTTGTTGCGGACTTGCAGCGTCGCCTCGAACCCGACCGAGGCTTGCTGGCGGGCCAGCATGACCTTGGCGATGTCGACCGTCTCACCACGTTCGTAGCTTTCGGACAGCGCCGAGGCCTTGTTCTGGCCGGCGTTGACGTCCTTCAGCGCGTCCTGCAGCGTGTCGGCGAAGCTGGTCGGCTTCGTCGCATTCGCAGGGGCGGCGCCTTCGCTGGCGCTGGCGCGGCTGAGCGCCTGGTTGCGTTCGAGGATCTGCGCGCGCAGCTGCATCACGCGGTCGACGCTCATCGCGCCGCCAACTCCGGCCACGCCGCTCATGCCGACGCCGCCATGCTGAGCGGACGGGCAAGGTCGTTACCCTGTTCGCGCGCCTTGGCGAGGCGATAGCGCAACGTGCGTTCGGAGATGCCGAGCCGGCGCGCGGTCTCGATCCGGCTGCCGCCGCACGCCGCCAGCGTCTCGCGGATCGCCTGGAATTCGCTCATCTGCACGACGTTGCCCAAGGTGGCGGGCTCGCTCGCCACCGGCGCGGCGGGAGCCGCCGCCTGCGGGAACAGCTGCGTCACCGGTGCGGGCTCGCGGTGGAAGGTGAAGCTGACCGGCCGATCGAACACGATGTGGCTCGCATCGATCGTGTCGCCGCCGGCGAACAGCAGCGCGCGCTGGATCACATTCTCCAGCTCGCGGACGTTGCCCGGCCAGTCGTAGCGGACCAGCGTCTCGACCGCCTCGGCGGTCGGCCACGGCACGACCGCGCGGGTGCCGGCATGGCGCAGGATCATCGTCGCGGCGAGCGCGGGAATGTCCTGCGGACGCTCGGCGAGCGGCTTGGTCGACAGCGGGAAGACCGACAGGCGGTAATAGAGATCGGCGCGGAAGCGGCCGGCGGCGACTTCGCCCTGCAGGTCGCGGTTGGCGCAGGCGACGACGCGCACGTCGATCGCCTGCGGCACCGAGGCGCCGATCGGCACCACCTCGCGCTCCTGCAGCACGCGCAGCAGCTTGGCCTGCAGTTGCAGCGGCATCTCGGCGATCTCGTCGAGCAGGATGGTGCCGCCGTCGGCGGCGCGGAAGAAGCCCTCGCCACCCGACGAGGCGCCGGTGAACGCGCCCTTCTGGTGACCGAACAGCAGCGCTTCCAGCATCGTCTCGGGCAAAGCGGCGCAGTTGATCGCGATGAACGGGCCGTTGCGGCGCGGCGACTGGTTGTGGATCGCGCGGGCGAGCACTTCCTTGCCGGTGCCGGTCGGGCCGTTGATCAGCACGGTGATGTCCGCCTGCGCGACGCGCTCGGCGAGCGCCAGCAGCGCGAGGCTTTCCGGATCGGCGGCGGTCGGCATCTCGGCACCGGCGACGAGCGCGCGGGCGAAGCCGTTGCCGACCGCGGCATCCTCGGGCCCGAAGGCGATGCGCGCCGGATTGCCGTTGCGCGAGGGCAGCACGTGCCGGCCCTCGCTACCGATGATCACCGACCGCGCCGGCGCCGGCGGCGCCTCGCCCTCGGCGATCAGGAACAGATCGGCCGCCCCGGGCTGCCCGGTCTCGTACGAGCCGAGGCCGAAGCCCTGCGCACGCAGGCTGGAGACGAGTGGATAGTGACGCTGCAACACCGCAGCGGAAGAGAAAATCGAACGCATTGCTATCCCCCAAGGACGAGCTCTCCAATGCGGGTTCCAGAGTAAATGCCGGATTAAAATTCGTTCCTGACCGGCAAAATTTTTCCGGGCGCGCCGCGCGCGTGCCGCCCGCGCCTCTACGCGCGCGTGTACGCATGCGAGGGACCGGCAAAATCGGGCTGCTGCATTTTTTCGCTAAATCCCCGTCGGGACTGGCCGTTCTCTCATTTGGCGGCTCGGCCCTCCGCTCTGGGGGCGGCGGGGAGCGCCGCAGCTTTTGGAGAATTCACATGACCGTCATCGGTACCAACATCGCTTCGCTGCGTTCCGCGAACGCTTCCACCTCGGCCAACATGCAGCTCTCGACCGCCATGGAGCGCCTGTCGACCGGCAAGCGCATCAACTCGGCGAAGGACGACGCCGCCGGCCTCGCCATCTCGACCTCGATGGGCGCGCAGGTCCGCGGCATGAACCAGGCGATCCGCAACTCGAACGACGGCATCGCGCTGGCCCAGACCGCCGACGGTGCCCTCAGCGAAGCCACCAACATCCTGCAGCGGATGCGCGAACTGGCCGTCCAGTCGGCATCGGGCACCTACCAGGCCGACGACCGCTCGAACATGAAGACCGAAGTCGCCGAACTGCAGAAGCAGCTCACCAACATCGCCGGCACGACCTTCAACGGCGTCGGCCTGTTCGACTCGGCGAACGACAAGAGCGTGACGATCCAGGCCGGTGCCGGTTCGGCCGATCAGGTCAACCTGAAGATCAGCAAGCTCGACATGGCGTCGGTCAGCGGCGTGGCGGGTGCCACGGTCGCCGCAAGCCTGGCGACCGTCGCTGCCGGTTCGCTGGTCGGCACCAGCCGCAAGATCACCGCGGAAGACGTCGCTTACGGCGCCAAGACGGGTGGCGGTGCCACCGCGCTGACCTCGACCGACATCGGCACGACGAAGACGCTGGCTGCCGGTGACACCTATTACACCGCCGCCACGACCGGCGACAACACCGGCGGTATCGACATCAGCACGGCCGCCGGCGCCAAGACGGCGATCGACACGATCGACGCGGTGCAGAAGTCGGTCAACACCACCCGCGCCTCGATCGGTGCCGGCCAGAGCCGTCTCCAGTCGGTCGTCAACAACCTGACCACCAACGTCACCAACCTGACCGACGCGAAGAGCCGCATCGAAGACGCCGATTTCTCGGCCGAAACGACCGCCCTCGCCAAGGCGCAGATCCTCAGCCAGGCGTCGACTGCGATGCTCTCGCAGGCCAACCAGAGCCAGCAGGGCGTGCTGAAGCTCCTCCAGTAATCCCAAGACCGGCGCCGGCGCTGCCCCCCAAGGGCGTTGGCGCCGACCGAGCTCTCCCCCCAAGGACGAGCAAAGCCAGAACCTCGGTGGCCACCGCCACCGGGGTTTTCGGCTATGTCGGTCCGGCGGACGCTGCCGGTCCCTAAGCCGGATCGACACGCAGGGTTTTGGAAAAAATCCTCCCCCGCAAGGGGAGGACTTTGATCGAACATCCACCCCGCTTTAACGGTGCGCCGCGCGGCCCAGCCGATCGTTGATCGCCTCGCCCAGCCCGTCGTGCGGCACCGGCGCGACCGCGATGGCCGTCCGGTCGCTGGCATCGGCGCGATGCAGCGCATCGAACAGCCGCGCCGCCGCCTCGCGCAGGTCGCCCGACGCCGAGAGGTTATCGTCGCCCGTTACGGCACCATAGCCGATCAGCCATTCCCCCGGACGCGCCGCACCCGCCTCCAGCCTTAGCGGTTTGCGCGGCGCATAATGGGTCGCGAGCTGCCCCGGCGCGGTGACCGCAGACTCCTTTATATAGGGGGTCGTCGCGAACGGCAGTTCGGCGGCGGTGATCGGCCCCGGCCGCAGGATCGTCCGCCCGGCGATGATCGTCGATTCGAGCCCCGCCTCGGTCGCCCCGTCGTCGAGGATCAGCGGCACCCGCGTGCCGAGGCTCGCCGCGACGTGCGCGGCGCGCGTCGGGCTGATCGCGTTGCTCGCATTGGCCGACGGCGCGGCGAGCGGGCGGCCGGCGGCGGCGATCAGGCCCTGCATCGCGCGATGCCGCGGCACCCGCAGCGCCACCGTCGTCAGGCCCGCAGTCACCAGCGACGCGATCGGCGCGCCCGCGCGCAGCGGCAGCACGAGCGTCAGCGGCCCCGGCCAGAACAAGGCCGCCAGCGCCCGCGCATCGTCGTCGAACACCGCGAGCCGCTCGGCGGCGGCGAGATCGGCGACATGGACGATCAGCGGGTTGAAGCTCGGCCGCCCCTTTGCGGCATAGATGCCCGCCACCGCGTCGGCGTTGCCGGCATCGGCGGCGAGGCCATAGACCGTCTCGGTCGGCACCGCGACGCATTCGCCGCGGGTGATTCGCGCCGCGGCCTCGGCGAGCGCGGCCGTGCCGTAGGGTAAGATGCGCGGGTTTGGATCGGCCATCCGTCCGGCCTATATCGCGTGCAATCCTAGGAGAGAATGATGTCCTTTACCGCAGCCGTGGCCGACCAGCGTTTCGTGCTGGAGCATGTCGTCCGCATCGCAGAGATCGCCGCGACCGAGCGCTTCGCTGCCGCCAGCCCGGACGTGGTCGACGCGGTGCTCGAAGGCGTCGGCCAGTTCGCGAGCGGCGAATGGGCGCCGCTCAACCGCGAGGGCGATACGGTCGGCGCAAAATGGTCGCCCGACGGCGTCCATATGCCGGCGAGCTTCGTCAAGGCGTATAAGGATTACGTCGAGGGCGGCTGGGGCACGATCGGCGTGCCCGAGGATTTCGGCGGCCAGGGGCTGCCCTTCGCGATCCAGACCGCGGTGCTCGACACGCTCGGCTCGGCCAATATGGGGTTCGCGCTCTGCCCGACGCTGACCGTCGGCGCGATCGAGGCGCTGATCCATCACGGCAGCGCGGAGCAGCAGGCGCTCTATCTGCCGCATCTGGCGACCGGCGACTGGACCGGCACGATGAACCTCACCGAGCCGCAGGCGGGCAGCGATGTCGGCGCGCTCCGCGCCACCGCCAAGCCGCTCGGTGACGGCAAATGGTCGATCAAGGGTACCAAGATCTACATCTCGTTCGGCGACCACGACATGGCGGACAATATCGTCCACCTCGTCCTCGCCCGGACGCCCGATGCGCCCACCGGCACGCGCGGCATCAGCCTGTTCCTCGTGCCGAAGTTCCGGTTGAACGACGACGGCACGCCGGGCGACTTCAACGACGTCCGCGTCGTCTCGATCGAGCACAAGATGGGGCTGCACGCCTCGCCGACCTGTGTGCTGTCGTTCGGCGATCACGACGATTGCATCGGCGAGCTGATCGGCGCCGAACATGCCGGCATGCGCGCCATGTTCACAATGATGAACAATGCGCGGCTCAACGTCGGCCTGCAGGGCGTGCAGATCGCCGAGGGCGCGACGCAGAAAGCGGTCGGCTATGCGCTCGAACGCGTCCAGTCGGCGCGCGCCGGCTCGTCCAACAAGGAGGCGGTGCGCATCGTCGATCACCCCGACGTCCGCCGCATGCTGCTGCGGATGAAGGCGCAGACGCAGGCGGCGCGCGCGCTCGTCTATTATGCCGCGGGTCAGGTCGATCGTGCCGGCCTCGGCGACGGCGCGGCGAAGAACCGGCTCGAAGTGGTGACGCCGCTCGCCAAGGCGCATGGCACCGACATCGGCAACGAGGTCGCCTCGCTCGGCATCCAGGTCCACGGCGGCATGGGCTATGTCGAGGAGACCGGCGCGGCGCAATATTTCCGCGATGCGCGTATCACCCCGATCTACGAAGGCACCAACGGCATCCAGGCCGCCGACCTCGTCGGCCGCAAGCTGGCGCTCGACAATGGCGGTGCCTTCGCCGCGCTCGTCGCCGACATGCGCGCCGAGGCGGTGCATCCCGAACTGGTCGCGCTGATCGACACGGTCGACGCGATCGCCCGCCGCCTCGCCACCGCGGACGCCGACGACAAGCTCGCCGCCAGCTATCCGTTCCTGACGATGACGTCGGTCGCGGTCTGCGGCTGGCTGATGGAACGCGAAGGGCGCCATGCGACGGGCGACGAGGAGTTCGCGATCGTCAAGCGCGCCGCCGTCCGCTTCTACCTCGACCAGATCGTTCCCGAGGCGCACGGCCTCAAGGCCGCGGCGACGGCAAGCGCCGAGGTGCTCTACGCCGTCCCAGCCGAGGCGTTCGCCGCCTGAAAAATCCTCCCCGGAATGGGGAGGGGAACCGCCCGGCGCAGCCGGGTGGTGGAGGGGGGCTTCCCCAGACGCTATACCATGAGGAAGCCCCCCTCCGTCGCCGCTGCGCGGCGCCACCTCCCCGTGCCGGGGAGGATCAGGATTTGCTTCCAAGGACCCACCATGTTCGACCTCGACGCCTATCTCGCCCGTATCGGCCTGCCCGCCCGCGTCACGCCCGACGCCGAGGGGCTCGGCCGCCTCCAGCGCGAACATCGCCTGTCGATCCCGTTCGAGAATCTAGACGTCCGCCTCGGCCGCGGCATCGCGATCGATGGCGATTCGGTCTTCGCCAAGCTCGTGACGGCGAAGCGCGGCGGCTATTGTTTCGAACAGAACCGCCTGTTCATGGACGCGCTGACTGCGCTCGATTTCACCGTCCGGCCGCTGCTCGCGCGCGTCTGGCTCGGCGTCACCGACGCGCCGCCGCTGACCCACACGTTCAGCCTGGTGACGATCGACGGCCGCGACTGGATCGCCGACGCCGGCTTCGGCGGCAGCTACGCGCCGGTGATGGCGCTCGCCGACGGCTGGGAGGCGGAGGCGTCCGACGGCGCCTGGTTCCGGCTCGACCGCCACGCCGAGCACGGCTGGATGCTCAGCCGCAAGGGCGACCCCGGTTCGACCGACGGCCGCGGCACCGGCGAGGGCTGGCAGCCGCAATATAGTTTCCATGAGACCGCGGTGTTCGACGCCGATCTCGCTTTGTCCAACCATTGGGCGTCGACCGCGCCGCAGAGCCGCTTCACCCAGCACACCATCGCCAGCATCGTCCTGCCTCACGGCCTCGCCGGCCTCACCGACCGCCGCTACCACCGCCGCGCCGGCGACAACCGCAGCGCCGCCGAGATCACCGACCCGCGCGTCTATCGCATGCGCATGTCGCTGATGTTCGGCATCGACCTGACCACCGAGGAAGTGGCGACTTTGGGGCTGTTCTGAAGAAGAGCGGGTTCGCGCGAAGGCGCGAAGGTGTCTCGCCAGCCGCGCCTAAGGTCTATCATCGCGCAGCGCGGGGATATCGAGACTGCGCGGACACGCCTTCCTAAGCCTGCTCGCACTCCAGCAGGTCCGCAGCGTCCAAACCGAGCAGGTCGATATAGCCACGGATCCGCGGCCATTGCGTCTCGACGAACGCCGCGCGCTCCGCCGCGCGCAACTTCTCGGACGCGCCCGGCAGCACGAACATGCCGACGCCGCGGCGGACCTCGACATAGCCGTCGTCCTGGAAGCTCTGATAGGCCTTGGCGACGGTCAGCGGATTGGCGCCATGTTCGGCCGCAAAGGCGCGCACCGAGGGGAGCTGGTCGCCGGCGCGATAGTCACCGCGCAGGATGCCCGCCGCGATGGTGCCGCGTAACCGGATATAGACCGGGCTGTCCTCGTTGCTGAACGCTGTCATGCTGACTTAATACACCAAATGCCGGAAAGGTCCATAACAACCTGTCCGTCCTATCCCATGTTGGGCCAGTGCGAGACGGTTCGTGCCGGATCCGGGCGGGGCCGTTCGTCGAGCGGCCGGCTAGGCGTGCCGATGAACACGAAACCGGCGATCCGCTCTGGTGCGGCGCCGAGCCCGTCGCGCACCGCGTCGGAAAAGGTCGGCCATCCCGTCAGCCAGCCCGCCGCGAAACCCAGCGCATGCGCCGCGTGGAGCAGGTTCATCGTCGCCGCGCCGGCGGACAATTCCTGTTCCCACATCGGGATCGGGCTGCTCGTCACCGGCGACGACAGCACCACGACCAGCGTCGGCGCCTGCCGCGCGAATTGGTCGAGCGCGTCGATGTCGCCGCGCGGCGCCTGCGGCCGTTCGGCGCGATAGGCGTCGGCGAGCAGCCGCGACAGCGCGTCGCGATCGTCGATGACGACGAAGCGCCACGGCGCGAGCTTGCCGTGATCGGGCGTGCGCGCGGCGATCGCGAGCATCTGGTCGAGCTGCGCGGCGTCGGGGCCGGGGGCGACGAGATCGCGCGGCTTGCCCGAGCGGCGGGTGGCGAGCAGCGAAAGCGGCGTGCTGGTGTCGTTGAACATGATGCCGCCACCATAGCCGGTGGCGGCGATGTTTACAGCAGGGGATCAGCCGTTAGGTTGCCGCGATCCGCCGCCCGGTCGGGCCGGCGCCATGAATGTGTTGGAGTTGTCAGACCTTATGGCCATCGCATCAGCGAGCGGGGGCGGCGTACCGGCCCACGCGCGCACCTTCCTCGGACATCCGCTCGGACTGTTCCTGCTGTTTTTCGCGGAAATGTGGGAGCGGTTCTCCTATTACGGCATGCGGGCGATCCTGGTCTTCTATTTGACCAAGCATTTCCTGTTCGGCGAACAGCCCGCCTTTGCGGTCTACGGCGCCTATACCGCGCTGATCTACGTCACGCCGATCATCGGCGGCTATATCGCCGACCGCTATCTCGGACCGCGCAAGGCGGTGCTGGCGGGGGGCGTGTTCATCACCGTCGGCCATCTGATGATCGCCGCGGTCGAAGGGCCGGTCGGCATGCAGGGAAGCGCGCTCAACGGCTTCTATCTCGCGCTCGCCTTCATCATCGTCGGCACCGGCTTCCTGAAAGCGAACATCTCGGTGCTCGTCGG
The DNA here is from genome assembly GCF_053345135.1 of Sphingomonas sp. M6A6_1c. Taxonomy (NCBI): domain Bacteria; kingdom Pseudomonadati; phylum Pseudomonadota; class Alphaproteobacteria; order Sphingomonadales; family Sphingomonadaceae; genus Sphingomonas; species Sphingomonas sp. M6A6_1c. The sequence goes on along the minus strand of NZ_JBKEZO010000007.1, from coordinate 287,670 downwards.
CAAGCTCTACCCGCGCGACGACACCCGTCGCGATGGCGCCTTCTCGATTTTCTACATGGGGATCAACACCGGCGCATTCATCGGCCCGCTGCTGGTCGGCTATCTCGGCGAGCGGATGGGCTGGTCCTATGGCTTCGGCGCCGCCGGGATCGGCATGGCGCTTGGTCTGGTCGTCTTCGTGCTGTTCCGCCGCGAAATGTACGACGTCGGCGAACCGCCGGTCGCCGGCGCGCTGCAGACGCGTACCCCGATCGGCCTGTCGATCGAATGGGCGATCTACGCCGGCGCGCTCGTCGCAGTGGCCTTGTCGTGGTGGCTGGTGCGCAATCAGGGCGCGGTCGGCATCGTGCTGATCGCCGGATCGGTGTTTACCGTCGGCTATATCCTGCTCACCTCGTTCCGCGCCTTGCCCAAGGTCGAGCGGCATCGCATCTTCGCCGCGCTCTTCCTCGTCGCGCTGTCGCCCTTGTTCTGGGCGTTGTTCGAACAGGCGGGCTCGTCGCTCAACCTCTACACCGACCAGTCGGTCGATCGCACGGTGCTGGGCTGGGAGATGCCGGCATCGTGGTTCCAGTCGGTCAATTCGTTCTTCATCATCACGCTCGCGCCGCTGTTCGGGCTGTTGTGGACGGCGATGGGCAAGCGCGGCATCGAACCGTCGGCGCCGTTCAAGTTCGGCATCGGCCTCGTGCTGGTCGGCGCGGGCTTCTTCGCGCTGATCATGGGCGCGCCGGCGAGCGGCCTGACCCCGGCGATCTTCGTCATCCTGCTCTACATGCTGCATTCGATGGGGGAATTGTGCTTCTCGCCGATCGGCCTGTCGTCGATGACGCGGCTGTCGGTGGCGAGCATGACCGGGCTGATGATGGGCACCTGGTTCCTCGCCACCGCGGCGGGCAATTTCATCGCCGGCCTGATCGCGCAGGCGACCGGCGGCGAGGGCGCCGGCCCGGCGCAGGTGCTGGAGGTCTATGGGCGGATCGGCTGGTTCTCGATGGGCGTCGGCGTCGTCGTGCTGGTGCTCGCACCGTTCGTGACGCGGCTGATGCACCTCGACACGATCGGCGACGATGCGCACGCGCTGGCGGGCGAGGCGGCGATCGGCGAGCCTGCGGCGGCAGGGGTGAACACGCGCGAGGAACGGCGGCCCTGATCTAAATTCCTCCCTCGCTTCAGCGGGGGAGGGGGACCGCTCGCCGTAGGCGAGTGGTGGAGGGGGCGTTTCCGCAGACGCAGGGCTTTCCGTATCCTCCCCCTCCGTCAGCACTTCGTGCTGCCACCCCCTGGCGGGGGAGGAATTAAACGGATCGCCCCACCACCCCAGTCACCGCGACGTCCATCGTCACGTTGCCCACGGTGCGGAACAGGTCCGGTACCGTCTCCACCGCGACCAGCAGCCCCAGCGCCTCGATCGGCACGCCCATCGCGAACGCCACCGGCGCGACGCTGGCGAAGAAGCTGACCGTTCCCGGCAGCGACACCGATCCCATCGTCGTGATCGCCGCGGTGGCGATCCCCGCAGCGAGCTGCCCCGGCCCGATCGGCACGCCGAGCCAATGCGCGACGTACAAGGCCACCGCGAGGTTCATCGCCGGGCTGGTCGCGCGGAAGATCGCCACCGCCACCGGCAGGACGATCCCCGCGGTCGCCGGCGCGACGCCGATCTCGGCCGACCCCTTCAGCATCGCCGGCAGCGAGGCGAGCGAGCTCTGCGTGCTGATCGCCACCGCCTGCGCCGGCGCGACCGCGCGGGCGAAGCGGCGCAGCGGCACGCCGCCGGCGAAGCGCGCCACCGGATAAGCGGCAAGCAGCACGATCAGCCCGATCGCCGATACCATCACGATATAATGGAGCAGCGCGCCGAACGCCGCCGCCCCCGTGCGCGCGCCGACGCCGTAAGCGAGCGCGAAGATGCCGATCGGCGCCAGTTTCAGCACCCAGCCGATGATCACCAGCATCGCATCGGTGATCGCCTGGAACAGGTCGGTCAGCCGTCGCCGCGCCGCCTCCTCCAGCCGGGTGATCGCGAACGCGAAGGCGAGCGTGAACACGGTCAGCGGCAGGAACGCATCGCCCGCCGCCGCGCCGACGACGTTGGTCGGCACGATCGTCGCGAAGAAATCGGCGAGCGTCGGCACCTTGCCCATCGCCGGTGCCGCGGTCAGCGCGCTGCGCAGCGCCACCGACCAGGCCTCGGGCAACGGCCATAGTTCGAGCAGCAGCGGCATCACCACCGCCGACATCAGCGTCGTGCACCACAGCACGACGACGAACAGCACCACCGCGCGCCCGGCGATCCGCCCCGCCTTCGCCGCCTCCGCGGTGGCGGCGATGCCGGTGACGAGCAGCCCGACGATCAACGGCACGATCACCATCTGCAAGCCGTGCAGCCACGCCTCGCCGATCGGCTGGCTGACGCTGGTGACGCGCAGCGCCCAATCCTTGTCGAGCGCCACCGCGGCGATGCCGAGCGCGATGCCGGCGACGAGCGCCAGCAGGATACGGGTGGCTTGCGACATCGGGTTCCTTGGCGCATCGGGGGATCGAGCAAGCGGCATAGCGGAACGGATCGCACGCAATGGCAAGGAAATATTTCGGCACCGACGGCATCAGGGGCGCGACCAACGCCGGCGCGATGACCGCGAGCATGGCGATGAAGGTCGGCATGGCCGCGGGCACCTATTTCCAGCGCGGCGAGCACAAGCATCGCGTGCTGATCGGCAAGGACACGCGGCTGTCGGGCTATATGCTCGAATCCGCGCTCGTCGCCGGCTTCACCAGCGTCGGCATGGACGTCATCATGGTCGGCCCGCTGCCGACCCCGGCGGTGGCGATGCTCACCCAGTCGATGCGTGCCGACATCGGCGTGATGATCTCGGCGAGCCACAATCCCTTCGCCGACAACGGCATCAAATTGTTCGGCCCCGACGGCTACAAATTGTCCGACGAGGCGGAGGAGACGATCGAGCAATTGATCGACAGCGCCAAGGAGGGCGACGTGCCGCTGTCGCCCTCGGCGCAGATCGGTCGCGCCCGCCGCATCGACGACGCGCAGGGGCGCTACATCCATTTCGCCAAGGCGACCTTCCCCGAGAACCTCCGCCTCGACGGGCTGCGCGTCGTGATCGATTGCGCCAACGGCGCCGCCTATAAGGTCGCGCCGATGGCGCTGTGGGAATTGGGCGCGGACGTCGTCTCGATCGGCATCACGCCCAACGGCACCAACATCAACGACGGCGTCGGCTCGACCGCGCCGCAGACCCTGTCCGAGACGGTGGTCGCGGCGGGCGCCGACATCGGCATCGCGCTGGACGGCGACGCCGACCGGCTGATCATCGTCGACGAGACCGGCCGGGTGGTCGACGGCGACCAGTTGATGGCGACGATCGCCGCCGGCTGGGCGCGTGCCGGGCGGCTGGCGGGTGGCGGACTGGTCGCGACGGTGATGTCCAACCTCGGCCTCGAACGCCATCTCAAGGCGCAGGGGCTGGGGCTCGTCCGCACCAAGGTCGGCGACCGCTACGTGCTCGAGAAGATGCGCAGCTCGGGCTATAACGTCGGCGGCGAACAGTCCGGCCATATCATCCTGTCGGATTACGGCACCACCGGCGATGGCCTCGTCGCCGCGCTGCAGGTGCTCGCCGAGCTCAAGCGATCCGGGGCGCCGGCGAGCGAGGTGCTCCACCGGTTCGAGCCGCTGCCGCAATTGCTCAAGAACGTCCGCTTCGCCGGCGGCAAGCCGCTCGACGACGCGTCGGTCCAGTCGGTGATCGCCGCCGCCGAGGCCGAACTCGCCGGCACCGGCCGCCTCGTCATCCGCCCCTCGGGCACCGAGCCGGTGATCCGCGTGATGGCGGAGGGCGACGACGCGCGCCAGGTCGAGACGATCGTCGATCGCATCTGCGACGCCGTGCGGCAGGCCGCCGCCTGATGCTCGCGATGCGCCCCGATTGCGAACGCTGCGGCGCCGACCTGCCGGCGGATGCGCCCGGCGCGTTCATCTGCTCGCTGGAGAGCACCTATTGCAGCGAATGCGCCGACGACCTCGACGAGCGTTGCCCCGACTGCGGGGGCGAACTCCTCGACCGGCCGACCCGCGCCGGCAAGGTCCTGAAAGCGCATCCGGCCGCCGCGGAGCGCCGCTTCCAGAGCTGAGCGGTTTTCGCGCGAAGAAGCGAAGGTGGAGCGCGCGCGGCAGCTTCACCTTCTGCAGCTGCGGCCAGTGCCGCGGCCGGGAGGAAGCGCTGCCGCAGTGCCGGACGCAACACCTTTGCGTCTTCGCGTGAACCACCTTCTTCTGTTCTGTTGCCCCCGACCTGTGGCATGGGTCGCCGCCATGGCGCACACGATCAGCCACCCTATCGGCATCGCACTGTCGGACGCGGGATATATCCGATGCCGACGTCCCGCCAAAGTCCGGCGCGTACGATGATCCCGCGCGTGCTCCTCGTCGCCGGCTCGGATTCGGGCGGCGGCGCCGGTATCCAGGCCGACATCAAGACCGTCACGATGCTCGGCGGCCATGCGATGACCGCGATCACCGCGATCACTGCGCAGAACACGCTGGGCGTGCAGGCGGTGCATGCCGTCCCCGTCGACATGGTCGCCGCGCAGATGCGCAGCGTGATCGAGGATATCGGTGTCGACGCGGTCAAGATCGGCATGATCGGTTCGGCGGAAATCGCGCATGCGGTCGCCGACCTGCTCGACCAGCTCGACGTGCCCATCGTCTTCGATCCTGTGATGGTCTCGACCAGCGGGTCGGTGCTCGCAGATGCCGCCACCATGGCCGCCTTCGAACGGTTGATGGGCGTCGCCTCGGTCGTGACCCCCAATATCCCGGAGATGGCGGCGCTCGGCGGCGAGGCGGCGGTGCTCGCGCACGGCTGCCATGTCGTCGCCAAGGGCGGCCATGGCAAGGCGGCCGAGATCACCGATCGGCTGCTGTCGCCGCAGGGCGAGATCCGCCGCCTGATCGGCAAGCGATTCGACACCGTCGATACGCACGGTACCGGTTGCACGCTGGCCAGCGCGCTCGCCACCGGGCTCGCCAGCGGCCTCGGCATCGAGGCGGCGTTCGAGCAGGCGGTGCGCTTCGTCCGTATCGCGATCGTCAACGCGCCGGGTCTGGGCGGCGGCCACGGCCCGATCGGCCATACGCTCGGCGTCGTCCCCTTTGACGAACTGGAGGGCTGAATGCCCGGTTGGAAGCATGAGAAGACCTGCCTGCCCCCGGTCGCCGGGGTGGACGAAGCGGGGCGCGGGCCGCTCGCCGGGCCGGTGGTCGCCGCCGCGGTGGTGCTGCCGGCGAAGGGCACGCCGCGCGGCATCGACGATTCGAAGAAGCTCTGCGCCGCCGAGCGCGAGCGCTTGTACGGCCTCATCACCACCCGCGGCGTCTATGGCCTCGGCATCGTCGAGCCCGCCGAGATCGATACGCTCAACATCTATTGGGCGACGATGAAGGCGATGACGCTCGCGGTCGATGCGCTGGTGGCGCGGCTCGGCTGCGATCCCGGCCATGTGCTGGTCGATGGCAACCGCCTGCCGCGCTGGACCTATCCGGCGACCGCGATCGTCTCGGGCGACGCGCACAGCCTGTCGATCGCCGCCGCCTCGATCGTCGCCAAACATACGCGCGACGGCATCATGCTAGAGCATGCCTCGGTCCATCCGCAATACAATTGGCATTCGAACAAGGGGTACGGCTGCAAACATCATCTCGCCGCGCTGCGCGAGCACGGACCGACGCCGCTCCACCGGCGCAGCTTCGCGCCGGTCGCCGCCGCTTATGCCCGAATCACGGGCAGCGGTGGTTCGGCTTCGTTGCAGCTCGACTTCGAGCATGCCGACGGCAAAAATTTGCAGCAAGTCGCGCGCTGAGTCTTTTGAGTCACAGACCCCAGCACTTGGGGTCGGCGACGGCCGCGCTTCCCAACATCTGGATCGAATGCGCGGCGGCCGGTCGCGTCGGCCGCACGGCGGGGCATGACGTTAACCAATGATCCCTTGACGTGAGTCCGGTGTTTCGCGCGAATAGGGCGGCAAGGGGGACGTAATGGCGGTTATCGAGAAGGTCAGGCAGTCGCGGGTCGCGGCGCGCAAAGCGGCGCCGTTGCCGGCGTGCCCGGCCGCACCCCTTCCCCTGGACAGCATCATCCGCGGCGATTGCATCGCGGCGATGCGCGCGCTGCCCGACAAGTCGGTCGACATGGTCTTCGCCGACCCGCCCTACAATCTCCAGCTCGGCGGCGAGCTGTTCCGTCCCGACGGCACGCACGTCGATGCGGTGACCGACGATTGGGACAAATTCGACACCTTCGCCGCTTATGACGCCTTCACCCGCGCCTGGCTGGCCGAGGCGCACCGCATCCTTAGGGATGACGGCACGATCTGGGTGATCGGCAGCTATCACAACATCTTCCGGGTCGGCGCTGCGGTGCAGGATCTCGGCTACTGGATCCTCAACGACATCGTCTGGCGGAAAGCCAATCCGATGCCCAACTTTCGCGGCACCCGCTTCACCAACGCGCACGAGACGCTGATCTGGGCGGCGAAGGGCGAGGGCGCCAAATACACCTTCAACTATCGCTCGATGAAGACGCTCAACGACGAATTGCAGATGCGTTCGGACTGGGAATTCCCGATCTGCGGCGGCGGCGAGCGGCTCAAGAAGGGCGGGGTCAAGGTCCACCCGACGCAGAAGCCCGAGGCCTTGCTGTACCGGATTCTGCTCGCCTGCACCAAGCCGGGCGACGTCGTCGTCGATCCCTTCTTCGGCACCGGCACCACCGGCGCGGTGGCGAAGCGGCTGGGGCGCCGCTGGATCGGCATCGAGCGCGAGGGCGATTATATCGCGGCGGCCGAGGAGCGGATCGCCGCGGCGCTGCCCCTCGACGAATCGGCGCTGGCGACGATGCAGAGCCCGCGCCAGCAGCCCAAGGTCGCCTTCGGCGTGCTGATCGAGAACGGCTATCTGACGCCCGGCGCGGTGCTGACCGACGCCAAGCGCCGCTTCCGCGTGACGGTGCGCGCCGACGGCAGTCTGCTGTCCGATTGCGGCGCGGCGGGATCGATCCACAAATTGGGCGCGGCGCTGCAAGGCGCGCCGGCGTGCAACGGCTGGACCTTCTGGCACCACGACGGCGAGGGCAAGCTCAAGCCGATCGACACGTTGCGACAGACGTATCTGCTGGCCACGCAGCCGTAAGCCATTCCTCCCCGGCGCGGGGCGAAATAGACATATTGCCTTGTCGGGTCCACCGTCGGAAGGACCGGCGATGAGTCTCCATCTTCGCCCGGTCCAGTTCGTCGACACCCCCGTCACCCAGCCCGACGGCGCCGTCGCGCGCCTCGCCGGCGGCCTGCAATGGTTCGCCGCTTACGAGGTCATCGAAGCGGGCCACCGCCGCACCGTCCCCGTCGCCGAGGTCGCCACCCTCGGCGACCCCGCGGTCCGCCTCCACGCCGCGATCACGAAGCCGCGCCCGCCGCTCCAACTCGGCGAGCGCACGCTGCGGCTCGATCAGCCGCTCGTGGCGGGCATCCTCAACGTCACGCCGGACAGTTTCTCAGACGGCGGCCGCCACGGCGACCACCCCGCCGCCGCGGCCGCCGCCGGCGTCGACATGGCCGCCGCCGGCGCGGCGCTGATCGACCTCGGCGGCGAATCGACGCGGCCCGGTGCGGCACAGGTCTGGGAGGGCGACGAGATCGCCCGCGTCGTCCCGGTCGTGGAACGGCTCGCGCGCAGCGGCACCCCCGTTTCGATCGACACCCGCAAGGCCGCGGTGATGGAAGCCGCGCTCGCCGCCGGCGCGCATATCGTCAACGACGTCTCGGCGCTGCTCTGGGACGAGCGCGCGCTCGACGTGGTGGCGCGGGCGCAATGCCCCGTCGTGCTGATGCACTCGCCCGACCCGAAGGAGGGCGGACACGCGCGCACCTGCTATCGCGACGTGCTGACCGAGGTGTTCGACTGGCTCGACGCGCGCATCGCCGCGGTCGTCGCGGCGGGGATCGAGCAATCGCGGATCATCGTCGATCCCGGCATCGGCTTCGGCAAGACGCTCGCAGAGAATCTCGCGCTGATCAACGGCCTGGCGCTGTTCCACGGTCTCGGCTGCCCGATCATGCTCGGTGCCAGCCGCAAGCGGATGATCGGCGCGCTCGACAATGAAGCGCCCGTCGAGGCGCGGCTCGGCGGCAGCCTCGCGCTGGCGCTGAAGGGGGCGGAGGCGGGGGTGCAATTGCTCCGCGTCCACGACGTCGCCGCGACCGTCCAGGCGCTGCGGATCTGGCGTGGCCTGCGCGACCGGGCGCTGGTCGGTGGCTGAATTGTGATTTTGCGTTGCGGCAGATCGATTGTTGATGCGTTCGGGCCGTTCCGATCCCATTTGGACACGCTATGATCGTTGCAACCACCCCCCGCTTCACCCGCGTCGTCGCCGAAGTCTGGAAGCCGCTGGTGATCCTGTTCATCTGGGATGTCATCGTCACCGTCAGTTACTATGCGCTGGAATTCAAGGCGCCGTCGCTGCCGCTGACGCTGTTCGGCACGGTGCTCGCGCTGCTGATCGGCTTCCGCGACAATTCCGCCTATCAGCGCTGGTGGGAAGGCCGCGTGCTGTGGGGCGCGATGATCAACGCCTCGCGCAGCCTCAGCCGCGAGGCGCGCAACTTCCTGCCGGTCGACGAGGCGCACGACCTGCGCCGCACGATCGTCATCCGCCAGATCGCCTATGTGAACGCGCTGCGCTGCCAGTTGCGCCGCCAGCCGGTCGACGAACAGGTGCTCAAATTCCTGTCGCGTGGCGAGGCGGAACCGGCGCTGACGCGCAGCAACATCGCCAACGGCCTGCTCGACGGTACCGGCCGTCGCATCGACGATGCGCGCCGCCGGGGCTGGATCGACACCATCCAGCAGACGCGGATGGAATCGACGATGGTCGACATCGCCAATGCGCAGGGCGGGATGGAGCGGATCAAGAACACGCCGCTGCCCAATCAATATCGGTTCTTCCCGACGCTGTTCACCCACATCTTCTGCATCCTGCTGCCGATCGGGCTGGTCGAGACTTTGGGCTATGCGACGCCGCTCGGCTCGACGCTGGCGGGGCTCATGTTCCTCGCGGTGCTGCAGATCGGCGACGATCTGGTCGATCCCTTCGCCAACACCGTCCACGACGTGCCGCTGACCGCGATGTGCCGGACGATCGAGATCGACCTGCTCCAGTCGATCGGCGATCCCGCGCCCGAGCCGACCAAACCGGTCAAGGGCGTCCTGTGGTGATCACAACGTATAGCCGCCGTCGCTGACCAGGCAGGCGCCGGTGATCAGCGCCGCCGCGTCGGAAAGGAGGAAGCCGATCTGCGCGGCGATCTCCTCCGGCTTGGCATAGCGGCCGAGCGGCGTCGCCAGCGCGGCGAGTTCGGCGAAGGCGGCATCGCGACCCACCGCGGCGACGCGCTCGGCGAACATCGGGATCGCATCCCACACCGGCGTCTCGACCCCCGCCGGCGCGATCGCGTTGACGCGGATGCGGTTCGCCGCGCCTTCCTTGGCGGCGACCTTGACGAGATGGATCAGCGCCGCTTTCGACGCACCATAAGCGGCAACGCCGGCCTCCGCCTTGATCCCCGCCGCCGACGCGGTCGCGACGATCGCACCGCCGCCGGTCATCGCCCGCATCGCGGCCCGCAGCGTCAGGAACGCACCGTCGAGATTGACGCCGAGGATGCGTCGCCATTCGGCGAAGGACAGGTCGGCGATCGGCCCCGCGCCGGCCACCCCCGCATTGATCACCGCGCTATCGACCCCCGCGAGATCGGCGGCGACATCGTCCCAGAATTGTTCGTCGGCGACATCGCCCGCCAGCGCCTTGATCGGACACGGCAAAGCGACCCGCGCCAGCGCCGCGGCATCGGCATCGACCAGCACCAGCCGTTCCGCTCCCGCTGCGGCGAGATGCTGCGCGGTGGCGAGGCCGATGCCCGAAGCGGCGCCGGTGACGAGGATGTGGTGACAGGGCATCCGCCGATGCTAACCCCGCCCCGCCGCCGGGGAAAGTCAGGCGGCGTTGTCGATGCCGAGTTCGCCGAGCTTGCGATAGAGCGTCGAGCGGCCGATGCCGAGCCGACGGGCGACCTCGGTCATCCGGCCGCGGTAATGGCCGATCGCGAGGCGGATGACGTCGGCCTCGATATCCTCGAGCGGGCGCAGATTGCCGTCCGGCCGGAACAACGTGATGCCGCCGGGGGAGGCGCTCGCCGAGCCGGCCGTGCCGGTGCGGCGGTCGCCGAGCGCGGCGATCTGCGGGAAGTCGGCGCGGGTCAGCGCCGCGCCCTCGCAGAGCACCGCGGCGCGGAACAAGGCGTTCTGCAACTGGCGGACGTTGCCCGGCCAGTCGTATTGCACCAGCAGCGCCAGCGCATCGTCGGTGATGCCGAGCGGCCGCAACCCCGGCTGCTGCGCGATCCGCGCCAGCAGATGGCGGGCGAGCGCCGGCACGTCGCCCAGTCGCTCGCGCAGCGGCGGGATCGTCACCTGGACAACGTTGAGCCGGTAATAGAGGTCCTCGCGGAACCGCCCCGCCTCGACTTCTTCGAGCAGCTTCTTGTTGGTCGCGGCGATGACGCGCACGTCGACCTCGCGGGCGTGACGCGCACCGATCGGCTGGATCTCGCCCGATTGCAGCACGCGCAGCAATTTGACCTGCGTCTCCAAGGGCATCTCGCCGATCTCGTCGAGCAGGATGGTGCCGCCGTCGGCGTCGGCGAACTTGCCGATCTTGCGCTCGAACGCGCCGGTGAAGGCGCCCTTCTCATGCCCGAACAACTCCGATTCGACGAGGTTGGCGGGGATCGCGCCGCAATTGACGGTGACCATCGGCTTCTTCGACCGCGGACTGGCGGCGTGGATCGCATCGGCGACCACTTCCTTGCCGACGCCGCTCTCGCCCTCGACGAGCACCGGCACCCGCGCGCGCGCCGCCTTGGCGGCGATCGCCAGCGCGGCGCGGAAATCGGGTGACGATCCGACGATCTCGTCGAACGCGAGCAGCGCCGGGATCTTCTCGGTCAGCGGGCGCAGCTCGCCCGCGGCGGTGCCCGCCACCGCGGCTTCCAGCGCGGCGAGCAGGCGTTCGGGGGCGAGCGGCTTGACCAGGAAATCGGTCGCGCCGGCGCGCATCGCCGCCACCGCGTGCATCACCGAACCGTTGGCGGTGAGCATCAGGATCGGCAGCGCCGGGCGACGTTCGCGCAATTCGGCGATCAGCGGTGCGGCATCGGCATCGGGTGCCCAATGGTCGAGCAGGATCGCATCGAGCTGCATCCCGTCCTGCGTGCCGAGCTGCGCCAGCGCCATCTCGCCGTCGGCGGCGAAGATCGACCGCCAGCTCGCGCGGGCGGCAAGCGCCGACACCAACCGGCGCTGCGCGGGCTCGTCGTCGATCAGCAGAAGCAGGCGCTGTCCGTTGCGCGTCATGGTATTTTCCTGTCCCGGTTCGGGGCACCTGATACAAGCTACCGGTAAAGGCGGACTTAAGCTCGCCGGCCGCCGCCCGCCTTGACGGCCGCGGCGCTTTGCGGGCAGGTATTGCCACAAGGGCGCAGACGCCACGAGCAGACGAGGGTTGGATGATGGCCGGCAATGGTGACCTGAAGGCGCATGAATCGACCTATCTTAGCGTCACGAAGATGCTGTTCTGGGGCGCGATCGCCTGCGCGGTGATCGTCGCGCTGGTGATCTGGGCGATCGCATAGGCGCCGATGGCATGAAGATCGCCGTCCTCAGGGAACATGCAGACGGCGAGCGGCGGGTCGCAGCGACGCCGGAAACCGTCAGGAAGTTCATCGCGTTAGGGGCGACCGTCGCGGTAGAGGCGGGGGCCGGCGCCGGCGCCAGCTACGCCGACCGGGCCTATGCGGAGGCCGGTGCCGCCGTCGCCGATCGTACCGCGACGCTGGCGGGTGCCGATATCCTCCTCGGCGTACAGGGTCCCGATCCGGCCGGGCTGGCGGGGACGGCACCGGGGGCGTGGATCGTCGCCGGCCTCAATCCGTTCGGTGACCGCGCGCGAATCGACGCTTATGCCGCCGCCGGTTACGAGGCGCTGGCGATGGAGTTCATGCCGCGCATCACCCGCGCGCAATCGATGGACATCCTGTCGTCGCAGTCCAACCTCGCCGGCTATAAGGCGGTGCTCGACGCCGCATCGGAATATGGCCGTGCCTTTCCGATGATGATGACCGCGGCGGGGACGGTCAGCGCCGCCAAGGCGTTCGTGATGGGGGTCGGCGTCGCCGGGCTGCAGGCGATCGCCACCGCGCGGCGTCTCGGCGCGCAGGTCTCCGCCACCGACGTGCGCGCCGCGACGCGCGAGCAGATCCAGTCGCTCGGCGCCAAGCCGATCTTCGTCGAGGCGGTCGCCGGCATCGAGGGCGAGGGCACCGGCGGCTATGCCGGCGAGATGAGCGACGACTATAAGGCGGCGCAGGCCGAGCTCGTCTCCAGCCATATCGCCAAGCAGGATATCGTCATCACCACGGCGTTGATCCCCGGGCGCCCGGCACCGCGGCTGATCAGCGACGCGCAGGTCGCGTCGATGAAGCCGGGCAGCGTGATCGTCGACCTCGCGGTCGAACAGGGCGGCAACGTCGAGGGCGCGGTGGCGGGCGAGATCGTCGAACGCCACGGCGTCCGCATCATCGGCCACCGCAACACGGCCTCGCGCCTGCCAGCCGACGCCTCGGCGCTGTTCAGCCGCAACCTCTACAATTTCCTGTCGACCTTCTGGGACAAGGACGCCGGCCGCCCGGTGCTCGACGCCGAGATCGGCGACGCGGTGCGGCTGACCAAGGACGGACGGATCGTCAACCCGCGGTTGCTGTCGTGAGCAATCCTCCCCGGCACGGGGAGGGGGACCGCCCGGCGCAGCCGGGTGGTGGAGGGGGCGTGCCGCGCATGTTGCGCCCCGAAGTGGCACTCGCGCGCAAGCTGCGGCGGGAGATGAGCTTGGCGGAAGTGCTGCTTTGGGAGCAGGTCCGCGGTCGCAAGCTGGGGGTGAAGGTCCGCAAGCAGCATCCGATCGGGCCATACACTGCGGATTTCTACTGCGCGAAAGCCAGATTAGTGATCGAAGTGGACGGCGAGGCCCATGACCGCGGCGACCAGCCCCAGCGTGACGCATCGCGTAACGGTTTCATGTTGGAAAACGGGTACAGGGTGCTCCGGATCGGGGCCGCCGACATTCTGCGTGACATGGATGCGGTGATCACCGCGATCCGTGCGTCTGCGGCGGTCCCCCTCCACCACTCGCCTCCGGCGAGCGGTCCCCCTCCCCGTGCCGGGGAGGATTAGGAATGAACTTCGTAGCGATCCTGTCGATCTTCGTGATGGCGTGTTTCGTCGGCTATTACGTCGTCTGGTCGGTGACGCCCGCGCTGCACACGCCGCTGATGGCGGTGACCAACGCCATCTCCAGCGTGATCATCGTCGGCGCGCTGATCGCCGGCGCGGCGGCGGGCAGCACTTCGTCGAAATGGCTCGGGCTGCTCGGCGTCGTGCTCGCCAGCATCAATATCTTCGGCGGCTTTGCGGTGACGCAGCGGATGCTGGCCATGTACAAGAAGAAGGAGCGGCCGGTGTCGGCCAAGCCGTGATGCGCGGCGCCGACGGCCATCGTCTTTCGAGGATCCGGGGGTAGGATGGAACACGCAACCGCAGGCAGTTCGTTCGCGGCGCTCGCCTATCTGATCGCGGGGGTGTGCTTCATCCTCGCGCTGCGCGGCCTGTCGTCGCCGGTGTCGAGCCAGCGCGGCAATCGCTTCGGCATGATCGGCATGACGATCGCGCTGGTGACGACGCTGGTGACGCACGTGCCGCGGACGCTTGATTTCGTCGAAGTACCCGGCGCCGCTGCCATGGTGTCGGGCATCGACCTCGTCACCGTCGTCGAGCTGCTCGCCGCGATCGGCATCGGTGCGGCCATCGGCCTCGTCACCGCGCGGCGGATCGCGATGACCGCGATGCCGCAGCTCGTCGCCGCCTTCCACAGCCTCGTCGGCCTGGCCGCGGTGCTGGTCGCCGCCGCCGCCTTCCTCAACCCGATCGCCTTCGGCATCGCCGACATGGTGATCCCGATGCTCGGCCGGCCGTTCGCGGCGATCCATCCGGTCAGCCGGATCGAGATGGGGCTGGGCGTCGCGATCGGTGCGATCACCTTCTCGGGCTCGGTGATCGCCTTCCTCAAGCTCAACGGCAATATGGGCGGCAAGCCGATCCTGCTGCCCGGCCGCCACCTCCTCAACCTCGGCGTGCTCGCCGCGATCCTGCTGCTGATCGTCGCCTTCACCCAGGACCAGAGCCCCTGGATATTCTGGACGATCACCATCCTCAGCTTCGCGATCGGCTTCCTGCTGATCATCCCGATCGGCGGGGCGGACATGCCCGTGGTGGTGTCGATGCTCAACAGCTACTCGGGCTGGGCGGCGGCTGCGATGGGTTTCACGCTGCACAATAGCGCGATGATCATCACCGGCGCGCTGGTCGGCTCGTCGGGCGCGATCCTCAGCTATATCATGTGCCGCGCGATGAACCGCAGCTTCATCAGCGTCATCGCCGGCGGCTTCGGCGCGGAGAGCGGCGGCGGGGGCGGCGACGGCGCCAAGGTCGACCGGCCGTGGAAGCGCGGCAGCGCCGAGGACGCCGCCTTCCTGATGAGCCAGGCCGAACAGGTCATCATCGTTCCCGGCTATGGCATGGCGGTCGCGCAGGCCCAGCATGCCCTCCGGGAAATGGCCGACAAGTTGAAGGCGCACGGCGTCCGCGTCAAATATGCCATCCATCCCGTCGCCGGCCGCATGCCGGGACATATGAACGTGTTGCTCGCCGAAGCCAACGTGCCGTACGATGAGGTCTTCGAGCTCGAAGACATCAATTCCGAGTTCGCGCAGACCGATGTCGCCTTCGTCATCGGCGCCAACGACGTCACCAATCCCGCCGCCAAGACCGACAAGAGCTCACCGATCTACGGCATGCCGGTGCTCGACGTCGAAAAGGCGAAGACGGTGCTGTTCATCAAGCGGTCGATGGGTGGCGTCGGCTATGCCGGCGTCGATAACGACGTGTTTTACATGGACAATACGATGATGCTCCTCGCCGATGCGAAGAAAATGGTCGACGAGATCGTCAAATCGCTCGACTGACATCATGGTGCATCCGATTCGGAGGTGATAACCTTCTAAACATGCTTACCGCCGTCGCGATGATGCCGGAACGGAGATGAATGCGGGCGAACCGTTCGCGGTGCCGCTTATTCTGCGTCTATGGGGATCACAACGCTGGCTGATGCCAAAACGGAGAGACGCCCGGCGCGTCCTTATGGCGATCGCGGCCACCCCATGCTGCTGATCGCCGATGCCGCCGCCGCCGGGCCGTTCCATGCTGCGATCGACGCCGCGGGCGCACGCCTGCTCCAGCGCGTCGGCTGGGCCGAGGTCGCGGCGCTGCTGCCGCGGCTCGGCGGCCGGCCGGTGTTCGCGATCGAGGCGCGCGACGTGGATGCGGCGACGCTCGATGCGGTGCTGCCGCTCCTCGCCGATTATCTCGCGGCGGAAGAGGGGCGGGCGGTGCTCGCGCTCGGCACCGCGCAGATCGATCTTGTCGCCCGGCATCTGCTCGGCGAGCGCATCGAATTGCTCTGCGATCCCAGCCCGGCGCAGCGTCTCGCCGCACTGATCGAGGCGGGCCGGCGGATGCCGCCGATGCTGCAGGAGGGCCTGTCCGATACGGTGCGCAGCGACCGCGAGCCCTTCTTCCACGCCGGCCGCGAGAGCGACGAGGAGCGGTTGCGGCGGCTCACCGACGGCATGGCGCGCATCTCGCGCTTCGCCGCCGATTTCGTCCACAACCAGCCGGTGACCGGCACGGCCGAGCTCGGCGACCGCCGCGTGCGCTTCGACGGCGAGCCCGCGATCGGCCACGCCGTGCGTCCGCAGGACGTGCGCCGCGTCATCCATCGCCGGCAATTGCGCAGCAAGTTTTTCGGCCAGTTCGGCGGCGAGGCGCTGTTCGAGGACCCGGCCTGGGACATGCTGCTCGACCTGTTCGCCGCCGAGCTGGAGGGCACGCAGGTCAGCGTGTCGAGCCTGTGCATCGCCGCCGGCGTCGCGCCGACCACCGCGCTGCGCTGGATCGCCAAGATGACCGAGATGGAGCTGTTCATCCGCCATCCCGACCCCGCCGACCGCCGCCGCGCCTTCATGACGCTCTCGCCCCGTGCCAGCGAGGCGATGCAGGCCTATATGATCGCGCTGCGCAAGATCGAGGCGGCGGGATGATCGCACCCCCTTGCGGATCGCCGCGCGGTTTGGCAGGGCAGGCGAACCCGCAAGGGGGCGATTAGCTCAGTTGGTAGAGCGTCTCGTTTACACCGAGAATGTCGGCGGTTCGAGCCCGTCATCGCCCACCATCACTGCGTGCCGCCGGCCTCGTCGCGGTATTTGATCTCGAGATAGCGGCCGCGGGTCGACAGCGTGTCGAGGTCGTTCTGCGCCAGCCGCGCGGTCATGTCGGCGATTTCCTGTTCGATCAGCCGCAACCCTGCGACCAGCTCGGCGTCGGGCGTCCGGCCGTTGCGCTCGACGCGGCGCAGCGGTTCGGGAACGCGGGCGTAGTCGTTGACGAAGGCGGGCAATTGCTCGCCGATCAGCCGGCGGACCTCGAACGCCTCCTCTTCGCGGCCGTCGAGCCGGCCGAGCTGCGGCGAGAGCGTCTCGAGCCGCACGCCGATCTGGTCGATCAGCCCGCGCGCGGGGGCGGGCAGGGCGGGGCGCTGCGCCTCCAGCCAGCGTTCGGTCTTCGCGGGCAGCGCCTTGATGTCGGCCTCGCGCAGCACCTTCTCGCTCGGCGCGCGCGCGATCGGGGCGAGCGCGATGCCGATCGTCACCGCCGCCATCAGCAGCATGACCGCCAGAAAGCCGAAGATGCCCAAGGGGATGAACATGCCGGCGACGCCGGCGGCAAGAAGGATCAGCGCATCGACCGCGCAGATGATCGCCAGCCGCGTGCCGACGCTGGTCGCCTTGCGCTTCAGCCGCTTGCCGTGCGCACGATAGGTCGCGCCGACCTGTCCGCGGTAATCCTCGCTGATCCGCGCCATCGCGGCGCGGGCGCGTTCGATCTGCTGGTCGACCTCGGTCATATCGTCACACCGATTCGAGACGGTAGGAATCGCCCGCGCCCGGCCCCTTGAGCGCGGCCTGATTGGCGCCCTCGGCACGCGCGATATAGCCCTTCGACTTCTCCACCTCGTTGCCGAGCGCGGTGACGGTGGTCTTCATCGAATCGAGCGCCTTGAGCTTGAAGGAATCGATCGCGTCCATCGTGTCGTAGATGTTCTGGAAGGCGCGTTGCAGCGTCTCCAGCGGGATCGTCGAGGCGGCGGCCTGTTCGTGGATCGCCGCGGTGTTCGAGCGCAGCAATTTGCCGGTCGAATCGATGATGTTGGCGGTCGTCGTATTGAGCTGCGTGATCGATTCGAGCACGAGTTTCTGGTTGGTCAGCGCCTGCGCGACGGTCACCGCGGTGCGCAGCGCCGAAACGGTGGTGGTCGAGGCGCGGTCGACGCCCTTGACCAGTTCGACGTTGTTTTTCTTGACCAGATCGAGCGCGAGATAGCCCTGCACCGTCACCGCCATCTGGGTGAGCAGGTCCTGC
This sequence comes from Sphingomonas sp. M6A6_1c, assembly GCF_053345135.1. Taxonomy (NCBI): domain Bacteria; kingdom Pseudomonadati; phylum Pseudomonadota; class Alphaproteobacteria; order Sphingomonadales; family Sphingomonadaceae; genus Sphingomonas; species Sphingomonas sp. M6A6_1c. The sequence continues at coordinate 269,948 of NZ_JBKEZO010000007.1, read as the reverse complement.
GTGCGCTGGCGGGTGTAGAAGAGCGCGGTCTCGCGGATCGCCTTGGCCTTGGCGGGGTCGCTATGGTCGAGCTCGTTGGCCTTGTCCTCCAGCCGGGCGTCCATCGCCTTGCTGAGGTGGATCATCTGCTCCAGCCGCCCCATCGCGCTCCACAGATTGGCGCGCTCGGTATCGATCGCGGCATTGTCCATCAGCAGCTCGTCCTTGCCGGCGGCGAGGTTCTTGAGGATCGAGCTGATATGCGTCTGCGACGATTGGTAGCTGTCGAAATAGTCGCGCATCTTCGACCCGAAGGGGATGATGCCGAAGATCTTCTTGGGGCCGGAGAGCGCGCCCTTGCGGCCGGGATCGAGGTCCTCGATCACCCGGCGCAGCTGCGCCAGGTCGGCGCCGACGCCGGTGTCCTTGTCCATCGCGCGGATCGGCCGGTCGAGGAAGCGGTTCGACTGGCCGGCGGCCTCGCGGATCTCCTTGGCGCCCATCGCGGTGATCGCATCGACGCGCTTGCCGAATTCGGGGCTGTTGACGTCCTGCGCGACGAGATCGTCGACGAAGGTCTCGACGCGGGTGTCGAGCTGCGTCTTTTTCGCCTCGTCGATCGGCACGAGCCCGGCGGCGCGTTCGGCGGCGACGGTCGGCACGGGCTCGGGCGGCGTCAATACCAGGTCGCGTTCGGGCGTTTCCACGTTCGTCGCCATTCCATTCATCTCCAAGGCCGTGCCGGGTAAAATGGCCGTCTTCCATGCCGACGGCAAGTGTATTGGCGTGATAACACGCAAATGGCACGGCGCGGGGCGGCCGGGGCGCCGGCGGAGCATGTCATGGCTCCCCTTCCCGCGGCGCAACATTTCGGCTATGGGGGCGCGCAATCCAAGCTCCATCTTATCAGGAATTCCCATGAGCCTCCGCAACGTGGCGATCATCGCGCACGTCGATCACGGCAAGACGACGCTGGTCGATCAGCTCTTCCGCCAGTCCGGCACCTTCCGAGACAACCAGCGCGTCGAAGAGCGTGCGATGGATTCGAACGACCTCGAAAAGGAGCGCGGGATCACGATCCTCGCCAAGCCGACCTCGGTCGACTGGGCGCCTCCGGGCGGCGGCGAGAGCATCCGGATCAACATCGTCGACACGCCGGGCCACGCCGACTTCGGCGGCGAGGTGGAGCGGATTCTCAGCATGGTCGACGGCGTCGTCCTGCTGGTCGATTCGTCGGAAGGCGCGATGCCGCAGACCAAGTTCGTCACCGGCAAGGCGCTCGCGCTCGGCCTGAAGCCGATCGTCGTCGTTAACAAGGTCGACCGTCCCGACGCGCGCATCCAGGAGGTGCTCGACGAGGTGTTCGACCTGTTCGTCAGCCTCGACGCCAACGACGAGCAGCTCGATTTCCCGGTGCTCTACGCCTCGGGTCGCAACGGCTATGCCTCGACCGACATGGACGCGCGCGAAGGCACGCTGATCCCGATGTTCGAGACGATCGTCAACCACGTCCCCGCGCCCAAGGTGGAAGTGGAGGACGTGCCGTTCACCTTCCTCGTCACGCTGCTCGACCGCGACAATTTCCTCGGCCGCATCCTCACCGGCCGGGTCAATTCGGGCACGGTGCGGACCAACCAGGCGATCCACGCGCTCGATAACGACGGCAACATCATCGAGGCGGGCCGCGCGTCGAAGATCCTGTCGTTCCGCGGGCTCGATCGCGTACCGGTCGACGAGGCAAAGGCGGGCGACATCATCAGCCTCGCCGGCCTGACCGTCGCGACGGTCGCCAACACGATCGCCGACATCACCGTCACCGAGCCGCTGCACGCGCAGCCGATCGATCCGCCGACGCTGTCGATGCGCTTCGCGGTCAACGATTCGCCGATGGCGGGTCGCGAGGGCACCAAGGTGACCAGCCGCATGATCCGCGACCGCCTGTTCCGCGAAGCCGAATCGAACGTCGCGATCAAGGTGACCGAGGCCGCCGACCGCGACAGCTACGAAGTCGCCGGCCGCGGCGAGTTGCAGCTCGGCGTGCTGATCGAGACGATGCGCCGCGAGGGCTTCGAGCTCGGCATCAGTCGCCCGCGCGTGCTGTTCGGCGAGGACGAGAACGGCAAGAAGACCGAGCCGTACGAAACCGTCATCATCGACGTCGACGAGGAGCATTCGGGCACCGTCGTCGAGAAGATGAACCTGCGTAAGGCCGAGCTGACCGACATGCGTCCGTCGACCGGCGGCAAGACGCGCATCACCTTCTCCGCGCCGTCGCGCGGCATGATCGGCTATCACGGCGAGTTCCTGTCGGACACGCGCGGCACCGGCATCATGAACCGGCTGTTCGAGAAGTACGGCCCGCACAAGGGCACGATCGAAGGCCGCAAGAACGGCGTGCTGATCTCCAACGGTGCCGGCGAAGCGCAGGGCTATGCGCTCGGCCCGCTCGAGGATCGCGGCGTGCTGTTCGTCGGCCACGGCGAGGCGCTGTATGAAGGCATGATCATCGGCGAGAACGCCAAGACGGACGACCTCGAGGTCAATCCGATGAAGGCGAAGCAGCTGACCAACTTCCGCGCCAGCGGCGGCAAGGACGATGCGATCCGCCTCACCCCGCCGAAGAAGATGACGCTGGAGCAGGCGATCGCCTATATCGACGACGACGAGATGGTCGAGGTGACGCCGAAGACGATCCGTCTGCGCAAGCGCTTCCTCGACCCGAACGAGCGCAAGCGCGCGAGCCGGTCGAAGCAGGCGGCGTAAGCCGGCCGCGATCGTCGCGAAAAGGGGGCGTCCGAGCGATCGGGCGCCCCTTTTGCGTCAGGCGTCGACGGTCGCGCGATAGCGGGCGGCGGGGCGGTTGCCGCCGAGCACCGGTACCATCGCCGCGCGCGCCTGATCCGCGGCGAGCCACAGCCCCTCGTCGGCGAGCGGCGGGATCGTCACTTCCTCGCGCGCGTCGAAGCCGACCAGCGCGGCGTCGACCAGATCGCCGACCTCCATCACGATTTCCGCCGGGAAGCTGTCGATGTCGATACCCGACCGCTCCCAGATCTCGGTGCGCGTCGCGGCGGGCAGCACCGCCTGCACATAGACGCCGCGATCGGCGAGCTGGCGGTTGAGCCAGCGGCTGACGGTGAGCAGATGCGCCTTGGTGCCGTTATACGCGCCGTCGAACGTCTCGACGACCTGCGACAGCACCGACGAGACGTTGACGATCGCGCCGCCGCCCCGCGCGACGAAGGCACGGCCGGCCGCAGCGGCGAGCCGGGTCGGGGCGGTGACGTTCAGCGCGATCAGCCGCGCGATCGCCTCCGGCTCGGCGGTAAGCAGATTGCCGGTCAGGCTCATCCCCGCATTGTTGACGAACAGGCCGATGCCGGCGTCCTCCGCCAGCCGCGCCTCGACCTTGGCGACGTCCGTCTCGTCCGTGAGGTCGGCGCGCAACACCGCGACGCTGCGGCCGGTCTCGGCGTGGAGGCGATCGGCGAGTGCCGACAGACGCGCCTCGTCGCGTGCGACGAGGATCAGGTCGTGGCCACGACGTGCCAGCCGGTCGGCATAGGTCGCGCCGATGCCGGCAGAGGCGCCGGTGATCAGGGCAGTGGGCAGGGGTGAATCGGTCATCTCACATCTCCTTCACCCCGCCTCCGGGCCGGGTGACTTGCGAAAAGATAGAGAGTCGCTATCTTATTGCAATGGACTGTGACGGATTATCCAAGGGCGCCTGCCCGCTCGGCCGGGGCATCGCGCGGGTCGGTGATGGCTGGAGCATGCTGGTGCTGCGCGATGTGGCGCGCGGCGTGCATCGTTTCGACGCGTTGCAGAAGGGGCTGGGGATCGCGCCCAACATCCTGACGCGGCGGCTGGCGGCGCTGGTCGAGGACGGGCTGCTGGAACGGCGGCGCTATTCGGAGCGGCCGCCGCGCCACAAATATGTGCTGACCGCAATGGGGCGGGATTATCTGCCGGTGCTCCACGCGCTGGGTGCGTGGGGCGCGCGGCATTTCGGCGACGAGACGATCGTGCGGCTGGTCGCGGCGGACGGCCATGTCGTCGAGCCGGTGGTGATCGACGCGGTCACCGGCACGCCGCTCGTCGACATGGAACTGACGGTGACCGCGGCGGCGCCGTGAGACGCCGCCGCTGCCCGATCAGCGGAACCGGCCGCTGACCGAGACGCCGATGATCCGCGGTTCGTTGAACACCGCGGCCATATAGTTCTCGATCACGCCCTTCAGGTTCTTCTCGTTAGTGATGTTGCGGGCGAAGGCGGCGATTTCGTAATTGTCGTCGGGCGTGGTGTAGCCGATCTTCAGGCCGCCCTCGAAATTGCCCTTCGCGTAGAATTCGCGCGTCTTGTAGAGCACGAAATTGGTGTAGCCTTGGATGTTCCAGTCGGTCGCGACGAACAGCTTGCCGTCGTTGGCGAGCGGCAGGTCGTAACGCGCGGTGGCGTCGAGGTTCCAGCGCGGCGCATTGGGCAAAGGGTTGCCGTCGATCTGCGCGAAGGTGTTGGCACCGACGCGGATCGTCGGATCCTGCACGGTGCAGACCACCACGCCGTTGAGGATGCAGACCTGCGCATAGACGCGCTTGTCCCTGATCTTCGAGGCCAGGGCGCTGGCGCCCAGCGTGAAGGTCAGGTTGCGCACCGGGCGGAACTGCGTGTCGATCTCGACGCCGTAGGCGCGCGCCTTGTCGGCGTTGAACAGCACGCCGTTGCCGTTCACGTCGTTGCCGTTCAGCTGGATGTCCTTGACCGTATAGGTGAACAGCGACGAATTGATGCGCAGCCGGCCGTCGAGGAAGATGCCCTTGGCACCGACCTCATAAGAGGTGATCGTCTCGCTGTTCGCGGTCGAGAAGGGCGAGTTGAACACCGCCGAACGCCCCTGGATCGTCGGGCCGCGGAAGCCGCGGGCGACGCGGGCGTACAGGCTGTTCGACGGATCGAGCTGATACAGCGCCGAGACGTCCCAGCTCGGCTCCTTGCCCTCGAGCCGGACCGCTTTGGGGGCGTTGGGATTGAGCAGGCGGAACTGGTCGACCGTTCCGGCGGCGTTGAACACCGGCTTCACCAGCGTCGTGCGCTTGATGTCCTGCGTATAGCGGCCGCCGGCGGTGATCGTGAAGTCGGGCGTGACCTTGAAGCTCGCCTGACCGAACCCGGCCCAGCTGGTGTTGATGTCGCGCAGGCGCACCCAATTGTTCGGATTGCGGGCCGCGGTGGTGAGGAAATAGGTGCGCTGGTAGAATTCGGTCGTGTCGTTCTGGCGGAAGTAGAAACCGCCGACCTGCCACGTGAACCGCTGGTCCGATTGCGAGGCGAGGCGCACCTCCTGCGTATATTGGCCGAGCGCGCGGATGTTGCCCTGACTCTCGCCGAAGCCGTTCGCCACGCCGTTGACCGGGAAGTTCGCCGCCGCGCCGCCGTCTGTGTCACCGCGGCTGTAGCCCGAGGTGGTCTCATAGGCGCTGATCGAGGTCAGCGTGACCGGCCCGAAGTCATAGGCTGCGTTCACCGAGCCGCCGTAGGTGTCGTAATCCTGCGGATTGTCGTTGCCCTCGTCGAGCGCGATGCTGCTCCGCGGCTCGGCCGAGACCGAGTTCGACCCCTTCTTGAGCGCGGCGCGGTGGAAGATCGTCGAGGTGCCGTGATAGCCGCGGGCATGGCCCGAGACGTTGACCGAGAACGCCTCGGTCGGGGTGAGCAGCACCTGCAACCGCACGTCGCGCTCGTCGAAGCCGCCCATCGCGTCCTTCTGCGGGGTGCGCGTGCCGTCGGCGCTGACCCCGGCGAAGCGGTTGTCGACCCAGTCGTTACGATGCTGGATCAGGCCCGACAGGCGCACCGCGACCTTGTCCTCGATCAGCGGGCCGCCGACGCCGGCGTCATAGGTGAAGGTGCCGAGGCTGCCCGCCGACGCCGAGACGCGGCCCTGCCAGGTCTGGCTGGGGCGGATCGTGTCGAACTTGATGATGCCGGCGGTGGTGTTGCGGCCGAACAGCGAGCCCTGCGGCCCGCGCAGCACTTCCACCTGATTGACGTCGTAGACCGGGTTCGACTTGAGCACGACATGCTCGAGGACGACGTCGTCCTGGATGATCGACACCGGCTGGCTGGCGCCGAGATAGAAATCGATGTTGCCGAGGCCGCGGATGTAGAAGCGCGGGAAGATGCGCCCCGTCGTCGTCTCGATATACAGGCCGGGGACGCGGCCGGAGAGCGACAGGATGTCCTCGCCGCCCGCCTGGAAGGTGCGCAGGTCGCTGCCGCCGACGACGGCGACCGACAGCGGCACGCGCTGCAGGTTCTCCGAGCGGCGCTCGGCGGTGACGACGATGTCGCCGAGATCGCCGGTTGCGTCCTGCGTCGCGGTCGTATCGGTGGCGGCGGCGTCGGTCGCGGGCGTCGCGGTTTGGGCGAGCGCGGGCGCGGCGAAGCCGGCGGCGCCGAGCAGCAACATGGTCTTGAGCAAGCGCGTGGTCACGATGGGTCCCCCTTGTTGTTACGGGGGACCGGCCGCCGGGCGGTCGCCAGGGTGTTCCCTTGCGCGACCTGCCGGCGATGATGGCGACCGCCCCCCGGCGGACCCTCGCGCTAGAAGCCGATTGTGTCGGCTTCGTGAATCTATGTGTCTCGAAAACCACACCTTCCCCGCTTTCGACGGGGAAGGCGGGAGGCGTGGCGGCTTATTTGGCTTGCACGACGCGGACGAGCGCGGTGGCATCCTGCCCGGTCGGCAGGCGGCCCGACGCGGCGAGCTTGCCCGTCGACTGGGTCCAGCGCAGCGTCGCGGTCTTGCCGCCGGTCTTGCGATTGGCGTTGGTGACGCCGTCGTCGTCGTAGAGCGTGAAGCTCGCGTCGCGCCCGGGATAGACGCGGATGCTCTCCAGCGGCTGCGCGGTCGCGGTGCTCGGCACCTGCACCCCCATCGGCACGATCGATCCGGCGCGGACGAACAGCGGGATCTTGTCGATCGGCGCCGCCGCGTCGACAGTCTGGCCGCCGGTATAGCGCCGCTCGGTCCAGTAATCGTACCAATCGGCGCCGGCGGGCAGATAGACCTTGCGGCTGGTCACGCCCTGATCGGTCACCGGCGCGACGAGGAAGGCCGGTCCGAACATATATTGGTCGCCGATCGTCGCCACCGCGGGATCGTTGGGGAAATCCATGAACAGCGCGCGCATGAACGGCGCGCCGGTCTCCGCGGTCTGGTGCCCCAGCGCGTAGAGATAGGGGATCAGCGCATAGCGCAGCCGCAGGAAGCCGGCGAGCACCGGCTCGGCGGCGGTGCCGTAATCCCATAAGGCGGTGCCCGGCCGCTGGCCGTGGATGCGCAGCGTCGGCGTGAAGCTGTTATAGGCGAACCAGCGCGTGAACAGCTCGGGGTAATCGGCATAGCTCGGCGCCATCGCGGTCGCGCCCGCGGGGTCGAGCAGCGGCGCATGTTCCGCCTTGGGGCCGGCGGGATATTGCCAGCCGCCGGTGTCGCTGCTCCAATAGGCCATGCCGGTTGCGGTGAAGCCGAGGCCGGCGGGCACCTGCCGGCGCAGCGCCTCCCACGTCGATTGCACGTCCGACGACCAGAACAAGGCGCCGTTGCGCTGCGTGCCGAGATAGGCGGCGCGCGACAGGATCAGGTTGCGCATGTCGGGCCGGTCCTTCGCCGAACCCTCCGCGACGCTGCTGGTGTGCACCAGCGGATAGAGATTGTGATAGCGGTCGCCCGAGCCGATCGAGAATTGGTGGCCGTCGGGGACCAGATCGGGCTCGGTCTCGTCGAGCCAGAACCAGTCGAAGCCCTGGCTGGCGATATTATCGCGGATCTTGGTCCAGAACCATTGCCGCGCTTCGGGATTGGTCGAATCGAGCAATGCGCCGGCGCGGTCGGCGCGGATCGGCAGGCCGTCGACGACGCTGCCGTCCTTGTCGTGGAGCAGCCAGCCCTTGGCGCCGAGGAAGTCGTAATAGCGCGATTCCCGCTCGAAGCGCGGCCAGACGCTGATGATCGAATGCATCCCCATATTGTGGAGCGTGTCGTTCATCCCCTTGGGATCGGGGAAGAAAGTCCGGTCGATGTCGAGCTGGCCCATCCGCGACCAATAGAACCAGTCGAGCACCATCACGTCGAGCGGCAGGTTGCGCTGGCGATAGCCTTGCGCGACGTCGAGCAATTCCTTCTGCGTCTCGTAGCGCGCCTTGGACTGGATCAGGCCGAACGCCGCCTTGGGCGGCAGCGGGGTGGCGCCGGTCAGCTTCGCATAGCCGGCATACAGCTGGTCGGTGGTGTCGCCGGTGATGACGAAGAACGAGACGCGCTCGCCGACGTTCGACTGCCAGTGCGTGGCATTGTGCAGGCCGGGCGACACCGTCGTCGCCGAGGCATTGTCCCAGACGATGCCATAGCCCTTGTTGGTGACCATGAACGGCACGCAGACGCTCTCGCCGGCGGGCGCATCGTAATTGTGGCGGCAGTCGATCGTGCGGCCCTTGAGGTCGAGCACGCCCTCCTGATTCTGGCCGAGGCCGTAATAATGTTCGCCCGGCTGCACCGCGAAGCTGGCGCCGACGCGGAAGGTCTTCTCGTCGTTGACGGTATGCGGCGCCATTTCCCAGCCGGTCATGTCGAGCAGGGTGCGGCCGTCGGCGCCGCGCACCGAGATCGCCACCGGCGGCAGCGACGGCGCGAAATAGCGCTGCATCTGCGTCGGCGCCTTGGGCCAGGGCTGCGCGGCGACGGTGAGGGTCAGCGCCGGCGAGGCGAAGACGTCGCCGCTCGCGTCGCTGCGATGGCTCCAGCCGGCGGCGTCGGGTTTGGCGTTGGGGCCTTCGCCCGGCGGCGCGACCGCGAGCGCCTTGTCGAGCGCGATCGTCACGCGGACGATGTTGGGGGCATACGGTTCGATCGCGACGATGCCGCCGTTGCGGTCGACGATGCCAAGTGGATCGGCCGCGGCGGGGAGCGCGGCGAGCGCGGCGATGGCCGTCCCCGCGGTCAGCACATGGCGCAGAAGGTACGGCTTGCGGACGGCATGCATCGGCTCGGTCATCGAATCTCTCCCCCCGGACCAATCACTTGCCCGTGTCGTCTTTTACTTATGAGGGGATCGTTCACCCGTGCAAGCGACAACCGCAGCTAGCCCGACGTTGGTCGCCCCACGCCACCCTAACGCGGCGCCGGGCAATGTCGCGCGATGAAATCGCGGTGTGGCGGCATATGTGCCGCCGCCGCCGCGGTGACCTTGCCGATCCGGTCGAGCGCCGCGCGCGCCTCGGCAAGCGGCAGGGCCGCGCCGAGCGGGTCGTAACCCGATGCGGTCAGCCCCTGGCCGTCCATCACCGCCAGCCAGCTCGTCTTGGTGAACAATTCGTCGGTCTCGCGGAAGACGCGGCCGGTGCGGCGATAGATCGCAATCCGCTCCGCCAGCGTCTCCGGGATCGGCATCTCGGCGAGCCGCCGCCAATAAGCGGTATCGCGGCGGCCGGTGGCGTGGAAGTGGAGGATGACGAAGTCGCGGATGCTGTCGAACTCGGTCGCCATCAGCCGGTTGTAGCGGCGGATGTCGGCCGGCTCGAACGCGCGCGTCGGCAGCATCTCGAGCAGCCGCGCGATGCCCGACTGGATCAGATGAATGCTTGTCGATTCCAGCGGCTCAAGAAAACCGCCGGACAGGCCGAGCGCGACGCAATTGCGCACCCAGAGCGCCGATCGCCGTCCCGTGCGGAAGCGCAACGTGCGCGGCTCGGCCAGCGCCTCGCCTTCCAGATTGGCGAGCAAGGTCGCGGTCGCCTCGTCCTCCGAGACATGGTCGCTGGCGAAGACATAGCCGTTGCCGACGCGGTGTTGCAGCGGGATGCGCCATTGCCAGCCCGCGCCCCGCGCGGTGGCGCGGGTAAAGGGCGGCGGCGGCCCGGTGACCGCGCTCGGCACCGCGACTGCGCGATCGTTGGGCAGCCACGCCGACCAATCCTCGAACCCCGCGCCGAGCGCGTCGCCGAGCAATACGGAGCGGAAGCCCGAACAATCGACGAAGAGGTCCGCCTCGATCCGGCCGCCGTCGGCCAGCGTCACCGCTTCGACAAAGCCGTCTGCGCCGCGCAGCACGACATCGACCACCCGGCCCTCGCGGCGGACGACGCCGGCGGCCTCGGCCCGCCCGCGCAGGAAGCGCGCATACAGCGCGGCATCGAAGTGGAAGGCATAGCCGATATGCGCCAGCGGCGTGTTGCCGGGCTGCGGCCGCATGAATTTGCCCGCGGCCGCGGCGGCCGCGCAGATCGAATATTCCGACAGCGGACCCGCCGCACCCTCGGCATGCAGCCGTCGCCACAGCGCCTCGAACGGCACCGCGCCGAGATCGATGCCGTAGACGCCGAACGGATGGAAATAGCGGTGCCCCAGCGCGCGCCAGTCGACGAATTCGATGCCGAGCTTGAACGTGCCGCCGGTCGCGCGGACGAAATCGTTCTCGTCGATACCGAGCAAAGCGTTGAACGCCTGGATCGGCGGGATCGTCGCCTCGCCTACGCCGACGGTGCCGATCTCCTCCGATTCTACCAATGTGATCGCCGGACCGTGCGGGCCGAGCACGCGGGCGAGCGCCGCCGCCGCCATCCAGCCCGCGGTGCCGCCGCCGATGATCGCGATGCGGCGGATCGCGCCGTCATCCTCCCCGCTCATGCGCCCGCCCGGCATTGCAGGAACAGATTGCCGGTCAGCCGCCCGCGCCGCGGATCGGCGGCGGCGTCCGGCAAATGCGAGATCAGTCCCGAATGGAGCAGTGCCGCGCGATACAGCACGAGCCGGTCGTGGCGCGCCGCGACCGCCCCGATCCGCTCGAAGCGCGCGTCGGAGTCGATCCGGTAGCCGGGCGCCGGCGGCGCGGCGAGCTCGCGGTCGAGCGCGGCGCGATACGCCGGCAGGCGCTCGGCATCGATCGTCTCGAACCCGGTCGCGCGATGACGGAAGAAGCCGGTGCCGTCGGCATTGTCCGACAGGAAGTGGACGGTGGCGAATTGCAGCCGGTCGGCGGTATCGACGTGCGGCACGCATTGATCGGCGCTCAGCGCCTCCGCCGGCGTGGTGACCAGCGAAAAATTACCGCGCGCGCGCGCCGGCACGACCGGGCCGGTACCGAAATGCGCGGCGATCAGCGGCAGCACGAAGCGCACCATCGCGTCGAGATACGCGACGGGCGCGGGACCGAGCAGCCCGGGATAGCCGCTGCCCGCGCGCGCTGCGGCGGTGAACGGCACGCGCGCGGCACTCTCGATCAGCGCCGCGGGATCGCCGCTGGCGCCGTCGATCACCACCACCGGCTCGCGCTCCTCGCCGACGCGCAGGATCTCGATCGCACCGGGGGCGGCGAACCAGAGCGGGGCAGAAGCGTGCGGCGCGGCGGTCGGCATCGGTGTCAGAACTCGTTGTTGATATAGAAGACGAAGCCGCGGCTGCCGTCGCCGGCATCGGCGACGAGCACCGGCCCCGGCGTATAGCCGCGGGCGAGCAGATCATGCTCGAACTGCTTGTCGCGAAAGGCGGTCACCATCGTCGCCTCCGTCTGCCCCGCCGGCAGCGGCCCCGCAACCTCGCAGGCGGTGCGCACGCAACTGACGTGGACGGGCGCGGCGGCGGCGAACACCGGCAGGCGCGCGACCGCGGCGGTCATCGCCGCTTCCACCGGCGCGGCGGCGGCGAGCGGTGGCGGCTGCGTCGTCATCACCGCCGCCATCATCCGCACGTCGCCGCCGCGGCGATCGTGCTTGGCGAGCGTCTCGACCAGCTTGCGCTCGGGCCGCTGCCGCGCCGCGGCGGGCGCGGGCGGGATATTCGGCGTGGCGATCGGCCGCACGACGGCGACCGGCGCGCTCACCACCGCGACCGCGGCGGGCGGCGAGGCCCCCCGCCGATCTTCATGCTGCACGGCATAGCCGCCGGCGAGCGCCAGCACCGCGGCGGCGGACACGGCGGTCCAGCCTTTCCTCTCCATCGTCCTCTCCCCAGGCATGATCGTTCCGCCTGTTGTCCGACATGATAGAGGATGGTCGGGTACTGTAAAGGCATCGAAATCGGCAGAAATCCGATGGTAGCGCTAGCGTCGGCGGCAGCGTCTATTCTCAACATGAAAATCATATGTCATACATAATCGCCGACGGAGATCGGCTGATGAGGAGAGGAATGATGTTCAGGAAAACTCTGGCGCTGGGCGCCGCGATGGCGGCGCTGGCGCTGCCCGCGACCGCCTGGGCGAGCGCGCAGACCGTCAACAACGGCTCGCAGTTCGTCACCACGACGGGCGGGCAGATCGACGCGCACGGTGGCGGCGTCATCAAGGTCGGCGGCTATTATTATTTCCTCGGCGAGAACCGGAACCCGGATTATTCCTTCCGCGCGGTGTCGATGTACCGGTCGACCGATCTCAAGACTTGGGAATTCCGCAACGACGTGCTGAAATCCTCATCGGCGACCGAATTGAACGGCGCCAACATCGAACGGCCCAAGATCCTCTACAATGCCGCAACCCGCAAATACGTGCTGTGGGCGCATTGGGAGAACGGCAAGGACTATGGCGAGGCGCGCGTCGCGGTGGCGACGTCGGACACCGTCGACGGCAATTACACCTATCTCGGCAGCTTCCGCCCGCTCGACTATGATTCGCGCGACATGACGGTGTATCAGGACAGCGACGGCACCGGCTATCTGATCTCGTCGTCGAACGTGAACTACGATCTCAACGTGTACAAACTGAGTGCCGACTATACCAAGGTCGACTCGCTGCTCACCGTGATCAAGGGCTATCACCGCGAAGCCCCCGCGCTGGTCAAACGCAACGGCGTCTATTTCCTGATCACCTCAGGCGCCACCGGCTGGAATCCCAATCGCGCCGCCTATTTCACCGCGACCAGCCTGTCGGGGCCATGGACCGGGCCGACCTATTTCGGTCACGACACCACCTACAATTCGCAATCGACCTATATCCTGCCGGTGCAGGGATCGAGCGGCACGTCCTATCTCTACATGGGCGATCGCTGGGGGCCGGCGATCGGCCAGATCGTCAACGATTCGACCTATGTCTGGCTGCCGCTGATCTTCCCGTCGAACACGTCGCTCGATTTCACCGGCACCGCGTCGCAAATCACGATCGACGCGGCGGCGGGCACGATCGCGCTCGGCTCGCCCAACACGCAATTGGTCAAGATGCAGGTCGCGCACAGCGGCCAATGCGCCAACATCAGCAACGATTCGCCTTACTATAACGGCACGGCGATCCAGTGGACCTGCGCCAACACCAGCAACGAACTGGTCGAGCGCCGTCCGATCGGCAATTACACCCAATATGTCGTGCAGCGCAGCGGGCTGTGCCTCGCCCAGGCGGACGACAATGGCAGCGGCGGCGCGGTGGTGCAGACCTCCTGCTCGATCGGCGACAAGTCGCAATGGACGTATAACGGCACGACGATCGTCAACCGCGCCTCGGGCTCCTGCCTGGACGTCAACGAAGCCTCGACCGACACCGGTACCAAGCTGATCGTCTGGCCGTGCAACGGCGGCGGCAACCAGCGCTGGACGATGATCAACTAGGCGCCACGCGAACGGACCGGCCGCGGCATCCCAGCCGCGGCCGGTTTTTTCATGCCTGTGCGCCGGGCGCAAAAAAGCCGGCGCGATCCGAAGACCGCGCCGGCAGTGGGGAAGCGATTAATAGGTGGCGCGCAGCGACAGGCCGAAGCGGCGGTCGTTGAGCTGATATTGCAGCGGCTGCGCCGCGGTGCCGATGTACGTGACGTTCATCCGGTTGGTGAGGTTCACCGCATCGGCCGACACCGCGACATGATCGGTGACGTTGACGCTGATCGACGCATCGAGCGACGCATAGGGCTTGGCATATTGCGGAATGCCGTTGGCGCCGGCACCGGTCGTCTGGTCGAGATAGCTCGACCGCCAATTGTAGGCGAGGCGGGCGGTCAACGGTCCCTTCTCGTACAGGCCGATCAGGTTGTAATTGTGCTTCGACAGCTTCTCGAGCGGCACCTGCGTCGGGATGTTGGACCCGGCCGTGGCGAACGGGTTGCTGACGTTCGAATCGACATAGGTGTAGTTCGCCTGGATGCCGAAACCGCTGAGCAGACCCGGCAGGAAATCGAAGAACTGCTGATAGCCGACCTCGGCGCCCTTCACCGTGCCATCGCCCGAATTCAGCACCGTGTTGACGTCGTAAGCGCGACCTTGGAAGTTCTGGACGACCACACCGCTGGCGAGGAAGCCGTCGACCTTCTTGTAGAAGAGGCCGGCGGTCAGCGATCCGGTCGGGGCGAAATACCATTCTGCGGTCAGGTCGTAATTGTCCGATTCGATCGGATTGAGACGCGGGTTGCCCGAGTTCGCGCTCGGCCGCCCGGTGATTGGGCTTACCTGATTGGGATTGTTGAGCGTCAGGTTCGTCGACAATTGGTCGAAGTTGGGCCGCGCCAAGCCCTTCGAATAAGCGAAGCGCATCTGGATTTCGTCAGTGAAGCGTGCACGCAGGTTGAAGCTGGGCAGCGCCCGCGTGTAGCTCTTGTCGATCGAGAGCGGAGAGATCGTCCCGTCCGCGTTGAAGAGCGTGCCCGACGAGACGACCTTGGTCTTCACCAAGCGGACGCCGGCACCGCCGTCGAAGCGGATGCCGCCGACATCGAAGGCGTAATCGGCGATGCCCCAGGCCGTATAGGTCTTCTCGTTCTGCGAATTGAGGTCGCCGGGCGTGAATGCGTCCTTGGTCTTGGCACCGAACAGACCATAAAGCGCTTTGGTCTGCGCCCAGACGCCGTTGCCCTGCGGGAAGGCGGGGTAGAGCAGCCCGCCGGTGACGCTGTTGCCGTCGAAGAAGTTCTTCGAAGGCCCGGGCATCGCGAGCTGTGGATTCTGGCTGAGCGGGATGAACGGCGTCCCTGCCGGAGCCGAGCAGCTGCCGTCGGGGCCGGTCTGATACAGGCAGACGCCGTTCCAGGTGCCGCGCAGATCGATCGAATTGTCCGAATAGCGTGCGCCGCCGCGCAGTTTCTTCAGGAAGCCGCCCTCAAGGTCGTATTCAAGGTCATAGGACAGAGCGAGCTGGTCGGCGTCGTTGCGCTGTAATGAATCCGCGATGAAGGTCGTCGCATATTTGCTGGGATCGGTCAGCAGCGCCTTGTTGCGCACGTCCCAGCGCGGCCGGCTGCCACGAAGATCGAAGTCGACGATCTCCTGGTTCGGCGCATTGGCCTCGGTCTGGCCCGCAGCGGTGAACAGCGACAGCACGTTGCCGTTGCGATCGGCGTTATAATAGCTTTTGAGATATTGCGCATCGAAATGGATCTTCGCGCGGTCGGTCGGGCTCCAGTCGGCACCGAAGGTGAAGTTCTGGCTCTGGCTCCACAGTTCCTGGTCGAACCGGCCGGTCTCGAACAGCTGGTTCTGCAGCGCGCCCGAGGTGGCATAACCTTCGTCGTTGAAGGTGAAGGTAGCGCCGGGCAACGGCCGCGACTGCGATCCGCCATTGACCGAATAATAATAGGCGCCGCGACGGTTGAACCAATATTTGGTATATTGATACTGACCGGTGAGGAGCAGATTGTCGGTCGCCTGCCACTGGAGGGCGCTCGCGATGCCGAGGCGGCGACGGTCGCCGAGATCGTCATACACTTGGAAGCCGAGCGGTGCCTTGGCATTCGCCGGTGCGCCCGTGATCGAACCCGCGGGAATCGGCTGCTGCTGGTTGGCGAGGATGCCGTCCTGGCGATATTGGCTCTTCGAATAGACCGCATTCACCAGGAAGCCGATCTCGCCGATGCCGGTGTCGAAGCGGTTGCTGTAAAGACCGGAAACCGAATAGCCCGGCTTGTCGACGCGGTCGTAGTAATTGCCGCGCGCGGTGAGACTGACGACCTGCTTGTCCGAATCGAACGGCCGACGGGTGCGCAGATTGACCGCGCCGCCGACGCCGCCTTCGATGATGTTGGCAGGCGCGTTCTTGTAGACGTCGACGCCCGACAGCAGTTCCGGCGGAATGGCTTCGAGGTCGAAGGCACGACCACCGGAAGCCGAATAGACCGCACGGCCGTCGAGGAAGTTCTGCACCTGGGTGAGGCCGCGCACGGTGATCGCGGGCGAGGTACGGTGATCGAAGTCGGTCGCGCCTTCGCCGTAGCGGCGCTGGATCTGCACGCCGGTGACGCGCTGGAGCGCCTCGGTCGTGTTCACGTCGGGCAGCTTGCCGATGTCCTGCGCGCTGATCGAATCGACGATCTGATCGGAATTGCGCTTGATTGCCTGCGCCGAGCGCAAGCTGGCGCGCACGCCGGTGACGATGATGTCCTGATCGCTCGCGGGATCACTCGCCGCCTGATCGCTGGTCTGTGAAACAGTGCCGGTTGCTTGTGCGGCCGGTATCGCCGTCTGTGCCTGCGCTGCGCCGGCCAGTGCGACGAACGATGCGCCCGCGAAAAGACGCACGTAAGTGCCCTTCATGGTCCCTCTCCCCAATGATACCGACATGAGTGCCGTGTAATGTCCTACATATAACCCAAGCTCTTATGCCGGACAAATGAAATTTGCAGGCCGATCGGTTGCGGCCTATCGATGGTGCGGCGATTCTTCGCATACCCTTGGTAAGGCTCGAAAAAATTGGCGAAACGCGAACGGGTCAGGCCAGCGCACGTGACGATCGCACGGACGCTCGGCGTCGCGATCGTCACTGGGGACTATACGCCGGGCGAGACGATCCCCGGCGAATTCGACCTCGCCGATCGCTTCGGGGTGGCGCGCAACGTCATCCGCGAGGCGCTGCGGATGCTGACCGCCAAGGGGCTGATCGAAAGCCGCCGCAAGACCGGCACGCGGGTGCGCGAGCGCGTTGACTGGAACCTGCTCGATACCGAGATGCTCGGCTGGATGTTCGAGGGCGAACCGCCGGTCGGCTTCGTCAAAAGCCTGTTCGAACTGCGGCTTATCGTCGAACCCGCCGCCGCAGCGCTTGCTGCGACACACCGTACCGCGCGGCAATTGTCGCGGCTCGGCCACGCGCTGGAGCTGATGACGCACCATGGCCTGGAGAGCGTCGCCGGGCAGGCGGCGGACGAGCAATTCCACGCCGTGCTGCTCGAAGCGACCGCGAACGAGCTGCTCGGCAGCCTGTCGAGCAGCATCTCCTCGGCGGTGCGCTGGACGACGTTCTTCAAATATCGCGTCGTCGCCGATTACATCGATTCGATCCCGCAGCATCAGGCCTTGTTCGACACGATCGCCCGTGCCGACCCGGCGGCGGCGCATGCGGCGGCGACCGCGCTGATCGAACAGGCGCGGCGCGACACCGAACAGGCGATGCGGATCGCCTGATCCAAGTTGCAACTTGACCGTCCTCGCGGCGCGAGTCATGTCCTACATATAGAATAGGGCAGGAGCGGATGATGGAGCGACGGTTGGTGACGCAACGTGCCCGGACGTCCGGCATCGGTCGCGTCGCTGCCGCGCTGCTGCTCGCGGGCAGCGCGGTGGCGACGCCGCTCGCGGCGCAGGACAGCCGCTTCGTCGCTACCGCCGCGGGCAAGCCGGTGCTGCGCGTCGATGGTCAGCCTTTCTTGTTGCTCGGCATCCAGCTCAACAATTCCAGTGGCTTCCCCGACGAGATGCGCCGCCTCGCGCCGGCGATCGCGCGCAGCCATGCCAATATCGTGATGGCGCCGGTCGGCTGGGAAACGGTCGAGCCCGTTGAGGGCCGGTTCGACTGGGCGGTCGTCGACGGGCTGATCGCCGAGGCGCGTCGGCAGCAGGTGCGGCTGGTGCTGTTGTGGTTCGGCACGTGGAAGAACGCGAACATGAGCTACACGCCCGCCTGGGTGAAGCGCGACACCGCGCGCTTCCCGCGGGTGGTCGGTGCCGACGGCAAGCCGATCGAGGTGCTCTCGCCCATCGCCGCCGCCAGCCGCGACGCCGATGCGCGCGCCTTCGGGGCCTTGATGGCGCATCTGAAAGCCGTCGACGGGCGGCGCACCGTCGTCATGGTGCAGGTGGAGAATGAAGCGGGGACGCTCGGCGCCGATCGCGATCATTCCCCCGCCGCCGAGTCGCTGTTCCGCGCCGCGGTGCCCGCCGACATGCCGGGCGCCAGGCCCGGCGACTGGACCGCCAACTACGCCGAGCGCGCGCCCGAGGCGTTCATGGCCTATCACACCGCGCGCTATATCGGCGCGGTCGCGGCGGCGGGGAAGCGCGCCTACGACCTGCCGCTCTACGTCAACGTCTGGCCACGCGAGCAGCCCGGTCTGCTGCGGCCGGGGGACAGTTCGCCTTCGGGCGGCGCTGTGTCGTGGCTGCTGCCGCAATGGCGCGCGCTGGCGCCGGCGGTCGATGTCGTCGGGGTCGACGATTACGACACCAACGTCGCGCCTTATACCGAGATCGCGCGCGCCTATGACGTGCCGGGCAATCCGCTGTTCGTGCCCGAGACGGGCGGCAGCATGGCGCATGCCCGCCACGCCTTCTGGACGCTGGCGCAGCCCTATGCCGTCGGCATCGGCAAGTTCGGCATCGGCGAGGGCTTCGGCCTCAAGGACGGGCAGCCGGCGGAGGAGCCGATCGCGCTCGACTATCGCCTATTGCGTGAGGCCGGCCCGTTCCTGCTGCCGCTGCGCGACGCGGGGCAGGTGCGCGTCGCGGTCGAGGAAGACGGCATGGCCAACGTGCCGCTCGTCTTCGGCGACGTGGATCTCGTCGCGCGCTTCGGCGAGGTACGCGACGGCTATGGCGGGCCCCGCGGGCAAGGCAACAAGGACCTCTCCGGGCGGGTGATCGTCGCGCGCGCCGCGCCCGATCGTTTCCTGCTTACCGGGGCGAGCGCCAATGTGACGTTCGCGCCGAGGCTCGGCGCGGCCGGCAGCATCCAGCTCGTCACCGTCGAGGAGGGACATTTCGACGGCGGTCGCTGGGTGCGCGAGCGGTTGCTCAACGGCGACGAGACCACGTTCGGGCTGATCCTGCCGCCGGAGGGCAGATCGCTGATGGTTACCGTGCAGGAGAATCGATGATGTGGCGTGCTGTCCTGGCGCTGATGCTCGCGCTGCCCGTCGCCGCCGCGCCGGCGCCCGCCCCTGCACCGCTGACGATGCCGGCGATGCCGCTGCACGATCCGTGGATCGTCGCCGATGCCGCGACGCGCACCTATTGGCTGTTCACCACCAACCAGGCGGAAATGACCGGCGACAAGCGGCTCGGCATCATGGCCTATACCAGCCACGACCTGCAGCATTGGACGCGCCCGACGATCGTCTTCACGCTGCCGGAGGGGACCTGGGCCAACGATGGCGCCTGGGCGCCCGAGGTGCATCGCTGGCGCGGCCGCTGGTATCTGTTCGCGACCTTCCACAACGAAAGCGCTGGGCTCGCCAAGCCGGGGACGCATCGCCGCGGCACCGTGCTCGCTGTGGCGGACCGGCTCGGCGGACCGTTCACGCTGCTGCGCGACGGCGACCCGATCGCGCCCAAGGAGTTGATGACGCTCGACGGCACGCTCCACGTCGATCGCGCCGGCAAGCCGTGGCTGGTCTACGCGCACGAATGGGTGCAGGCGCGCGACGGCACGATCGAGGCGCTGCCGCTCGACGCGACGCTCAAGGCGGCGGGCAAGCCCCGTTTGCTGTTCCGCGCCTCGGAGGCGCCCTGGGCGTCGGGCCGGCCGCAGCAGGAGGGCGACAAGATCTACGTCACCGACGGGCCGGAGCTGTTCCGCACCCGTACCGGCCGGCTGCTGATGCTCTGGTCGAGCTATGACGATCGCGGTTCGTACGTGCAGGGCGTCGCCCGCTCGCGCAGCGGCGATCTCGCGGGGCCGTGGGAGCAATTGCCGCCGTTGGTCCGCGCCGACAGCGGCCACGGCATGATCTTCCGCCGCTTCGACGGCGGGCTGATGATGGTGCTGCACCGCCCGTTCCACAATGCGCGCGGCAAATTGTACGAGATGCGCGACACCGGCGACAGCGTCGCGGTGGTGCGCGAGGCGAGCGAACTCGATGGCGAGACGCACCCCACCCATGGAGGCTGACCCGATGACGATCCGATCCCGCGCGCGCGCGCTGCTGCCCGCCGCGGCGTTGCTGGTCATGGCGGCGGACGCGCCGGCGCGCTGGGACGCACCGGGGGCGGGCAATCCGCTGCTGCCCGGCTATTTCGCCGATCCGTCGATCGTCCACGATCGTGGCCGCTGGTACGTCTTCGCGACGATCGATCCGTGGGGCGGCGATACGCTGGGGCTGTGGATCTCGGACAATGGCCGCGACTGGACCTTTTCGCAGCCGAACTGGCCGACCAAACGCGCGGCGACCAGTCCGACCTCGGGCGATTCCAAGGTCTGGGCGCCGTCGGTGGTCAAGGCGGCGAACGGCCGCTGGTATATGTACGTCTCGGTCGGCAGCGAGATCTGGGTCGGCAGCGCGCCCGCGCCGGCCGGGCCTTGGGCCGACGCCAATGGCGGCAAGCCGCTGGTCGCCAAGGATTTCGCCCCCGCCTATCATATGATCGACGCCGAAGCGTTCATCGACACCGACGGGCAGGCGTATCTCTATTGGGGATCGGGGCTCAACTGGACCAACGGCCATTGCTTCGTCGTCAGGCTGAAACCCGACATGGTTAGCTTCGACGGCACGCCCCGCGACGTCACCCCCGCGAACTATTTCGAGGGGCCGTTCATGGTGAAGGCGGGCAGGCGCTATGCGCTGACCTATAGCGACGGCAACACGACCAAGGACACGTACAAGGTCCGCTATGCGATCGGCGACACGCCGTTCGGCCCGTTCAGGGAGGCGGCGGACAGCCCGATCCTGACCACCGACGCCAGCCGCGATATCATCAGCCCCGGCCACCACGCGATCTTCCGCAGCGGCGGGCGGGCGTACATCCTCTATCACCGCCAGGCGCTGCCGTGGCCGCGCGGGGGCGACGCGGTGTTGCGGCAGGTGGCGGTCGATCCGCTGCGCATCGGCGCCGACGGGACGTTGGCGCGGGTGGCGCCGTCGCATGGCGGCGCGGTGAAGGGCTTCGCACCGGCGCGGGCGCGGGGCCTGCGCTGGCAGGCGTCTGGGACGCGCGGCGAAACGGCTTATGGCCCGGCGCGCGCGGCGGACGACAATTACGCGACATTATGGCGTGGCGGCGGCAAGGGGCCGGCGACGCTGGTCGCCGATCTCGGCGCGGTCCGCGCGGTGACGGGCAGTCGGCTGCGACCGGAATATGCGACGCAGGCCTATACGATCGGGATCGAGGCGTCCGACGACGGCCGGACGTGGCACACGGTGGTGCCGACGGCGGCCCGCTCGGGCTCCCCGATCGCGCTACCGCACGCGCTGCGCACGCGCTACCTGCGGCTGACGACGGGCAGCGGCAGGGACGGTTATTGGGAGTGGACGATTGAGTGAAAAGCGCTTGCGCGATGGGAAAAGCATTAGGGGACGCATTTAGGAAGGACGGCCCCTCGTGGGGTATCGCCTAGATTGACGTGGTGACTTTCCCGGTACCTGTTCCGAAACTGGAAGGCACTGGTTGCACGGTAAGATCCAACCGTTACGGTTCGCTTCTGCAATGAGACCGACGCTCGAATGGTTTGCGCTCTCGCAGCAGGAGGTGAGCTTTGTCGCGGTTCCAGTTTGTTGTGCCCATCCTCCTTGCAGCCGGAATCGCTAGCGTAGCGTGCGGTCAGATTGGCAAAGTTGATAGTTCGTCAGCGAACGAACCCTTGCCGAAGAATGAGCGGGCGGGCGTCTGGCGCTCTACGCAGGGTGGAGTTCAAATACCGCTCTGGCCGGCAAGCATGCCGCTCGCGAAGCCAGATTCTGGCGACCGTCCCGAAGGGACCGGCAACGGGACAGGCCTTGTCGGTGGACGTAAATGGCATTGGGCGAGCTATGTTACTCGACCGACGATGACAGTTTATCGGCCCAAGGGTCGCAACGTCGGAAGCGCTATGCTTGTCCTGCCTGGCGGTGGGTTTGAAGTAGTCGCGCTTGATCTGGAGGGCACCGAAATCTGCGAGTGGGCGGTGCTGCAGGGCATGACCTGCGCCGTACTGAAATATCGCGTGCCGCAGGTATGGCCGAGGGAGAACGATAAGCAGAAGCGGCCCAAGGTGCTATTGGGATTGGAGGATGCACAACGCGCGATGGGGCTGCTCCGACAACAAGCCTCATCCTATGAACTCGACCCCCATAAGATCGGTGTGATTGGCTTTTCAGCAGGTGCATACCTTGCAGCGAACATGAGCAACACCGAAGAGCGCACCTATCCAATTACAGACGCGGCTGATCGACAATCTCCACGGCCCGACTTCGCGATCATCGCCTACACAGCCCGCATGTTGGACGACAGCAAGGGTAGGAACAGCCTCGAATTAAAGCCGTGGGTGACGATCAGCGGCAAGGCGCCACCAACACTGCTCCTCCACGCCATGAACGACCCCACGGACCCGGTTCGGCAGCCGCTGGCGTATGCTCTGGCGCTCAACGATGCGGGTGTGCCAGTCGATATGCGCATCTATGCCAAGGGGGGGCATGCTTTTGGGATGCGTCCAACTGCCGATCCGATCTCCCGCGAGTGGCCCGGACAGGTCAAACAATGGTTGCACAACCTCGGCATGCTATGACGGTGCAGCGAAGCTGACTTTCCCAATTCACCCCTTTGCGGGAAGGGAGATATTGCTTTCGCTATGCTGACGCGCTGCCTCGGTTCGCGCCGCGATGGCGAGTCGCATTGACCGGACCCACCAAGCCGCCCTTCACCCCGCCGGACACGCCACCGCATTCGCCCGCCCGCGCGTCAGCACCAGCGTCACCACCGACTGCGCCGGCGCGGTTACCCCCGCCACGCAGCGCGCATCGTGCGTCGCATCGGTCAGCACCGCCTGCGCGCGCCAGCCCTGTGGCACCGCCAGCCGTTGCGGCGTCACCCCGCCGTTGACGTGGACCAGCACCAGCGTCTTGCCATCCGGCGACAGCGCGCCCGCGGTGTCGAGATCGTCGACCGGCACCAAGCGATAGCCGGGGTGGATATAGCGGCTGAACTGCGCCATCGCCCAATATTTGCGGGTGACGTGGATCGCATGCGGCCCCGCCGCCGGTGCCGCCAGATCGGCCTTGATCAGCCCCCAATTGGAAGTCGGCTTGCCGTTGCCGCCCGACAGGTTCTCCACCGCCTGCCAGAACACCCAGGCCGCCGGCTCGAGCTTCTTGAGGTCGGCGACGACGTGATCGGCGAAGGCGAGCGCCGAGGGCATGCCGTCGAAATTCTCGCGGTCGCCGTCGAGCGGCGTATCGTTCTCGCTCATCCACAGCCGGATGCCCGCCGCGCGCGCGGCGTCGCGCACCCCCGTCTGGTAGAGCGTGCCATAGCTGTGGACGTTGAGCTGCCCGACGCGCGCCAGCGTCGCGGGCGGATAGGCCGCGATATCGGCGAGGAACAGCCGCGCATTGGTCTCGTCCGGTGCCGAGACGACCGTCGCCAGCCCGCGCTTCTTCAGCGCCGCATCGCTTGCTTCGATCATCGCCGCCTGCCGCGCCGGGCTCCAGTGCGCGCCCTCCTGCGTGTTGGCGGCATACCAATAATCGGTGTTGGGCTCGTTGACCGGCGACAGCGTGCGGAAGGCGATATGATGCTGCCGCTGCAATTCCTCGACGCTGCGCGCGAGATACTCGGCAAAGGCCCGTTCGGCGCCCGGCCGCAGATTGTCGTCGGTCCGCTTCTCCGCGCCGGAGACCTTGCCCGAGACGGTCATGAACCACGGCGGCGAATTGGAGAACGCCTCGAAGATCGCGCCCGGCACGCGCGCGTGGATCGCGTCGAGCCACCAGCGCTGGTTGGCATCCTGCGACCAGTCCCACATCCGCGGATCGTCGGCACGCCAGTCGTCGGCCTGCGTGCCGGGCGGCAGCCGCCAGAAGCCCGGCACGGCGGCGCCGGTGCGCAGATAGGGCTTGGCGTCCGCGGCATTGCCGCCGCCGATGTTGTAGCGCGCGATCGTCCAGCCGAGCCCCTGCGGCGTGTAGAACAGATCGGCGATCCGGCTGCGCTCCGCCTCCGGCCAGCCGCCGGTGACGTTGGCGAACCAGGCGAGCGCCGTTCCCCAGCCCTCGAACACCGTCGACGGCCGCTCCACCGCCGGGCGCAATACGACGGTCACCGGCTTCGTCACCGACGGCGCCGGTGCCGGTGCCGCGGCGGTGCCGAGCAGCAGCGCCGCCAGCAGCACGCCGGGCCGCGTCACGCTACCGAACCCGGCGCCGTGGTCGGGGCGGCGAGCATGCGGACCTCGTAGATGTCGACCTCGCCGCGTTTGCCGGTGAAGACCACCTTCGCCGCGGCCTTGCCCTGTTCGCCCGCGCTGTGCAGCGGATAATCGATCGCGACGAAGCCCTCCTGCGCCTTGGCCTCGCGCGCGTCGGTGGCGAGCGGCGTGCCGTCGACGCTGATCGCCAGCTCGCGATTGCCGACGTCGCCGCCCCAATAGACGACGCGCAGCACCGCCGGGCCGGGGCGGCGTTGCAGCGTCACCGCGATCGTCTCGCCGGCGCGCAGCTTGCGCGCCGAACGGCCGTGGAGCTGCACCGTCTCGGGCTTGCTCGCGGTGAAGGCGTGGTCGCGCTCGGGCTGCATCTCGCCGAGATAGGCGACGTCGGCGGTGCGGCGGGCGAGCGCCTGCCGCTCCTGCTGCGCCCGCAGATAATCGGGCTTGGCGGTCGCCCAGGATGCCGCGGTGAAGGTCGGGAAATAGACCGCGGTGCGCCGCTCATATTGCGCGTAGAAGGGGCTGAGCTGGAGCGGTTCGCCCAGCGCCGAGCGCGCGGTGAAGCGATGCGCCCCGGCCGCGGCGCTGAGCGCGGCGGTCACCGGCCCGTCGACGGTGAGCGCCGGGCCGAGCCCGTCGAACGCCTCCGCCGCCGCACCCATGTCGGCGGCGAGCACCAGCGGGCCGTGGGTGAAGGCGACCATATTGGGATCGTCCGGCGTCGGTTCGGCCTGCAGGCGCATCGGCAGCGTCACGCGGATGCGGTCGCCCGCCTGCCAGCGCCGGTCGAGCACCGCATAACCGTCGCGCATCGTCGCCGGCGCGGGCTTGCCGTTGAGTTCGACGCGCGCGTCCTGCGCCCAGCCGGGGATGCGCAGGGCGATCGGCCGCGCGCCACGGCCGGCACGGCGGACGGTCAGCGTCGCCTCGCCCTCGGTCGGCATGCGCGTGTCGAGGTCGAGCGCCAGTCCCTGCCAGTCGAGGCTGCTCGGGATGTAGAGATTGACGTAGAGCGTCCCCGCGCTGCCCGCGTCGTGCCAGTATATCGAATCGGCGTGCTTGGCGTGGCTCTCCATCCCCGAACCGACGCAGCACCAGAAGCTCTCCTCCGCGGTCGAATAGCTGCGCCGTGCGCCTGCCGACAGCGGCATGAAATAGACGAACTGGCCGGTATCGGGCCGCTGGTGCGCGAGGATATGGTTGAGCTGGACGCGCTCGTAATAGTCGAACCATTGCGCCTTCGGCTCCCAGGCATAGAGGTGCCGGGTGAGCTTCAGCATATTGTAGCTGTTGCACGCCTCGCACGTCGCCTCGGTGATCCGCTTCGACAATTGGTCGGGCTGGCCGAAATGCTCGCGCTCCGAATTGCCGCCGATGACATAGCTGTGATGGTGGGTGACGCGGTCGTGGAAGAAGCGCGCGGCGCTGGCATGCGCGGGATCGCCGGTCAGTTCGTACAGGCGGGCGAGGCCGATCAGCTTGGGGATCTGCGTATTGGCGTGCAGCCCGGCGAGCTGGTCGCGACCCGCGGTGAGCGGGTCGAGCACCGACTTGTGGCGGATCTTCTGCGCCATCCGCAGCCAGCGCGGATCGCCGGTCAGCGCATAGGTTTCGGCATAGGTCTCGTTGAGCCCGCCATGTTCGGCGCGCAGCACCTGCTGCATCTGCGCGTCGCTCAAGGGTTCGAACACGCCCGCCAGATAGCCGGCGAGCGCCACCGCGATCCCCAGCGCGCGGGGGTTGCCCGCAAGGGTATGCGCGTCGAGCAGCCCGGCATGCACCTTGTGCCATGTATAGAGCGGCACCCAGCCGCCGTTGAGGTCGAACCCGCCGGTGCGGATGTCGCCGCGGCGCACCTCCTCGAACACGATCTTGCCGTCGATCGTCTTGCCGTCGCGCTCGACGGTGGTGCCGCCGCAATAGCCGTCGCCATGCGCCGCCTGGATACGCGCCATCTCGGCGAGCGCATGGTCGAGCGTCGCGGCGACCTGGCGATCGCCGGTGTTGGCGACGACCAGCGCACAGGCCGACAGCCAATGGCCGAGCGAATGGCCGGCGATCCCCTGCGCCTCCCAGCCGGCATAGACCGGCTTGGGCGCGGGCAGTTTCGCCGACACGTAGAAATTGTGCAGGAGCCGCTCGGGATCGAGCGACAGCAGATAGCGGCGATTGGCGGCGAAGGCGTCGGCGAAATGCGACGGCTTGAGCCGGACGTTGCGCATCGGCACCGGCTCGACCTTGGTCGCCGTGTCGACGGGCAGCGCCGCGGCGAACGCCGGCCCGGCGAGCACCAGCGCGCTGGCCCCGCCGAGCAACGTGCGGCGGGTGACGCCCGGGGATGCGCAGCGATGGCGATGCTGCGTGTCTGCCTCTGTCGATCCCGTCATCGTCCCTCCAAAGGCATCGCTGCCGCGCCGGTATCCGGCCTATGATTTGTCAGACTAGAGACGGTGATTTTGCACGTCAACGCGGCTGTGGTCGCGGCGTCGGGCGAGGCGGCGTGCGGCGGCATACGCTCGCACCGTCCCGCCTTGCACAGCCCGAATAAGCCGATATGTCTGACAACAACGAAGGCAATCACAGGGAGCGGAAACCATGCGGCACACGTGGCTGTGGGCGGGAATCATCGGCAGCGTCGTGGCGAGCGCGGCGCTGGCACAGGACGGCGCGCCGCAGGTGCAGCCGGTACAGGTCGACCCGGCCCGCCCCGATTGGGAGAATCCCGCGGTGTTCGCGCGCGGCAAGCTGCCCGCCAGCGCCACCGGCTTCCCGTTCGAAAGCCGTGCCAAGGCGCTCGCCGGCGACGAGGCGGCGTCCGTGCGCCATGTCTCGCTCGACGGCACCTGGCGCTTCGCTTTCTCCTCCGACGCCGACCGGCTGCCCGCCGGTTTCGAGCGGCCCGACTATGACGTGTCGGCGTGGAAGCAGATCAAGGTGCCCGCCGACTGGCAGACGCAGGGTTTCGACCAGCCGCGCTACAACAACATCACTTATCCCTTCCCCGCCAACCGCCCGCTGATCCCGCATGCGACCAACCCGGTCGGCTCCTATCGCCGCGACGTCACTCTGCCCGCCGGCTGGAGCGGGCAGGACGTCATCCTCCACATCGGCGCGGCGGGGTCGGCTTATTATGTCTGGGTGAACGGCGAGAAGGTCGGCTATTCCGAAGACAGCAAGCTGCCGAGCGAGTTCGACGTCACCCGCTGGGTCAAACCGGGCAGGAACACCGTCGCGATCCAGATCTTCCGCTGGTCGGACGGCAGCTATCTGGAGGATCAGGATTTCTGGCGTGTCTCGGGGATCGAGCGCTCGGTCTATCTGATGGCGGCGCCGAAGCTGCGCGTGCGCGACGTGTTCGTCCACGCCGGGCTTGACGCGGCCGATCGCGACGGCCGGCTCGCCGTCGACGTCGCGGTGACGCCGGGCAATGCGGCTAGCGTGCGGCTGGTGCTGCTCGACGGCGCGCGGCAGGTGCTCACCCGGACGCAGCCGGTCGCCGCCGCCGCGGCGGAGCGCAAGCTGACGCTGACCGCGGACGTGCCGGCGGTGAAGCCGTGGACCGCGGAGACGCCCAATCTCTACACGCTCGTCACCGAATTGGTCGACGCGCGCGGCGCGCTGCTGCAATCCACCGCCCGGTCGATCGGCTTCCGCACCGTTGCGATCAGAAACGGGCAGGTCACCGTCAACGGCAAGCCGATCACGATCCGCGGCGTCAACCGCCACGAGCACGATCCCGAGACCTTCCACGTCGTCAGCCGCGCATCGATGGAGCGCGACATCCAGTTGATGAAGCAGAACAACATCAACGCGATCCGCACCTCGCATTACCCCAACGACCCGTATCTCTACGATCTCGCCGATCGCTACGGCCTGTACGTCATGGACGAGGCGAATATCGAGAGCCACGCTTATATGGACTATGCCAATCGCGTCCCCGACGAGCGCGCCAAATATCAGATCGGCTTCGATCCCGCCTGGAAAGACGCGCACGTCAGCCGCGTCGCCAATATGGTCGAGCGCGACAAGAACCACCCCTCGGTGATCTTCTGGTCGCTCGGCAACGAGGCGGGGATCGGCCCCAATTTCCGTGCCGCCGCCGAAGCCGCGAAGACGCGCGATCCGGGGCGGCTCATCTCCTATCTCGGCTGGGGGACGTTCGGCGGCATCCACGATCACCGCCCCAACGATTTCGCCGACATCTACGCGCCGATGTACGATCCGGCGGTGCGGATGGCGGACTATGCCGCCAACTGGAACTTCAAACAGCCGATGATCCAGTGCGAATATGCGCATATGATGGGCAATTCGGGCGGCAACCTGAAGGAATATTGGGACACGATCTACGCCCATCCCGACAAGTTGCAGGGCGGGTTCGCCTGGGATTGGGTCGACCAGTCGATGTACCGTTATACCGGGGACGGGCGGCGCTATTGGGGGGATGGCGGCGAATACGGCCCCAATCCGGGCGGCGACATCGAATTCGGCGACGGCCTGCTACAATCCGATCGCACCCCCAATCCGCAATTGTTCGAGCTGCGCAAGGTCTATGCGCCCGTGCAATTCGACGGCTTCGATCCGGCGAGCGGGCGCGTCACCGTGCGCAACCGCCACGACTTCCGCGATCTCTCCGGCTTCGACTTCTCCTGGGAGCTGGCGGAGAATGGCGTCGTCGTCGCGCAGGGCGCGCTGCCGCCGCAGAGCGTCGGGCCGCGTGCCGCGGGCACGATCGTGCTGCCGGTCGCGACCTATGCGCGCAAGGCCGATGCCGAATATTTCGTAACGGTGCGCGTGCGCGCCAAGGCGGGCGCGCTGCCCGCGATGGCGGGCGGCGCGACCGTCGGCTTCGAGCAATTCGCGCTCGGCGCGGCACCGGCGGTCGCGGTGGCGGCGGCGGCGGGCAAGGTCGACATGCGCCAGTCGGGCGGCACGATCACGCTCGCCGCCGGACCGGCGAGCCTGGAGATCGACCGCGCCACCGGACTGGTGCGTCGCTACGTCGCCGGCGGCCGCGAGCTCGCCTCGGGCGGCGCACCGCATTTCTGGCGTGCGGTCACCGACAACGACCTCGGCATCGGCACCGCCGAACAGCTCAAGGTGTGGAAGACGATGAGCGACACGCGCCGCGTCACCGCGATACGTGCGGCGAAGACCGACGCCGGCGCGAGCGTGACGGTCGATTACGCGCTCGGCGACGGCGATGCGACCTTCACCAGCGTCTATACGATGGCGGGCGACGGCACGGTCGACGTATCCGGCGCGCTGACCCCGGTGAAGACCAAGCTGCCGCCGCCGTTCCGCGTCGGCCTCGCCTTCGCGATGCCGACCGACGTCACGACGGTCGAATGGTATGGCCGCGGCCCGCACGAAAGCTATGTCGATCGCAACACCTCGGCGCCGATCGGCCTGTGGCGCGGCGCGATCGCCGAGCAGACCCACGACTACATCCGCCCGCAGGAGACCGGCAACAAGGTCGACGTCCGCTGGATGGAGCTCTCGGGGGCCGGCCGCGGGCTGCGCGTACAGGGTGCGACACCGCTGATGATCAACGCGCTGGCCTTCCCTTACGCCGATCTCGACCGCCACGAGCCCGGCACCTGGAAATCGACCGACGTCGTCCCCCACGGCCAGGTGACCCTGTTGATCGACTCGGCGCAATGGGGCGTCGGCGGCGACACGCAGTGGAGCGAGTTCGGCAAGCCGCTGCCGCAATATCGGGTGCCGCTCGCGCCGACCCGCGTCGCCTTCCGCCTCGCGCCGTTCACCGGCGACGGGACGACGCCCGACAAGGCGCGCACCGCGACCGCAACGGGCAACGACTGACGCGGCGACGGGCGGCCACTCTCGTTGTCGCCGGGCGATCGTGATGTACCCCGGCGAAGGCCGGGGCGCAGTTGGGAAGGCCGCGGTAAGTCACCACGACCCTTCACCCAAATGGACCCCGGCCGCCGCCGGGGTACGGCTGTGGCGTGTAGCGACCGAATATCCGCAGACGTCTCGGCCTGATGAGGGAAAGCCGTACGAACCTCGCTCCCGCAACCTTATGCGATCGCCCGGCCCGCCCCGTCAGAACCGCACGCGCACCGTGCCGCCATAGGTCCGTGGGCTGCCGGGGTAGCCCTGGATGATGCCGGTCGACTTGGTATAGCCGAGCAGGTTGATGAAATAGGCCTTGTCGAACAGGTTCTCGACCCAAAGCTGCATCTCGAGCCGCTCGTTGTCGAGCAGCACGCCGACCCGCGCGCTGGCGAGCGCATAAGCGGGGATTTCCGCCGAGGGATCGAGCGTGATCGTCGTATTCTGCTTCGAGCGCCAATTGACGTCGACCAGACCATAGGCCTTGGTCGTGTCGTCGAGCCGCTGCGTATAATCGACGGTCAGGTCGCTGGTCCACGCCGGCGCCCAAGCGACCTGCCGCCCGGTGAGGTCGCAGGTCAGCGCGGTGAACTGGCCGGGGCAGACCGAATTGGCGAAGGAGGAATAGGTCGCCTTGTCATAGGCGATGAACCCCTTGGTATGCAGGCCCGGCACCAGCCACGTCTCATTCTCCAGCTCGATGCCGCGCGAGGTCAGCGAACCGACGTTGGCGAGGAACTTCAGCGCGGTATTGCCGACGCCGACCGACTGGTTCGCCTGATAGTTGCGCACCTTGGTGTGGAAGGCGGTGAGGTTGAACAGGATACGATGATCGAGGAAGGTCGATTTGATCCCCGCCTCGAAATTGTCGGCGGTCTCGCCCTTCACCGTCTGGCCGGTCCCCGGCGGCAGTGCGGCGCCGGCATCGAACGGCAACAGGTTGAACCCGGCCGATTTGTTGCCGCGGGCATATTTGCCGTAGACGAATACGTCCGGCGTCACGCGATAATTGGCGCCGATCTCGCCCGACAGCGCGCTGTCCTTCAGGCTGGTGTCGACATGGCCGAGCTGCGCATTGGCACCGGCGGCGGACAGGACGGCGATCTGCGCGGCGTTGAGCGCACCGAGATTGGACGCGACGACACCGTCGTACAATTGACTGCGCCGCTCCCACGTCTGGCGCAGGCCGGCGTCAATCGCCAGCCTGCGCGATGCCTCGGGATGCCAGGTGACGTTGCCGAACACCGCGTCGGTGTCGGTGTGGAAGATCGCCTGGCTGCGGATGCCGAAGCCGGCGACGCGCGCGGCATAGGCGCCCTGCGCCCAGCTGCGGCCGCCGATCGCGGGGAAGGCGCTGGCCGAGGGATTGGCCGCCCAGATATAATATTGCCGGCCGAAGCGGACCCGCGAATCGACCTGCAGCTTCTGGCGGCTGAGGAAGCCGCCGAAGGTCGCCTCGATCGGCCGGTCGCGCGGCGTCGCCCAGCGCAGCTCCTGTGAAAACTGCTTCTCGACGTTGCACGATCCGTAATCGCTGATCGCGTCGAGCTGCGTGTAATCATTGTCGTTGTTGGTGAAGCAGCTCCACCGCTGCCACGCGGTGATCGCGGTGAAGGTGCCGAGATCGGCGGGCGACCAGTCGATCTGCCCGCTCGCGCTGTCGAGGCTGGTGCGCGCGTCTAGCCGGCCGTCGATGTTGACGTAGCGATCGCGCGCGTTGCTGGTCAGCAGGGGATAGCCCGCCGCCGCCATCCGCGCCTGCAACGCCGCAGGGTTGTAGACCGACAGGATCACCGGCGAGATCGTCGGGAAATATTGGCGCGCGTGCGTGCCGATCAGCCGGATGGCGAGATCGTCGGTCGGCGTCGCCAGCAACTGGCCGCGCACGCCGATACCCTGCCGCGCGTTCTGATATTGGTTGTTGTAGAGGTTCTTATAGGTGCCGTCGCGGTTGCTGTAGAAACTCGACAGGCGGATCGCGAGCTTGTCGGCGATCAGCGGCCCGGTGACGCTGCCCTTCGCCTCGGTGAGGCCGAAATTGCCGGTGCTCGCTTCGGCCGTGCCGCCCAGTGTGAAGCTGGGTTTCAGCGTGTTGATCAGCACCGCGCCGGCGGTGGTGTTCTTGCCGAACAGCGTCCCCTGCGGCCCGCGGAGCACCTCGACGTCGGCGAGGTCGTTGAAGTCGTTCGACACCATGCCCTGTCGGCCGGTGTAGACGCCGTCGACGAACACGCCGACCGACCCGTCGATACCGTCGGTGTTGAAGCCGTTGTTGCCGATGCCGCGGATGCCGAGGTTGAGCTGCTTCGGATTGGTCAGATAGACCGAGAAGGCGGGCAGCTTGAACTGGAAATTGGTGAAATTGGTGAGGTTCTGCCGGGTCAGCGTCGCGGCGCCGATGACCGTGATCGGGATCGGCACGCGCTGCGCATTCTCGCTGGTCTTGCGCGCGACGACGGTGATCTCGCGATCCTCGACCTCCGCCACGGCGGCGGTATTGGCCGTCCCGGGATTGTCGGGCGTCGCGGTCTGCGCGTGCGCCGGCAGTGCGGCAAAAAGTGCCGAACTTGCCAGCCAGGCGAGCGTCATCCGGCGACGCCAGGCCGCATCCCGTTCGATCGTCATGATTGTTCCCCCAGAACCAATCCACCGGGGCTAGACACGCTTCGTTACGCGGCTGTTACAATCCCGACATCAACTGCGCTGGTCGCGGATGCCGGGGCGGCCGGGTTCGAGCGCGAAGCGGACGAGGTCGCGGATGCCCGATTGCGGATCGCGCGCGTCGTCGAGCCCGCGGAAGGTGACGCGGCCCTCCTTCGCGGTCAGGTCCACGAGGCCATAGCCGCGCACCTCGTTCTCGGCGAAGACGAGGCCGTTCGCCGCCGCCTGCTGCTTGAAGCTGGCGTCGTGGAACAGCGAGGTGATCGATCCGCCGACGAACTCCGCCGCGATCGGCGCCGCATCGGGCCGCGCGGGGTCGTGGACGTCGGCGGCGGCGAACGCGTGGATGTCGCCGCCCAGCGCCACCGGGTTCGACGTGCCCGCCGCCGCCCAGCGCCGGTAGATGCGATCGCGCGCAGCGGGATAGCCCGACCAATTGTCCGCCGAATATTGCACGCCGCGTTCGGGATGCTCGGCGTCGATCCGGCCCTGCTGGTGCATCAGCGTCTGCTGCGCGAGCAGATTCCATTGCGCGCGGCTGTCGCCCAGCGCCTGCATCAGCCAGCGTTCCTGCGCGTCGCCGAGCATAGTGCGGTCGGCGGCGTAAAGATCGGGGCAGGGCTCGATCAGCGTGCGATAGCGCGCGTGCGCCGCGACCAGCCCCGGCGGCTGGCAGGCGCGGGCGCCGCGATACTGGCGGTCGTCGACGATCTGGAACTGCGCCAGCCGGCCCCAGTCGAGCGTGTGGTAGATGCGCATCGCCGGCCCCAGCGGCGGCGCGGCGCGGACCGGCTGATGCTCGTACCACGCCTGATAGGCGGCGGCGCGGCGCAGCAGGAAGGCGGCGGGGTCGGTGTTGTTCTGGTCGAGCGCGGCGGCATAGTCGTTGGCGACCTCGTGATCGTCCCAGGTCAGCACCCACGGCGCGGCGTGATGCGCCGCCTGGAGCAGGGGATCGCTCTTGTAGGTCGCATAGCGGATGCGATAGCCGGCGAGGTCCTTGGGTTCCGGATTCCGGTGCAGGCGCACCGCATCCTTGGCCGTCGGCGCGCCCTCGTAGATGTAATCGCCGAGGAACAGCACGAAATCCGGGTCCTCGGCGACCAGATGGCGATAGGCGGCGTAGAAGCCCGATTCGTATTTCTGGCACGATCCGTAGGCGAGCCGCAGCCGCTCGACCGCTGCCCCCGCCGCCGGCGCGGTGCGCGTGCGTCCGACCGGGCTCGTCTCGCCGCCGGCGAGGAAGCGGTAGAAATAGCGGCTGGCCGGCCGCAGCCCGCGCACGTCGACATGGACGCTATGCCCCCAGCGCGGCTCGGCGCGCGCCTCGCCCGTGCGCACGACGTGCGCGAAGGCTTCGTCGGTCGCGACCTGCCAGCGCACCGGCACCGCGACCGGCGGCATGCCGCCCGCCGCGTCGAGCGGCTGCGGCGCGAGCCGCGTCCACAGGATCACCGAATCTTGCAGCGGATCGCCCGAGGCGACGCCGAGCGTGAACAATCCGGCCGGCAGCCGTTCCGCCCCGCGCGCCGCGACGGTCAGCAGCGCGGCTGAACCGCCGATCATCGCGCGCCGGCTCAGCACCAGCGCGGTCTTGCTCGTCTCAACCATCGATAAGGTCCCGCATCGCCGCGCTATCCCGCCGCGATGCGCGGCGATGATGACAAGGTGATGACGCCCGCCGCGGCTCAGCCCGGCTTGAGCTGCGCCGAATCGATGTGCCAGCGCAACTGGCCGGGGCTGGCGCCGTCGACGTCGTTGACGCGGCGCACGACATAGCGGCCGCGGAAGCGCTGGTGGCGCCCGTCGTCGAGCGTCGCATCGACGGTGACCGGCACCGGCTGGTACAGCGATCCCGCCCCCGCGTCGCCCGGCGGCAGCGCGCCGATCGTCACCCGCGTCGTGCGGGTATGCGCGAAGCCGCGAGCGAACGCGGCATAGGTCTGCCCGGGGCGGCCGTCGTCACCCCATTGCTGCCAGGCGGTGCCGTAATCGCCCGCGTCGATCGCGGCATAATAACGCCGCACCACCGCCGCGGCGGCGGCGGCGCTCTTGGGCGGCGGCGTACAGCCCGCGATCGGCGCACCCTTGCCGTCGAACAGCGCGCAGCTCCGCGCGATCTCGTCGTCGATCAGCGCGCAGCTGTTGACCGCGTTGCACGGCGGATGCGTCGCCGGCGAGACGTTGCGGCAGATCGCGACGCGGCGCGCGGCCGCGGCGGCACCGATCTCCGCGGCGCACGATCGCGGCCGGCTGCGTCGCGGCGTTGCCGCTGCGGCCGGAGCGGCGGCGGCGGCGGACGGTCGCGGCGCCGGTGCGGCAGTCGCGGTGGCGGCGCCGCCCTCGGCCCGCTCGGCCCGGCCATCGGCGCTGCCGCAGCCGGCGAGCAGCAACGGCGCGCACCACGATGCTGCCGCGATCCATCTGTGCATCATAGGGTATCTGCCTCCATCACCGTGGTTTCCGCCGCTATTGCTGCTGCCAGAAACGCACATAGTCCACCGTCATCCGCTGCGGCAGTGCCGCGTCGTCCACGCCTTTGGCGCCGCCCCAGTCGCCGCCGATCGCGAGGTTGAGGATCAGCTGATACGGCCGCGTGAACGGCCACGCCGCCGCGCCGCCGGGAGCATCGTTGGCGACGCGCATATAGGCGCGGCCGTCGACGCCGATCAGGATCGCATCACGCCGCCAGTCGAGCTGATACCGATGATAGGCGGTGCAGGCGGTCGGCACCGTCACCTGCGCGCCGCGCTGCGTGCCCTTGACGTGATTGTACGCCGCGCTGTGCACCGTCGCATGGACGACGTTCGGGTCCCAGCCGACCATCTCCATCACGTCGATCTCGCCCATCGCCGGCCACTTGCCCGACGACGGCAGCAGCCAGATCGCCGGCCACGTCCCCCGCCCGCAGGGCAGCCGCGCGCGGATTTCGTAGAAGCCGTAGCCGAAGGCGCGGCGGCTGACGAGCTTGGCCGAGGTATAGGCCTGGCCGCCGGCGTCCGGCGCGGTCGCCCGCTCGGCGCGCGCCTCGATCTCCAGCGCGCCGTCGCGGATGCGGGCGTTGTCGGGACCGTAATATTGCTGCTCGTGGTTGAACCAGCCTGCCGTGTTCCGGGCCATGTCGAACCGCCACAGGCGCAGGTCGATGCGCGGACCGTCGAATTCGTCGGCGACGTCGGGCGGGCGCGTGGGGGCGGCGATCGGCTGGTCGACGCGCTGGTCGGTCGCGCCAAGCGTCGCCGGCGGGGCGACCGCCGCCTGCGCGGCGAGCAACAAGGGAAGCAGGATCGACGACATGGCGGCACCCTCGATATCCGAAGTTTCTATCAGCCTATCAGTGTCTTGCCATATCAGGTGACGAAAAGTTCATGACCGCGCCATCACCGGGACAGCGCAGCGCGTGCAGGACGGCGCGATGGCATCGCAACGCTCCCGATCGCTGCGATGGCGGCTCGCCTGGATCGGCGGCATCGCCGGCGGCGTGCTCGCGCTCCTCGCCGGGATCGCCGCCAGCGCCGGTTTCTTCGATCGCGACGCAGCGCATCTGTTCGGCGCGCAGGGCACGCCGCGGCCGATCGGCGTGCTCTACATGTCGGGCGACATGGGGCTGCGCTACGGCCCCAATCCGCATACCGTGCGCGCCTTGGCCGAACAGGGATTCCCCGTCGTCGCCTTGAGTTCGCCGGCCTTGTTCGGCCTGCGCCGGACCCGCGCGCAGGTCGACCGGATCGTCGCCGACGGCGTACGCCGCGCGCTGGCGATGACCGGCGCGGCGCGGCTGATGCTGATCGGCCAATCCTATGGCGCCGACGTGCTCCAGACCGGGCTCGCCGATCTGCCGGTGGCGCTGCGCGCGCATGTCGCGGGCGTGGTGCTGGTGGTGCCGGGCGAAACCGTGTTCTTCCGCGCCGACCCGTCCGGCCTCGTCTATCGCGGCACGCCCGACAGCGAGAGCCGCACGACGCTCGCCCGGCTCGGCTGGACGCACCTCACCTGCATCTACGGCGCGACCGAGGTCGACAGCGCCTGCCCCGACCTGCTGGCGGGGCGCCGGGCGGGGCGCGCGGGGTCGGCTACGGTGGTGGCGATGCCCGGCGGCCATGTCCTCAACGACGACCGTGCCGGCCTGTTCGCGCACATCCTCGTGGCGATCCGTCACGCCGCGCCCGACGCCTTCGCGCAATGATTTGAAATGATGCTGCGGTTCCGGGGCATGCATGCCGTCTATGATCGTATGATGGTGGGGGATACGATCATGGCGATGGCACGAATCACGACGGTGTTGGCGGGGATGCTGACGGTCGCGGCGGGGGCGTCGGCGGCGCAGGCCAATGTGCGCCCGGGCGCGCCGGCGGTGATCGGCCGCTGGGCCAATCCGCGCGGCACGCTGGCGGTGCAGACCGGGCGCTGCGCCGACGGCGCCTTGTGCGGCCAGATCATCTGGGCCAGCCCGCAGGCCCGCGCCGAGGCGCGCGGCGCCGGCCTGCCCGATCTCGTCGGCACGCAATTGCTGCGCGGCTACCGCCGCAACAAATCGGGCGCCTGGGAGGGCCGGGTCTTCGTGCCCGACTTGGGCCGCACCTTTTCCTCGCGCATCCACCAGACCTCGCCCGCGACGCTGACCATCACCGGCTGCGTCGTCGGCACCTTCCTGTGCAAATCGCAGATCTGGCATCGGGTGGCGTGACGACCGGCCGTCTGGATGCGGTGATGGCGCGCGCGCAGCATCACCGCCGCAGCCTGACGGTCGCCGCGGTGCTGCTCGTCGCGGGCATCGGCTTCGCCGCGTTGCGCCTGGTGCTGCGCGAGGTGCATCTCAGCGACGTGCGCAAGGCGCTCGCCGCGATCCCCGACGTGCGGATCGCCGCCAGCCTCGCGCTGACCACCGCCAGCTATCTGCTGCTCACCGGGCTCGACTGGGTGGCGCTGCGCGCGATCGGCCGGCCGTTACCGTGGCGGGTTGCCGCGGCGGGGTCGTTCACCTCGTACACGCTCAGCCACAATCTTGGCCTGTCGCTGATCACCGGCGGCTCGGCACGATTGCGCCTGTACGGCGCCGCCGGACTCGCATTCGGCGAGATCGCGCAGGTCGCCGGCATCTGCGCGATCGCCTTCTGGGCGGGCGTCGCCGGGGCGGCGGGGATCGGGCTGGTCACCGGCGATGGCATCGTCCTCGGCCCGGTGACGTTGTCGCCGTTCGCGGCGCGGTCGCTCGGCGCGGTGCTGCTCGCGCTGCTCGCGGTGCTGCCGGTGCTGCGGCTGCGCGGGGCGACGACGCTCGGCCCGGCGCGCTTCGGCATCGCGCTGCCGAGTTTGCGTCAGATGGGCGCGCTCGCCGGCCTGTCGCTCGCCGATCTCACCATGGCCTCGGCCGCGCTCTTCGTGCTGGTGCCGGGCGCCGCGCCGGCTGCCTTTCCCGGCTTCGTCGTCGCTTATGCGGTGGCCGTGGTCGTCGCGCTGTTGCTGCACGTGCCGGGCGGGCTCGGCGTGTTCGAGACGGTGGTGCTGGCCACCGTGCCCGGCGACCGTCCGACGCTGTTCGCCGCGCTGCTGCTCTACCGGCTGATCTATTATCTGCTGCCGCTGCTCGTCGCCGCGATTGGCATCGCCGCCAGCGAGGGCTGGCGGCTGCGCCACCCGATCCGTCGCGGCCTCTCCTATGTCGATCGCGCCGGGCAGTTGCTGGCGCCGAGCGCGGTCACCGTGCTGGTCTTCGTCGCCGGCTTCGTGCTGCTCGTCTCGGGCGCGCTGCCGGGGGTGAAGGGGCGGCTGACCGAGCTGACCGATCTGGTGCCGCTGCCGTTCATCGAGGGCTCGCACATGGCGGGCAGCCTGATCGGCACCGCGATGCTGCTCGTCGCGCCGGCGCTCACCGCGCGGCTGCGCTCCGGCTGGGCGGCGGCGCGCATCCTGCTCGTCGGCGGCGCGATCTTCTCGCTGCTCAAGGGCCTCGATTACGAGGAGGCGTCGCTCCAGCTCATCGTCGCGGGCGTGCTGCAATATTGCAAGGCGAGCTTCTATCGTGAAGGCGGCATCCTCACCGACCGGCCGCGCTGGCCGTGGCTGGTCGCCGCCGCCGCGGCGCTGGGGCTCAGCATCTGGGCGGGCTTCTTCGCCTATAAGCGCACGCCATACAGCGACGAATTGTGGTGGCGGTTCGCGCTCGACGCCAACGCGCCGCGTTTCCTGCGCGCCAGTTTCGCCGCCGGCGTGCTGCTCACCGCGGTTTCGGCGTGGCAATTGCTCACCGCCAGCCGGACGCGGACGATGCCCGACGCCTTGCCGCCCGAACCGGTGCTGGCGGCGGCGATGGCGCATTGTCCGCGCACCGACGCCGCGCTCGCCTTCACCGGCGACAAGAGCTTCGTCGTCTCCGCCGCCGGCGATGCCTTCCTGATGTACCGCGTGCAGGGGCGCAGCTGGGTGGTGATGGGCGATCCGGTCGGCCCGGCGGCGGCGTGGAGCGAGTTGGTGTGGAGCATCCGCCGCGCCTGCGACGCGCGCGCCGGGCGCTTGTGCTTCTATCAGGCGAGCGAGCGGATGCTGCCGCTGTTCGTCGAACTCGGGTTGCAGGCGATCAAATATGGCGAGGAGGCGCATGTCGTGCTCGCCGATTTCACCACCGCCGGTCCGCGCGGCAAGCCGCTGCGCCACGCGGTGCGGCGGACCGAGGCGGCGGGCGGCCGCTTCTCGGTCGAACCGGCGAGCGCGGTGCCGGGGCTGATGGCCGAATTGGGCGAGGTCTCCGCGGCCTGGCTCGCCGCCAAGGCGGGGCGCGAGAAACGCTTCAGTCTCGGGGCGTTCGATGCCGCCTATCTGACGCGCTTTCCGATCGCTCTGGTGCGGGTCGAGGGGCGGATCGTCGCCTTCGCCAACATCTGGGTCTCGGGCGACGGCGACGAAGCCTCGGTCGATCTGATGCGTCACCATCCCGACGCGCCTTATGGCACGATGGAGATGATGCTGGTGCGCATGATCGAATGGGCCCGCGCGGAAGGATACGAACGTTTCAACCTCGGCATGGCGCCGCTGTCGGGCATGCCGAGCGGGCGGCTCGCGCCGGTGTGGGCGCGGCTCGGCCACGCGTTGTTCGCCAATGGCGAGCGGATCTACGGTTTCGCCGGGCTGCGCGCGTTCAAGGCCAAATTCGGCCCGGTCTGGGTGTCGCGCTACGTCGCCACGCCCACCGGGGCGGCGATGCCGCGCGCGCTGATCGACCTTGCACGGCTGGTGAGCGCCTGATCGCTGCTTTAAGGGTCGGCAAGATGAGCGACGACCCTCCCACCAGCCGCCGGCGCAGCGTGTTGTACATGCCCGCTTCCAACCCCCGCGCAATCACCAAGGCGCGCGACCTCGCCTGCGACGCGGTGATCCTCGACCTCGAAGACGCGGTCGCGCCCGATGCCAAGGCGGACGCCCGCGGCGCGGCGGTCGCGGCGGCGGCGGCGGGGTTCGGGACGCGCGCCTGTGCGGTGCGCATCAACGCGCTCGACACGCCTTGGGGGCAGGACGATGCCGCCGCGATGCGCGGCGTCGCCGCCGTGGTCGTGCCGAAGGTGGCGAGCGCGGCGGATCTGGTCGCGGTCCGCGCCGTGCTGGGCGCGGACGGCCCGCCGATCTGGGCGATGATCGAGACCTGCGGCGCGATCCTGCGCCTCGCCGAGATCGCGGGCGCAGCGGCAGCGACGCGCACCGCGCTGCTGATCGCCGGCACCAACGATCTCGCCAAGGAGATGCGCTGCCGTCCCGACGCCGATCGTACCCCGCTGCTGCCGGCACTGACGCAAATGGTGATCGCGGCGCGCGCGGCGGGGCTGGTCGTGCTCGACGGCGTCTGCAACGCGATCGGCGATTTCGACCGGCTCGCCGCCGAATGCGCGCAAGGTGCGATGCTCGGCTTCGACGGCAAGACGCTGATCCACCCCGCGCAGATCGACCCCGCCAACGCCGCATTCGGCCCCAGCGCGGAGCAATTGGCCTGGGCGCAAGCCGTCGTCGCCGCTTTCGCCGCCCCCGATGCGGCGGGCAGGGGAGCGATCCGGCTCGACGGCGCCATGGTCGAACGCCTGCACCTCGCTGAGGCGCAACGCATCCTCGCCAGCTAGCCGCTTGCGAATCACATAAGCGTGCGCTTATGTGATGGCGTGACCGAGACCCAGATCTTCAAAGCCCTCGCCGACCCCACCCGTCGCGCGATCTTCGCGAAGTTAGCGTCGGGCGGGATGAACGCCAGCGCGCTGCGATCGGGCATGTCGATCAGCCAACCCGCGATGTCGCAGCACCTGTCGGTCCTCCGCCACGCCCGGCTGGTGCGCGAACAGCGGCAGGGCCGCTTCGTCCGTTACGAGGTGGATCCCGACGGCCTCGCCGTCGTCGTCGACTGGCTCGCCCGCTACCGCGCCTATTGGCCCGTTCGCATCGACGCCCTCAAGACGCTGCTGAAGGACATGGACCTATGACCGACGCCGACGCCCTCATCCTCGAATACGACCTCGACGCCCCACCGGCGAAGGTCTGGCGGGCGATCAGCGTCCCGGCGCTTCGCGACCGATGGCTGCCCGCCGCCGCCCTGCTCGATCCCGAGGGGGTCGCGGTGACGCCGGGGCAGGAGGTCCGCTACCGGATGCGCGACGCGGCGCCGCCATTCATCGAGAGCCACGTCACCTTCCATATCGCGCCAACCGAGGATGGCGGCACCCGGCTGCGCATCGTCCACCGGCCGGCACGCATCGCCAACGATAACGGCCACACCCTCATGCGCGCCGCCTGACGCGGCAGACCGGAGCGTCCGATGCAACTCGTCCCCATGGTCATCGAGCAGTCCAGCCGCGGCGAACGCTCGTTCGACATCTACTCCCGCCTGCTGCGCGAACGGATCGTCTTCCTCAACGGCGAGGTCAACGATGGCGTCGCGGCGCTGCTCTGTGCGCAGCTGCTGTTCCTCGAATCGGAAAACCCGCGCAAACCGATCAACCTCTACATCAATTCGCCCGGCGGCGTGGTGACCAGCGGCCTCGCCATCTACGACACGATGCGCCACATCCGCGCACCGGTGCATACGCTGTGCATGGGGACGGCGCGGTCGATGGGGTCGTTCCTGCTGATGGCGGGCGAACCGGGCGAGCGCGCGGCACTGCCCAATGCCAGCATCCTCATCCACCAGCCCTCGGGCGGCTATCAAGGCCAGGCGTCGGACGTCCTGATCCACGCCGAGGAAACCCAACGCGTCAAGCAGCGGATGATCCGCCTCTACGCCGAGCATTGCGGCGGCAGCTACGAGGCGTTCGAACGCGCGATGGATCGCGACCGGTTCCTCACCGCCGAGGACGCGCTCGACTGGGGGTTGATCGACCGCATCCTGACGCCGCACGCGCTCGACGCGGCGGCCTAGCCTTCCAG
This sequence comes from Sphingomonas sp. M6A6_1c, assembly GCF_053345135.1. Classification (NCBI taxonomy): domain Bacteria; kingdom Pseudomonadati; phylum Pseudomonadota; class Alphaproteobacteria; order Sphingomonadales; family Sphingomonadaceae; genus Sphingomonas; species Sphingomonas sp. M6A6_1c. The sequence continues at coordinate 227,762 of NZ_JBKEZO010000007.1, read as the reverse complement.
CATCGCGTGGATGCGGTCGGTGATCGCGTCCATCGCGAAGGGCTTGGTGACCAGCGCCATATTGGGAGCGAGCGGGCCGTTGCCGATCACCGCATTCTCGGCATAGCCGGTGATGAACAGCACTTTCAGCGCCGGCAGATGGACGAGCGCGGCGTCGGCGACCTGACGGCCGTTCATCTGGCCGGGCAGCCCGACGTCGGTGATCAGCAGGTTGATCTGCGCCCCGGTGCCCAGCAGGCGCAGCGCCGCGGCGCCGTCGCCCGCTTCGAGCACGGTATGGCCCATGTCTTGGAGGATCTCTACTATGAGCATGCGGATCGTCGGTTCGTCGTCGACGACCATGACGGTATGTCGGCCCTCGCTTGCCGTCGGCACGGTCTGCGCGGCGGTTTCGCCCTCGATCTCCGCCTCGCCGTAATGGCGCGGCAGGTAGATGCACATCGTCGTGCCCTGGCCGAGTTCCGAATAGATGCGCACCTGCCCGCCCGACTGGCGGGCGAAGCCGTAGATCATCGACAGGCCAAGCCCTGTACCTTCGCCCATCGGCTTGGTGGTGTAGAAGGGGTCGAAGGCGCGCGACTGTACCTCGGGCGTCATGCCGGTCCCGGTGTCGGTGACGCACAGCGAGAGATATTGGCCCGGTTCGAGGTCGCGTTCGCGCGCCGCGCGCTCGTCGAGCCAGCGGTTGGCGGTTTCCACGGTGATGCGGCCACCCTCCGGCATCGCATCGCGCGCGTTTATGCAGAGGTTGAGGAGCGCATTTTCGAGTTGGTTGGGATCGACCATCGCCGGCCACAATCCGCCGGCGCCGACCACCTCGATCGTCACGCCGGGGCCGACGGTGCGCTGGATCAGGTCGCGCAGGCCGTCGATCAGCCGGTTGATGTCGGTCGGCCTGGGATCGAGCGTCTGGCGCCGCGAGAAGGCGAGCAGCCGGTGGGTGAGCGCCGCCGCACGCCGCGCCGCACCCTGCGCGGCATTGGCATAGCGATCGATCTCGTCGGCGCGGCCCTGGCGGATGCGCACCTGCATCATCTCGATCGCCCCCGAGATGCCGGTGAGCATATTGTTGAAATCGTGCGCCAGCCCGCCGGTGAGCTGCCCGACCGCCTCCATCTTCTGCGCCTGACGCAGATGCGCCTCCGCGGTCATCAGCTCGCGGGTGCGCGCCTCGACCTGCTGTTCGAGCGAGGCGGTGAGCGCGGCGAGTTCGTGCTCGACGCGGCGGCGTTCGACCGCGTCGCGGGTCCGCTCGGCGACGTCGCGGACGAAGGCGATCTCCTCGGCCAGCCAGCGGCGCGGCTGCGCGTTGTTGAGGTACAGCAAGGCGACGAAGCCGCCCTGTTCGGTCACCGGCATGTTGATGAACGATAGCGCGGCGAGGCTCCGCAATCCCTCGGCGGTGGCGGCGGTGCGCGGATCGTCGTGGACGTCGTCGATCGCCACCGTCTCGCCGCGCTTCAGGTCCTCGATATACGAGCCATAATCGCGGAAATGCAGGATGCCGGGCAGCGGCGCGATGCCGGGTGCGCACCACGCGCGTTCGGTGACGATCGTCTCCGCCGCACGGTCGATCGTGCCATAGCCGCAGCGGCTGACGTCGAACAGGCGGCCGAGGATCTCGGATGCGGCATAAGCGAGGTCGGCGGGGTCGCCCGGATCGCGCAGCCGGTCGTTGAGCTGGACCAAGGCCTTGAGGCGCAGTTCGGCGGATTTGCGCGCATCGATGTCGAAGCTGATGCCGGGGAAGCGCAGCGGCCGCCCGTCGGCATCGTAGGTGACGCGGCCGCGTGCCGCGACCCAGCGCGCGCGGCCGTCGGGCTGTTGCAGGCGATAGTCGCTTTCGAACGGATCGCCGCTGGCGAGCGCCGCGGCGATCTCCGCCTGAACCCGCGGCCGATCGTCCGGGTGCATCGCGGTGAAGAACCGGTCCAGTCGCGCGCCGGCCTGCGCCTCGGCGGGGTCGACGCCGTAGAGGCGGGCGAATTCAGGGTCGGCGGTGACGCGGTCGGCGACCACGTCCCAATCCCAACTGCCGACGCTGATTTGGCCGGTGGTCTTCAAATCGTCGTCGGCCATCGGCGGCAGAGGGTTCCCGGTTGCAACATGGGTTGCACAAACGCGCTGCGGCCGGGAGCGATCCGGCGCGAGGCTATATTGCGACGCAATGCCAAATCAGCGTTGCGTCGCGGCCACATCGTCGCGTGACCAGCCGCCGCCCATCGCCTGGTAGAGCGCGACATAAGCGGTGATCCGATCGGCGCGTGCCTGCACCAGCGCCAGCTCGGCGGTGAGCAGGCCGCGCTGCGCATCGAGCTGTTCGATGTAGGAGGTGTAGCCGGCGCGATAGCGGTTGCTGGCGTTGCGCAACGCCGCGGCGAGCGCATCGACCTGCAACCCGAGCGCGACCGCCTGTTCGCCCGAACGCTGCACCCCAGCGAGCGCATTGTCGACGTCCTGAAAGGCGATCAGCGCGGTGCGGCGATAGGCATAAGCGGCCTGGTCGCGGCGTGCGGTGGCGATATCGGTCTGCGCGCGCAGGCGGCCGCCGTCGAAGATCGGCGAGAGGACGCTGGCGCCGATCGAGAAGACGCCGATCGGATTGGCGAGCGCGGTCGACAGCACGACGCCCGCCGAACCGGTGAGCGCGAGATTGGGCAGCATCGCCGCGCGCGCGCTGTCGAGCGTGCGGTCGGCGGCGACCAATGTCTGTTCGGCCTGGAACAGGTCGGGACGGCGGCGCAGCAGGTCGGCGGGCAGGCCGTCGGGAATCGCGGGGGCGAGCAGCCGGTCGAGCGGTAAACCGCGCGGGATCGGGCCGGGGCTGGTGCCGAGCAGCAGGCTGAGCGCATTCTCCTGCCGGCTGATCGCCAGCTGCGCGGCGGGGACGAGCTGTTGCGTGGCGCGATATTCGGCTTCGGCCTGATGCAGTTCGAGGTTGGAGGTATAGCCCGCCTCGGCGCGACGGCGGGCGATGCGCAGCGCCTCGCTGCGCGCGGCGAGCGTCTGTTGCGCGACGGCGAGGCGCAGGTCGAGCGCGCGCAGCGTGACGTAATTGGTCGCGACGCCGCTGGCGATGGCGAGGCGGACGGTGTCGCGCGCGCCCGCGCTGGCGAGCAATTGCGCCTGCGCGGCGCGGCTCGCCTGGCGCAGGCGGCCGAACAGGTCGAGATCGTAGCTGGCGGTGACCGAAGGCTGCGCGCCGATCGCGTCGCTGGGAGTACCGAACGGGCTGACCGTCTGGCCGGTGGTGCTCGGCGCGCTGCCGCCGAGCGTCGGCGTCTGCTGCGCGCGGGCGAGGCGGGCGGCGGCGCGGGCCTCGTCGATCCGCGATACCGCGGCGGCGAGGTCGACGTTGTCGGCGAGTGCCTGATCGACGAGCCGGGTGAGGACGGGGTCGCCGAACGCGTTCCACCAGTCGGCGCGGATCGGCTCGCCGTTGCCGAGCGCGGTGCGCCACGCGGGCGGCGGGACGATCGCGCTGGCGGCGGGGGTTTGCGGGCGAGGGCCGATACAGGCGGCCAGCGTGAGGCAGAGCAAGGTGGTGCACGCGAAGGCGCGAAGGCGCGAAGGGGGTGCGTTTGCCGCGGTCGTGGTCCTGTTATCACGGCGGGTGATGGAACGGGCTGCGACTGCCGGAAGCGCCACATCTTTGCGCCTTCGCGCCTTCGCGCGATCATCATCGGCGCTTTCGGAGAAAAGCCGGATATCGGTTCGCGCAGAGGCGCGGAGGCGCAGAGGTGCTGCGCTTAGAGCGGAAGCTCGATCAAAATCCTCCCCCGCCAGGGGGAGGTGGCACGGCGAAGCCGTGACGGAGGGGGAGGATACGGCGAACTGCGTCGTCTGCGGAGACGCCCCCTCCACCACGGCCTGCGGCCGCGGTCCCCCTCCCCCGCTAAAGCGAGGGAGGAATTTTCGGTAGCCCATCACTTCACCACCGGGCCGGTGGTGGTGTCGACGCGTGCCTGTACCGACATGCCGGGGCGGAGCCGCGCGGCGAGTTGCTGGCCGGGGTCGATGCGGATGCGCACCGCGATGCGTTGCGGGACCTTGGTGAAATTGCCCGTCGCATTGTCGGCCTTGAGCACCGCGAATTCCGATCCCGCTGCGGGCGAGATGCGTTCGATATGACCGGTCAGCCGCGCGTTGGCGAGGCCGTCGACGGTGAAGCTCGCGGGCTGGCCGACCGTCATCCGCGCGGTCTGCGCTTCCTTGAAATTGGCGATCACCCAGGTTTCGGGCGGCACCAGGAACATGAGCTGCGATCCGGCGGTGACATATTGGCCGACGCGCACGCCGACCTCGCTCAGCCGGCCACGCTCGGGCGCGCGGATGACGGTGTTGGCGAGGTCGATCTGGGCGAGGCGCAATGCCGCCTCCGCGCCCGAGACGCCGGCCTGCTGGCCGCCGCGGCCGACCTGGACGGTGCGGATGTCCTGTCGCGCGATCTCGCGCGCGGCGCGCGCCTGCTGCACCGCCGCCTGCGCCTGGCGCAATGCGGCGAGCGTCTGGTCACGTTCGCGCAAAGAGACCGAACCATCGGTGACGAGGTCGTTGACGCGGTTCATGTCGGCCTGCGCGCGCATCAGCTGCGCCTCGGCGTTGGCGACCGCGGCGGTCTGCGCGGCGAGGCTGGCGGTGCGGCTGCGCTCGGTCTGGCGGGCGTTGGCGAGCGTCGCCGCCTGCGCATCGACCTGCGCCTGCGCCTGATCGACGCGCTGGCGATAGATGCGGTCGTCGATCTGCACCAAGGGCTGTCCCGGCGTCACGTCCATGAAGTCGCGGACGAACACCTGCGTGACATAGCCCGACACCTGCGGCGCGATCACCGTGGTGCGGCCGCGGACATAGGCATTGTCGGTCGACTGGTTGGCATTGGCGAAGGGCGGCAGCCGCCATGCCGCGAGCACCGCGAGCACGCCGCCGAGCGCCAGCGCGACGATGACGATCAGCGCGGTGCGGCTGGGCGGCTGCGGCCGCCAGCCCGACCCGACCGGGGCGGCGGAGGGCGGCGCCGGTGCGGTGGCGGCGGCCCGCGCCTCCTCGGTGGCGGGGGCGGGATCGACGGGGCTGCGGCTATCGGTCATGCGGGACTCTGGTTGAGCGCGGCACGGCGTTCGCGGCGCGCCCGGCGGATCATGAGGAACAGGAGATAACAGAAGGTGAGCGCGGCGAGCACCGCGATCAGCCGGAAGACATCGTCGAACGCCAGGACGTTGGCTTCGCGCGTCGCGGTCTGCGACAGGATCGCGCCGCCCTCGGCGCTGCGCAACGCCGGATCGCCGACCACGCGCGACACCGCCGCGCCGCCCGCCTGCAGGCGTTGCGCGACGATCGGATCGGTGGGGTCGATCGCCTGCACCAAGGCGGCGCTGTTCGTCTTCTCGCGGATCTGTTGATAGCTGCCGAGTAAGGCGGTGCCGGCGAGGCCGCCGATCGAATTGATCATCCCGAACAACGCGATGAAGCTGATGATATGGCCCGAGCCCTGTTGCAGCGCGCGGGTCATGCCGAACAGCAGGGCGGGGCCGAGGAAATAGGTGGCGGCGAAGGCGATCAGCGCCTGGCTGGCGTACATCTGCGGCGCGCGGGTGAGGCTGGTCGCGTGGCTGTCGGCGAAGGCGGCGATCGCGACGAGGCCGATCGCGAGCATGATCGGATGCGCCGGGCGATCGACGTCGAGCGTCACCGCGCTCAACACCACGCCGGCGACCGAAGCGAGGAAGATGATGGTGAAGAACGGCACGAGCTGGTCGTTGTTCTGGCCGAGCACGGTGAGCAGGCCGACCGAGGCATAGGTCTGTTCCGACAGGACGATGCGCGCCATGATCGTGACGACCGTGAAGCGGACGATGTCGGCGCTGCCCAGCCAGCGCGTGTTGAGCAGCGGATTGACGCGGTGATGCTCGATCGCGAGCGCCGCCGCCAGCATCAGGATCGCCGCGATCAGCGCCCAGCCGAGCCACGGCGCGTTGGTCCACCAGACGTAGCGCCCCTGGCCGAGCACCGCGGCGAACAGCGCCATCGCGCCGGCGAACAGCACGAAGGTGACGAAATCGAGCCGCTCGAACGCCTTCGACCGCGTCGTCGGCGGCAGGCGGAGGAAGGCGACCGCGGCGAGGCTGAGCATCGCCAGCCCGAGTTCGAACAGATAGAGCGTGCGCCATTGCGACATCGCCAGCAGATCGGGCGAAAAGAGCCGCGCAAGCGGCGTCGCGCATTGCGGAATGCCGATGCCGATCACCACCGCCTTCAGCCGCCATTTCGCGGGCAGCGCCTGCATCATGTAATAGAGGCACAGGCTGGAGACGGCGGCGCCCGCCATGCCGCTCGCCGCGCGGACGAGGATCGCGGTGTCGAAGCCGCGGACGAACAGATGCGCGAAGGTCAGCGCCGCATAGACGCCGAGGAAGATCATCGCGAACGGTCGCAGGCCGAATTGCGCGCGGAACTTGATGAGCAGCAGGTTGATGCTGACGTTGGTCATCACATAGACCGTCGGCAGCCAGGCGATCTCCGCCGGGTCGAGCCCCAGCGCGCCCTGCAGCGTATAGGTGTTGGCGGAGATCAGCGCGTTGCCGAAGCCGCCGGTCAGGCCGAGCAGCACCGAGATGACGCCATAAGCGATGCGATGGCGCGTGCGATGCTCGACCGTGCCCGGCGAGCCGGGGAGCACGGGCAGTTCGTGCGGCGCGAAGGTCCAGTCTTCCTCGGACAGGAAGCGGCGCAGGCGGGCGATCATGACCCGCTTATACGCGCGATCGGGGCGGGCGGTTCAACCGGGGCGATGTGCTGCGCCACGCGGGACGGTGGCAAGCAATCGCCGGGTCGCTCAGCCACCCAGAATGTCGCGGTAGAGCGCGATATAGGCGTCCGCCATCCGCTCGACGGTGAAGCGTGCCGCCACCGCGGCGCGGCAGGCGGCGCGGTCGATCTCGGGCAGGCGCGCGACCGCCGCGATCGCCTCGTCGACGCTGTCGACCAGGAAGCCGGTGACGCCGTGCTCGATCAGCTCGGGCATCGAGCCGCGGCGGATCGCGATCACCGGCGTGCCGCAGGCCATCGCCTCGATCACCGACAGGCCGAAGGGCTCGTCGAAATTGATGAGGTGGAGCAGCGCCGCCGCCTTGCCGAGCGCGGCGGTGCGGGCGTCGCCGCCGACCGCGCCGGGGTGGCGGATACGCTCGCCGAGATGCGGGACGACCGACCGCTCGTAATAGCCCTGATCCTGGACGATGCCGTACATGGCGAGATCGCGAGCCGTCGCCTGCGCGACCGCGATCGCCTCGGCGGCGCCCTTGTCGGGGTGCATGCGACCGAAGAACAGCAGGTCGTCGCTCCCCTCCGCATCGAAGGGGAAATCGTCGAGGACGATGCCGTGGTGGATCGTCGCGGCATAGCGCAGCTGCGGCGCGCGATCGGCGTCGCTGATCGCGACATAGTGCACGCGGTCCTGATAGGGCTGGTACATCGGCAGGATACGGTCCGACGAAAAGCCGTGGATCGTCGTGACCATCGGCGTGGTCACCAGATGCGAAAAGGCGTGGGCGGGGAAATCCGCCTGGTTGTGGATCAGGTCGAACTCGCCGGCGCGCGCGAACAGATGCGCGAGGTGGCGGAATTCCCAGACCTTGGCGTCGACGCTCGGATCTTCGGAATAGGGCGCCGGCACCACGGCGCTAAGGGTCCCGGCGGTGAGGCTGTCCTGCGTCGCGAACAGCGTGACGTCGACGCCGCGCGCGACGAGTGCCTCGGTGAGCAGGCTGGTGACCAATTCCCACGGGCCGTAATGGCGCGGCGGGGTGCGCCACGATATGGGGGCGAGCATCGCGATCTTCATGACGCGGACTTAGCGGGTTACGCGCACGATGATAGCTTCGTCGGGACGCAGCACGCCGGGATCGCCGGCGCCGGACAGCGTCGTCAGCAGGATCTCGCCGGCGGGCAGGATCACCGGTTGCGGCGTCGCGCCGAGGTTGAGCGCGACGACGATCCGCTCGTCGCCGTCGCGCCGTTCGTAGGCGAGCACGTCGCCCTCCGCGTCGATCAGCGCGAAGCCACCGGTCGCGAGCGCGTCATGCTTGCGGCGCAGGTTGAGCAGGTCGCGGTGCAGCGCCAGCATCGATCGCGGATCGCCGCCCTGCGCCGCGACGTTGCGCGTCGGCCAGTCGGGGTTGAGCGGCAGCCACGGCTCGGCGGTCGAGAAGCCGGCATGGGCGCTGGCGTTCCACGGAATCGGCGTGCGCACCGGATCGCGACCGAGGCCGAGGCCGGGTTCGCGCAGCTCGCGCGGGTCCTGCACGCGGGCCGCGGGGATGGCGACGTCGGCGAGGCCCAGTTCGTCGCCGTAATAGAGCGTCGGCGTACCGCGCAGCGTCATCAGCAGGACGGCGGCGACGCGCGCCTGCGCCGCACCGACGCGGGTGGCGATGCGCGGGCGATCGTGGTTGCCGAGCACCCAATTGGGCCAGCCGCCCGCCGGCAAGGCCGCTTCATACTCCGCGATCAGCCCGGCGAGGTGGCGCGCATCCCATCGCGCGTCGATCAACTGGAAGTTGAAGGGGAGATGCACCTCTGGCGTTTCCCGGCCATAATAATGCATCAGCCGTTCGACCGGCAGGTAGATCTCGCCGATCAGCACGCGGTCGCCGGGGTAGGAATCCGCGATGCCACGCATCTCGGCGGCGATGGCGTGGACCTCGGGCTGGTCGGTCGAGTGGAGCTGGAGCACGGCGTGCATCTCGCCCATCTCGAAGCGATAGTCGGGGTTGGCGGGATTATCGGGGAAGTCGGCGTGTTTGACCATGTGCCAGAGCACGTCGATGCGGAAGCCGTCGACGCCGCGGTCGAACCAGAAGCGCAGCGCATCCATCATCGCACGCCGCAGATCCGGATTGCGCCAGTTGAGGTCGGCCTGTTCCTTCAGAAAGGCGTGGTAATAATATTGGCCGGTGGCGGCGTCATATTCCCATGCCGAGCCACCGAAATCGCTGATCCAGTTATTAGGCGGGCCGCCGTCGGGGGCGGGATCGCGCCAGATGTACCAGTCGCGCTTGGGGTTGTCGCGCGACGACCGGCTCTCCTGAAACCACGGATGGTCGGTCGAGCTGTGGTTGGGGACGAAATCGAGCAGCAGCTTGAGCCCGCGCGCATGCGCGGCGGCGAGCAGGCTGTCGAAATCGGCGAGCGTGCCGAAGCGCGGATCGATGCCGCAATAATCGGCCACGTCATAGCCGAAGTCGCGCATCGGCGAGGGGAAGATCGGCGAAATCCACACCGCATCGACGCCGAGCGCGACGAGATGGTCGAGCCGCGCCTCGATCCCTTTGAGGTCGCCGACGCCGTCGCCGTCGCTGTCCTGAAACGAGCGCGGGTAGATCTGGTAGATCGTCCCCGAGCGCCACCATGTCATGCGAACATCCCCTTCGGCAGCCGGGTCATGCGGCAGGCGAGGTCGGCCTCGCCGCTGGCGACCAGATAGTCGTCGCCGGTATCGACCAGACCGGTCGAGAACACCACCGGGGTCGGCAGGTACATCTGATGCGCGATCGGCGCGGTGAGCGCCGGGTCGGCCTCGATCAGCGGCGTCTCGTCCTCGATCCGCAGGATGTGCGCGGGATCGTCGCGGTCGAGCAGCGCCCAGAAGCTGCGATAGATGCCGACGCTCTCGCGCGCCTCGACGCCGTGATAGATCATCAGCCAGCCCTGCCGGGTCAGCACCGGCTGGGTGCCGCCGCCGATCTTCATCGCCGATTGCGATCCCTTGCGAGCGCGCAGCCCAGGGGCGTCGAGCGGCTTCCAGTGGAGCGCATCGGGGCTCTGCGCGAAATTGATCGACGGCCCGCCGACATAGGGGCTGTCGGGCGGATAGGCGAAATAGACCTCGCCGAGCGGGCGGGTGAGCGCCATGAATTTGTCGCCGACCAGCCCTTCGAACAGGATCATGTCCTTGTTCTGGTGATCGAGGACGATCCCCTCAAGCCGATAGTGCAGCCCGTCGCGCGATATGTGGAGCGTGGTGCAATGTCGCTCGGCGCCGACCGAGCAGGTCGTCATGTACCAGATGTCGCCGATCCGCGTGATGCGGGCATCCTCGACGCCATAGCATTGATAGCCGGCGGCGGGTTCGATCGCTGCGTCGTAATGGACGGCGACGATCCGCTCGCCCGCGGGATCGAGTTCGACCGGGAGCAGCCAGGACAGCGAGGTGAGCGCGAGAATGCGGTGGCGGCTGCCCTTGAGTTCGAACTGGCGCGGGTCGGTCATGTCGACGCGGTCGAGCGGCCAGGCGTCTAGGACATAGCCCGCCGGGGTCCAGCGGATCGCGTGGACGTGGCCGTCGCGCACCGGCTCGGACAGCGCCTCGGCGATGCGCACCATCAGCAGCAGATTGCCGTTGGGCAGCCGCGTGAAACCGGGGTTGAACGCGCCGAGCACATAGGTCGGCTCGGCGATCCCGCGGCGCAGCGGCGAGCGGGTGAGATCGACATGGTCGGGGGTGAAGATCAGCGCGTCGTGCATGCTGGCGTTAGCGCCGGGGCGGGGGAGTGGTTCCATTCCTCCCCGGTACGGGGAGGGGGACCGCCCGGCATAGCCGGGTGGTGGAGGGGGGCTTCCGCGGGCGTGCGGGATGTGGAGGCCCCCCTCCGTCACGCCTTCGGCGTGCCACCTCCCCGTGCCGGGGAGGAATTTACGTCAGAACGCCGCGGTTACCGCGAACACGACCTGGCTCGCCGCGATGCTGCTGCCGTTCTTGGTCGAGGAGAAGTTCGGCTGGAGATACGCCGCCTGCCGCTTGGTGATGTCGGTATCGACATAAGCGATGCCGAGCGTCAGCGGCGTGCCCTTGACCGCATAGTCGGCACCGACCAGCCAGTCCCAATATTCGCCGGTCGGCGCCGCCGAGGTGCCGTTGGGGCCGAGGCCCGAATTGCCCTTCGAATAGCCAATGTGCGCCTTGGCGGTCAGCGGCGTGGTCGGGATCGCGCTGGCGAAATCGCCCCACAGATAGAGGTTGTCGTTCTTCTTGCCGGGATTGTCGTAGATGCCGGTCTGCGCCGAGGCGCCGCTGTTGTAATATTTGCCCAGCGCCTGCTGCTTGGGCGCGTAGGCGACGCCGGCGAGCAGGTTGACCGGGCCGATCGTGCCCGACAATTTGGCATAGGGTTCGGCGAAGTCGGTCTTCGACGCGCCGCCCGGATACATGTACCACGTCAGGCCGACGTCGATCGCGCCGCCGCCGATCGCATGTTTGTAGCCGCCGATCAGGTCAAGCTCCATGTTCGAGCCGCCGAACGTGCCCCAGCCGGCGAGGTTCGACGCCCAGACGCCGCCGTACAGGCCGCTTTCATGCGCGACGGTGATACCGCCCTGGACGGCCATCTCCTTGTCGGTCTGCGAAACGCCACGCAGGCGATAGTCGGACACGAGCGCGACGCTGCCGGTGACGGTGACCGGCTTGGGCGGTGCGGTCTCCTGCGCGGCGGCGGGGAGCGCGGTGACGGCAGCGAGCGTCGCGGCCGCGAGCAGAGTATATTTCATGGGACCCCTTTCGACTGGATGGGTCCCTCCTGCGTCCGGGCCGCCGGCGCGCTCGCTCCGCGGTGGCGGACGGGCACCAGTCTTTCCCTGACGCCCATTCGCTACCGCAGCATTATGGCCAAAAAGCTTCTTTTATGTAACGAAACATTGCTGGACCGGGTTCAGTGGGCGAGTGCGGCAGTCTTGCCACGCGCGCCGAGCAGCTCGACGACGTCGCCCGCCGCGCGGCGGCGCTGGAACCAGTCCTTGATCAGTTCGGCGCAAGTATGGTCGACGGTCGACAGATCGGTGACGTCGAGCCGCACCGGCGTGCCGGCGGGCGCGCGCTCCAGCGTGTCCGACAATTTGGGCAGCGACACGAAGGTCGCCGCACCCGACAGGTTGATCGCATGCGCGCCGCCCTGCGGCCCCTCCGAGACCCTGAGGCCGAGCCGCTTGAGATGCGGCACCAGTTCGAGCATCGAAAGGCCGATACCGACCAGCACGCCGGTGAGCAGGTCCTCAACCACCACGGTGACGAGCGTCGCCAGCCAGATCAGCGCGGGCAGCGGCCCGTAATGCGACAGCAGATGGCGGGCATGGGCGAGGCTGACCAGCCGCCAGCCGGTGATGACGAGGATCGCGCCGAGCGCCGCCATCGGGATTTCGCGCAGCACCCAGGGGAGCAGTGCGACGAAGCCGAGGATCCAGATGCCGTGGAAGATCGTCGACAGGCGCGTGGTCGCGCCCGCCTGGACGTTCGCCGACGAGCGGACGATGACGCCGGTCATCGGCAGCGCGCCGGCGAGGCCGCAGAGCAGATTGCCGATCCCCTGCGCGCGCAATTCCTTGTTGTAGTTGGTGCGGGCGCCGTCGTGCATCCGGTCGACCGCGGCTGCGGACAGCAGCGTCTCGGCGCTGGCGATGAAGGCGATGGCGAGCGCGGCGGCGATGATCGACGGATCCGCCCATTTGGCGACCATGCCGATGCCGGGGAAGCTGACCGCACCGGCGATCGATGCCGGCACGTTGACGCGCGCCACGTCGAGATCGAAGGCGAGCGCGAGGATGGTGCCGGTCAGCACCCCGACCAGCGCACCGGGGACGAGGCGCAGCGAGGCGGGACGGAATTTCTCCCAGCCGAGCATCGCTGCGATGGTCAGCATGCCGATGCCGAAGGCGATTTCGGTCGCGGCGATGTTGCTGGGCGACAGGCCGAACAGCCGGCCGGGCGCGGCGGCGAGGTTCTGGAGGCCGCTCGGCAGCGGCTTGGCGTCGAACAGCACGTGGAACTGGCCGACGACGATCAGCACGCCGATGCCGGCGAGCATGCCGTGGACGACCGCGGGCGAGATGGCGCGGAACCAGCCGCCGAGCCGCGCGATGCCGGCGACGACCTGGATCAGCCCGGCGAGGACGAGGATCGGGCCGAGCGCGGACAGGCCCTGATCGCGGACCAGTTCGAAGACGACGACGGCGAGGCCGGCGGCGGGGCCGCTGACCTGCAACGGCGATCCGGCGAGCGCGCCGACGACGATGCCGCCGATGATGCCGGTGATCAGGCCCTTTTCGGCCGGGACGCCGGACGCGACCGCGATCCCCATGCACAAAGGCATCGCGACGAGGAAGACGACGATCGAGGCGGTGAGGTCGCGCGTGACGACCGGGCCGCTCGGCAGCAGGGCGCGGAGACGGCTCATTCCGCGGCCGCCAGGAATTCGACGTCGGAGGCCTGACGCGGCGCGGCGGGCTGGGCGACGGGGAAATCCTCGCCTTCGTTGAGCGGGCGGAAGCGGCCGGTCTCGCCGTCGAGCGCCAGCACCGTGCCGTCGTGGATGTCGACGAACCAGCCGTGCAGCGCGATCTTGCCCTGCGCGATGCCCGCGGCGACCGACGGGTGGGTGCGCAGATGCGCGAGCTGGGCGACGACATTCTCCAGGCTGAGCGCGCGGATACGCTCGGCATCGGTGAGGTCGGGATAGGTCTGGTCGACGATCTGGCGCGCGGCGGCGCCGTGTTTCAGCCAGTTGGCGACGGTGGGGATCGCGGCGAGCGCGGCGGGATCGCCGGCGAGGCCCTTCATCGCGCCGCAATCGGAATGGCCGCAGACGATGATGTCGTGCACGCCGAGCACCGCGACGGCATATTCGACCGTGGCGGAGACGCCGCCGGTCTGGAGCGCGAACGGGGGCACGATGTTGCCGGCATTGCGGCAGACGAACAGATCGCCCGGCTGCGCCTGCATGATATGCTCCGGCACGATCCGCGAATCGGCGCAGGAGATCATCAGCGCTTTCGGACTCTGCCCCTGCGCCAGCGTCGAATAAAGCGCATGCTGGCCGTGGAAGACCGTTTTGCCGAAACTGACGACGCGTCCGAGCAATTCGTTCACGGGGGTGATCCTCCCGGCCGCGGCGGAAGCCGGACCATCGGGAACACTACCGAAACGAATTTGCCGGGACGCGGCGGGGATGTTTTAAAGTGTTGCCGGGGAACACTTTTGCAAAGGTTCGCCGGGATGACGAGGCAAGTGCGCTCACCGCGGCAGGAAGATCGCGGCGCGCAGTCCGCCCTCTGGCCGGTTGGAGAGGGTCAGCACGCCGCCTTCCGCCTCGACGATGCGGCCGACGATCGGCAGGCCGAGCCCGAAGCCGACGGTATCGCGCGGCCGCGCGGTGTCGAGCCGGACGAAGGGTTCGAGGACGCTGCGCAACTGATCCTCGGGAATGCCGGCGCCGTCGTCCTCGACGATCATCGTGACGCCTTTGCGGTCGCTCTCCAGCCGCACCACGACGTTGCCGGCATAGTGCAGCGCGTTCTCGATCAGATTGCCGAGCGCGCGCTTGAGCGCGACCGGGCGGACGGTGACCTCGCAATGCGCCGGGCCATCGTAGGTGCCGGGCAGGTCGCGATCCTCGACATCGTCGATCAGCGTCGCGCAGAGCACCGCGACGTCGGTCAGCACCGGCGTCTCGGGGTCGCTGCCGCCGCCGAGGAAGGCGAGCAGCGAATTCACCATCGCCTCCATCTCGCCGATATCGCGCTGGATCGCGGCGCGGGTCGTCTCGTCCGCGACCGCGTCGGCGCGCAGCCGCAGCCGGTGCAGCGGCGTGCGCAGATCGTGGCCGACCGCGGCGAGCGCCTGGGTGCGATCGACGATCAGCCGCTGGATGCGCGCCGCCATCCGGTTGAACGCGGCGACGACGCGGCGCACCTCGCCCGGGCCGGCCTCGGGAATCGGGTCGTGTTCGGCATCGCCGAGCGTGTCGGCGGCGATCGCGAGCTGGCGCATCGGCCGCAGCGCGCGGCGGATCAGCAGCCCGCCGATCACCATCAGCGCCAGCGCCGGGATCAGCGCAAGCAGGATGCGCTCGGTGGCGAGTTCGAGATTGTGCAGCGGTTCGAGCGTGCGGAAATACAGCCAGCTATCGTCGGGCAGCCGCAGCCCGCCGGTGACCACCGAGCTGCGCCCCGGCGAGGTGAGCTTGAGCCGCAGGTCGCTGGCGGCGAGCGACGGCTCCCATTCGACCACCTGATGCCGCATGCCGTCGAGCGCCGGGGCGATCGGCGGCGGCGGCGGCAGGTTGCGCTGCCAATGCAGCGCATAGCGTTCGGTGGTGAGGTCCTCCGCCATCGCGTCGCGCCGCTCGGGCGGCTGTTCGGCGACGAGGCGGCGCGCGATGACGAGATGTTCGGCGAGCCGGCGCGCCTCGTCGTCGCGGACCGCGAACTGGCTGGCGCGTTCGTAGAGGATCGTGCTGACGCCGAATTCGATCACCATCGTCAGCAGCAGGATGGCGACGATCTGGCCGATCAGGCCGATCGAGGGGCGGACGAAGCGTCTCATGGATGGGTGCGGAAGGATCGGGCCGTCCGCGCCGCGCGCGCCGTCACCGGCGCGTCACCTCGGTGTTGAGCATATAGCCGACGCCGCGGACGGTGATGATCGGCGCGTCCTTGCCGGCGCTCGACAATTTGCGGCGCAGGCGGCTGATCAGCACGTCGATGCTGCGGTCGGAGCTGTCGCCGAGCCGGGTGCGCGACAGCTCGATCAGCCGTTCGCGCGCGATGACGCGGCCGGCATGTTCGGCGAGGCTGACGAGCAGGTCGAACTCCGCACCGGTCAGGTCGACGACCGCGCCGGTCGGCGAGGTCAGCTCGCGCCGCGGCAGCGTCACCTGCCAGCCGTCGAAGGTCAGCACGCCCTCCTCGCGCTCGCCGGGGCGGCGTTCGAGCTGGCCGCGGCGCAGCACCGCGCGGATGCGCGCGATCAACTCGCGGCTGCCGAACGGCTTGGCGATATAATCGTCGGCGCCGAGTTCGAGCCCGACGACGCGGTCGGTCTCGCTGCCCTTGGCGCTGATGAAGATGATCGGGACTTCGCTCTTCTGGCGCAGCGCGCGGCACAGATCGATGCCGCTGGTGCCGGGGAGCATGATGTCGAGCAGGATGAGGTCGACCGGCCCGGCCTCCAGCGCGAGCCACATCTCGGGTGCGGCGGAGGCGGGGCGGACGAGATAACCGTTTTCCTGCAACGCTCTGGTGGTCAGGGTGCGGAGGGCGGGATCGTCCTCTACCAGGAGGATGGTGGGGGCGGTCATGGCGCGAGAGGTAGGCAAGCGGGCCGGGGTGGTCAACCGCGGCCCGGCCGATCAGTCCGCCGCGACGGGTCCGTGGCCCCCCTTGGGCCGGCGCGTGAACCACACGATCACCACCATCGCCGCGCACAGCCACGCCGAGACGCGGAACAGGTCGGTGGAGGCGAGCAGATAGGCTTGGCCCACCATCTGCCGGGTGACCGCGGCGGCGGCCTGCGTCGAGCTGGCGCCCATTTTCTGCAACGCCTCGCTCGCCATCTGCAACGGCATGCCCTGGCCGACCGCCTCGGCGAGGCGGCTCTGGTGGAGCGCCTCGCGCCGGTCCCAGGCGGTGGTGATGATCGAGGCGGCGAACGAGCCGGCGACGATCCGCGCGAAGTTCGAGATGCCCGTCGCCGAGGGGATGCGCGGCGGCGCGATGCCGTCGAGCAGGATCGTGACCATCGCGAGGAAGAAGATGCTCATCGCGATTCCCTGCACCAGCAGCGGCAGCATGAAGTCGAACACCGTCGCGCCGGTGACGAGGTTGGAGCGCATCCAGTAGGAGACGGCGAAGGCAAGGAACGAGATGGTGGCGAGGATGCGCGCGTCGACCTTGCCCGACAGCCGCGCGGCGAGCGGCGAGATGACGACCGCCACGACGCCGCTCGGCGCGGCGATGAGGCCCGCCCAGGTCGCGGTATAGCCGAGCTGCGTCTGCAACCAGAGCGGCAGGATCAGCGTGTTGGCGAAGAACACCGCATAGCCGAGGCAGAAGGCGAGCGTGCCGATCGCGAAATTGCGGTTGGCGAACAGCGACAGGTCGACCGCGGGATTGGCGTCGGTCAGCTCCCACAGGATCCACGCGACGAAGCCGACCGCGGCGACGACCGCGAGCACGCAGATCGCCGGATCGTTGAACCAGTCGGCGTTCTTGCCGAGATCGAGCATGATCTGCAGCGATCCGACCCAGACGACGAGCAGCATCAGCCCGATGGTGTCGATCGGCAGCTTGCGCGTCGGCGTCTCGCGGCTCTTGAGCCCGTTCCAGCAGATCAGCGTGGTGAAGATGCCGAAGGGGATGTTGATCAGGAAGATCCAGCTCCAATGGTAATTGTCGCTGATATAGCCGCCCAGGATCGGCCCCATCACCGGCCCGACCAGCGTGGTCATCGACCAGACGCCGAGCGCGGTCGAACGCTTGTCCGCCGGGAAGATCGAGATCAGCAACGCCTGGCTGCCCGGCATCATCGGCCCGGCGCAGGCGCCCTGCAGGATGCGGAAAGCGATCAGCGAGGGCAGGTCCCAGGCGATGCCGCACAGGAAGGAGGCGACGGTGAACGCCGCCACCGCGGTGCAGAAGGTGCGCACGACGCCGAACCGGCCCATCAGCCAGCCGGTCAGCGGCACCGCGACGCCGTTGGCGACCGCAAAGGCGGTGATCACCCAAGTCGAATTGTCGGACGAGACGCCGAGATTGCCCGCGATCGTCGGCAGCGACACGTTGGCGATCGTGCTGTCGAGCACCATCATGAACGTGCCGAGCGCGAGCGCGAAGGCGATCAGCGCGCGTTGCCCGCCGACGAGCGGGGCGGGGCCTTGGGCTTGGGTGGGGGCGGCCATCAGCGTATCTTCCGGGATATCGGTTCGTCCTCACCCTTCGCCGCAGGCGGCTAGGGGTGAGGACGACGCGGGCGTCAACGATTGGCGGCGATGATCTGGCGGATATGCGCCTCGACCGCGGGATCGCTGCCGTCGCCGGGGCGGCCGGCATAGGCCTGCGCCGCGGGCTTGCCGAGCAGCGCGCCCTGACGGTTGGCGGTATCCACCGTCGTGTTGACCGACAGGCCGACGCGCAGCGGATTGCGGGTCAGCTCGCGCGGATCGAGGCCGATGCGCACCGGCACGCGCTGGACGATCTTGATCCAGTTGCCGCTGGCGTTCTGCGGCGGCAGCAATGCGAAGGCGTTGCCCGAGCCGGCGCCGACGCCGATGACATGGCCGTGGAAGACGATGTCGTCGCCATACATGTCGGCGGTGACCGTGGCAGGCTGGCCGATGCGCAGGTCCTTGAGCTGCGTCTCGCGGAAATTGGCGTCGACCCATACCTTGGCCAGCGGCACCACCGCCATCAGCGGCGTACCGGCGGCGACCTGCTGGCCGATCTGCACGGTGCGCTGCGCGACGACGCCGTCGATCGGGGCGACGATGTGCATGTGGCTGCGGGTGATGGCGGCGCGGCGATAGGCGGCGACCGCGGCGAGCACCGCCGGGTTGGTGCTGGTGTTGGTGCCCTGTACGGTCGAGCGCGATTGCGCCTGCTGGCTCTGGGCGAGGTTGAGGTTGGCGCGCGCGACCTTCACCGCGTCGGCGGCATGCGCGAGCTCCTCGCCCGAGATCGCGCCCTGTGCCGCGGCACCCTGGCGACGGGCGTAATCGGCGGTGGCGGCGGACAGCTGCGCCTGCGCCTGGACGACCGCGGCGCCGCTCTCGCTGACCTTGCTGATGTCGGCGCGGGTCGAACGGACCGCACGGGCCAGCTCCGCCTCGGCCGAGGCGAGCGCGACGTCGGCGGTGGCGGGGTCGAGGTCGAGCAGCGGCGCGCCGGCCTTCACCGTCTGGGTATTGTCGGCATAGATCGCGGTGATCTGGCCGGGATCGCGCGCGGTGATCGCGACGACGTCGCCGGCGACATAGGCGTCGTCGGTCTCCTGTTCGGGCTTGGCGAGCAGGAAGTGGAACACCGCCCAGACGATCAGCGCGATGACGACGAGGACGGCGAGGATCAGGAAGCCGCGACGGCGCGCGCGCGGCTTGCCGCCTGCGCTCGCGGGTTGGGGCGTGGGGGCTTGCGTGTCGGTCATCGGCGGGGTTCCTGGGCGGCGGAGAAGCCGCCGCCGAGCGCCAGCACCAGCGCGACGCGCTGGCGGGCCGCATCGGCGGCGAGATTGGCTTGCGTCAGCTCGGCATCGAGCAGGCGCACGTCGTTGTCGACGAGGTCGAGCTTGCTATCGAGCCCGCTCGACACGCGGATCGCATTGAGGCGGTTGGTCTCGCCGAAGCCGCGGACGACCTCGGCGGTGCGGGCGCGCTGTTCGCCGAGATTGGCGACGAGCGCGATCGCGTCCGCCGCGTCGCGGACCGCGCCGATGACGCGATCGTTGTAATCGGCCGTGGCGAGGTCGAGCGCCGCGGTGGCGCCGGCGAGGTCGGCCTTCAGGCGGCCGTTGTCGAACAGCGGCAGGTGGATCGCGGGACCCGCGCCGGCGGTGCCGGCGTCGAGGCTGACCAGATTGCCGAGCCCGATCGCCTGGAAGCCGGCGAGCGCGGTGAGGTTGACGTTGGGATAGAAGGCGCGGCGCGCGACCTGGCGACCGGCGGCGGCGGCCTCGATCCGCGCCTGCGCCGCGGCGATGTCCGGGCGGCGGGCGAGGAGGTCGGCGGGGACCTGCGCGGGCAGCGGCAGGACGGCGTCGAGACGCAGCGTCGCCGGGCGGATCGCCGCGGCGTAATCGGGGCCGCGACCGGCGAGCGCGGCGAGCGCATTGGTCGCCAGCGCGCGCGCGCCGTCGGCGCGGACCAAAGCGGTCTGCGCCTGTGCCAGCAGCGTCTGCGCGGCGGTCGCCTGCAGGTTGCTGGCGAGGCGGTTGCGGATGCGGATGTTGACGAGCCGCAGCGAGTCCTGGCGGGTCGCGATGGTGCGCCGCGCGATCGTCGCCTCCGCCTCGGCGCGGGCGAGGTCGATATAGGTCTGCGCGACCGAGCCGGCGATCGCGAGGCGCGCGGCGGCGAGGTCGAGCGCGGCGGCGCGGGCGGAGGCGCGGGCGCCCTCGATCGCGGCCTTCTGCCGGCCGAACAGGTCGAGGTTCCAGGTGAGGTTGGCCTGGGTCTGTCCGACGAAGCGGACCGAGCCGCCGTAGGGCGGCGGGATGATGTAGCGGCCGGACAGGCGCTGGAGCTGCTCGTTGGCGTCGAGCGTCACGTCGGGGCCGGTGTCGGCGCGGCGGCTCGACAGGACCGCCTGCGCCTGGGCGATGCGGGCGAGCGCGGCGGCGAGCGTCGGGTTGCCGCCGGTCGCGTCGGCGACGATCCGGTCGAGCTGCGGGTCGCCGAAGCCGGTCCACCAATCGTCGGCAACGACCGGGGCCGCAGCGCCGGTGAGGCCGAGCGACGCGGGCGCGACGGGCGCGACCGCGGGTGGGCTGGCGGGAATGGCGCAGCCGCCGAGGAGCAGCAGCGCGGCGGGGGATATATTCGCTATCTTCACGCAAAGACGCCTTCGTCGGGGGCCTGTTGGACGGTGTCGCGGAGCCGTTGGAGGAGGCGGATCAAATCCGTAATATCCTTTTCATTCCAATCGCTTAACCAATGATTCCAGACGCGGATCACGGCATCGCGGACGGTGCCGGCGATGCCTTCGCCGGCGGGCGTCAGGGTGAGCCGGACGACGCGGCGATCCTCGCCCCCGTCGCGGTCGCGCATCACCCAGCCGCGCTCCTCCAGCGTGTCGACCAGCCGGGTGGTCGCACCCTTGTCGTGACAGAGGTCGCGCGCGATCTCGGCGCAGGTCGACGCGCGGTTGAAGTGCAGGGCGGCGAGCGCGCTCCACTGCGTCTTGGTGATACCGGCGGCGACGAAGATCGGTTCGAGCACCGCCGAGCCGAGCTGCTCCGAGCGGCGCAGGAGATAGCCGATCGAGTTTTCCGGATTGAAGTTCGATTCGGAATAATAGGCCATGTCGTTGCCATGGCAATGGTTGCCTAAGCAGTCAATAGAATGTTGCGAAGTGTTTCCCTGCGGGGCGTTTCGGCTGATACGACGCCGTACCCCGGCGGAGGCGGGGGCCAGTTGGGTGACGGTTTGGAATGACGTACAACGGCCTTCCCCACTGGGCCCCGGCCTTCGCCGGGGTACAGCGGCGGTTTTCCGGATGCTAACCGGTTCTTAGGGGGGATGGCCTACTTCCGCGGTTCGACTGTCAGGACGACATTTCATGGAATATCCGTTGATCGCGCCACGACCGCCGCGGCTGAGCGAGCTTGGCGACGGATTGCGCCGGATCGAGGCGTCGGGCGTGTTCAGCAACAACGGGCCGGAAGTGCGCGCGTTCGAGGCGGAGGCGACCGAGCGGTTGTTCGGCGGCGCCGGCGCCTGCCTCGCGGTCGGCAATGCGACGCTGGGGCTGATCGTCGCCTTGCGGCAGGCGGCGGGCAATCTCGCCGCCGGGATGCCGCTGCGCCCGGGGACGCTGGCGCTGATGCCCGCGCTGACCTTTGCGGCGACCGCGCAGGCGGCATTGTGGGCGGGGCTGACGCCGCTGATCTGCGACATCGAACCCGACGGCTGGACCGCCGATCCGCGGCAGGAGGAGGCATTGCTCGCGCGGTACGGCGCGCGGATCGGCGTCATCGTGCCCTATGCGACGTTCGGCACCGCGATCGACCTCGACCGCTACGCCTGGCTCGCCGAACGCTATCGGGTTGGCGTGGTGATCGATGCGGCGGCGTCGCTGGGCACGCGCGATGCCGACGGGCGCGGGTTCGGCAGCGGGGCGCCGTTCACGCTCGTCTATTCGATGCATGCCACCAAGACCTTCTCGGTCGCGGAGGGCGGGCTGATCCACAGCGGCAACGTCGCCAAGATCGACCAGTTACGCGGCATGATCAATTTCGGCTTCGAACGGGGGCGCAGCGCGACGCTGCCCGGCATCAACGCCAAATTGCCCGAGGTGATCGCGCTGATGGCCCGCGCCAAGCTCGCCGAGATCGATGCGGTATGCGACCATCGCGCCGCAATCGACGCCGCCTATCGTGTCGCGCTGCCCGGCTTCGCGATGCAGCGGCCGTCGGGGCAGCGGCAGGCGACGCAGTTCATGCCGGTGCTGCTGCCGCCCGAACTGGCGGCGCAGCGCGACGCGATCGTCGCGGCGCTCGCCGCGGACGGCGTCGGCGTCGGTCAATATTTCAGCCCGCATCTCGGCGAGCAGCCGCTGTTCCGCGACACCGCGCTGATCGAGCCGACGCCGGTCGCCGACGCGATCGGCGGCCGCATGCTGAGCCTGCCGATCACCGATGCGATGACCCCCGCCGACGCGCCGGTGATCGCCGCGCGGCTGGCACGCGCGGTCGCACGGCTGACCGCGGGCAACGGGGAGACGGCGATGCAGGATCTGACGACGGTGGTGATCGGCGGCGGCCCCGCCGGCACCGCGATGCTGACTTCGGCGAGCAAACAGGGCAAATTGGCGCCGCTGGTCGAGGCGGGGTTCGCGATCGTCGAGCAGCGCGCGCGGATGGGCGCGGGCGAGCTCGGCTCCTATGCGATCCGTTCGGACACCACCGCCGAGACCTTCCTGTCGGCGGTGAAGAACAATCCGCATCCCGAACTCGCCGAACTGGAGCATCACCCCGCGGGGCAGTTGATGGGCCGCTACGTCGCCGAACTCGGCGCGCCGCTGGTCGATACCGCGCCGCTGCTCTCGGCGACCGCGGACCGGCTGCGCGACATCGTCGTGCGGCACGGCGGCGCGGTGCTGACCGGTCATGCGGCGCAGCGCGTGCAGCGCACTTCCGATGGCCGCTGGCAGACGACGGTCAGCGACGGCGCGGGCGTCACGCGCGCATTGGTGTCGCGCAACGTCGTGGTCGCGACCGGCGGGGTGCAGACCGACGAACAGGTCGCGGCCAAGCGCGTCGCCGGCGTCGCGCTCGGCGAGCTGGCGGGCGAACGGCTGATCCGTTCCGACACGGTGCTGCGGCTCGGCGGGGTCGAGCAGGTGCACGAACGGCTGCGCGACATCCCGTCGCCGCGGGTCGCGATCATCGGCGCCTCGACCAGCGCGATCGCCGCGGCGGTGCTGCTGCTCAAGAGCCAGCCGGGCTTCGCCTTCGGCGCGGGGGCGGTGACGCTGCTGCATCGCCAGCCGCTCAAGCCCTTCTATCCCACGATCGCCGCGGCGCATGCCGACGGCTTCCACGATTTCGACGACGACGACATCTGCCCGGTCAGCGGCTTCGTGCTGCGGCTCGCCGGGCTGCGGCTCGAATCGCGCGAACTGGTGCTGCGCATGCTGTCGCTCGGCGGGCGCACGCCCGATCCGCGCGTTGCCTCGCACCGCATCGCCGGCGACGACGATGCGGCGGCGCGGACGATCATCGCGGAGGCAGATCTGGTGATCGGCGCGCTCGGCTATCGGCCGCGCGCGGTGCCGCTGCTCGGTGTCGACGGCGCGCCGCTGGCGCTGGCGCATCATGCCGGCCGGCCGATGGTCGATCGCCATTGCCGCATCCTCGACGCGCAGGACCGGCCGGTGCCCGGCGCCTATGGCATCGGCCTGTCGGCGGGGTTCGTGCCGTGGGGCCGGCTGGGCGGCGAGGCGAGCTTCCGCGGTCAGGCCAACGGCCTGTGGCTGTGGCAGAACGACGTCGGCCAGATGATCGTCGACCAGTTGCTCGACCGGGAGGCACAGGCGGCGGCATGACCGGCGGCTCGCGCGCGCCGATCGTCTCGGTCGTCATCCCCGGCTATAACGGCGAGGCGTTCATCGGCGAGACGCTCGAGTCGCTCGCCGCGCAGACGCTGGCGGACTGGGAGGCGATCGTCGTCGACGACCGGTCGAGCGACGGCACGCGCGAGCTGGTGCGCGGCTGGCGCGATCCGCGCGTGCGGTTGATCGAGAACGACGTCAACGGCGGGCCGGTGCGGACGCGCAACCGCGGCGTCGCCGCGGCACGCGGGCGGTTCATCGCCGGGCTCGACCAGGACGACCTCTGCCTGCCCGAGCGGCTGGCGCGGCAGGTCGCCTATCTCGACGCGCATCCCGACGTGGTGCTGGTCGGCACGCAGGCGGAGCAGTTGCGCGACGGCAAGGTCTCGGCGATGCATTATGCGCCGCACACCACGCCCGAGCTGATCGCCTGGCTGAGCTGGATCGAGAATCCGCTGGTCTGGTCGACGGTGATGGTGCGTGCCGAGGTGGCGCGGACGCTCGATCCGTTCACCCGGCCCGAGATCCTCTATGCCGAGGATTTCGACCTCTATCACCGCGTCGGCGCATTCGGGCGGATCGCGCGGATCGACGTGCCGCTGCTCCGCTATCGCCAGCATGCCGGCGGTGCCTCGAAACGGTTCACCGATACGATGCGCGATTCGGCGATGCGGGTGCTGGCGGAGCGGCATGCCGGGGTGCTCGGCGTCGAGGAGGCGGCGACGATGGCGCGGCTGCTGGTGCTGCACAATATGGGCGGCGTGCCGGTGCCCGACCGCGCGACGCTACAGCGGCTCGGGGCGGGAATCGCGACGTTGCAGGCGGCGTTCCTCGCGCAGGAGCGACCCGATGCGGAGAGTCGCAAGCTGATCCGCTGGGAAACGGCGCGGCGCTGGGCGCGGATCGGGCGCGCGGGGTTGCGCTCGGGCTCGGTGCGGCTGCGCGACGTGCTGGCGGCGCGGCCGGCGCACCTCGGGCTGGGCTATGCGGGGGTCGAGACGTTGCTGTGGTCCGCCGCGGTGGGCGCGGTGCGGCGGCGGGCGGGGTACGGTTGAGGGTTGAGGGCAGGGGCACCCCCTCTTTCGTCATCTCGGCGCAGGCCGGGACCCACGGTCGCGGTGTGGCCGGTCGTGCGCGCTGCCATCCGCCGCGCGTGTCCATGGGTCCCGGCTTTCGCCGGGATGACGATAGGGGCGGGGGGCCGCCGCCCCTTCGCGCATCACAGCGTGCGGATGATCCCCGAGAAATCCGTCCCGCCGTTGCCTGCCGCGACGAACGCCTCATACACCTGCGTCGCATGCGCGCCCAACGGCGTCGTCGCGCCGGCGCCTTCGGCCGCCTGCATCGCGAGGCGCAGGTCCTTGAGCATCAGCGCGGCGGCGAAACCGCCCTGATAATCGTGATCCGCGGGCGTCTCCGGGCCGACTCCGGGGACCGGGCAATAGCTCGTCATCGACCAGCTCTGGCCCGAGCTGACCGACGAGATGTCGTAGAAGGTCTGCGCATCGAGCCCCAGCCGTTCGGCGAGCTTGAACGCCTCGCACGTCGCGATCATCGTCGCGCCGAGCAGCATGTTGTTGGCCATCTTGGCGGCCTGTCCGGCGCCGCTCGCGCCGGCGTGGATCACCGCCTTGCCCATGTCGGCGAGGAAGGGGCGCGCGCGCTCGAACGCGTCCTGCGCGCCGCCGACCATGAAGGTGAGCGTGCCGGCGTTCGCCGCGCCGATCCCGCCCGACACCGGCGCGTCGACCGCAGCGAGGCCCCTGGCGCCTGCGGTCTCGGCGACGCGCCGCGCGGTGGCGACGTCGATCGTCGAGCAATCGATCAGGATCGCCGAGGGTTCGGCCCGGCCGAACACCGCATCGGCATAGATGCTTTCGACGTGGCTGCCGGCGGGGAGCATGGTGACGATCGCCTCGGCACCGGCGACCGCCTCGGCGGCGGTGGCGACTGGCAGGCAGCCCGCACCCCGCGCCTTGTCGAGCGCGGCGGCGCTGAGATCGAAGGCGCGGACGTCGTGGCCGTGCTTCGCGAGGTTGGCGGCCATGCCGCCGCCCATGTTGCCGAGGCCGATGAAGGCGACGCGTGCCATATCTCTCTCCTATTGCCGGATCAGGTCGCGGCCGACGATCATCCGCATCACCTGGTTGGTGCCCTCCAGGATCGAATGGACGCGCAGGTCGCGCCAGAAGCGCTCGATCGGATAGTCCATCAGATAGCCGTAGCCGCCGTGCAATTGCAGCGCGCGGTCGACGACGCTGCTGCCGGTATCGGTGGCGAGCCGCTTGGCCATCGCCGCGAAGCGCGTCTTGTCGGGGGCGTTCGCCGTCACCTTCGCCGCCGCCATATAGAGCAAGGCGCGCGCCGCCTCCAGCTCGGTCGCCATGTCGGCGAGGGTGAATTGGGTGTTCTGGAAATCGGCGATCGCCGTGCCGAACTGCTTGCGATCCTTGGTATAGCGGATCGCCTCGTCGAGGCAGCGCTGCGCGCCGCCGAGGCTGCACGCGCCGATGTTGAGCCGGCCGCCGTCGAGCCCCATCATCGCGATGCGGAAGCCCTCGCCCTCGGCGCCGACGAGATTCTCCGCCGGCACGCGGACATTGTCGAACGTCACCTGCCGCGTCGGCTGCGAATGCCAGCCGAGCTTGCGCTCGTTGGCGCCGAACGAGACGCCGGGCATGTCCTTCTCGATGACCAGCGCCGAAATGCCCTTGGGCCCCTCCTCGCCGGTGCGGACCATCGTGACATAGACCTCGTTCTCGCCGGCGCCGGAGATGAACTGTTTCGAGCCGGTGACGACGTAATGATCGCCGTCCCGGACCGCCTTGGTCTTCAGGGCGGCGGCGTCGCTGCCCGAGCCGGGTTCGGTGAGGCAATAGCTGCCGAGCCGGTCCATCGTGACGAGGCTGGGGAGATATTTGTCCTTCACCGTCTGCGACCCGAAGCGGTCGATCATCCAGCTCGCCATATTGTGGATCGAGATGAACGCGCTGGTCGAGGGGCAGCCATAGGCCATCGCCTCCATGATCAGCGCCGCCTCGAGCCGGCCGAGCGCGATGCCGCCGCTCTCCTCCGACACGTAGATCGCGGCGAAGCCCAGTTCGGCCGCCGCCTTGATCGTGTCGCGCGGGAAGATATGCTTCTCGTCCCATTCCGCCGCATGGGGCGTGATCCGGTCGGCGGTGAAGCGGCGCGCGAGGTCCTGGATCTCGCGCTGGTCGTCGGTCAGGTCGAACTGGTTTTCCATGATATCCTCAGGCCGGGCAGCGGCTGTAGCGGAACGAGCCGGCGCGATTGGCATCGCCCTTGGCCTCGCGCACCAGTGTCTTGCCGTCGTCGAGCAGGGTGAGCGTGGTGGGTTCGGACCAGGTCATGCCCTCGCCGCTCATCGGCAGGTCGAAGGCGATCTGGTCCGGGCGGGTCTGGCGGATCGTGCCCGCGGTGCCGCGCGATTCGAAGAAGGACAGGCGGTTGCCGGCGATGGTCAGCGCGCCCTTGTCGGCGCCGCTCGATGCGTCGCAGTCGCCGGAGACCATGCCCCAATGGCCCTGGAAGCCGCTGGGAATCGCGGCGATCGGCGAGGGGCTGACCGCGGGTATCGGCACCACGCTGTTCTGCGGATCGTCGGTGAGGTTGGTCGGCGTCGGCTCGACCGCGGCGCTGCCGCCGGACGATTCGTTGTTGGCCGATTCGCCGCCCGAACAGGCGGCGAGACCGAGCGCGGCGGCGAGGAGGATCGTGCGGCGCATGTCGGTCAGCCCATCGTCGGGATGACGAAGGCATCCTGGATGCGGCTCGGGCCGCCATCCTCGCTGCCGCCGGGGAGCGCCGAGCCGTCGGGCCAGCGCTGCGTCACCGTCTTGACCTTGGTCCAGAATTTGACGCCTTCCATGCCGTGCTGGTTGGTGTCGCCGAACGCGCTGCGCTTCCAGCCGCCGAAGCTGTGATAGGCGACCGGCACCGGGATCGGCACGTTGATCCCGACCATCCCGACATTGACCCGCGCCGCGAACTCGCGCGCGGCATGGCCGTTGCGGGTGAAGATCGCGACGCCGTTGCCATATTGATGCTCGCTCGGCAGCCGCACCGCGGTGTCGAAATCGGGCGCGCGGACGATCTGGAGGACGGGGCCGAAGATCTCCTCCTTGTATGCCGACATCCCGGGCGTGACGTGGTCGAACAAGGTCGGGCCGACGAAGAAGCCGTTCTCATGCCCCTGCAGCGAGAAGCCGCGGCCGTCGACGACCAACTCGGCGCCCTCGTCGACGCCGGTCTGGATCCAGTTTTCGACACGCTGCTTGTGCGCGGCGTTGACCACCGGACCGTAATGCGCCTGCGCATCGGTCGACACGCCGACGCGCAGCGCGGCGATCGCCGGGATCAGTTTCTCGCGCAGCGCATCGGCGGTCTTGTCGCCGACCGGCACCACCACGGGCAGCGCCATGCAGCGCTCGCCCGCCGAGCCGAAGGCCGCGCCCGACAGATCGGCGACGACCTGGTCGAGATCGGCGTCGGGCATGACGATGCCGTGGTTCTTGGCGCCGCCCATCGCCTGCACGCGCTTGCCCGCCTCGACGCCGCGGCGGTAGACGTAATGCGCGATGTCGCTCGACCCGACGAAGCTCACCGCCGCGATTCCGGGGTGATCGAGGATCGCGTCGACCATCGTCTTGTCGCCGTGGACGACCTGCAGGATGCCCTCGGGCGCGCCCGCCTCCAGCATCAGCTCGGCGAGCCGCACCGGCACCGAAGGATCGCGCTCGGACGGCTTGAGCAGGAAGGCGTTGCCGGTGGCGATGGCGACGCCGAACATCCACATGGGGATCATCGCCGGGAAGTTGAACGGGGTGATCCCCGCGCCGATCCCTACGGGCAAGCGCATCGAATAGACGTCGATGCCGGGGCCGGCGCCCTGGGTGAATTCGCCCTTTAGGATGTGCGGGATGCCGCAGCAGAATTCGATCACCTCCAGCCCGCGCTGGATGTCGCCCTTCGAATCGGCGATCACCTTGCCATGTTCGGAGGAGAGCAGATGCGCGAGCGCGTCCATGTTCGCCTCGACCAGTTCCTTGAAGCGGAACATGACGCGGGCGCGGCGCTGCGGATTGGTGGCGGCCCAGCCGGGCTGCGCGGCTTGTGCCGCCGCGACGGCGCGATCGAGATCGGCCGCGGTGCCGAGCGGCACGCGCGCCTGGATCTCACCGCTGTTGGGATCGAACACGTCGCCGAAGCGCGTGGCATCACCGCCGGCCGATCCGACGATGAGATGATCGATAATACGCATCCTCGCTCCTTCGTGCCGCTTTGGTCGGCTTTGGAGCTTCCGTCGCAGGGTCCGGCCCGCGGTGCAAGAGGGGGCGGGTAATCGGTGGGGAAGGCTGACGTTTTTGTGGGGAGGATGTTGGCCGTAATCGGCTGGGGAACACCGACCCTGCCGGCGCGCCCGCAAACGGAATTCCGGCCTCGCACCGCGACAGCGTGTGCGCAAGCAACAGCAGAAAAACACTTTTTCAGGGTCTTACCATGCATGTAATCTGATGTTTAGATCAGCCTATAAAAAGTAATGGTATAGATCAGAGGTGGCATAGTTAGGCAGGTTAAATCCTAGTCGACTGGTGTATGTAGCCGTGATTCCTAACAAGTGGGCATTTGTACTTTATATTTCGATTGCAATGGCTTCGCCGGCCGGCGCGGAGCAGGTCGAGAAAAAGACATCCGATCGCAAATCGAAGGTGGGGGCAAATGCGGATGCCGATGCATCCCGCGCCGCCGCGGCGACGGGCGAGGACAATGCGGCGCCACAGACCATCGTCGTTACCGGGACGGCACGTCGCGATACGGTGACGGGGGGAGCCTTGGGCGTGCGGTCCGACCTCGACACGCCATTCTCCGCACGCGTGGTAACCGCGGACGAGATCGAGGAACGTCAGGTCCGGTCGCTGGCGCGGGTATTCAGTCAGGATGCTTCGGTGGTCGCCAACGGCGACACCTATACCTTCAACAGCTATTCCCAGACGATCCGCGGCATCCCGCTCGACGATCTCTACGGCTACCGAATCAACGGCGACCCGTTTTACATGACGACGGTGGAGCTGCCCCTCGAATCGTTCGAGGCCTTGCAGTTGCTGAAGGGCGCGTCCGGCTTTCTCTATGGCTTCAATGCGCCGGGGGGGCTGATCAACTATCAGACGAAACGACCCACGCCGGACACTTTCGTCACCGCCGACCTGGGGTATTCGTCCAACACGGTCTTGCTGCAACATATCGACACGGGCGGTCCCGTCGCCGCGGGTCTGGGCTATCGTCTCAACCTGACGCACGAAGCGGGCGGCACCTACAGCGGGTCGCACGTCCTGCGCTATTCGGGTTCGCTCGGTCTCGACGCGCAACTGACCGACACGCTGCTGTGGACTGGCGACCTGATCTATCAGGATCGCCGCATAAAGGGTGGAACGCAGGACTTCTTCATCGACGATCCCGTCGCTTATGGCGCGAAAGCCCTGCCGCGGCCGATCAGCGGCACCACCAATCTCGCCGCCTATCCCGACCTGTTCTTCAACAGCCACGTCTTCTACGGCGCCACCGGTCTGCGCTGGACCGCCGGCCCGCGTTGGACGGTCAAGGCCGACTACAGCAACAGCCTGGACTGGCGGACCTACAAGGCGGAATGGATGCCGCTGATCAACCGCGATGGCGACTATGGGGTGAAGCTGAACACCAATCCCCGGTCGTGGTCGCGCTACAATCAGGCACAGGTCACGCTCGAAGGGCATTTCACGACCGGACCGCTCGCCCATCAGCTGACGCTCGGCGCGACATGGCAGGACCTCAAGCGCTATCTGCCTCGCGATCGGCTGAACACGGTCATCGGGTCGCAAAACCTGTATCGACCGGTAACACCGGTGAACTATCCCAGCGCGTTCACCGATGCGATCTACCGCAGCTATCATTCGGTGCAGGAAGGCGCGTTCGCAAGCGACACGATCAGCCTCGGCGGCGTGTCGGTGATCGGCGGCCTGCGGGTGACGCGCTATGTCGAGCATCAATACAGCAAACAGGGCATTGTCAAAACCTATGCCAAGTCACCGGTGACGCCCGTCGCGGCGGTGCTGTATCATCCGTTGCCGGACGCCACCGTCTACGTCAGCTACGTTCAGGCGCTCGAAAGCGGGATAACGGTCCCCGACAGCTTCGCGAATGCCCGCGAGACACTGCCGCCGGTGATGTCCGACCAGATCGAGGTGGGTGCCAAGGTCGAACGGCCGGCGTGGTTCTTTTCGACGGCTCTGTATCGCATCGAACGGGGCGCCCAATACGCCAATGCCGCCAACGTCTACGTGTCCGACGGTACGCAACGCTATCAGGGTGTCGAAGCCAATTGGCGCGTCGCACTGCCGCTCGATCTATCCGTCGCCAATAGCGTCGCGATCGAGGAGGCGACCTACCGGAAGTCGGAACAGGATCTGCAAGGGCGACAGGTCGAGGGCGTGCCGCGCTTCAAGGACACCGTGCAGGTGACCGAGCGGCCATCGCGCCTGCCCGGTTTCAGCACCACCGCCGAACTATCCCACACGGCCAGACTGTGGGGCAATGCGGTCAACACTTTCCGCGTACCGTCGACGACGTTGGTCAATCTGCGCGCCAGCTATGACATCGGGTCTACCCTCCATGCCCTGACGCTTCGTGCCGAAGTCGACAACGTCGCGAACCTCCACCATTGGGGGTATCTCGGCTCGGGCTATGTATTCGTCGGCGAGCCACGGACGGTCAGGCTGAACGCCAGCATCAAGCTTTGAGAGCGACGGGATCGAGGCGTACCCCCGATCTCCGTGCATCACTCCGCCGCGGCTTTCTTCGCCGCCGGCTTCTTCGCGGTCGTCTTCTTGGCCGCCGCGGGCTTCGCTGCCGTCTTCGTCCCCGCCGCCTTGGCGGCGGGCTTTTTCACCGCGGGCTTCTTGGCGGGGGCCTTCTTCTTCTTCGGCGGGGCGGCGGCGGCGCGGTCGTCGATCAATTGCACCGCCTCCTCCAGCGTCAGCGCGTCGGGGGTGATCGACTTGGGCAGCGTCGCGTTGGTCTCGCCGTCGGTGACATAGGGGCCGTAGCGGCCCTCCATCAGCTTGATCTCCGCCTCGGTGCGCGGATGCTTGCCGAGTTCCTTGAGCGGCGCGCGCGCGGCGCCGCGTGCCGGACGGCCGCCACCCGCCGCCGCCTCGGCGAGCTTGACCACCGCGGCGTTCATCCCGGTCTCGAACACGTCGGCGGTCGATTGCAGCCGCGCATATTTGCCCGCATGCGCCAGATAGGGGCCGTAACGGCCGATCGAGGCGGTGATCGGCTCGCCTGTCTCCGGGTGGTTGCCGATCGTGCGCGGCAGGCTGAGCAGCTTCAACGCCCATTCGAGGTCGAGTTCGCCGGGCAGGTCCTTGGGGATCGAGGCGCGCCTGGCCTCCTTGCCCTCGCCGAGCTGGATGTACGGGCCGAACCGCCCCGATTTGCGCTCGACCTCCAGCCCCGTCGCCGGATCCTTGCCGAGTCCCTCGGGGCCGCTGTCCTCGCCCTCCTCGCCGCCGGGCTGGGCGAAGCGGCGGGTGTATTTGCACTCAGGATAGTTGGAGCAGGCGATGAACGCGCCGAACTTGCCGCCGCGCAGCGCGAGCTTGCCCTGTTCGCATTTCGGGCACAGCCGCGGGTCCGATCCGTCCGCCTTGTCGGGGAAGAGATAGGGCGCGAGGAAGACGTCGAGCTCGGCGGTGATCGCGCTGGGCTGCTGCTCCATCACCTCGTTGGTGCGCGGCTTGAAGTCGCGCCAGAAGGCTTCGAGCACCGCCTGCCATTGCGCGCGGCCGCCCGAGACGTCGTCGAGCTCTTCCTCCAGCTCGGCGGTATAGTCGAAGCCGACGTATTTCTCGAAGAAGCGTTCGAGGAAGGCGGTGACGAGACGGCCGCTTTCCTCGGCGAAGAAGCGGTTCTTCTCGACGCGCACATAGGCGCGGTCCTTCAGCGTCTTGATGATCGAGGCATAGGTCGACGGCCGGCCGATGCCGAGTTCCTCCATCCGCTTGACGAGGCTCGCCTCCGAGAAGCGCGGCGGCGGCTGGGTGAAATGCTGTTCGGCGAGCACGTCCTTCTTCGCCGGTGCGTCGCCCTCGCGCAGGCGGGGCAGGCGGCGCGCCTCCTCGTCCTGCGTATCGTCCGATCCCTCTTCGTAGAGCGCGAGGAAGCCGGGGAAGAGCACGACCTGGCCGGTCGCGCGCAGCACGTTGCGGCCCGTCCCGTCCGCCATCTCGACGGTGGTGCGCTCCATACGCGCCGAGGCCATCTGGCTGGCGAGCGCGCGCTTCCAAATCAGCTCGTAGAGGCGATTGTGGTCGCCCGAGCCGGCGCGGTCCTTGGTGAAGTCGGTCGGGCGGATCGCCTCGTGCGCTTCCTGCGCGTTCTTCGCCTTGGTCTGATACTGGCGCGGCGAATCGGGGACGTAGCTCGCGTCGTAGCGGTTGGCGATGGCGAGGCGCGCGGCGGAGATGGCGCTGCCGTCCATCTGCACGCCGTCGGTGCGCATATAGGTGATCGCGCCATCCTCGTAGAGGCCCTGCGCGATCCGCATCGTATGGTCCGCGGAGAAGCCGAGCTTGCGTGCCGCCTCCTGCTGGAGCGTCGAGGTGGTGAAGGGCGGCGGCGGATTGCGCGTCGCCGGCTTGGTCTCGACGGTCTGGACCGAGAAGCGGCCTTCCTCGACCGCGGTCTTGGCCTTCAGCGCGTCACCCTGCGTGCCGATCGACAGGCGGTCGAGCTTCTTGCCGTCCCACTGGACGAGGCGCGCGACGAAGGGCGTGCCGTCCTGCTCCATCTGCGCGGTGACCGACCAATATTCCTGCGCCTTGAACGCCTCGATCTCGCGCTCGCGGCCGACGATCAGGCGCAGCGCGACCGACTGGACGCGGCCCGCCGACTTGGCGCCGGGTAGCTTGCGCCACAGCACCGGCGACAGCGTGAAGCCGACGAGATAGTCCAGCGCGCGGCGGGCGCGATAGGCGTCGATCAGGTCGGTATCGAGCTCGCGCGGCGCCTTCATCGCGGCGAGGATCGCCGGCTTGGTGATCGCGTTGAAGGTGACGCGCTGGACGTCCTTGGGCAGCGCCTTGCGGTTGCGCAGCACCTCCTGCACGTGCCAGCTGATCGCCTCGCCCTCGCGATCGGGATCGGTGGCGAGGATCAGGCGGTCGGCGGTCTTCGACAGATCGGCGATCGCTTTGAGCTGCTTGGACTTGTCCGCGTAATTCTCCCACTCCATCGCGAAATTCTCGTCCGGGTTCACCGAGCCGTCGCGCGCCGGCAGATCACGGACGTGACCGTAGGAGGCAAGGACGCGGAAGTCCGAGCCCAGATACTTTTCGATGGTTTTCGCCTTGGCGGGCGATTCGACGATGACGAGCTGCATGGCGGTTCAATAACGTCCTTACGTGTACGCGCGAGGGTGGCGAGCGGTCGGGGCTCGCGTCAAGTCGGGGGCGTGGGGCGAAACGTCAACGGGTGGGAAGGCGGTCGGCCCGCGCTCGCGGTCAGGCGGTGAGGCTGACCCGGCCGCCGGCGTGGCGTTCCAGCCGGCCGGCGAGTTCGAGTTCGAGCAGCACGGTCTGGACGATCGCGGGGGCGGCGTGGCTCTGGCGGATCAGCTCGTCGACCGGGACCGGGGCGGGGCCGAGCAGCGCGGCGATGCGGGTGCGGTCGGCGTCGCTCGCATCCGCGGGGGGCGGGGCGGCGTAGGGCGAGGCGGGCGCGCGGACGACGCGGGGGTCGATCGGGCGGAGCTGTTCGAGGACGTCGGCGGCGGTCTGGATCAAGGTCGCGCCGTCGCGGATCAAGAGATTGCACCCCTGCGCGCGCGGGTCGAGCGGGCTGCCGGGGACCGCCATGACCTCGCGGCCCATCTCGCCGGCGAGCCGCGCGGTGATCAGCGAGCCCGAGCGAGGTGCCGCCTCGACCACCACGGTGCCGAGCGCGAGGCCGGCGATGATGCGGTTGCGCGACGGGAAATGGCGCGCGAGCGGCTGGGTGCGGGGCGGCTGTTCGGCGACCAGCAGGCCCTGCGCCGCGAGCTGCTCCTGCAACGCCGCATTCTCGGGCGGGAAGGCCACGTCGATGCCGCTGGCGATGACGGCGATCGTGCGCGGCAGCGCGCCGACGTGCGCGGCGGTGTCGATGCCGCGGGCGAGGCCGGAGACGATCGTCGCGCCCTCCGCGGCGAGGTCGTGCGCGAGGCTGCGCGCGAAACGGCATGCCGCCGCCGAGGCGTTGCGCGCGCCGACGATCGCGACGGTCGTCCGGCTTGCCAGGGCAAGGTCGCCGCGCAGGATCAGCGCGGGCGGCGCGGTGTCGATCTGGCCGAGCAGCGCCGGATAATCGGGATCGTCGAGGAACAGATAGCGTGCGCCGAGCCGCGCGGTCGCCGCCATTTCGCGCTCGACCGCGGCGCGCTCGGCGATGCGCGGTGGCGCGCCGCCGCCGCGCCGGGCGAGCGTCGGCAGCATGTCGAGCGCCGCCTCCGCGGTGCCGAAGCGGGCGAGCAACTGGCGCCAGGTGACCGGGCCGACCCCGGCGGTACGAAGGAGACGGAGGCGCGCGACATCGCGCTCAGCCATCGGCGAGCGCATCCGCGTCCTCGGCGTCGCGCGCGCCGCCGATGCGCGGTTCGGTGCCGGCGAGCAGCCGTTCGATATTGTCGCGATGCTTCCACAGCACGATCGCGGCGAGCGCGAGCAGCAGCATGACGAGATCGAAGCGGCCGAACAGCGTGCCGCTGACCGGCGCGCTGACCGCGGCGGCCATGCCGGCGACCGAGGAGATGCGCAGGCTGGCGAGGAGGCCGAGCCAGACCAGCGCATAGACGAGGCCCATCGGCCAGTGCAGCGCGAGGACGATCCCCATCAGCGTCGCGACGCCCTTGCCGCCCTTGAAGCGCAGCCAGACCGGGTAGCAATGGCCGACGAACGCCGCCGCGGCGGCGATCATGCCGTCGCCGGGGAACAGCCATTCCGCCAGCCACACCGCCGCCGCGCCCTTGGCGAGATCGAGCAGCAAGGTCGCCGCCGCCAGCCCCTTGCGGCCGGTGCGCAGCACGTTGGTCGCGCCGATGTTGCCCGAGCCGATGCTCCGCAAGTCGCCCGCGCCGGCGAGCCGGGTGAGGATGACGCCGAACGGGATCGAACCCAACACATAGCCGAGCAACAGCGCGCAGGTCGGCGCGATCCAGAGTATATGCGTGTGCAAGACTGCCCCGTCCTCCCCGGCCGACCATAGCGGGTCCGCCGCGGTTTCGCCAATGGGACCCTGCCTGATTTCGATCAAGATTGGCGCTGCCCGCCACGGTGGCTTATGGACCCGGCGATGGACGATGCGCCGATCCTGTTCTTCGATTCGGGTGTCGGCGGCCTGTCGGTGGTCGCGCCGACGCGCGCGCTGCTGCCGCGGGCGCCGATCGTCTACGCTGCCGATTCCGCCGGTTTTCCTTACGGAATCAAGAGCGAGGCGGAGATCGCGGCGCGGGTGCCGGCGCTGCTCGGGCGGCTGGTGGAGCGGTATCGGCCACGGCTGGTGGTGATCGCGTGCAACACCGCCTCGACGATCGCGCTGCCGGTGGTGCGCGCCGCGCTCGACGTGCCGGTGGTCGGCACGGTGCCGGCGATCAAGCCCGCCGCGGCGCTGAGCCGCAGCCGGGCGATCGGCATGCTCGGTACCGATGCGACGGTGCGCCAGGCCTATGTCGACGATCTCGCGGCACGGTTCGCGGGCGATTGCGTGGTGGTGCGGCATGGCTCGGCGGAACTGGTGCGGCTGGCGGAGGCGAAGCTGGTGGGCGCGGCGACCGATCCGGTGCGGTATCGCGCGGTGCTCGACGGTCTGTTCGACCAGCCCGGCGGCGCGCGGATCGACGTGATCGTCAACGCCTGCACGCATTTTCCGCTGGTCGAGGCAGAGCTGGCGGCGGCGGGGCCCGCGGGGGTGCGATTCGTCGACGGCGGTCCGGGCATCGCGCGGCGGATCGCCTTCCTGACCGAGGGGCAGCGCTGGCCGGCGGGCGAGTCGGTGCATCGCGCGGTGTTCACGCGGCTCGGCGCGGCGGAGCGCGCGTTGGCGCCGGCGCTGGCGGGATATGGGATCGGGACGATCGAGGAGCTTTGATTCCTCCCTCGCGTAGCGGGGGAAAAATTACTGGGGCGGGGATCGACACACTCGCGCTTCGACCAATCCGCTCCCGTCTCCCCACGAGGGTGGGACAAAATGTCCAGCCTCCCGATCACGCTGAGCGCTTTTATCCACTGGCAAGCCCGTCGCCGCATCGGTACATGGTGCCCATGAGCAGCGACGGTACCGACGTACGCGTGGATTATTCGCGCGTCTTCACCCAGGCGATCGATCGCCTGCATAGCGAGGGCCGGTATCGGGTCTTCATCGACATCCTCCGCAACAAGGGGGCTTTCCCCAACGCACGGTGCTTCGCCGGGCATAACGGCCCCAAGCCGATCACCGTCTGGTGTTCGAACGACTATCTCGCGATGGGCCAGCATCCCGAGGTGATCGCGGCGATGGAAGAGGCGCTGCACGACGTCGGCGCCGGTTCGGGCGGCACGCGCAACATCGGCGGCAACACGCATTATCACGTCGATCTCGAGCACGAACTCGCCGACCTGCACGGCAAGCAGGGCGCGCTGCTGTTCACCAGCGGCTATGTCTCGAACGAGGCGACGCTGTCGACGCTCGCCAAGATCCTGCCGGGCTGCATCATCTTCTCGGACGAGCTCAACCATGCCTCGATGATCGCGGGCATCCGCAACGCCGGCTGCGAGAAGCGCATCTTCCGCCACAACGATCTCGCGCATCTCGAGGAGCTGCTTGCCGCCGAGGACCCGGCGGTGCCCAAGCTGATCGCGTTCGAGAGCGTCTATTCGATGGAGGCCGACGTCGCGCCGGTCGCGGCGATCTGCGACCTCGCCGACAAATACAATGCGCTGACCTATCTCGACGAGGTCCATGCGGTCGGCATGTACGGCGCGCGCGGCGGCGGCATTTCGGAAGCCGAGGGCGTCGCGGACCGGCTGACGATCATCGAGGGGACGCTGGGCAAGGCGTTCGGCGTGATGGGCGGTTACATCGCTGCCGACCAGACGATCATCGACGTGATCCGCAGCTACGCGCCGGGGTTCATCTTCACCACCTCGCTGTCGCCGGTGCTGGTCGCGGGCGTGCTCGCCAGCGTCCGCCATCTCAAGGCGTCGAGCGTCGAGCGCGAGGGCCAGCAGGCATCGGCGACCTTGCTCAAGACGATGCTGAGCGAGGCGGGGCTGCCGGTGATGCTCGGCAGCACGCACATCGTGCCGATCCTCGTCGGCGATCCGGTGAAAGCCAAAAGGATCAGCGACATTCTGCTCGCCGAATATGGCGTCTACGTGCAGCCGATCAATTATCCGACCGTGCCGCGCGGTACCGAGCGGCTGCGCTTCACGCCCGGCCCGAGCCATACGCCCGAGATGATGCGCGAGCTGACCGATGCGCTGGTCGAGATCTGGAGCCGGCTCGAATTGCGCAAGGCGGCCTGACGAGGTTTCCGGGCGCGGTGGTGGCTTGGTCCGCTGCTGTTCGCGGGGTTCGGGACCTTGAGATATCGCGGCGGCAGCGAGGCTCGATCGGTTTTCTTTGCGAGACTCGTCACCCCGGAACGAGCCCGGGGTGACGGGGTGAGTTGGAAAGCGTCCGGCCCATGCGGCGGACTTCGGGCGGCGACGCGTAGCCGCCCGCGCGATCAGCTCGCCGACAGACCGCAGATGATCCCGCACAGGATCGTCAGGCCGCCGAGCCCGACCGACAATGGGATGCGCAGCGTCATCCAGCCGGTGGGGGCGTGGGCGGTATCGACCAGGCGGCGGTCGATCAGCAGGGTGGTGATGACCGCCGAACCCATCAGCACGAGTGCGAGGCCCAAGGGCAGCACGTGCGCGATCGACAGCAGGATCAGCAATGCGCCGAACAGCGACGGCAGCACTGCCAGCGTCGCGATCCGGCCCTGATCGCGGCCGCTGCGCATCGCGAAGCCCCACCAGATGCCGCCGAGGAAGCTGAGGATCAGCGCCGCATAAGCGAAGGCGAACATCGGCCCGACGTCGCTTTCGGCGGAGAAGAAGCAGGTGGCGACCGCAGCGATCTGCGGAAACAGGCCCGCATAGCCGAGGATCAGCGGCGACTCGCCGACGCTCCCGCGGGCGGAAACGGGTTCAGCCATGCCGGCCAACGCGGGGTCGAGGGACTTGCGGCATGTTCTTATCCTGCATTGCGTGGATCGCTTAGCGCGCGAGCGACGCGCTACGTTCCGCAACAGGTGTGGCATTTGGCCGTATCCCCCGCTAAGGCGCCCTGACCGCCCATCACCGTCACGGGACGTCACCCTTGCGCATCGCCTTCGCCTCCGATCACGCCGCCGTCGCGCTGAAGGCGCTGCTGGTCGAGCATGTCGGCACGCTCGGCCATGCGGCGATCGATCTCGGGCCGGACGGCGACGCGCGGGTCGACTATCCCGATTACGGGTACAAATTGGCACGGGCCATCGCGGCGGGGGAGGCGGAGTTCGGCGTCGCGCTCTGCGGTTCCGGCATCGGCATCTCGATCGCGGTCAATCGCGAGCCGGCCTGCCGCTGCGCCCTGGTCTCCGAACCGCTGTCGGCGGCGCTGGCGCGCCAGCACAACGACGCCAACGTCCTCGCGATGGGCGCGCGGCTGATCGGTCCCGATCTCGCCAAGGCCTGTCTCGAAGCTTTCCTCGCCGCCCCGTTCGAGGGCGGCCGTCACCAGAACCGCGTCGACAAATTGTCGCGAAAGGACTGATCCCATGAGCACCCAGCCCACCGACTTCAGCGATATCCGCCACACCGGCTTCTTCAGCGAAGCGCTCGCCGACGCCGATCCCGCGGTGTTCGCCGGCATCGCCCACGAACTGGAGCGCGAGCAGACGCAGATCGAGCTGATCGCGTCGGAGAATATCGTTTCCAAGGCGGTGCTCGAGGCGCAGGGCTCGGTCTTCACCAACAAATATGCCGAGGGCTACCCGGGCAAGCGCTATTATCAGGGCTGCGCGCCGTCGGACGAGATCGAGAGCCTGGCGATCGAGCGCGCCAAGCAGATCTTCGGTTGCGGCTTCGTCAATGTCCAGCCGCATTCGGGCGCGCAGGCGAACGGCGCGGTGATGCTGGCGCTGGTCAAGCCGGGCGAGACGATCCTCGGCATGAGCCTCGACGCCGGCGGCCACCTTACCCATGGCGCGCGTGCGGCGATGAGCGGCAAATGGTTCAACGCGATCCAGTACGGCGTCGATCCGGTGACGCATCTGATCGATTACGATCAGGTCGAGGCGCTCGCCGTCGAGCATAGCCCCAAGCTCATCATCGCCGGCGGCAGTGCTTATCCGCGCGTCATCGACTTCGCCCGCTTCCGCGAAATCGCCGATAAGGTCGGCGCCTATTTCATGGTCGACATGGCGCATTTCGCCGGCATCGTCGCCGCCGGCCTGCACCCGACGCCCTTCGGCCACGCGCATGTCGTCACCACGACGACGCACAAGACGCTGCGCGGCCCGCGGGGGGGGATGATCATGTCCAACGACGAGGCGCTGGCGAAGAAGATCAACTCGGCGGTGTTCCCGGGGCTGCAGGGCGGGCCGCTGATGCACGTCATCGCCGCCAAGGCGGTCGCGTTCGGCGAGGCGCTGCAGCCGGGCTACAAGAGCTATATCGCCGCGGTAGTCGAGAACGCCAAGGTGCTCGCCGCGACGCTGAAGGAGCGCGGTTCGGACGTCGTCTCGGGCGGCACCGACACGCATCTCGCGCTGATCGACCTCACCCCGCTCGGCATCACCGGCAAGGACGCCGACGAGGCGCTGGAGCGTGCCGGCATCACCTGCAACAAGAACGGCATTCCCAACGATCCGCTGCCGCCGGTCAAGACCAGCG
The DNA here is from genome assembly GCF_053345135.1 of Sphingomonas sp. M6A6_1c. Lineage (NCBI taxonomy): Bacteria > Pseudomonadati > Pseudomonadota > Alphaproteobacteria > Sphingomonadales > Sphingomonadaceae > Sphingomonas > Sphingomonas sp. M6A6_1c. The sequence continues at coordinate 187,185 of NZ_JBKEZO010000007.1, read as the reverse complement.
GCATCCGCGTCGGTTCGCCCGCCGGCACGACGCGCGGCTTCGGCCCCGCCGAATTCCGCGAGATCGGCAACATGGTCGCCGACGTGCTCGACGGATTGGCCAAGAAGGGCGAACATGGGGACCCCGAGGTCGAGGCGAACGTTCGGCAGCGTGTACGCACGCTGTGCGCACGCTTCCCCATCTACGAAGGATAACACCATGTCGAAGATCGAAGAGGTCCAGGCGACCGTCAAGAACACCCCCGGCCTCGGCAAGAAGATGGCGAAATACGGCGCGATCGGCGCGGTCGTGGCGATCCCGATCCCGTTCGTCGGGCCGGTGCTGGGTGCGCTGGTCGGCGCGGGCGTCGCCTACGCCAAGCGCAAGGATTGATCGCCTGAATGCGTTGCCCGTTCTGCGGCCATGAAGACAGCCAGGTGAAGGACAGCCGCCCCACGGAAGATGGGGCGGCGATCCGGCGCCGGCGCCAGTGCGAAGGCTGCGCGGCGCGCTTCACCACCTTCGAGCGGATCCAGCTGCGCGATCTGTGGGTGCTCAAGAGCACCGGCAGCGGCGGGGTGCGGCGCGAGCCGTTCGATCGCGAGAAATTGCTGCGCTCGGTATCGATCGCGACGCGCAAGCGACCGATCGAACCGGTGCGGATCGAGAAACTGGTCAGCGGCATCCAGCGCCAGCTCGAGACGCAGGGCGAGAGCGAGGTGTCGTCGAAGCGGATCGGCGAGATGGTGATGGACGGGCTCAAGGGGCTCGATTCGGTTGCCTATATCCGCTTTGCCAGCGTCTATCGCGACTTCAGCGAGGCGCGCGACTTCGAGGAATTCGCCGGCACCGTCGAGCAGGCGGGGCGCGCCGAATGAAGCCGGTCATCGTGCTCGTCCGCCCGCAGCTCGGCGAGAATATCGGCAAGGCGGCGCGCGCCATGCTCAATTTCGGCCTCACCGACATGCGGCTGGTCAGCCCGCGCGACGGCTGGCCCAATCCGCAGGCGGGGCCGGCGGCGAGCGGTGCCGACAGCGTGCTCGCCGACGCGCAGGTGTTCGACAGCGTCGCCGACGCGGTGGCGGATTGCGCGCACGTCTATGCGACGACGGTGCGCAAGCGCGGCATCACCAAGCCGGTGGTGACTCCCGAGATCGCGGCGCGCGACATCCACGCCGCGCCGGAGCGGTCGGCGATCCTGTTCGGGCCGGAGCGATCGGGGCTGGAGACCGACGACGTCGCGCTGGCGCGGACGATCGTCACCGTGCCGATCAACCCCGCATTCGGCAGCCTCAACCTCGCGCAGGCGGTGATCCTCGTCGCCTACGAATGGTCGAAGGGCGAGGCGCTCGCACAGCCGTCGATCAACCCGATCGAGCCGCCCGCGCCGCATGAGGAACTGGAGGGGATGATCCTCCAGCTCGACGACATGTTGGAGCGCGCCAATTTTTTCTTCCCGCCCGAACGGGTGTTCCAGACGCGGCGGACGCTGCGCACGCTGCTGACCAAGCCCGGCTGGTCGTCGCAGGAGGTGCGGACAGTGCGCGGCGTCTTGTCGGCGCTGGACGGCGCCAAGGTCCGCCGGGTCGAGGCTCAGCGCCGGTCGAACGACGCCAGTTCGTAGGCGATCGACGCCTCGACGAGCTGCTCCCACAGATCGGCGATGACCGCGCCGGGCAGGCCGAGCGACTCCGCCACGGCGCGGGCATTGGCGATGACCTGCGTCTTGCGCGCCTCGTCGCGGACGTGGGCGCGCTCCGGCTTGATACGCGCCGCGGCGTCCATATAGGCGAAGCGGCGCGCGAGCAGCGCGACCAGCTCGCGGTCGAGCGCGTCGACGCCGGCGCGCACCTCGGTCATCGTCGTGCAGTCGGGGCCGGGCAGGGGTGTCGTCATGCCCGCCGTGTGACGCGGCGGCGCGACGCTGTCCAGCTTGACTTGGCGGCACGGCCCGTCTAGGCGGCCGCCTTCGCAACAGCCCCCGCACCCCGGTGAAGCGGATGGCCTGCCCCCGTCAGGGATCAGCAGAGCGATACCGGGATCAACCCCGCCGCATGGCTTGCCATGGGACGGGATCACGTCGTTACAGTTGCCAAGGAATCACTATGTCGAAGCGCCATAGCGCCAAGCACAAGCTCGACCGTCGTCTCGGCGAGAACATCTGGGGCCGGCCGAAGAGCCCGGTCAACAAGCGCGAATACGGCCCGGGCCAGCACGGCCAGCGCCGCAAGGGCAAGGTGTCGGACTTCGGCATCCAGCTGCGCGCCAAGCAGAAGCTCAAGGGCTATTACGGCGACGTCACCGAGAAGCAGTTCAAGGCCTGCTACACCGAAGCCGCCCGCATGAAGGGCGACACCAGCCAAAACCTGATCGGCCTGCTCGAGCAGCGTCTCGACATGATCGTCTATCGCGCCAAGTTCGCGCCGACGATCTTCGCCGCGCGCCAGATCGTCAGCCACGGCCACATCCGCGTCAACGGCGTGAAGTGCAACATCGCGTCGCGCCGCTGCTTCGTCGGCGACGAGATCACCCTGGGCACCAAGGCCAAGGAAATGGCGCTCGTCCTCGAGGCGCAGAACCTCGCCGAGCGTGAGATCCCCGATTACGTCGCGCCGGACGGCAACGCCAAGATCACCTTCGTCCGCGTGCCGACGCTCGACGAAGTGCCTTACCCGGTGAAGATGGAACCGAACCTGGTCGTCGAGTTCTACTCGCGCTGATTTCGGGTCTTCCGGTTTCGGATTTGGAAGGGCGGTCCTTGCGGGCCGCCCTTTTTGATTCACGCGAAGACGCGAAGGTGTCGCGCGCGCGGCGTCCGCGCCGTGCAGCGCAGGCGTGGCCCTCTCTCTACCTCTTCGCACCTTCGCGTCTTCGCGTGATTCATTCTTTGCGCGCAGAGGCGCAGAGAGCGCAGAGGATGTTGCGCTCAGGTCGGGCTGGGCGGCTCCCGGCTTCGTGATGAAGCGCCTCCGGCGCCAGCGGCGTAACCCCTCTGCGTCCTTCGCGCCTCTGCGCGCAAAACCCTTCATCTCCACGCCTGCGCGCGAGCCCGTGGACAAGGCCGCGCGCGGGCGGCAAAAGGCCGGCCACGCTGCCATCCATGCGGAGTAATCGATGCGTCGTTTCGTTCTTGCGGCCCTGCTCGCCACGCCCGGCATGGCGCTCGCCCAATCCGCGCCGCCGATCTCGGTCGAGACGATGAAGGCGGTCACCAAGACCCTGTCGTCGGACGCCTTCGAAGGCCGCGCGCCGGGCAGCGCCGGCGAGGAGAAGACGCTCGCCTATCTCAAGGCGCAGTTCGAGAAGGCGGGGCTCAAGCCCGGCAACAAGGGCAGCTGGCTGCAGGACGTGCCGCTGGTCGAGATCACCGCGCAGAACGTCACGCCGCTGACGATCACCGGCGGCAAGACGCCGCTCAGCCTCGCTTATGGCAAGGACATGGTGATCGGCACCTATCGCGTCACGCCGCACATCGACGTCAAGGACAGCGACATCGTCTTCGCCGGTTACGGCATCAACGCGCCCGAGAAGGGCTGGAACGATTATGCCGGGCTCGACGTCAAGGGGAAGACGGTGATCGTCCTGATCAACGATCCCGACTGGCAGACGCCGGGGCTGACCGGCCCGTTCAACGGCCGTGCGATGACCTATTACGGCCGCTGGACGTATAAATATGAGGAAGCGGCGCGGCAGGGCGCGGCGGCGGTGATCATCGTCCACCAGACCGAGCCTGCGGCCTATGGCTGGAACGTCGTCCAGTCGAGCAACACCGGCGCGGCGCACGTCGCCGATGCCGCAAACGGCCATATGGACGACAGCGCCGCGCACGGCTGGATGCAGCTCGACAAGGCGCGCGCGCTGTTCGCCAGCGCGGGGAAGGACTTCGATAGCCTCGCCGCGGCGGCAAAGGTGAAGGGCTTCAAGCCGGTGCCGCTCGGGCTGAAGGCGTCGGTGAGCTTCGACAACCAGATCAAGAAGCAGATCTCGCACAATGTCGTCGGCATCCTGCCGGGGCGCGAGGCGCCGGACGAATATGTGCTGCTGTCGGCGCATTGGGATCACCTCGGCCATTGCACCCCGGTCAACGGCGACGGCATCTGCAACGGCGCGGTCGACAATGCCGACGGCACCGCGGCGCTGGTCGCGCTGGCGGAGGCGAATGCCAAGGCCGGGCCGGCGCGCCGCTCGATGGTGTTCGTCGCGCTGACGGCCGAGGAATCGGGGCTGCTCGGCTCGGCTTATTATGGCGAGAATCCGGTCTATCCGCTCGCGAAGACGGTGGGCGGCGCCAATATGGACGCGCTCGCCATGTACGGCCCGTCGAAGGACGTGATCGTGATCGGCCCGGGCAAGTCGCAGCTCGACGGCTATCTCACCGCCGCGCTCAAGCGCCAGGGCCGCACCGCGACGCCCGAACCGACCCCGGAGAAGGGCTTCTATTATCGCTCCGACCATTTCAGCCTCGCCAAGCACGGGGTGCCGATGGTCTATTTCGAGACCGGTCAGAATCTGGTGAAGGGCGGGCTCGCCGCGGGGCAGGCGGCGGCGAAGGATTACGAGGAGAATCGCTATCACGCGCCCTCAGACGAATATGATCCCAATTGGGACTGGAGCGGCGTGCAGCAGGATGTCGGCCTGTATTATATGATCGCGCGCGATCTCGCCGACGGCCGCGACTGGCCGAACTGGACGCCCGGCGACGAATTCCGCGCGATCCGCGACAGGAGCCGCGCCAGCCTGGGATCCGCGAAGTGACCGTCGTTCCGCCGCCTGCCGAATGGGCGCCGCATGATGCGGTGTGGATCGGCTTTCCAAGCCATCCCGAATTGTGGGAGGAAGATCTCGATCCCGCGCGCGAGGAGGTGGTCGCCTTCGCCCGTGCGGTCCATGCCGGGGGGCGCGGCGAAACCGTGATTCTCGTCGCCGCCGATGCCGAGGCGGGCAACGCCGCCAGCCGGATGGCGCCGTTCGCCGAGGTGGTGGTCGAGCCGTTCGGCGATATCTGGCTGCGCGATACGGGGCCGATCCTGCTCGGCAACGGCGAAGCGTGCGACTTCGGCTTCAACGGCTGGGGCGGCAAATACGATCTGCCCGGCGACGATACGATCGGCATGCGCCTCGCCAAGCGGCACGGCCGCCGCGTCGGCTATTGCAACTGGGTGCTCGAAGGCGGCGCGATCGACGGCGACGGCACCGGCGTCGTCGTGACGACCGAGCAATGCCTGCTCAACGCCAACCGCAACCCGACGCTGGACAAGGCGCAGATCGAGGCGCGGTTGCGCGGCGACCTGGGGCTGACCAAGGTGGTGTGGCTGGGCGACGGGCTGCTCAACGACCATACCGACGGCCATGTCGACAATCTCGCCCGCTTCGTCGGCGAGGGGCGGCTGGCGCTGCCGGAAGCCGCCGAGAACGATCCCAATTGGCAGGTCTATCAACATGCGCTGCGCGACGCGCGGGCGGCGGGGCTGGAGGTGGTGACGATCCCGTCGCCGGGCCGCGTGCTGCGCGACGAGGAGGTCGTGCCGGCGAGCTATATGAACTTCTACATCGGCAATGCCGCGGTGGTCGTGCCGCTGTACGGCGCCGAGAACGATGCCGCCGCGGTGCGCGCGGTGCAGGCGCTGTTCCCCGACCGCGAGGCGGTGGGGCTACGCGCCGACCATATCCTGACTGGGGGTGGCAGCTTCCACTGCATCAGCCAGCAGATCCCGGCGGGGGTGTGATCGCCGGTCGGCGTGGGTGACCTTCGATCCACCCACTCCGTGAAAGGGGCGAGCACCCGAGCCCCACGCAAGGGGTGACGACTCACGTCCGGCCCCTTATGTGGCGCGCATGACCCAGATCACCGTCGCCGCGCTGCAGCTCGCCTTCTCCGACGATATCGATGCGAACATCGCCAACGTCTCGCGCCTAGTGCGCGAGGCGGCGGGGCGGGGCGCGCAGGTGATCCTGCCGCCCGAATTGTTCGAGGGCGAATATTTCTGCCGCGTCGAGGACGAGGGACTGTTCGCCAATGCCGCGCCGGTGCGCGAGCACAAGGCGGTGCTGGCGATGCAGGCGCTCGCCGAGGCGCTCGAGGTGACGATCCCGACCAGCTTCTTCGAGGCGGACGGGCCGCATTATTACAACAGCCTGGCGATGATCGGTCCCGACGGCGAGGTGCAGGGCGTCTATCGCAAGAGCCACATCCCCGACGGCCCCGGTTACGAGGAGAAATTCTACTTCCGCCCCGGCAACACCGGCTTCAAGGTCTGGCCGGCGCCGCCGACCGCGCCGGGCTGGACGCTCGGCGTCGGCGTCTGCTGGGACCAATGGTATCCCGAGACCGCGCGCGCGCTGATGCTGATGGGCGCGCAGGTGCTGTTCTACCCGACCGCGATCGGTAGCGAGCCGCACGACACCAGCCTCGATACCGCCCGGCTGTGGCGGCGCGCGATGGTCGGCCATGCCGTGTCCAACGTCGTGCCGGTCATTGCCGCCAACCGGATCGGCACCGAACACGGCCAGCATTTCTACGGCACCAGCTTCATCGTCGACGAGCGCGGCGACGTACTCGCCGAACTCGGCCGCGACGAGGAGGGCGTGATCGCCGCGACGCTCGACCTCGACCGGGTCAAGCGCCACCGCGCCGCCTTCGGTTTCTTCCGCGATCGCCGGCCCGAGTTGTACGGGCGGCTCGTTCAGGACGTCTGACGCAGCGCCGCCGCGCGGGCGAACACCGATTCAAACATTGCTTCGTCGAGCCGGCCGGTGTTCTGGTTGTAGCGCGACGGGTGGTAGCTATCGATGAGGATGCGGCCGTCGGGCATGCGGTGCTCGGCGCCATGCGCGAAATTGGCCTTGGGCAGGCGACCGCCCATCACCTTGACCGCCGACTGGTGCGCGACCTGCCCCAGGGCGACGACGATGCGGACGTTGGGCAGCGCCGCGATCTCGCCGCCGAGGAACGGGCGGCAGGTGCGGATCTCCTCGGGCGTCGGCTTGTTGGCCGGCGGCAGGCATTTGACCGCGTTGACGACGATCGCCCCGGTCAGCGCGAGATCGTCGGTGACGCGATTGGCAAAGGTGCCGGTGGCGAGGCCGAGCTTGCCGAGCGTCGCGAACAGCAAGGCGCCCGAATGGTCGCCGGTGAACGGGCGGCCAGTACGGTTGGCGCCGTGCAGCCCCGGCGCGAGGCCGACGATCGCCAGCCACGCCTCGGGATCGCCGAAGGCGGGGACAGGGGCGTTCCACCACGTCGGATTGTCGATCCGCAACGCCTCGCGTGCGGCGACGAGCCGCGGGCAGCGCGGGCAGTCGCGCGGCGGCTCGACCGCGGCGAGCGGGTCTTGGGCGGGCAGGTCGGTGGCGATGTCGGGCGCGAGCGTATCGAAGGTCATCGCTTTCGCCTAAAGCCCCGGGATGGCGACGGCAATCTATGCGATCGGGATCGGATCGAACCGCCGCGGGCGGCACGGCGGCCCCGCCGACGAGGTGCGCGCGGCGATCACGGCGATCGGCGGGCTGGTTTCGGCGTCGCCGGTGATCGGCTCGGCGCCGCTGGGGCCGTCGATCCGCCGCTTCGCCAATGCCGCGATCCTGATCGCCAGCGACGAGGCGCCGCCGGTGCTGCTCACCCGGCTCAAGGCAATCGAGGCGGCATTCGGCCGACGACGCGGGCGGCGCTGGGGCGCGCGGGTGATCGACCTCGATATCCTGCTCTGGTCGGGCGGGGTCTGGTGCGATCCGCGGCTGACCGTGCCGCATGCGGCGCTGGCCGCGCGCGGCTTCGTGCTGGGGCCGCTCGCACGGATCGCGCCGGACTGGCGCGTACCGCCGCGGGCGCGAACGGTCAGACAATTGTCACATGCGGTTGACCGACCGCGCCCCCGCGCCTAGGTGCCCCGGATCGATGGCGGGGGTCCGTAGCTCAGTCGGTAGAGCAAGCGACTTTTAATCGAGAGGTCCCGGGTTCGAGCCCCGGCGGACCCACCATCGACGCTTTCCGGGGGCATCCACCCGCCCCCTTCGACCAGGCGGGTACCAGGCGATCCGCTGCGGGGGCCGACTGCCCGGTTCAGCGGTCTGCTTCCATCCTCCCGGGATAGCCGCGGCGCATGCGAAATATCCGCTCCTTGTCCGCGGCATTATCGTCGTCGACGGCGGCCCATTCCCGGCGCGTGTGACACGTCTTCGTGGTGAAGTGGCTACCCGTCACATCTTCGATCCGGCAGATCTTGGCGTCGGGATCACGCGAGAGCGACTTGGCCGGCGCCGCGGTCTTCGGCGGCGCAGTCTGGGCGGAGCCGCTGCTCGAATAGATCATGATCGCCGCAGCTGTGACAAACGAACTGATATGCAAGCGGCATCTCCCCCGTCACGACAATGTCAGCAACATTGACTATACTGCGTGGCAGAGCAAGCCCGCAGGCGTCCCGTCGCCGATGAGATCATGGTAGCGTCGGGTAACGGAGGGGGCGCGGGTGGCGGATGGAACGATCCGGCGGGCGACAGCGCTTCGTCATCGATCTGATCGCAAAGGACCCTTGATGAAGCCGCATGTCGCCTGCCTGATGATGTCGTCGGTGGACGGTCGTCTGCATCCCAGCCGCTATACCGCCAGCCCCGATGGAACGCCGAAGGCATGGAGCGGCGTCTACGAGCGGCTGCACGATGCGATGGCGGCGGACGCGTGGCTGGTCGGGCGGGTGACGATGGCGGAGATGTCGAAGGCTGCGGCACATCCGACCGCCGCCGCCGCGGGTGTGGCCGTGACGAGACCCGTCCACGTCGCCGCCACGGCCGACGGCTATGCGGTCGCGGTCGATCGGGCGGGCAAGCTGCACTTCGCGAAGGGCGATATCGGCGGCGATCACGTGATCGTGCTGCTCGGCGCCGATGTCGCGGACGAACATCTGGCGGAGCTCGCCGGCGACGGCGTGTCCTATATCGTCGCCGACGCGGCCGACATCGATCTCGCGGCCGCGCTCGACACGCTCGGCGCGCAATTCGGCATCCGCCGACTGCTGCTGGAAGGCGGCGGCGGCATCAACGGATCGATGCTGGCGGCGGGACTGGTCGACGAGCTGCACGTGCTGGTCGCGCCGGCGCTCGATGGCGGCGAGGGCGTGCAGGGCATCGTCTCGCACGGCGAGGACGGGCTGGCCGGTGCGGTGACGCTGTCGTTCCGATCCGCCGTGCCGATGGACCATGGCGTCGTCCATCTCGCTTATGACGTGCGGGCGGTCAGGCGCTCTCCGTAGGACGCGAGCTGAGTTCGAGCCAGTCGAGCTCCTGCTCGACCGCGCGATAGGCTTCGTCGCCGATCGTCCCGGCGCTGCGCAGCGTATCGAGCGCGTGGCGCGACGCGGGTAGCACACGCTGGCGCAACGCATTGTCGGACGAGGTGCGCGGATCCTCGCCGGCCCGCGCGACGCCGAGCGCTTCGCGATATTCGTGGCGCAGCCGCTCGGCCGCCGGCCCCGGTTCGCCGTCGAGGACCTGCATCGCCGCGCCGATCGCGGCCGATCGTGCGGTGGCGATCTCATCCTCGACGATGGTGTCGGGCGGGAAGTGCAGCGCGTGGAGGAGCGGTTTGAGCGTCAGGCCCTGGACGACCAAAGTCCCGAGCACCACGACGAAGGCGACGAGCAGGATGAAATCGCGATAGGGGAAATCGGCGGGGAGGGCGAGCGCGGCCGCCAGCGTGACGATGCCGCGCATGCCCGACCATCCGACCAGCAGGCCGCTCTTGAACGTGGCGGTCCAGCTGCGCGGTGCGTCGCCCGGCGCCCGCGACAGCCGGTGCGAGGCGCCGTACACCAAGACCCAGGCGAGCCGGACGAGGATGACGACGACGAGGATCGCTAGAGCATAGAGCGGATAGGTCGCGCGTTCCCCGCCATCCAGCCGCTCCATGATCGGGCCGAGCTGCAATCCGATCGTCGTGAACGCCAGCACGTTGAGGACCAGCGTCATCGTCTCCCATGTCGCGAACGACAGGATGCGCACCGACGTCCGCGACGATCCCGAGGCGCGGCGGCCCGCGGTCAGCCCGAACACGACGATCGTGACCACGCCCGACAGTTCGAGCCGTTCGGCGACGATCCACACGCCGAAGGTCGTCACGAACTGGAGGATCGTGGCGATCGCCGGATGCTCGATCGGCGCGGTGATGCGGCCGACGAGCACCGCAAGCAGCCAGCCCACTACGACGCTGCCGACCGTGACCAGCGCGAATGCCGGCACCGCATCGACGACCCGGAAGCCGCCAACCGCGACCGCGGTCACCGCCAGCTTGTAGACGAGCAGCGACGAGGCATCGTTGAGCAGGCTTTCGCCCTCCAGGATCGAGCGGATGCGATGCGGCGGCGCGACCGAGCGCATCACCGCCAGCGCGGCGACGGCATCGGGGGGCGCGAGCAGCGCGCCGAGCGCGATCGCCGCCGCCCACGGCATGTTTGGCAGGAAGACGCGCGAGACGCAGGCGACCGCAATGGTGGTCAGCCCGACCGCGACGAGCACCAGCGACAGCACCGGCCGCCAATTCGCCCGCAGGTCGCGCAGCGACGTGTCGTGGGCGGCATCGAGCAGGACCGGTGCGACGAACAGCGCGAGGATCAGCTCCGGCGGCAGGCCGAGCCGCGGCACCCCGGGGATCAGGGCGACCAAGACGCCGCCGACCGCGAGCAGCGTCGGATAGGGCACACCGATCCGCCCGGCGAGCATCGAGAGCAGCGCGGCGCCCAGCAGCAGCAGCAGGATCGTCTCGAACACCAGCACGGTTTGTCCCCTTGCGCCGCCTTCCTCGTCGATCGAGCCGGTACGCCGGCGAAGAACGTGCGGCGCCGCGGAACGGCGCCGTGGCTAGCGGATCGTGTTCCCGGCCGTGCTCACTGGGTCACAACCGGCGCGGGCGGCCGCTCCGCGCGACCGCCACCACCAGCACGACGCCGACGATGATCGCGGTGTCGGCGACCCAGTCCATGATGTCGCAGTCGCGGTGCAATACCGGAACCGACTGCACCAGCTCGATCATCGCGCCGAGGAAGCTCAGCCGTTCGGCGATGCGGCCGAGCGGTGCGCGCGGCCAGCCGGCGCAGGCGAGCACGGTGAGCGTGCCGAACGCGGTCATATGCTGCCATTTGTCCAGAACGTCGACGGTGACCGGCGGGCGCGGCGACAGCGCCATGACCAGGGCGAAGAGAAGAGCCGCCCAGAACAGCAACCGTGCGATCGGCGCGACGCGCGCCTGCGAAAGTCCAACCATGGCGCGCGCCCTACGGCCGCCGGCGGTGCGCGTCTACCAGCGGTCGGGCGCCGGCCGGCGCGCGAGCACGGCGGCGATCGCGTCCTGGACGATCAGCGTGGCGCCGCCGCCGCCCCAGCCGGGACGATAATGGCGGTCGCGATACGCCGCATAGAGCCGCCGCAGCCGCGCGGCGACGCTGGGCGCGGAGAAGACGGCGTGGCGCGCGGTGTAGAAGGCGGCGACCTGCGACCAGCGATCGGCGGCGGTGTGGAAGTCCGGCGATTCGATGCCGTCGCGGACGCTGGCCAGCAGGCGTGCGGTGTCGGCGGCGATCCGCTGTCGCTGCGCGATATAGGTGGGGTATTTCTCCACCGCCTTGCGGACCCGGCCGATCATCGTGGTCCGGGTGCGGCCGAAGACGTTGCCGCCGTGCTGGCGGTAGGACGCGAGCGGCTCGTCGATATAGCAGATGCTGCCGAACAGGCCGGCGACGAGATAGAACCAGCGATCGTGCGACATCGGCCGGTCATATTCGATGAGGTCGCGCGGTCGCGCCGCCGGGTCGATCCACTGGAGCAACCGGCGGTCGATCGTACAGGTGAAGCCGAGGAACACGCCCCATGGCTCGAAGGTCCGGCCTTGCAGGATCGCGCGCTTCGACAGGTTGGCGGACTGGCCGGTCGCCGCGCCGGCATCGTCGATCAGGTCGACGCGATGCGAGCACATCAATGCCCCCGTCGCCGCCATCGCATCCAGCGAGCGGGCGATCTTGGCCGGATGCCAGATGTCGTCCTGATCGCAGAAGGCGATATAGCGGCTCTCGCAGAGCCGGATCGCCTTCATGAAGTTTTCGGAAAAGCGCAGCCGCACGTCGTTGCGATAGAGTCTGACCGGGAAAGGCGCGGTGCGCGCGAATGTTTCGATGATCGCGACGGTACGGTCGGTCGACAGATCGTCGCAAATGACCAGTTCGGCGGGAAGGCGTTCCTGCGCGGCGAGCGAGCGGAGTTGTTCGGCGATGAACCGTTCGCCGTTGTACGTCGCCATGGCGACGGAGACATGAGCCGCCTGCACGCTGATTCCCTCCATGATTTTTCTTTAACCATGTACCGCGTGGAGGGTGGGCGCAATGCAACCTGCGCCGACGATTGCGCCAGGTCGGTGCCGAACCGGGATTCCCGTGCGGCCGGACCGGCCCGCCCCGTCGGGGCGGGCGGGCGGGATCATCCGCGGCGCTTGAGCAAGCCGTGCATGTCCATCCAACGGGCGAATTCCTCGAACCAGCCGGTGCTGGTCGTCGGTTTCGGGTACATGCCGAAGCCATGGCCGCCCTGTTCGAACAAATGGAATTCGACCGGCCGCTTGGCGGTGCGCCAGCTTTCGATCAGGCCGAAGCCGCCATTGGCGAAGAACGGATCGTCGGAGGCGAGCGCGACGAACATCGGCGGCGCATCGGCGGGCACGGTGACCGCCGTCAACGGACCGTAGATGTTGCCGATGAAGGCGGGCTTGGCGTCGCCGCCGGACAGCGTCGTCGCCATCGTCAGCATCGCGCCGGCGGAGAAGCCGACCATGCCGATCCGGTCGGCATCGACGTGCCATTCGCCGGCACGCTTGCGGACCAAAGCGAAGGCCGCGCGGGCGTCGGCGATCTGCGGCGCGAGGCTGGCCGCCATCGCATCGGCGCGCGGCCGCGGCGGGCGGGCGCCGGGACCGAAGATCTCCGCCATCGAGCGTTCGAAGCCGGGCATATCCGCGGGCGTCGGGTTGAGCCGGTATTTCAGCACGAAGGCGGCGACGCCCTTGGCGGCGAGCGCCCGCGCGACGTCCCAGCCCTCATTCTCCATCGACAGCGTGCGGAAGCCGCCGCCGGGCGCGACGATGACCGCGGCACCGGTCGCCTTGGCGGGATCGGGCAGGAAGGGGGTCAGCGTCGCGACGGTGACGTTGCGGGTGAAAACACTGCCATATTGGCTGTGCCACGCCTCCGGCGCGGTGGCGCCGGGCAGCTTGCCGGTGTCGAGCGTGATCGCGCCGGGCTGCGCCGGGGTGGGGATCGGCACCATCTTGTCGCTCTGCGCCTGAACGGGTGCGGTCAACGTCGCGGCGGCGAGGATGCCGACCCCGATCGGGCGCAGCAGATGGGCGATCGCGGCGGCGTGGATACGGTGTCTCATGTTCGCTCTCCCTGATGATCGATGTCGGTATGGGTCATTTGCCGCCGGCACGGGGCCGGGGCGACAGCCAGCCACCGTCCGCGAGCCAGTCGTCGAGCCGGTCGGGCCAGTGCAGGATCGAGATGCGATCCGATTCGTCGAGATTGAAGGCGTGATCGCTGTCGGCGTACATATGCAGCTCCGCCGAGACGCCGGCCTTGCGCAATTGTTCGTACAGCGCGACCGAGGGCGGCGCGCAGCAGGCGTCGCGGCTGCCCGCGACGATGAAGGCGGGCGGCGCGCCGGCGATCGCCTTGGCGGGGATGCCGCGCGGGCCAGGGAAGACGAGCACCTGGAAATCGGGGCGCGCGGGCAGGCGGTCGATCGCATCCACCGCGGGCCGGCCGGCGGGTTCGGGATTGTCGGCGATCTGCGACACCAGCTCGCCGCCGGCGGAGAATCCCATCGCGCCGACGCGGGCGGGGTCGATTCCGTAATCGGCGGCATGCGCGCGCACCCAGCGTATGGCGCGGCGGGCGTCGTCGGCGGCGTCGCCCTCGACCGAATAGGGGGAGCCGGGCTCGTTCGCCAGCCGGTATTTGAGGACGAAGGCGGTGACGCCCATGCGGTTGAGCGCGGTGGCGACCTTGGTCCCCTCGTTGGTCCAGACGAGCAGTTTGTGGCCGCCGCCGGGCATCACGACGATCGCCGCGCCGTTGCTGTGGCGGGGATCGGCGGGGAAGGCGATCAGCGAGGGATCGTGGATGTTGCGCACCCAATAATCGCGGGCGACCTCGGCTTCCTGCCGGCGCGCGCGCGATCCGGGGGCGCCATCGGGCCAGAGCTTGATCGCCGTATAGGTCGGCGCGGCTTGCGGGGCGGGGTCCTGCGCGGGCGACGGCGCCGCCGCCAGCAGGACCGCCAAGGCGAAGGCTCGGCGCATCATCACTCTCCCATATGTCCGGTCGCCGTGTTCGACGTTCCGGGTCCCGGCATCGCCGGGGAGGCGCCCGGCCCCGTCAGGGGCCGGACACGCGAGGCTTAGAGGAAACGGTTGATCAGGTTCTCGAGCCGCTCCTGGCCACCCGAGCGCGGCTGCGGATCGATGTCTTGCTGGATCGCGAGATCGGCGATGCCGGCGAGGTCGAGATCGGCGATCTTGCCGCCGAACTCACCCGTCCAGCCCGCGTAACGCTCGGTCTTGGCGGCGTCGAGACGACCGTCCTCGATCAGCGCGGCGGCGTTGAGCAGGCCCTTGGCGACGACGTCGATGCCGCCGACATGGCCGTGGAACAGGTCGATCGCGTCGATCGACTGGCGGCGGACCTTGGCGTCGAAGTTGAAGCCGCCGGTGGTGAAGCCGCCGGCGCGCAGGATCTCGACCATCGCCAGCGTCAGTTCCTCGACCGAATTGGGGAATTGGTCGGTATCCCAGCCGTTCTGCGGATCGCCGCGGTTGGCGTCGATCGAGCCGAAGATGCCGAGCGCGCTGGCGGTGGCGATCTCATGCTCGAAGGTGTGGCCCGACAGCGTGGCGTGGTTCGCCTCGATGTTGACGCGCACCTCGTTCTCGAGGCCGTAGCGCTTGAGGAAGCCGTACACCGTCGCGGTGTCGAAGTCGTACTGGTGCTTGGTCGGCTCGTGCGGCTTCGGTTCGATCAGGATCGTGCCGGTGAAGCCGATCTTGTGCTTGTGCTCGACGACGAGGCTGAGGAAGCGGCCGAAATTGTCGAGCTCGCGCTTCATGTCGGTGTTGAGCAGCGTCTCATAGCCTTCGCGGCCGCCCCACAAGACGTAGTTCTGGCCGCCGAGGCGATGCGTCGCCTCGAGCGCGTCGCGCACCTGCATCGCACCGAAGGCATAGACCTCGGGATCGGGGTTGGTCGCGCCGCCGGCGGCGAAGCGCGGGTGGCTGAACAGGTTGGCGGTGCCCCACAGCAGCTTGCGACCCGACGAGGCCTGCAGCTTTTCGAGGTGATCGACGGCTTCCGCGAAATAGCGGCGATGTTCGGTGACGTTGGCGGCATCGGCCATCACGTCGACGTCGTGGAAGCAATAATAAGGCACGTCGAGCTTCTGGAAGAAGTCGAACGCGACCTCGCGCTTCTCGGCCGCGGCGGCGCTGTCGTTGGGGCCGCGATGCCACGGGCGGTTGAAGGTGCCGCCGCCGAACACGTCGGAGCCGGGCCAGCAGAAGGTGTGCCAGAAGCAGGCGGCGAAGCGCAGATGCTCTTCCATCGTCTTGCCGAGCACGACGCGGTTCTTGTCGTAGAAGCGGTAGGCGAGCTCGTTGTCGCTGTCCGGTCCTTCGTAGCGGATCTGGGGGATGTCGGCGAAAAAGTCGGCCATCAGAGGGTCCTTATGCGGGGGTAGGCGTCGCGGAACGCGGCGCCCTTGGGGGCTAGGCGCTCGACGAGCGCCGGATCGGGGGTGATGACGTGGGACACGGGCGGCGCCTGGCAGACGTCGGCGGGGCTGCCGCCGTCGACCGCGAGCTGGGCGAGGCGGGCGGCGCCGAGCGCCGGGCCGACCTCGCCGCCTTGCAGGTAGACGAGCTCGACGTCCATCGTCGCGGCGAGCGTTTCGCCCCAATAGCGCGAACGCGCGCCGCCGCCGATCACCGACAGGCGCTCGATCGTCGTGCCGGCATCGCGCAGCACGCGGATGCCGTCGGCGAGCGCGAAGCCGACGCCCTCCAGCACCGCCTGCGCCAGCCGGTCTGGACCGGTGTCGTTGTCGAGCCGGAGGAAGGCGCCGCGGACCTGCGCGTCGTTATGGGGGGTGCGTTCGCCGGAGAGATAGGGGAGGAACAGCTCCGGCCCGGCACCCGGTCCGGCGCGCTCGGCGCGCGCGAACAGGTCCGCGGCACCCGCCGCGCCGGTGATCCTGGCGACCCAGTCGATGCACGAGGCGGCGGACAGGTGAACCGCCATCTGGTGCCACATATCGGGCAGGCAGTGGCAGAAGGCATGGACCGCGCCCGCGACATTGGGGCGGAAGCGGTCGGTGGCGACGAAGATCACGCCCGAGGTGCCGAGCGACAGCAACGCATCGCCGTCGCGCACCGCGCCGACCCCCGCCGCGCCGGCGGCATTGTCGCCGCCGCCGCCGGCGACGGGCACGCTGCCCATGCCCCAGAGTTCGGCGATCTCGGGGCGCAGGCGGCCCGCGACGGCGCTGCCCTCGACCAGCGCCGGCATCTGCGCTTCGGTCAGGCCGGTGGCGGCGAGCAGCGTGTCGCTCCACCGCCGGCCGGCGACGTTGAGCCACAGCGTGCCTGCTGAATCGGACATATCCGACAGCTTTTCGCCGGTCATCTGCAGCCGGACGTAATCCTTGGGCAGCAGCACGGTGGCGATCTGCGCGAACGTCTCCGGCTCGTGATGGCGCACCCATTGCAGCTTGGGCGCGGTGAAGCCGGGCATCGCGAGATTGCCGGCGATGTCATGCAGCGCGGGCACCTCGGCTTCCAGCTCGACGCATTCGGCGTGCGAGCGGCCGTCGTTCCACAGGATCGCCGGGCGCAGCGGACGGTCGTCGGCTCCGAGCAGCGTCGCGCCGTGCATCTGGCCGGCGAGGCCGATGCCGCGCACCGCGCGGCGGACGTCCGGGTCGATCGCCTGGACTGCGGCGGTCGTCGCCTGCCACCAGGCGTCCGGGTCCTGTTCCGACCACAGGGGCTGCGGTCGCTGCACGGTCAGCGCGGCGGTGCCCTGCCCGACGACGCTGCCGTGGGTGTCGAGGACGACCGCCTTGACCCCGGACGTACCGATATCGATGCCGAGAAACATGCCGCCGCTCAGTTCTTGAACGGATCGAGCTGACGGATCGTGCCGTCGGGGTTGAACGTCAGCTCGGCGACCTTGGCCGAGCGCAGATAGTTCTTATTCGACAATTGCGTGTCGTGATAGAACAGCCACCACTTGCCCTTGAACTCGACGACCGAGTGATGCGACGTCCAGCCCTGCACCGGCGACAGCATATGGCCGGTATAGCGGAACGGCCCATACGGCGAGGTGCCGATCGCATAATTGAGGAAGTGGGTGTCGCCGGTCGAATAGGTGAAATAATATTTGCCGCCGCGCTTGAACACCCACGACGCTTCGAAGAAGCGGCGATCGTGGTCGCCGCCGAGCACCGGCTTGCCGGCCTCGTCGGTGATGACGATGTCGCGCGGCGCCTCGGCGAACTGCTTCATGTCGGCCGACATGCGCGCCATCTTGGGCGACAGCGCGGGCTTGTCGTCCTGCTTGAGGTCGGTGTCGCCGGCATTGGGGTCGAAGCGGCCGCTGGTCCAGCGCTGGAGCTGCCCGCCCCAGATGCCGCCGAAATACATATAGCTCTGGCCGTCGGTGTCGGTGAACACCGCCGGATCGATCGAGAAGCTGCCCTTGATCGGCGCCGGCTCGGCCTTGAACGGGCCGGTCGGCGACTTGCCGGTGGCGACGCCGATGCGGAACACGCCGTCCCGGTCACGCGCGGGCATATAGAGGTAATAGGTGCCGTTCTTATATGCGGCGTCGGGCGCCCAGGTCTGCTTGGCGGCCCATGGAATGTCCTTCACGTCGATCGCCACCGGATGCACCGTCACCGGGCCGCCGATGCGGTCCATGCTGAGCACGCGATAGTCGTGCATCGCATATTGCGTGCCGAGATCGTCGTCCGGAATGCCGGCGTCGACGTCGTGGCTGGGATAGACGTAGAGCTTGCCGTTGAAGACGTGCGCCGAAGGATCGGCGAAATAGAGGTTCTTGACCAGGGGCTGGCTGAGGTAGCGCTTGCCGTCGGGGCTGCGCGGCTCGGCGGCGGCGGCTGTCGCGGCGGGCTTGGCGACCTGCGCGAGGGCGAGCGTGGCGGTGGTGCCGAGCGCGGCGGCGGTCAGGCAGAGGGCGAGACGAAGCCTCATGGCCGATGATCCTTCCTAGTGACGGCCTTCTGGCGAGGCCTGCAAAATGTGCCGCAGATGCGGGATAGCGCTACCATATGAGGCCGTTTGCGAATTCGCAAGCTGTTCCGGGGCCGGGGAATGACCCGGAGTGGATCAAGAGGCGGGCCATAAGTGGGCGCTCAAATGACGGAGTGGTTGGATGGAGTGCGCCCTGCGAGGCTGCTGCGTTCCGTAATGTCATGAAGCCGGGGCAATTGCATGTCACGCGGCGGCTGGTCCGATCGATTACACCGAAAGACCCGTCACCCGGACCCGTTCGAGACCTCTGCGAGACCGCGGATGTACCCCGGCGAAGGCCGGGGCCCAGTTGGGCGAAGGTTCGTAATGACTTACCGCGGCTTTCCCAACTGGGCCCCGGCCTTCGCCGGGGTACAATGCTGCCTGTTGTCGCCTCAAGCCGTTCTCTTCGCCGCGGAGTTGCCCCCGGAACGCGTCCGGGGTGACGGGGGGTAAGCAGATAGTCCGGCAAATGGCGATACGTCGTTGTTCGCGCTCGGGATCCATCACGCATTGTATCTCTGCGTCCTCTGCGCCTCTGCGCTAACCCAAAGCTACAGACCCCCGCGAACCCACCAGTCGTCGAGTGATTTTCCGTTTTCGCAGCTTCGGTCGACCGTGCCGAATCGGGATCGCCGGACCGCTGCATCCGCCCGGCGACGCCTGCGGACCCGTTTGAAGCCTTGACGTGCGGCGGCGGCCTGATAGCGATACCACCAAGGTACGAGCCGGCTCCGGCATCGTCCAAGTGGAGAGTCCAGCGTGTCACGCCAACCGGTTCGTCCCTTCCGTTCGCGCGACTGGTTCGCCGACCCGGCCCGTGCCGATATGACCGCGCTCTATCTCGAACGCTTCATGAATTACGGCCTGACCCCGGCGGAGCTGCGCTCGGGCCGGCCGATCATCGGCATCGCGCAGACCGGCAGCGACCTCAGCCCGTGCAACCGCATCCATCTCGATCTCGCGCGGCGGGTGCGCGACGGCATTCGCGACGCGGGCGGCATTCCGCTCGAATTCCCGGTGCATCCGATCTTCGAGAATTGCCGCCGGCCGACCGCGGCGCTCGATCGCAACCTTGCCTATCTCGGGCTGGTCGAGACGCTGTACGGCTATCCCATCGATGCGGTGGTGCTGACCACCGGCTGCGACAAGACGACGCCGTCGGGGATCATGGCCGCCGCCACCGTCGACATCCCGGCGATCGTGCTGTCGGGCGGGCCGATGCTCGACGGCTGGCACGAGGGCGAGCTGGTCGGATCGGGCACCGTCATCTGGCGCTCGCGGCGCAAGCTCGCGGCGGGCGAGATCGACGAGGAGGAATTCCTCCAGCGCGCCACCGACAGCGCGCCTTCGGCGGGCCATTGCAACACGATGGGTACCGCCTCGACGATGAACGCGGTCGCCGAGGCGCTCGGCCTCTCGCTGCCCGGTTGCGCGGCGATCCCCGCGCCGTATCGCGAGCGCGGCCAGTTCGCCTATGAGACCGGCCGTCGCATCGTCGACATGGCCTATGAGGACCTGCGCCCGTCGCGCATCCTGACCCGCGAGAGCTTCCTCAACGCGGTGCGCGTGGTCACCGCGATCGGCGGATCGTCGAACGCGCAGCCGCATATCCAGGCGATGGCGGCGCATGCCGGGATCGAGGTGCGGCCGAGCGACTGGATGGAGCATGGCTACGATCTGCCGTTGCTGGTCGACGTGCAGCCCGCCGGGCGCTTCCTCGGCGAGCGGTTCCACCGGGCCGGCGGCGTGCCCGCGGTGATGAACGAGCTGCTCGGCGCGGGCAAGCTGGACGGCGACTGCCTGACCGTCACCGGGCGCAGCATCGCCGAGAACCTCGCCGGCCGCGGCGCGACCGACCGCGAGGTCATCCGCCCGTTCGACCAGCCGCTGAAGGAGCAGGCGGGGTTCCTCGTCCTCACCGGCAATCTGTTCGATTTCGCGATCATGAAGACCAGCGTGATCTCGCCGGCGTTCCGCGAACGCTATCTCACCGTGCCGGGACGCGAGAACGTGTTCGAGGCGCGCGCGGTGGTGTTCGAGGGATCGGACGATTACCACCACCGCATCAACGACCCCGCGCTCGGCATCGACGAAGGCTCGATCCTGGTGATCCGCGGCGCCGGCCCGATCGGCTGGCCGGGATCGGCGGAGGTGGTCAACATGCAGCCGCCCGATCATCTGATCCAGCGCGGTATCCTGACGCTGCCGACGCTCGGCGACGGCCGCCAGTCGGGAACGTCGGACAGTCCGTCGATCCTCAACGCCAGCCCGGAAAGCGCGGTCGGCGGCGGCCTGTCGTGGTTGCAGACCGGCGACGTGATCCGCATCGATCTTGCCGCGGGTCGCTGCGACGCGCTGGTCGACGAGGCCGAGATCGCGCGCCGGCGCGGCGGCACGCCGCCCCCCATTGCCGAGAGCCACACGCCGTGGGAAGAACTGTACCGGGAAAAGACCGGCCAGCTCGGCGAAGGCGGCGTCCTCGACTTCGCGTTGAAATATCGGGGTATCGCCGCACGTACGCCGCGGCATAACCACTAGGCACAACCCATTTCGCCGGCGGTGACCGGCACAGGAGAGACGATGACGGATAGCGTAAGGGGGGCAGGGGGGACTGCCACGAACCACGGCTTCATCGCCGCGATCGTCGCGGTGGCGACGATCGGCGGCTTCATGTTCGGCTATGATTCGGGCGTGATCAACGGCACGCAAAAGGGGCTGGAGGCGGCGTTCGCGCTCGGCCGGCTCGGCATCGGCGTCAACGTCGGCGCGATCCTGGTCGGTTCGGCGATCGGTGCGTTCGGCGCCGGCCGGATGGCCGATGCGATCGGCCGCCGCAACGTCATGATGCTGGCGGCGCTGCTGTTCCTGGTCAGCGCCCTGCTCGCCGGCGCGGCGAGCGGCTCCGAAGTCTTCATCTTCGCGCGCATCATCGGCGGCCTCGGCGTCGGTGCGGCGAGCGTCATCTCGCCGGTCTATATCTCCGAAGTCACTCCCGCCTCGATCCGCGGCCGGCTGACCAGCGTGCAGCAGGTGATGATCATCACCGGCCTGACCGGCGCGTTCGTCGCCAATTTCGTGCTCGCGCGTTATGCCGGCGGCTCGACCGCGCCGTTCTGGCTCGGCTATCCCGCATGGCGCTGGATGTTCTGGCTGCAGGCGATCCCCGCCGCCATCTATCTCGTCGCGCTCTTCGTCATTCCGGAAAGCCCGCGCTTCCTGATGGCCAAGGGCCGCGAGGCCGAGGCGCATACGGTGCTCGTCCGCCTGTTCGGCACCGCCGAGGCCGACCGCAAGGTCGTCGAGATCCGCAACTCGCTCGCCGCCGACCATCACAAGCCCAAATTGTCGGACCTGCGCGACAAGACCACCGGCAAGATCCGCCCCATCCTGTGGGCGGGCATCGGCCTTGCCATCTTCCAGCAGCTCGTCGGCATCAACGTCGTCTTCTATTATGGCGCGGTGCTGTGGGAAGCGGTTGGCTTCACCGAAGACAATGCGTTGCAGATCAACATCCTGTCGGGCGTGCTGTCGATCGCGGCGTGCCTGTTCACGATCGCCACGGTCGACAAGATCGGCCGCAAGCCGCTGCTGCTCGTCGGTTCGGCCGGCATGGCGGTGACGTTGGCGGTGGTGGCTTGGGCATTCTCAACCGCGGTGACGGACGCAGCGGGCGCGGTCTCGTTGCCGGGGCATAACGGCATGATCGCGCTGATCGCGGCCAACCTCTACGTCATCTTCTTCAACGGCAGCTGGGGTCCGGTGATGTGGGTGATGCTCGGCGAGATGTTCCCCAACCAGATCCGCGGTTCGGGCCTCGCCGTGTCGGGTTTCGCGCAGTGGATCGCCAATGCGGCGATCTCGGTGAGCTTCCCCGCGCTGGCGGTGTCGCCGGGGTTGGCGGTGACCTATTTCGGTTACGCCTTCTTCGCCGCGGCATCGTTCTTCTTCGTGCGCAAGATGGTCAACGAGACCGCGGGCCGCGAACTGGAGGACATGGCGGGCTGATCCGCCGGTCCATCACCGTCATCGCCAGGAAGGGGCGGTCCTGCGGGACCGCCCCTTTTTCGTGTCAGCGGCGCCAGGCGTAGGGCCCCACCAACGTGCCGACGAAGCCGCCCGCCGCCTCGGTGCTGAGGAAGCGCGCATCGACGTCGGCGGCGAGCGTCCGGCCCGCACCGCCCGCCCGATAATCGAACGCCATCGTGCCGCCGTTGGCGCGGATCGTCAGCGTCACCGGGCCACCGGTGGCGACCGGTGCCGAGGCGACCAGCCGTTCGGCGCCCTTGTCGGTGGTGTAGAGCGCGACCATCGGCTTGCCGGCGATGCGGGTGATGCCGAAGAACAGGAAGTTCTTGTCGCTCTGCATCGCGGCGAGGCCGGCGCGTTCGCCGTCGCTGTCGGGGGTGAAGCGCACCGTCGTGCTCATCGTCGCGACGTGATGCTGCTGGCGCCGCGCGACGAAGGCGGGGACGCCGGCGAGGTCGCCCATCGGCGCGCCGCGGTCGAGCACCAGCTCGTGCCGGTCGATCCGGTAGAGCGGCTGCTTCGGCGTGCGCACGCCGATCCACTGCATCGCCAGCTTCGGCCCGGCGAAGGTGTCGGTATATGCGAAGTCGCCGCTGGTCGGCAGCGCCGGCGGGCGTTGCTGCGGCAGCTTGGGCACGGGCGCGGTGAACGGGATCGGCGTGCCGTGCGGCAGGATCGTCGGCCAGCCCTGCGCCCACGTCACCGGCAGCAGGAACGTCTCGCGCCCGATATTGTAGTCATTGCCGGCATAGGGCCGCACGGCGAGGAAGGTCGCCCACCAGTCGCCGTTCTGCGTCTGCACCAGTTCGGCATGGCCCGCCGAGGTGATCGGATCGGGACGGGCGGGGTCGAGATCGCGCTGCGTCAGGATCGGATTGCCGGCGAACGGCACATACGGCCCGCGCAATTCGCGCGAGCGGAAGACGACCTGCGAATGGTTGACGCTGGTGCCGCCCTCGGCCGCGGTCAGATAATAATAGCCGTCCTTCCGGAGGATATGCGGCCCCTCGATCCACACCGGCTTTTTGGTGATGTCGACGCCGCCGTTGATCAGCTGCGTGCTCTCGCCGACCATCTTGCCGGCGCGCCAGTCATATTCCTGTACCCAGATCGCGCGATGGCCCTCGTAGCGTGGCGGTTCGGCGGGGGCGCGATTGTTGACGATATAGGCGCGCTCGCCCTCCCAATAGATCGACGGATCGATCCCCTCGAACGGCAGCCAGATCGGGTCGGACCACGGTCCCGCCGGGTTCCTGGCGGTGATGACGAAATTGCCTTTGCAGGAGACGCAGGTGTTGACGATGTAGAAGGTGCCGGCGTGATAGGAGATATCGGGCGCGAACACCGCCTCCGAGGTGCGGCGGCCGGTGAAGTCGAGCTGACCGGGGCGATCGATCGCATTGCCGATCTGCGTCCAGTGGACGAGGTCCTTCGAATGGAAGACCGGCAGGCCGGGGAAGTGCGCGAAGGACGAATTGACCAGATAATAATCGTCGCCGACCCGCGTCACCGATGGATCGGGATAATAGCCCGACAGGATCGGGTTGCGATACGCACCCGGCGCCGCGATGGCCTTCTCCTGCGATTGCCCCTGATAGGCAAAGCGGCTGAAGCGCGGCGCCTCGCTCGCCATCGCCGCCGAGCCGCCGGCCAATGCCAGCGCCAATAACATGGCACGTCCCGCCATCCTCATCTCTCCCATATCGCCGGACGCTGGATGCGCCGACCGTTGGAGCAACTATAGCGCTACCAGACGTCGGGGCCAGCCAACGGGATATATCGAATAGATTATTACTCCGATAAATCAGCCGCCCCCCGATGGACACGGTAGCGTTACCAGTCTAGCTTCCGGATCAGCGCAACGATCAGATACGGCGCGATCCGGTGGCAGGCCATCGGGATCGCAGACCAACTCGATCGCGCGACGAAAGGAGGAGGGGATGACCGGGCTGCCGACGGATCGCCATGCGGCGACAGGCGCACCAATCGCGACGGCATCGATGCCATTCCCCTTCGTCAGCCAAGGAGAGCAGCGATGACGGGGATGGTGCGGATGATGCGTCTGGCGCGCGGCGGCGCGGCGTGGCTGGCGCTTGCCGGCGCGACACCGGGCATGGCCGGCCAACAGGCCGCCCCCGCTCCCACCCCCGCCACCGGCATCGCCCCGTATTTCCAGCCTGCCGGTACCACGCCGGGCGCCCCCGATGCCGACGGCTTCCTGCGCCGCTGGCTGCTGCTCGAACCGATCGTCAAGCCGAACCGCACCAACACGGTGTTCACCGCCAGTTATGTGCGCGAGGCGTTGGGTAAGGAATATTTCCCCGGCCAGTTCACCGCGACGCCGCGCGACGGCCAGATCGTCAACGCCGCCGAGCCGCTGCGCTGGCATGCGCTCGATTCGAACAGCTTCGACATCAAGCTGTTCAACCTGGCGCAGGGGCTGGGCAAGCCGACCTATGGCGTGATCTTCCAGGCCTATACCGTGATCGATTCGCCGCGCGAGATGCGCGACGTGCGGTTGGCGGTCGGCTCCAATGCGGCGTCGATCTGGTGGCTCAACGGCAAGGAGGCGGTCGGGCTGTTCAACGATCGCCGCATGGTGATGGACGACGTGCTGTCGGACCGGTTGACGCTGCGCAAGGGCCGCAACGTCATCCGCGGCGCCGTCATCAACGGGCCGGGGCTCAGCGATTTCTGCGTCCGCTTCCTCGATGCGGAGGGCAAGCCGATCACCGCTGTGTCCACCGTGCTGCGCTGATCCGGGAGACCGCCATGACCCGCCATATCCTCACCGCGCTGGCCCTCTCGCTCGCCGCTTCGCTCGGCTTCGCCGCCGCACCCGCTGCGGCGCAATTGCAGGGCGAACCGTTCATCCACGATCCCTCCACGGTCACCTTCTCCGACGGGCGCTGGTATACCTTCGGCACGCGGCAGGGCGGCCTCGTCTCCGACGACGGCTGGACGTGGCGCAGCGGCCCGGTGCGGCCCGGCGGCGGCGTCGCGCCCGACGTCATCAAGATCGGCGAGCGTTACTACATGGCCTATGCGGTCGGCGGCGGCGGCATGTCCGGCGGTCACGCCAGCCAGGTCAAGATCATGTGGACGCTGTCGCTCGACCCCAAGTCGCCGCGCTTCGGCTATCACGACGTCGGCGTCGTCGCGTCGAGCGACGGGGTGGAGACCGCCGATGCGATCGATCCCGCCTTCCTGCTCGCCGACGGGCGGCTGTGGCTGACCTACGGCACCTATTTCGGGCCGATCCGCGTCATCGAACTCGATCCCAAGACCGGGCTGCGCGTCGCCGGCAACCAGCCGGTCGATGTCGCGATCGACATGGAAGCGACCGCGATGATGTATCGCGACGGCTGGTATTATCTGCTCGGCACGCACGGCACCTGCTGCGACGGGCCCAATTCCACCTATCATATCCGCGTCGGCCGGGCGCGCAGCCCGCTCGGGCCGTATCTCGACCATATGGGCACGCCGCTGCTCAAGGGCGGCGGCAAGCTGGTGGTCAGCGCGCGCGGCCGCGATATCGGCCCCGGCCATTTCGGCCTGATCGAGCTGCCCGGCGGCGTCGAGAAATTCTCGATGCATTACGAGGCGGACATGGACCGCAGCGGGCGCAGCGTGCTCGGCATCGCGCCGCTGCTGTGGCGCGACGGCTGGCCGGTCGCGGGCGAGAACGTCGCGCCCGGCACCTATGAGATCGCGTCCGAGCGCAGCGGCTATGCGCTGGGTCTCGCGACCGATTTCGTCCGCATCCCGTTCGACGCGCGGCGCAGCTTCATGGCCAAGCCGGGCGATCCCGTCGCGCCGCTGCCCGACCAGACGCTGGCGCAGGACAGCGCCGGCTGGCCGCAGGGCCGGGTGCGCGTCGACCTCGCCGATTACATGGTGCGGCCGCATCAATTGTGGACGATCGCGCCGGTGGCCGATGCCGGCGGCTCGTTCGGCGCGCCTTATTACAAGCTGACCATCGCCGGCACGACGCGCGCATTGGCGGCGACCGCGGCGGGCGAGGTCGAGGCGGTGCCCGCCTTCACCGGTGCGGCCGAGCAATTGTGGCGCGTCGACCAGCTCACCGACGGCACCTATCGCATCATGCCCAAGGCGGTGCCGGGCGGCCGCACCGGTCTGGCGCTGGTCGCCGCCGGTGCGAGCACGCCGACGCTCGCCGCGTTCGACCCGATTAGCCCGGCCGGGCGCTGGACGTTCCGCACGCCCTGATCCCCGCCGCCGCCGCCATCACGAGAGGAAGACCCATGACCCCGTTTCGACCCCGCGCCGCCCGCGCCGCCCGCGCCGCCCGCGCGCTGCTGCCGCTGCTGCTCGCCGGGCTCGCGCTGCCGGCGGCGGCACCCGCGCAGGAACGCGAGACAGAGGCGGTGCGCGCGACGCTGCGCGCCGACACGCCGGGGCCGCAGGTGCATCGCGACGTCTTCGGCCAGTTCGCCGAACATCTCGGCCACGGCATCTATGGCGGCATCTGGGTCGGCCCGAAATCGCGCATCCCCAACGATGCCGGCTATCGCCGCGACGTGCTCGCCGCGCTGAAGGCGATCAACGTGCCGATGGTGCGCTGGCCCGGCGGCTGTTTCGCCGACGAATATCATTGGCGCGACGGCATCGGCCCGGCGAAGGACCGGCCCGGCAAGGTCAACACCAATTGGGGCGGGGTCAACGAGGACAACAGCTTCGGCACGCACGAATATTTCGGGCTGATGGAGCGGCTGGGCGCGAGCACCTACGTCGGCGCCAACCTCGGCAGCGCGCCGCCGGCAGAGACCGCGCAATGGGTGGAATATATCACCGCCGCCAAGGGCAGCAGCGTCCTCGCCAAGGAGCGCGCCAAGAACGGCCATGCCGAGCCGTGGAAAGTGCAATATCTCGGCATCGGCAACGAACTGTGGGGCTGCGGCGGCAATATGCGTCCCGATTACGCCGCCGACGAGACCAACCGCTACGCGCAATTCGCCAAGTCGGCGAACGGCCCGATGCTCAAGATCGCCAGCGGCCCGAGCGATTCGAATTACGAATGGACCGAGTCGATGATGCGCATCGCCGGCAAGAATATCGACGGGCTGGCGCTCCATTATTACACCCGGCCGCGCGACAAGGACTGGAAGGACAAGGGGCCGGCGATCGGCTTTTCCGAGCACGAATGGGCGACGACGATGCAGCACACGCTGCAGATGGACGAATTCCTGACCAAGCACGCCGCGATCATGGACAAATACGATCCCGCCAAGCGCGTGATGCTGGCGGTGGACGAATGGGGCACCTGGTACGATCCGACGCCGGGCAGCAATCCCGGTTTCCTCGAACAGCAGAACTCGATCCGCGACGCGGTGGTCGCCGGCCTCAACCTCAACATCTTCGTCGCGCATGCCGACCGGGTGCGGATGGCGGCGATCGCGCAGATGGTGAACGTGTTGCAGGCGATGCTGCTCACCGACGGGCCGCGGATGGTGAAGACGCCGACCTATTGGGTGTTCGACCTCTACAAGCCGTGGCAGGGCGCGACCGCGCTGCCGATCACGCTGACCTCGCCCTGGTATCACAAGGACGAGGTGGCGGTGCCCGCGGTCAACGCTTCGGCGGTGCGCGACGCCGCGGGGCAGGTGCATGTCGCGCTGGTCAACCTCGATCCCAATCGCGCGCTGCCGGTGTCGGTCGCGCTGACCGGGGTGCAGGCGGCGCAGGCGAGCGGCCGGATCGTCACGGGGGCGGCGATGGATACGCACAACAGCTTCGATGCGCCCGATGCGGTGACGCCGCAGCCGTTTACCGCGGCGCAGGTCGCCGGCGGTACGCTGACGCTGACGCTGCCGGCCAAGTCGGTCGTCGTGCTCGACCTGCGCTGAGCCGGTGCGCGGCGGTCTCTCCTCGTGGTGCCGGTCGGCGGCGGCGGCGTCGCTCGCGCTGCTGACCGCGGCGGCGCCGGCGCCGCGCACGGTGCACGTCAGCGTCGATGCGGCACGCGTCACCGCGCCGCTGCCGCCGATCTGGCGGTTCTTCGGCGCCGACGAGCCCAATTACGCGACGATGGCGGAGGGCAAGCGGCTGCTCGTCGAACTCGGCCGGCTGCGGCCGGGCGAGGTCTATTTCCGCGCGCACAACCTGCTGACCAGCGGCGACGGCACCGCCGATTTCAAATGGGGCAGCACCAACATCTATACCGAGCGCGACGGCAAGCCGGTGTACGACTGGCGGATCGTCGACGGCATCATCGACAGCTATCGCGCCGCCGGCATCCACCCCTATCTCGAAATCGGCTTCATGCCCGAGGCGCTGAGCGCCGCGCCGCCGGGCACGCCCTATCGCCTGCCCTGGGCGCCCGGCGTCGACGCCAAGGGCACCGCCGGCTGGACCTATCCGCCGCGCGACGAGAAACGCTGGGCCGATCTCGTCTATCGCTGGACGCTCCACAACGTCGCGCGCTACGGTCGCGCCGAGGTGGAGCGCTGGTATTTCCAGACGTGGAACGAGCCCAATCTGCGCTTCTACTGGAGCGCCAGTCCCGATGCCTTCTACCGGCTGCACGACGTCACCGTCGATGCGATCCGCCGCGCGCTGCCGACCGCGCGTGTCGGCGGTCCCGATCTCGCCGGGGCGGGCGGCACGTTCATGCAGGGCTTCCTGCGCCACGTCACCACCGGCACCAATCACGCGACCGGCGGGACGGGCACGCCGACCGACTTCCTGTCGTTCCACGCCAAGGGGCAGCCGGCGGTGGTCGACGGCCATGTCCGCATGGGGATCGCCAACCAATTGCGCACCGCCGACGAGGCGTTCGCCGCCTTTGCCGCGGTGCCGCAGCTCGCCGGCAAGCCGGTGGTGATCGGCGAGAACGATCCCGAGGGCTGCGCCGCCTGTCCGGGGCCGGCCAACGCCTATCGCAACGGCCCGCTCTACGCGAGCTACACCGCGGCGAGCTATGCGCGGCTGTGGGAGCTGGCGCAGCGGCGCGGCACCCGGCTGGAGGGGGCGCTCGCCTGGTCCTATACCTTCGTCGGCCAGCCGTGGTTCGCCGGCTATCGCCAGCTTGCCACCAACGGCGTCGATCTCGCGGTGCTCAACGTGTTCCGGCTGTTCGCGCGGCTGGGGCCGGAGCGGCTCGACGCGCGCAGCGATGCGCAGGTGCCGCTCGATACGCTGCTGCGCGACGGGGTGCGCGGTGCGCCGGATGTCGGCGTGCTCGCGACGCGCACCGCGGCGGGGCGCGTCGCCTTGCTCCTGTGGCATTATCACGACGACGACGTGGCGGGGCCGGACGCCCGCGTGACGCTGGACGTCGCGCATGTCGCGCCGGCGGCGGCGGGGCGGCTGTGGCGGGTCGATGCGCGGCACGCCAACGCCTTCGGCGCGTGGCAGGCGATGGGCGCGCCGGCACGGCCGACCCCTGCGCAGGTCGCGACGCTGACGCACGCCGCGCGACTGACGCCGGAAGCGCTGCGCCTGACCGGCGGCCGGCTGACGCTGACCGTGCCGCGGCAGGGCGTGGTGCTCGTCGAACTATGATCCCGTTTCCCGGCAGAGGATTGACCGTCATGCCCCGCTTCCGTGTCGCCGCGCTCGCCGCTCTGCTGGCGCTGACCGCCGGTGCGGGCCCGGCGCAGGTGTGGCGGTCGGACCAGGGCGACGGCAGCTTCCGTAACCCGGTGCTCTACGCCGATTATCCCGATCCCGACGTGATCCGCGTCGGCCGCGATTATTATATGGCGAGCACCACCTTCGCCAACGTGCCGGGGATCACCATCCTGCACAGCCGCGACCTGATCAACTGGACGATCGCCTCGCATCTCGTCGACCGGTTGGAGGGGTTGCCGCAATATGACCTGAAGGGCGGCAACGCCTATCGCAAGGGGCTGTACGCCTCCAGCCTGCGCTATCACGACGGCACCTACTATCTCGCCAATACGCCGGTCGGGCAGAAGACGCGCATCTGGTACGCCAGGGACGTGCGCGGACCGTGGCGCTATCACAAGCTGGAGCGCGAGGCGTTCGATCCCGGCCTGTTCATCGAGCCGGACGGCCGCGCCTATCTGGCCACCGCGAGCACCGCCGACGGCACGATCACGCTGCTGACGCTCGATGCGACGCTCGCACACGTCACCGATGCGAGGCGCATCCATTACATCAAGGGCGCGGAAGGATCGAAGATCATCCGCCGCGGCGATTATTATTACCTGTTCAACGCGCTGCCGCCGCGACTGGCGCTCAGCGTCTCACGGTCGCGCAGCCTGTTCGGGCCGTGGGAGACGCGCGACCAGATCGACGACAAGAGCGGCGGGCATCAGGGTGCGCTGGTCGACCTGCCCGACGGGCGCTGGTTCGGCTTCGTGATGGAGGACAGCGGCGCGATCGGCCGGATGACCAACATGAGCCCGGTGTTCTGGCAAGACGACTGGCCGGTCTGGGGCACGCCCGCCGCACCCGGCCGCGTGCCGCGCCGTGCCGCCAAGCCGATCCCCGGCGCGCCCTTCGCGGAGCCGGCGACCTCCGACGATTTCACCGCGCCGCGCCTCGGTCTGCAATGGCAGTGGAACCACAATCCCGATCCCGCGCGCTGGTCGCTGACGCAGCGGCCGGGCTGGCTGCGGCTGCGCCCGACGGTGGCGACGCGGGTCTGGTCGGCACGCAACACGCTGACCCAGAAGGGGCAGGGACCGGCGAGCCGCGGCGAGGTGAAGCTCGACATCGGTCATCTGGCGCCCGGCGACCGCTGCGGCTTCGGCACGCTCGGCCAGTATAGCGCCAATCTGACCGTTACCCGCGGCACGGACGGCAAGGCGGCGGTCACCGCCGAAGTGACCGAGGACAAGGTCGGTGGCGCGGTCACCACGACGCTGGCGACGGCGCCGCTGCCGCGCGCCGATGCGCTGTGGCTGCGCACCGACATGGACTTCACCACCGACCGCAGCCGGTTCGCCTACAGCCTCGACGGGCGACGCTGGACGGCACTCGGTGGCGACGCGCCGCTCGCCTTCGCGTGGCGCACCGGCACCTTCCAGGGCGAGCAATTCGCGCTGTTCTGCTATGCCGGCGCGGCGAGTGCCGGGTGGATCGACGTCGATCGCTTCACGCTGTCGAAGCTGGCGCCCGCGGGGACTGTGCGGGAATAGCCTTGGGAAGAAGCGGGACCCCGGGTAAAGCCCGGGGTGACGAGAAGAGCGAAGCTTCGGCACCCGTCATCGTCCAGCACCAACGGGGTTGGGTAAACGCTGGGGGCCGGCTGCGCTCGCGCTCACCGGAGCGCCGGCGTGCTCAGACCGGCGTTTCGGCGGGCATCGCGTTGCGCGTGTCGCTCAGCGCCAGATCGACCAGCACCTGCATCGCCGCGGTCGCGGCGGTCGCGTCGCGCGCGGCGATCGCGTCATAGACGCGGGCGTGGTCGGGGATCGGATCGCGCGGCAGCGCGCGGGTGCGCTGCTTGAACTGCGTCGTCCAGGCGACCGCGGCGCCGATCGACGCACCGAGCACCACCATCGCGTCATTGCCCGTCGCGTGCAGCAATGCGTCGTGGAAGTCGCGGTCGGCGGCGCGCCCTTCGGCGGTGGCGAGCGTGTGGCGGCGCATGCCCTTCAGCGCCTCGCCCATCCGCGTCAGGTCGGCGCGGGTGCGGCGCTCGGCGGCGAGTGCGGCGGCGGCGGGCTCGATCACCAGCCGCAATTCGAACAGGCTGCGGATCAGCCGCGGATCGGGCTCGCCGGCGAAGGCCCAGGCGAGCACGTCGGGATCGAGCAGATTCCACCGCTCGCGCGGCAGCACGTGCGTGCCCGTCTTCGGCCGGCTCTCGACCAGCCCCTTGGCGGTGAGCACCTGCACCGCCTCGCGATAGGCGCCGCGCGAGACGTCGAGCGCCTCGGCCGCGGCGACCTCTCCGGTCAGCACGTCGCCGGGGCGATATTCGCCCGACAGGATGGCGATGCCGAGCTTGTTGGCGACCGCACCGCGCAGCCGTCGCCCGGGCTTGCGCGTGCTCTGCACGGGATCGGGCAGGTCTGCGATGCTGGTCTCTTCTTCGGTCGCCACGATCAAGACAAGGCCCGGATCAAAGGGATAAGTCAATAAGCGCCATGGTCGGGGGTGGGGCGCTACCGCGTCAGCGCCGCCTCGCCCCAGGTCGCGGGCTGCACCGGCTGCCCGTCGCCGGCACGCGCGACGAGTTCGACGATCGCGACGCCGCCGACGTTCGCCTGCAGCGGCGCGGCGGGGGCGCCGAACGCCATCGGCGGCGACTTGCCGAGCAGGCGGCCATCGCCCCACACTTCGAAGGTGACGGTGCCCGCGCGGCGCTGGCCGGAATCGTTGACGCCGACCTGCGCGGTGAAGCGCTTGAACCCCTGGTTGCGCACTTCGAGGCGCGAATTGGCGAGCACGCCGATGCCGGTGTCGAAATCCTTGCCGGCGACGCGCATCAGCTTGCCATAAGGCGCGCGATCCGCCTCGGCGCCGCCCCAGCCGCCATATTGCGGGTGATCGCCGGGGCCGCGCGTGCCGGTCCACGGCGTGATCGAATGGTGGATGGTCGGATCGGGCTGCGGCGTCACCACGCCATCGGTGGCGGGGTTCACCCGGCCAGTCTGTTCGGAGAGGTAGAGGCCATTCGCCAGCCGGCGCGTACCGCTGGCGCGGAACACGCGCGTCTCGTGCGGCGCCAGCGTCAGCGCCAGCTCGCCGCGGAAGCGGCTGTCCTGCTTGCTCCACAGGTCGCGCAGCCGCACGTCCGCGGTCGGCAGCAGCTTGAGATGATCGGCGGTCAGCAGCGCCTTGGCGGGCAGCGCGGTGCGGTTGAAGATCGCGACGCCCTTGCTGCCGTCGGCGAGCGTCTT
Organism: Sphingomonas sp. M6A6_1c; assembly: GCF_053345135.1. Taxonomy (NCBI): domain Bacteria; kingdom Pseudomonadati; phylum Pseudomonadota; class Alphaproteobacteria; order Sphingomonadales; family Sphingomonadaceae; genus Sphingomonas; species Sphingomonas sp. M6A6_1c. The sequence goes on along the minus strand of NZ_JBKEZO010000007.1, from coordinate 154,005 downwards.
GGCGAAGATCTGCACCTCGTCGGAATCATAGGCGAGCACCGCCTGATTGCCCGCCGGGTCCTGGTTGAGCGCGACCAGATCGGCATTGCCGAAGATCGCCAGCTGTTCGGGGGTCAGCTTGCGCAGGTCGTAGCCGATGAACAGCGGCGCGTTGACCATCGCCCACAAGGCGAAGTGCGACCGCGCCTCGACCGCATGCGCATTGTCGAAATCGCCGGTGCCGACATACAGCATGTCGGGGTCGTTCCACGATCCGGGATGCGCGTAGAGCGCGCGATGCGTTACCGTATCGAAATTGGTCAGCATGCGCGACCACACCGGCTGGATGTCGTCGCTGGTGCGCGAACTGTTGCCGACGTCCTTGCCCCAGGCGCGCACGTCGCCCGCGCCCCACAGGCACAGCGAGAAGACATAGGGCCGGTCGCCGGCATAGGTGCGGATCGCGGTGCCGACCTGTTCGTAGAGACCGCGGACCCCGGCGATGTCGGAGCCGCCGAGCGACTGCATGTCGACCAGCGGCGGCAGTTCGCGATACAGGCCCGACCGGACGCGCGGCGCATCGGCGGGCAGGCCGCGGATGCCGCAGGCGTCGACCTTGATGAAGTCGAAATTCCAGTCGCGGAAATAGAGCTTCATGTCCTGGTCGACATGACCGTACAGGCCGACCTCGCGCTCGGCGACCGTCCCCTCGGGCTGGTTCTTGAAGTCGGGCGTGTAGATCTGGCCGCAGGTGTTGCGGCCGATGTCGGAATAGATCCCCGCCTTGAACCCCATCGCATGCAGCTTGTCGGTGAACGGGCGGAAGCTGGGATCGCCGCCGGTCACGGCGGAGGGGAAGTGATCGGTGCGGATCAGCATCCGCCCGTCGGGCTGGCGCCGCTTGAGCCACCAGCCGTCGTCGATGTTGACGTAGCGATAGCCGAGGTCGGCGAGCTTGGTGTCGAGCAGCGCCTGCGCGGAGGCGAGCACCTTCTCCTCGTCGACGTCGCTGTTGAACGCGTTCCACGAGTTCCAGCCCATCGGCGGGGTCGGCGCATGACCGCTGGCGTTGGCGCTCCAGCGGCCGGTGGCGGCGAGCGGATCGCGGTTCGCCGCCTGCGCGCCGGTGCCGAGCGCGAGCAGCGACAGGCCGGCGAGGATGGTCGAGCGGGCAATCATTTGGGCAACTCCTGCGATTGGCGCGCGGTGAAGGTGGCGGTGCTGCCGGGGGCGGTGCCGGGCTGGCCGCCGCCGACGGTGACGCGATAGCTGCCCGCGGCGACGGACCGCGCGCCGTCGGTCGCGACCGAACTGAGGTCGCGCGGCGACAGGTCGAAGGCGACGGTGCGTGCCTCGCCCGGTCGCAGCGCGACGCGCTGGAAGCCGCGCAGCGCGATGCGCGGCATGCCGGGGCGGTCGGGGAAGGTCAGATACAGCTGTGCCACGTCCTCTCCCGCCCGATCCCCCGTGTTGGTCAGCCGCGTGGTGACGCGCAGCCCCGCCTCCGCCCCGCCGCGCGCCGGTGTGACGGTGAGCGGGCCGTAGGTGAAATGCGTATAACTTAGACCGTAGCCGAACGGATAGACCGGTGTGCCGGTAAAATAGCGATAGGTGCGGCCGATCATCGCATAATCGCCGAACGGCGGCAGGTCGGCGACGCTGCGGTAGAAGGTCAGCGGCAGGCGGCCCGACGGATTGGTGCGGCCGGTGAGGATGTTGGCGGCGGCAAGTCCGCCGGTCTCGCCGGGATACCAGGCCTCGAGCACCGCGGCGGCATTGGCCTTGGCCCAGGCGAGGTTGATCGGGCTGCCGTTCATCGCGACGAGGACGATCGGCTTGCCGGTGGCGCGTGCCTGGTCGAGCATCGCGAGCTGGTCGGCGGGCAGGTCGAGCGTCGTCTTGTCGCCGCCGGCGAAGCCGGGGACGGTGACGCCGGTCTCCTCCGCCTCGAGGTCGGAGGTGAGGCCGACGACCGCGACCAGCACGTCGGCATCGGCGGCGGCGCGCTTCAGCTCGGCGGCGGGAGCGTCGGAGACGCGTTTCCAGACGAGATCGATGCCGCTGCCCTCGGCCTTGATCGCATAGCGGCGGCCGGCGGTGAGCTTGACCGTGGTCATGCCGGCAAGGTCGTTCCAGCGCGCCTTGCGCCGGTCCGAAAGGACGCGCCCGTCCAGCTCCAGCGTGCCGCCTGCGCCCGACAGGCCGACGCGATAGCTGCCGGTCTCCGCGGGGACGAGGAAGCCGGTCCAGATCGTGCGGTGGACGTCGGCAACGCGCGCGAGATCGAGGTTGCGGTCGCCGACATCGGGCTCGATCCGCGTCGCCACCGGCTCGGTCTGGTATTTGACCGCGGCGACGGTCTTCTCGCGCGTGCCGGGCGCATAGAAGGCGGGCAGCGGCGTCGCCGGATTGTAATAGCGGGCGAGCAGGCCCGGCTTGCCGTCGGGCGTCTGTAGCACGGCGGTCGGGGCACGATCGCCGTCGGTCAGCGATTCGCCGAACGGCACCAGGGTCACCTGGCTCGCCCCCAGCGTCGCGCGCAGGCCGTCGAGCACCGACACCGGCGGCCCCGACAGACCCGAGGAATAATTGCCGCGCAACACCCGGGTCGCATCGCCCAGCGGGCCGATCACCGCGACCTTGGTTCCGGCGCGCAACGGCAGCGCGCCATCGTTCTTGAGCAGCACCATCGAACGTTCCGCCGCGGCGAGCGCGAGCGCGCGATGCGCGGGGGCGGCGATCGCGCTTACCGGCACCGCGGCGGGAGCGCCGGTGAGGCCGGGCAGGTCGCCGTTGCGATAGCGCGCGGCGAACAGGCGCACGAGCGTGCGGTCGATATCGCCTTCGGTGATAAGATTGCGGCGCAGCGCTTCGCTATAGCGGTCTTCGAGGCCGGCGGTGTCGCCGAGCGTCGCATTGTTGCACTCGCTGTCGACGCCGGCACGCATCGCCGCGGCGACCGCGGTGGCGCCGTCGGGGGCGTATTTGTGATTGTCGGCGATGTCCTTCACCGCGTCGCAATCGGAGACGACATAGCCGGTGAAGCCCCAGGCGCCGCGCAGATGCTCCTTGAGCAGCAGGTCGCTGGCGCAGGCGGGCTGGCCGTCGATGCGGTTGTAGGCGCACATCACCGATCCGGCGCGCCCCTCGACGATCGCGGCGCGGAAGGCGGGCAGATAGGTGTCCTCGAGGTCGTGCGTCGAGATGAAGACGTTCGCCTCGTGCCGGGTGCCCTCGGGGCCGCTGTGGACGGCGAAATGCTTCGGCGTGGCGATCACCTGCGGACGGTCGGGGTTCGGCCCCTGCATGCCGCGGACGAAGGCGACCCCCATCGTCGCGGTGAGGAACGGGTCCTCGCCATAGGTTTCCTGCCCGCGGCCCCAGCGTGGGTCGCGGAAGATGTTGATGTTCGGCGACCAGGTGTCGAGGCCGGTGCCGATATGGCCGACCCGCCCGGTTTGGCGGGCGAGCGTGTGCAGCGCGCGCACTTCGGTGCCGATCGCGCCGGCGACGTCATGGACGAGCGGCGCGTCGAAGCTGGCGGCGAGGCCGATCGGTTCGGGGAAGTTGGTGGTGTTGCGCGCGCCGAGCGCGCCGTGCAGCGATTCGGTCCACCAATTGTACGCGGGCACGTCGAGCCGCGGGATCGCCGGCGCGACGTTGAGCAACTGCGGCAGCTTCTCCGCGAGCGTCATCCGGGCGACCAGCGCCGATGCCATGCGCAGCGCGGGATCGGTCTGCGCCTGCCGTTGCGGCGCTTCGGGTTCGCGCGCCAGCACCGGCGTGAGCGCGAGCGCGAGGCCCGCCGTGGCCAGGCCTGCGGCCCGCATCGTGATCGCCATCGTCATCTCCCGTTGCGGCGTTGCGTGCCGCTTATCGTGCCACCGGCACTTCGAACGTGCCGACCGGCAGCTGCGCGTCGTCGGCAAGGTTGATCGCGGGCGAATCGGCCCAGGCATAGCGGACCCGCGTCACCGGCTTGCCGTCGCCGGGCAGAGTCACGGTCGTGCCCGCGACGGTGCCGCTGGCATAGCGGCAGGTGCCCGGCGCCGCGTCGCACAGTTCGAAGCCGATCGCGCGATCCGCGCCGCGGGCGTTCAGCGCGCCGGTGACGCCGTCGAAGCGCAAGCCGACGCCGCCGCCCGCCGTGCCGCTCGCGGCGGCGATGGCAGGGCCGGAGGGCGCGATACGCTCGCCGTAGACGGTGGCGCGCATCACCCGCGCGAGCCGCTGGCCGACCTCGTGCTTCTCGCCGGGATGGATGTCGAGCACGTCGCCGATGTCCATCGCGACCGCGATCCCCGCACGCGGATCGGCGGCGGCGACGCGGCGCTGCGCATCGCGGACGAGGCCCCAGCCGCTGTCCGAGGGTGCGGTCGCCGGAGTGCCGTAGGAGGAGAGCTGGACGATGCCGAACGCCGCCCGCGGGCTGGCGAAGCGGCTGCGCCAGTCGGCGATCAGCGCGGCAAGGCGGCGGTCGTAACTGGGAATGCCGGTATCGGATTCGCCCTGATACCAGGCGATGCCGGCGAGCCGCATCGTGCCGAGCGGCGCGATCATCGCATTGTAGAGCGTGCCGGCGCCGTTGATGTCGTCCCACGGCACGCGCGGCGCGGCGCCGGCGAGCCGCTTGGCGACCGCATAGCGCCAGTCGCTGCCGAGCGGCTGGCTGCTGCCGTCGGCGAAGGTGATGCGCATCGTCTCCGCCGGTCCGAGCATGCCGCCATAGGCATAGACGTCGTCGTCGTTGACGGTGACGACGTTGCGTCCGGCCTTCAGCGTGCCCGCGGGCAACGCATAGACCCGCGACTGCGAGGCGAGGCTGCTGCCGCCGACGCCGACGCCGTTGACCCAGGTGCGATCGGCGTCGTCGACCATGCCGAGCACCAGCGTCGCCGGTCCGCGCGCCTGCTCCGCGGTCACCTCGATCGTGCGCTGATACCAGATCATGCCGTTGTACTCGGCGAGTTCGGGCACGCCCCAGGTCTCGAACGCGGTCATCGACGGCACCGGCTTCCAGTCGAGCGCGGCATCGGCCTGCCACGGCTCCTTGCCGCGCGCGTCGCCGGCACCGGCACGCCACCAATCCTCCCAGATCGTCGAGGCGCGGCGGTTGGCGGCGGCGGGGTCGCGGGCGTAGAGCGCGAGCAGGTCGGCGGCGTCGCCCATGTTCGAGGCGCGCAGCGCCGCCGCGCTCATCCACGCGCTGATCCGCGAGCCGCCCCAACTCGAATGCACCGCGCCGATCGGCACCTTGGCGGTGCGGCGCAGCGCCTGCACCATATAGAAGCAGGCGGCCGAGAAGCCCTGCGCGGTCGCGCCGTCGGCGGCGACCCAGCGCGGCGCCTGGTCGAAGCGCGCGAGCGGCGCGGGTGCGGCGACCTTGGCAATCGTCAGCAGCCGCAACTGGTCGTCGAGCGGCGGATGCGCGTCGGGGATCAGCTTCTGCGCGTCGGTGACCGCCAGCTCCATGTTGCTCTGGCCCGAGCAGAGATAGACGTCGCCGACGAGGATGTCGCGCAGCACCGCCGCGCCGCTCGCCGCGGCGATGGTCAGGTCGTAGGGGCCGCCGGCGGGCAGCGCGGGCAGGCGCGCCGCGAACCGGCCGTCGCGCCCCGCCTTGGCGGTGACGGTGTGACCGGCGAGCGTGATCATCACCGTCTCGCCCGCGGCGGCATCGCCGGCGAGGTCGATCGGCTGGCCGCGCTGGACCACCGCATGATCGGAGAGCACGCCGTCGAGCCGCGGCGCCGCCACCGCCGGGCTGGCGCAGGCGAGCGCGAGGATCGCGCAGGAGGCGAAGGCGAACGTCCGCATGGGCTGGTCTTTCCGGGTCAAATGGGTTGCAGGCCGTGGCGGACGATCCGTTCGATCAGGTCGCGATGACGCGGCAGGCTGGCGACCATCCGCTGCGTCTGCACCGCATTCTCGCGCCGGGCGCGGCGCGCCAGTTCGGCGTCCGCCTCGATCGTGCCGGGCAGGACGGTGCTGCGCGCGCCCATGCCGTAGAGGACATATTGGTAGCTGGCGGAGGGAAACACCTCCTCGGCGCGGTCGAATTCGTCGTGCAGCCAGGGCGATTGATGCTGCCATAGCTCCATCAGCCCGCGCAGGCGATCGGGGATCGTCTCGGGCCGGACGTTGTCGCGCCAGAAGTCGGTGTCGGTCCGCTGCGTCAGCGCATAATGCAGCTTGAGGAAATCGATGATCCGGCCCCAGCGATAATGGGTCGTGTCGTTGAAGCGGCGCGCGACGACGTCCATCACCTCGCGGCACGGCGGCAGTTGCTCGGCGATCATCTTCGCCGACAGCTCGATGAGCACGATCGCCGAGGCTTCGAGCGGTTCGAGGAAGCCCGCCGCCAGCCCGACCGCGACGCAATTGCGCTCCCAGAAGCGCGTCCGATGCCCGGCGCGGATCGCCAGCCGGCGCACCGGCAGATCGGCGCCGGCCGGGCCGATATAGGCGCGCAGCTCGCGTTCGGCGGCGTCGACGTCGATATGGCTGCTGGAGAAGACATGGCCGACGCCGCGCCGCGTCGGCAGGCCGATGTCCCAGATCCAGCCCGCCGATTGCGCGGTGGAGATGGTGTGGCTGGCGATGGGATCGTCCGCCTGCGCATAAGGGACCTGGATCGCCAGCGCGGTGTCGCAGAACAAGGTGTCGGCGCAACTGCGGAACGGCACGCCCATCGCCTTGCCGATCAGCAACGCGGCAAAGCCGGTGCAGTCGACGAACAGATCGCCCTCGATGCCGATGCCCTGTTCGGTGTCGAGGCCGACGATATCGCCGCTTTCGTCCTTGTGCACCTCGGTGACGTCGGCGCGGACGTGGCGGACGCCGAGCGTTTCGCAGCAATGACGCTCGAGGAAATGCGAGAATTTGCCGGCGTCGAGGTGATAGGCGTAATTCGCCTGCCCCTCATATTCGGGCGTCGCCATCGTCTTGGGGGCGAGCCCTTCGTCGCAGATGCGGCCCTGCGGCGTCACCGTATCGCAGAAGCTGCCGTCGCCGTCGCCCGCCAGCCAGTGCGGCGCGAGGTTCACGCTGCCGAATTGCTGCGGCAGCATCAGCGGGTGGTAATAGCCGTCGTCGACCGCGCCGGTCGTCCAGCGATTGAAGCGCGCGCCCTGTTTGAACGACGCGTCGCACTGGCGGAAGAATTCGGTCTCCGAAACGCCCATCCGCTTGAGCGTGCTGCGCAACGTCGGCCAAGTGCCCTCGCCGACGCCGATGATCGGCACGTTGGGCGATTCGACCAGCGTCACGGTGAAGCCGTGCGGGCGCTGGCCCTGGTGGCGTGCGGCGATCACCCCGGCGGTCAGCCACCCTGCGGTGCCGCCGCCGACGATGACGATGTTCCTGATCTGGTGCATGGCTTTGCGTGTTCGCAAAAATGACGGAGCGCTACCGGGGTCGCGCTCCGCCAAGGGGAGAGGATCAGAAGCGGTAGCGGGCGCCGACCGTATACCGCCGGCCATAATCGAACACGTCGAGCAGCTGGTTGGAATAGCGGCCGTGCGTGCTCTGCTGGTTGTTGTTGACGTTGAGCGCCTCGCCGAAGACGCTGAAGTTCTTCGTCACGTCGTAGCTCGTCGTCAGATCGATCTGGAAGCTCTGGTTGACGAAGGTCGGCTCCGATCCGAACGAACCGGTGTTCTGGTTCTGGCCGAACTGGAGCAGATATTTGTCGCGCCAGTTGAGCGCCGTACGGAACTGGAAACCGTTCTTGTCATAGAAGCCGACGAAATTGGCCGAATTGGCGAGGCCGGTGACCGCAAAGCCGGTCTGGCTGATGTTCTTGTCGTCATACGGCCGGTTGGTGTTGACGAAGGTGGCATTGGCCTGGAAGCCGAAGCCGGTATCGCCGAACACCTGCTGCAAGGCCAGCTCGACGCCGCGCACGGTGGCGTCGGGGCCGTTGACCTGCTGCGACACGGCGAAGCTCGCCGCGGTGCCCGTGGTCGGATCGACCAGCCCGTTGATCCCCTGACGCGTCACGCCGCCGACGATGAAGTTGCTGACGTTCTTGAGGAAGAAGTTGACCGCCAGATAGGAGTTGCGGCGGTAGTACCATTCCATGCCGAGATCGAAATTGTCGGCCAGATAGGGCTTCAGGTTCGGGTTGCCGCCGCTCGCCGACAGCGCGCCGATCCGCTGGCCGTTGCCGACGTTGAGCACCGGGTTGAGCAGGCTGAGCGACGGACGGGTCAGCGTACGCGATGCGTCGACGCGCAGGATCAGGTTGTTGGTCAGCTCCAGCTTGGCGTCGAGGCTCGGCAGCAGGTAGGAATAGGAGCTGGTGTTGGTGACGCCCTGCACCGGGGTGTAGGTCGGGATGCTGAGCAGCGTCGGATCGGCGGTGCTGGTGACCAGCGACGTCGGCAGGCGGCCCTGGCCGCTGGCGACGAGGTTGGTGACTTCGTTGCGCACGCCGGCGTTGAACGTGAACGGCAGGCTGCCGATCTCGGTCTTGAAGTTGACGCTGAAATACAGCGACCAGGTCCGCTCGCGCACCTTGAGCACGCTGCCCGGATCGACCGCTTCGTCGAACGTGCCGGTGAAGCCGGTGACGTTGCCGTAGTTGAAGCCGGGGACGTTCTGCGCCGACGGGTTGCCGAGGCTGGTCAGATAATTCTGGTAGGCGACCGGGCTGAACACGAACACCGACGGCGGCAGGCTGCCCTTGAAGCCGGGGATGAAGTCGTTGAGGCCGACCGAACCCTGATACAGGCTGGCGGGCAGCGGCGAGATGCCCGAGGTGCCCCGCGATGGGCCGCCGTAGCCGGCATAGGCCTGCCAGAAGTTGTTGGTGAACGTGCTCTGGTTGCGGAAGTCGAACGTGTCCTGATAGAATTGGCCGCCGGCCTTGATCGTCAGATCGTCCTGCTTCCAGGTGGCGTTGCCGCGGAACTGGACCAGCTCGTCGGTATTGTGCTGCGTCTGGTTGACCGCGACGTGGCTGCCGATCAGCGAGGTGTCGGCCCAGCCGGCCGCATTGCCCGCCGGCCCGTAGTTGCTGATCGTCGGGAAGGCGTCCTTGCTGTCACCACCGACGGTGAAGCGCAGGTTGTTGCTGAGCGCATTGCCGTAGCCGACGTCGCCGTTGCGGCTGCCGATCACGTCGCCCGGGTTGAGCCAGCTCTTGGCGTAAGCGACGTCGCCTTCCAGCGTCAGGTTGCTGGTCGCGTCATATTTGACGTTGAGGCCGGTCTGGTTGGTCTGCAGGATCTGCTTGTTGAGCGCCGAGGTGAAGTCGGTCGGCGTACCGGTCTGGGTGAAGTCGGTCGCGGTGCCGTTCTTGTCGAGCGTGACGTTGCGCAGGTCGCCCTGGTTGAACCAGACGCCGAACGCGTAATTTTCCTGGGTGATCGTCTGACGCGAGAAATTGTTGTCGATCGTCAGCATCAGGTCGTCGGTCGGGTGGTATTGCAGCGCGATGCGTGCATCGACGCGCTCGTCCTCGACGCGCTGCTGCTCGGCGCCATATTGCTGCGGGAACCAGCCCGGCAGGTTCTGGCGGTTCGCCGGATTGGCATAAGCGGCCGAAGCGGTGTTGCTGGTCGGCGTGCAGGTGCCGGTGCTGCCCGCAAGCTGGCAGGGCGCGAAATTGCCGCCTGGCCAACCCGACACGTAGACGCGGTTGGTATCGGTATCACGCTTGGTGTAGATCACGTCGGCGAGGACGCCGAAGGTCTCGTCGGCATTGGTGCTGCTGACCAACAGGCCGCCGGTCGGCACGATCTTGCCCGACCGATCCTGGATCGAGCCCGACCCGGTCGCGGCGACGCGGAAGCCGGGATGGTCGAACGGGTTGGGGAAGGCGATGTTGACGGTCGCGCCGATCGAGCTCGACGCCAGCGACACGTCCGGCGTCTTCAGCACGCTGAGCTGGCCGATGAAGTCGACGCCGACGGTGCTGAAATCGATCTGGCGGCCGCCGGTCGCGGTCGAGATGCGGCGGCCGTCGTACAGCGTGGTGTTGAAGTCGCCGCCGAAGCCGCGGACGGTGATGCCGGTCGGCTCGCCGCGCGAACCCGAGCGCTGGATCGAGACGCCGGGCAGGCGCTGCAGCGAAGCCGCGACGTTCGAATCGGGGAATTTGCCGATATCCTCGGCGGAAATGACGTCGACCACGCCCGACGAGGTGCGCTTGAGGTCGAGGTTGCGCTGGAGCGAACCGCGCAGGCCGACCACGACGATGTCGTCGCCCGTGCCCTGCGCGCTGTTGCCCTGCGATACGTCCTGCGCGGTCGCCGCATCCTGCGGCTGGCCGGCTTCGGCAGCGCTGGTCGTGTTGGCGGTCGCGGGCACGGCGGGCTGCGGCGCGGCGGGCTGGCTCGTCGTGCTGTTCTGCAGATTGCCCTGGTCCTGCGCCAGCGCCGGGACGGCCCAGGCGAACGTCGCCAGGCTGGTCGCGCAGGCGAGGACATGGATCCGGCGGAAGCTGCGGGCTCCGGTACGAGCGCGCATGGTCGTAGGCATTTCTAACATCCCCTCTTTATACGTCGCGCTACCCCTTCTTGCGGGGGTGCGAGCGACTGCTCGGTTTCTCTGTCGATTCGGGTGCGAGCACGCCGTCCCGACATGAACGGTAGCGCTCACAATATCGCATCATTGTGCTTTTGCAAGCATTTGTAAGAGTGATGCGGACGCTTTGCATCGCCGGCCCGCTGTGCGATCTCTAGCGCTAACAATCGCAATAAGTTGGAGGGGTGGATGCCGGACTGGCAGATGTTGAACGGCGCGGATCATGCCGCGCTGCGCCTGTCGCGCGGCGCCGACGGCGCCCGCCATTTCGCGCAGATCGTCGCCGACGAATTCCTCCAGGCGATGCCTTATTATCCGATCCTGTTCACCAAACATCCCGACACCGGCGCCTTCTATGCCGGCGTCGTCATGGGGCTGGAGCCGGGGCGCAACCTGATGACGGTCGATGGCCGGCTGCCCGATTACCGGCCCGCCGATCTGGAACGGCAGGGCTTCTTCATCGCCGAGGGGCAGGTGGTGATCGATCGCGAGCATGCGGTCTTCGCGACCGGCGAGGGACAGCCGCTGTTCGAGCCGACCGGCGAGGCGGCGCCGGCGCTCAAGCGCGTGCAGCACGCCCTGCACGTGCTCGACCAGGGCATCGCCGCCACCGACGCGATCATCCGCCGCTTTCTCGACCACCGGCTGCTGGAACCGATCGACGTGTCGATGCAGTTCGACGACGGCCGCCACCTGCGCCTCGACGGCCTCTACACGATCAGCCTCGATGCGCTGCATGCGCTCCCCGATGCGGCGGCGCTGGCGCTGTTCCGCAGCGGCGACCTGCAACTCGCTTATGCGCAGACCGGATCGGTCCGCCACCTGCGCACGCTCGGCCGCATCCACAACGGCCGGCTCGCGGCGGCGGCGCTGTGATCGACGCCGCGCCGGCGACGGCGCTCGCCGATCCCGAGACGTTCCGTCGCGAGGTGATGACCGCCGGCAAACCGGTCGTCCTGCGCGGCGCGGCGCGTCACTGGCCGATGCTGGCGGGCGGGCGCGACACGGTGATCGCCGAGCTGCTCGCCTTCGATGCGGGGCGATCGGCGGAGATGTTCGTCGGACCGCCGGCGATCGGCGCGCGTTATCATTACGACGAGGCGCTCGCCGGGTTCAACTTCACGCGCACCATCCTGCCGTTCCGCGAGGCGCTGGCGCGCGTCCTCGACACCGCGGGCCAGACCGACAGCCCCAGCCTCTACATGGGTTCGCTGACCGCCGAGAATTGCTTTCCCGGCATCGAGGCGGTGGTGCAGCTGCCGTTCGTGCCGCCGACGGCGCGGCCGCGGATCTGGATCGGCCATGCCTCGACCGTCGCCTGCCATTACGACACGATGGACAATGTCGCCTGCGTCGCGGCGGGGCGGCGGCGGTTCACCTTGTTCCCGCCCGAGGCGATCGCCGACCTCTATGTCGGGCCGATCGACCATACGATGGCGGGGCAGCCGGTCGGGCTGGCGGTCGGCAGCGCGCCGGGCGACGCACGGTTCCCGCGCTTCGAGCGCATCCGCGACCGCGCGCTGGTGGTGGAACTGGAACCCGGCGACGCGCTCTACGTGCCCAAGCTCTGGTGGCATCAGGTCGAGGCGACCGGCGAGGTCAACGTGCTGGTCAATTTCTGGTGGGACGGTTTCGCCGATGGTCCCGACCAGCCCTATACGGCGATGATGCTGGCGCTGATCGCGATCGCCGAGCGGCCGGCGGCGGAGCGTGCCGCCTGGCGGGCGTGGTTCGACCATTATGTCTTCCGCCCCGAAGGCCATCCGCTCGCCTTCCTGCCGCCGGCCAGGCATGGCATCCTCGATGGCCAGCCCGAGAGCCGCGGCCGCATCCGCGCGCTGGTGATGCGGTTGCTGCGCGGCGGCTGAACCGCGCCGTCAGCCGATGGGGCGGAGCGTCACCTCGGTCGGGCCGGTGCCGAGCGGCAGCGTGACGCCGCCGCGCTCCGCGGTGCCCGTGGCGGGCGCATAGTCGCGGCCGTGCGGCGTGGTGCGGGAGACGAACAATCGCGCCCGCGGCGTATGCGCATCGGCGGGGTCGAGCGTCAGCACGATCGTGCCGCTGGCGGGCGCGTAGCGCGCCGCGGCGATCCGTCCCGCTTCGAGCGTGATCCACTGGCCGGCGGGGGCGACGAACACGCGCGTGCGCGCGCCGTCGCGCGGCCGGATCGTCACGCCGCCGCCATCGCGCGTCACCGCGCCGCCGAAGCCGAGCCAGCCGAAGGTGGGATCATCGACCAGATAGGTCGCGACCGCATAGGCATGCGCGAAATAGCCCATGCCATAGTCGCCGCTATACGGGTCCCAGCGCATGCGGTCGGGCCAGGCGTGGAAGGCGGCGGAGGCGAAGCCGTCGGTGTCGATATTGGTGATCCCGCCCATCAACCCACCGTAAGCGACGCGCAACAGGTGCAGGTCGGCGGGATCGCGGCGGAACGAATCGAACAATGGCAAGGCGTTGTTGGTCGATCCGTAATGATGGATCTGGCGTTCGATGCGCGGGTATTTGCCGCCGTACAGAAAGTCCCAATAGCGCCGGGCATTGCCGTTATAGCCCCAATTGGGCATCGCGGGATCGTACCCCAGGATCACCTCGCGCGTCTGCACCGCCTGCCGGTCGTAACCGAAATGGCGCAGCCAGTCGTAGACTTCGGGCTGGCCGGTCGAATCCCATGCCATCTCGCTGCCGAACGGATAGCGCAGCCCGGCCCAATGATCGGCGCGGCGGCGCATCAGCGCCTCGACCGTGTCCGCCTCGGCGGTCATCCCCTCGCGGCGCAGGTCGGCGAGGATGTCGAGGAAGACGTTGCCCTCCATCTGGCCGAATTGCGTGTAATGCGGCGCATCGCGCATCATCGCGACGATCGTCCGCTGCGCCCAGCCGAGATACCAGCGCCAATCGTGGCGCGTCACCAGCCCGTCGTGGTTGCGCGCCAGCCGGTAGAGCACCCAATGGCCGATCGCGACATGCGGATAATTGTAGGAGCGGCCGAGGTCGCCGGCCTGTTTGGCGCTCCACGCGGTCCAGCTCTTCCAGTGCGCGGGATCGCGATAGAGCGTCGGGAACCGTGCCGGATCGTAATAGAACAGGCTCTTGCGCACGCCGCCGGCATGCGGCCCGTCGGCGACCTGCAACCGGCCGACCATTGTTTCGTCGACCAGCCGTTCCAGCTTGGCGACCTCGCCGGGCTCGGGGTGATCGAGCTGCTTCATCATCGCCGCGACCCAGCTTCCCGCGCCGCCCTCGTCGCTCATCCCGGCGATCCACACGCGCGGCTCGACATCGACGATCCGCTGCGCCTCATGGTCGTAGGTGAGGATCGCCGGGGTCCGGCCGAACGGATCGTCCTTGCCCTCATACCATTGCCGCGTCGTCGCGAACCGGCCGAGCGCCGCCATCGTCGCATCGAGCGGGCGGGTGACGTAATAGCTTACCGTCTGCCGTTCGCCGTCGGCATAACGCAGCGTCAGCCGCGCCGGGCCGAAACCGTGGCTGGTCACCGCCAGCCGCGTCCAGCCGTGGATATCGCCGTCGCGCCGCACCGACAGCGCGCCCGCCGGGCTGCTGTCGATCGCGGCGATCGCGGCGGGCGCGCGGACGAACAGCGTCGCGGGCTGGTCGGTCGGCACGACATAGCCGGGAATGCCGATCGCGACCGGGCGATGCCGCGCGATCAGCGTCGACTCGATCGCGCGGATCGACGGCGCGGTGACGAGGCGCAGGCCGATCTCGATGCTGGCGCCGGGCGCGATGGTGCGGCTGGTGGGTACGTTCCACTGTTCGCCGGCGCCGCGCCACTCGCGGTCGGCGAAGCCGCGCGAATGGACCAGCCAGTCGTAGAAGCCCTCGAACGTCTGCTCGCGCGGCGTCTTCTCGGTGAAGACGCTGCCCGCGGGCGCGTCGGCGGCATCGGCGAGCGGCGCATAGGCCTCGAACGGCGTATCGCGCCCGGGCAGGACGAGCAGCGCCGGCCCTTGGCCGCTGAGCCGGGTCACCTGCAGATAGCCGGCGTCGCGGCCGGCATAGGGATCGGCGAAGCTCGCCTCCGCATGCGCCTGGTCGAGATTGCGGCCGGTGATGATGTTGTCGAATGCCATCGGCAGGCCGAGCCCGCCGATCTCGATCGGCGCGGGCGAGCGGTTGGTCAGGCGGAAGCGCAGCCCGAGCGCGCCGCCCGCCGCGACCCAGCGCCGCTCGACGGCGAGCGGGATGCCGTCGCCCATGGTCGCGGTGATGTCCGCCGCGGCGATCGTGCCGCGCGCCGCCGGCAACGGCCGGATCGGCCGGCGATGATGCGCCGAGCCGAAATCGCGCCACGGCCCGCCGCCGCTGCGCAGGCGGATGTCGATATCGCCGACATGATTGTAGCCGTCCCCCGCCCGCTCCGCCTCGCGCGCAGTCGGCACGAAGCTGAACCCCGGCTCCCCCGCCGGCGACAGGCGCGCCAGCGTCTGCGTATCGCTGCGCAACGTGCCGCTGAGCGCGCCCACCGCGAACGGCGTGACCGGCACCGCCGGTCCCGCCGGCGCCGCGCCGACGAGGAGGACGAGCGCAGCGAGCGCGGGCAGGCGGGTGAGCGTCATCGATGCCTTGCGATCAGAATTTGACGGTGGCACCGGCGAACAGCCGCCGGCCCAGGACATCATAGACGCCCGGATAGGTGTTGCCGTTGCCGAACAGGTTGAGCACGCCCGACGCCAGCGCCGGCGGGTTCTTGTCGAGAAGGTTGTTCGCGCCGATGCGCAGCGTCAGATTGCCGCTGACCGCCAGCGCCGCGGACAGATCGAAATAGCTGTAGGCGGGGATGCGGGCGTCGATCGGGTCGGCATCGCCGGTCAGGAAGCTGTTGCTCGACGTCGTCGACAGCCGCGTCGCATCGAGGTAGCGCCAGTTGAACGACAGGCTGGTCTTGTCGTCGGGGCTCCAGGTCAGGCGCAGATTGTGCCGCCAGGTCGGGTTGGGCTGGCCGCAGGAATAGCCGAACAGGCCCTTGCAATCGTAGGTGCCGCCGTCGGGCAGCGGCTGGGTGATTTGTTGGAGCAGATAGGTGCCGACGAAATCGGTGTTGAGCCGGCCCAGCCGGCCCAGCCCGATCGTCAGCGTGCCGGTCACGTCGATGCCCGAGGTCTGCAGGTAGCCGGTGTTGAGCGTGGTCGAGACGACATAGCCGGTGCCGAAGATCGAGCCGGTCAGCGGATCGCGGTGGAACAGGCCGCAGAAATACGGACTGCCGGTCGAGAAACACTGGCCGATCGTCGTATTGGGATCGATGCTGCCGATATAGTCCTTCACCTTTATGTGGTAATAATCGACCGACAGCGACAGATTGCGACCGCCATGCGGCGCCAGCACCGCCCCGACGGTATAGGTGTCCGCCTTTTCCGGCTTGAGGGCACGGTTGCCGCCGAACTGGCCGGTGCATTGGTCGGCGGGACATTCGATGACGAGGCGGCTGTTGTATTGCGCCGCGGTAACGCCGGTGAGCTGGCAGGCGGACAGCGATGCGGTCGGGCTGGCGCCGGCGCAGGGATCGGTGGCGTTGACGTTGCCGAGCGACAGGTTCGAGAACAATTCGCTGATGTTGGGCGCGCGGATCGCGCGATTGTAGCTGGCGCGCAGGCGCAGCGGCTCGGCGACGTGCCAGCTCAGCTCGCCCTTGTAGGTGAAGGCGGTGTAGCTCGAGAGGAAGCCCGTCGAATCCTGGCGGTTCTTGTAGTCCGAATAGCGGAAGCCGCCGTTGAGCGTCAGCGATCGGAAGAACGGCTTGTCCTGGACGATCGGCAGCTCGAGTTCGCCGAACCCTTCGTTGACCGCGATGATGCCGTCCGAATTCTGCGTACCCGCCGCGAGCGCGACCTCGTCGCCGGTGAAGCGCAGTGTTTCGCGGCGATGTTCGCCGCCGAGGACGATGCCGACGCCGTCGTGCGCGAACGGGCTGGTTATGCCGAGTTTGCCGAGATCGCCGGTGACGCTGCCCGAGATGACGTTGAGCGCATAGCGGCCCTGGGTCGATTTCGGCGCGTACAGATAATTGGCGGCGGCGCTGCTGATCGCATTGGCCTGGAAGACGTCGACCGGCACGCATGACGGGTCGCTGCCGTCGAGCACCGACCGGCACACCGCGCCGCCCTTGCCGTCGGACACCGCGAGCAGCGAGCGCTGCGTTTTGGCGACGCTGATATCGTTGAGATAGGTCTCGTCGTAATGCGCGACCGAACGCAGCACGCTGGCATCGTAGCTGAAGCCGCTGCCCAGATCGCCGCGGATGCCGACCATCGAGCGGAAATCCTCGTGCTGCAGGCTGTCGCGCCGCGGCAGCGCGCCGCTGCCGCTGAGGCGATAGCCGATCAGCGTGTTCTGCGTCGCGGCGGTGCCCGCCGCCGTGCCGCACAGCGTTTGCGCCTGGCCGGCGCTGAGCAGCGGATTGTTGCACGTCACCGCATAGGTTTGGCCGAAATAGAGCGCCGAGGGTGCGACCTGCGAAAAGCTCTTGTCCTTCATATACATGAAGCTGCCGTAGAGCTGCGCGGCGGAGGTGATGTCGAGGTGCAGGAAGGCACCGGCATTGTAGCGGTCGTCGGCACGCTGCAGATAGTTCAGCGGCGCATAATTATAGGCATAGGTCGAGCCGACATACGGCACCCAGCTGCGCGTGCCGTCGACGCTGTTGGTCAGCTTCTGGCCGGCGGCGGGGCCGGCGAGCGGCGTGAACGTACCATAAGGCGTGTTGCTCGATCCGCCGCAGGTGAACGTGGTGGACGCGCTGTTGAGCGCGCAGGCCGAGACGTCGCGGCGCGACTGCAATACCGGGTCGGTGTGGCGATAGCCGGCGTAGGCGGTGATGTTGAGCCGGCCGTCGAGGAAGGTCTTGCCGACCGCGGCATTGACGTCCTGCTTGCCGCCGTCGCGGACATGGTCGGTCGCATTGGTATAGCCGCGCGCGGCGATGATCGAACGCACGAAGCCGTTGTCGTTGGTGTGATCGGCGATGCTCGACTGCACGTCGAGGCGCACGCCGTCGAGACGGTCGCGCAGGATGAAATTGACGACGCCGGACAGCGCATCCGAGCCATAGACCGCCGAGGCGCCGCCGGTGGCGACGTCGATCCGCTCGACGATCGCGGAAGGAACGAAGTTGATGTCCATCGCCTGCGACGGCAGCATGCGCTGGCCGTTGATCAGCGTGAGCACGCGGTTCGAACCGAGATTGCGCAGGTTGATGTTGGCGGTGCCGTCCGATCCGTTCGAGACGTTCTCGTTCGCATCGGCGGTGAATTGCGGCAGCCGGTTGAGGACGTTCTCGATGTTGTTCGCGCCTTGCAGCGTCAGTTCCTGCGCGTTGACGGTGGTCAACGGGCTGTTGCTGATGAGATCGGGGCGGCGGATGCGCGTGCCGGTGATGACGACGGCCTCTACCGAGTCCGCCTCCGTCTTTTCGGCGATGCTGGTGTCGGCCTGTGGGGTGAGAGCCTGGGGGGTGGGCGCGATCTGGGCGAACGCCGCGGGGGCGTTCATCGAGGCGACAAGCGCCCAAAGCCCGGCCGACAGGCGCAACGCGATATGCAATTTAGTCATTCTGACCACCCCTTAGGCGCAACATTCTGTCGCTGATGACCAAAATGGATACATAACCAGGCTACCGTATACAATATCCAATTGGCGGCATTGACAAATTAGTTTTTGAGCCGATCGTATACGATCGATGCGAGGGGATGGGCGATGGTGTCGCGGCGCGAGATGATGTTGGGGGCGGCGGTGCTCACGGTTGGGGGACGCGCCGGGGCGGCGGTCGTTGTGGACGGCTTCGCGGGGCCGGCGCGGCCGTTGCCGCTGACCGCGGTGCGGCTACGGCCGTCGGACCAGGCGACCGCGGTGGCGGTCAACCGGCGCTATCTGCTGCGGCTCGAGCCCGACCGGCTGCTGCACAACGTCCGCCTCTACGCCGGACTGCCGCCGAAAGCCGCGATCTACGGCGGGTGGGAGAGCGACACGATCGCCGGCCATACGCTCGGCCATTATCTCAGTGCCCTGGTGCTCGCCTGGCAGCAGGGCGGCGATCCCGAATTGCGGCGGCGGGCGGACTATATCGTCGACGAGATCGCCGAGGCGCAGGCGAAGCGCGGCACCGGTTACGTCGGCGCGCTGGGGCGCAAGACCAAGGAGGGCGCGATCGTCGACGGCGAGGCGATCTTCCCGGAGATCGCGCGCGGCGAGATCACGTCGGGCGGGTTCGATCTCAACGGCTCGTGGTCGCCGCTCTATACCGTCCACAAATGGCTCGCCGGGCTGCTCGACGTGCATCAGGCGTGGGGCAATGCGCGGGCGCTCGCGGTGGCGGAGGGGCTGGCGGGGTATATCGCGCGCGTCTTCGCCGCGCTGACCCCGGCGCAGGTGCAGACGGTGCTCGACTGCGAATATGGCGGGCTCAACGAAAGCTATGCCGAACTCTACGCGCGCACCGGCGCGGCGGAGTGGCTGCGGATGGCGCGGCTGCTCCACGACGACAAGGTGCTCGATCCGCTCGCGCGCGGCGAGGATCGGCTCGCCAATCTGCATGCCAATACGCAGGTGC
The DNA here is from genome assembly GCF_053345135.1 of Sphingomonas sp. M6A6_1c. Classification (NCBI taxonomy): domain Bacteria; kingdom Pseudomonadati; phylum Pseudomonadota; class Alphaproteobacteria; order Sphingomonadales; family Sphingomonadaceae; genus Sphingomonas; species Sphingomonas sp. M6A6_1c. Next base: position 134,924 of record NZ_JBKEZO010000007.1, on the reverse strand, counting down.
CCAAACTGATCGGCCTCGCCCGGCTGCACGAGGTGAGCGGCGGCGATCCCGCCGCGGCCCGCGCCGCGCGCACCTTCTGGGAGGCGGTGGTCGCGCACCACAGCTATGTCATCGGCGGCAATGCCGACCGCGAATATTTCACCGCGCCCGACACGATCGCCGAGCATGTCACCGAGCAGACCTGCGAGCATTGCAACACCTACAATATGCTCAAGCTGACCCGGCATCTGTGGGCGTGGCAGCCGGATGGCGCGCTGTTCGATTATTACGAGCGCGCGCAGCTCAACCACGTCATGGCGCAGCAGGACCCGGCGACCGGCGGCTTCACCTATATGACGCCGCTGATGAGCGGGGCGACGCGCGACTTCTCGACCACCGCGGACGATGCGTTCTGGTGCTGCGTCGGATCGGGGATGGAGAGCCATGCCAAACATGGCGATTCGATCTTCTGGGAAGGCGCCGACGGCACCTTCTACGTCAATCTCTACACCCCCGCCGATGCCGATTGGGCGGCGCGGCATGCCCAGGTGACGCTCGCCACGCGATACCCGTTCGAGCCGCAGGCGACGCTGACCTTCACCAGGCTGCGCCGCGGCCGTTTTCCGGTCGCGCTGCGCGTGCCGGGCTGGGCGGGCGCGGCGGCGCGGGTCACGGTCAACGGCGAGCCGGTGACGCCGGTGCTGGCGCGCGGCTATGCGACGGTGACGCGGGCGTGGCGCGCGGGCGACCGGATCGCGATCACGCTGCCGCTCGCGCTGCGGCTGGAGCCGGCACCGGGCGATGCGCGCACCGTCGCGGTGTTGCGCGGGCCGCTGGTCCTCGCCGCCGATCTCGGCGCGGCGGAGACGCCGTGGGAGCAGGCCGATCCGGCCTTGGTCGGCAGCGACCTGCTCGCCGGCTTCACGGCCAGCGATCCCGCCGCCGCGCGGTATGCGACGCATGACGTGCTGCGGCCCGGGGATCGCGATTTCGTGCCTTTCTATCGCCAGTATCGCCGGCGCAGCGCCGTCTATTTCCGGCGCTTCGACGCGGCCGAATGGGCGCGCGAGGAGGCCGCCTTCACCGCCGAACAGGCGCGGCTGCGCGACGTGGCGGCACGCTCGGTCGACGTCATGCACCTAGGCGAGATGCAGCCCGAGCGCGATCATGGCCTGACCAGCGCCACCTCCTATCCCGTCACCTATCGCGGGCGCACCGGCCGCGATGCGCGATCGGGCGGCTGGTTCGAATGCACGATGGCGGTCAAGCCGGGGCCGCTGCTGTTGCAGGCGAGCTATTGGGGCGGCGAACGGTCGCGCGACTTCGACCTGCTGATCGACAATGTCAGGATCGCGACGCAGCATCTCGGCAACGATGCGCCGGGGCGCTTCTTCGACGTCGCCTATCCGCTGCCCGAGGCGCTGACCCGCGGCAAGCGTTCGGTGCGCGTCCGCATCGTCCCGCATGACGGCAGCACCGCCGGTCCGGTGTTCGGCCTGCGCATCTATACCGCCAAACCGGGAGACACCGTATGACCGATCACGCCGGCGTCCCGATGACGCTCGCCGCGCTGCGCGCGCTCGCCCGCGCCAAGCTGCGCGCGGTGGGGCTTGCCGAGGATCATGCCGAGGCGGTGGCGGAGACGATGGTCGCGGGCGAGCGCGACGGCTGCGCCAGCCACGGCATCTACCGGTTGCTGGTCGCCGCGGCGAGCGTCAGGGCCGGCGTGGTGGTGCCCGACGCGGTGCCGGTGGTCAGCCGCCCGGGCAAGGCGCTGGTCCGCGTCGACGGCGGCGGCGGCTTCGCGCAGCTCGCCTTCGCGCGCGGTTTGCCGGTGCTGGTCGCGGCCGCGCGCGAACACGGCATCGCCGCGCTGGCGCTCAACCATGTCGTCCATTTCGCCGCTTTGTGGCCGGAGGTGGAGGCGCTGGCGCGCGAGGGGTTGGTCGCGCTCGCCTGCACGCCGTCGCACGCCTGGGTCGCACCGGCGGGCGGTACGCAGCCGGTGTTCGGCACCAACCCGATCGCCTTCGGCTGGCCGCGGCCGGCGGGCGATCCCTTCGTCTTCGACTTCGCGACCAGCGCGGTGGCGCGCGGCGAGATCGAGCTGCATCGCCGCGCCGGCCTGCCGGTGCCGGAGGAATGGGGCTATGATGCCGAAGGCGCGCCGACCACCGACGCCAAGGCGGTGCTCGACGGTGCGATGCGGACGTTCGGCGGCCACAAGGGGTCGGCGCTCGCCGCGATGGTCGAGCTGCTCGCCGGGCCGCTGATCGGCGATCTCACCAGCCGGGAATCGCTGGCGCTCGACGGCGCCCGCGGCGGATCGCCGGTCGGCGGCGAACTGATCGTCGCGATCGATCCCGCCGGCTTCCTGGGGGAGGCGGCCGCCGGGCATCTCGCGCGTGCCGAGGCGATGTTCGCGGCGATCGAGGCGCAGGGCGCGCGGCTGCCCTCGGCCCGGCGCTATGCGGCGCGGGCGCACAGCCTGTCGGACGGCGTGGTGGTGCCCGCGGCGCTGCACGCCGAGATCATGGCGATCGGAACGGGAGCATGAAGGTCGCGATGATCGCCGCGCTCGCGCTGCTCGCGACGCCGGTTGCGGCGGCGCCCGCGCCGAACCGCGCCGATGCGCGGCTGCGCGCGCTCTACACCGCCGAATATGCGTGGCGGAAGCAGCAGTTGCCGCCGAGCGAGGACGACGACAAGGACAGCGCGCGCAGCCTGCCCGATGTCGGCGCGGCGGCGCAGGCGGCGAAGCTCGCACGCTGGACGCAGACCGCGACGGCGCTCGCCGCGATCCGCCCCGCCGCGCTGTCGCCGGCGGCGCGGGTCGACTACGGCGTCTATGCCGCGCAGATCCGCGCCTTGCTCGCCGAACAGCGGTTCCGCGATTACGAGATGCCGCTGACCTCGGATTCGAGCTTCTGGAGCGACCTTGCCGATCAGGCGCGCGAGCCTTTCTCGCGGCCCGAGGATTATACCCGCTATCTGGCGTTGCTGCGCGCCGTCCCGCGCTATTTCGACCAGAATATCGCCAATATGCGGGCCGGGCTGGCGCGCGGCTTCACCCCGCCGAAGGTGACGCTCGCCGGCCGCGACATCGGCGTCGCGCAGGTGGTGGAGGCGGGGGGCGGGGAGGGCTCGCCTTTCTATGCGCCGTTCCGCACGATGCCCGCGACCATGGCCGCCGCGACGCAGGCAAGGCTGCGCGCCGAGGCGCTGGCGGCGTTGCGCGACGCGGTGGTGCCCGCGCATCGCCGGCTGCTCGCCTTCCTGCGCGACGACTATATCCCCGGCGCGCGCAGCTCGCTCGCGGCCTATGACCTGCCCGACGGGCGCGCCTATTACCAATCGAAGGTCGCCGAATATACGACGCTCGACCAGACGCCGGCGCAGGTCCATGCGATCGGCGTCGCCGAGGTCGCGCGCATCCAGGCGCGGATGCGGCAGGTGATGACGACGGTCGGGTTCGAGGGCGACCTGCCGGCGTTTCTGGCGATGCTGCGGCGCGATCCGCGCTTCTACGCCAAGACGCCGCAGGCGTTGCTCGACCGTGCCGCCTGGATCGCCAAGAGCTTCGACGGCAAGGCGGCGCGCTATTTCGGGCGGCTGCCGCGTGCGCGCTTCGCGATCAAGCCGGTGCCCGCCGATCTCGCGCCTTTCTATACCAGCGGCCGGGGCGGGCCGGGGGTCTATCTGGTCAACACGTACGATCTGCCGTCGCGCGCGCTCTATGCGCTGCCCGCGCTGACGCTGCACGAGAGCGCGCCGGGCCACGCCTTCCAGATGCCGCTGGCGGCGGAGAACCACGACCTCCCCGCCTTCCGCCGCGAGACCTATCTGTCGGTCTATGGCGAGGGCTGGGCGCTGTATTGCGAGGCGCTCGGCGAGGAGATGGGGATGTACGAAACCCCCTACGATTTGTTCGGCATGCTGAGCTATCAATCGTGGCGCGCCTCGCGGCTGGTGGTCGACACCGGCATCCATGCGATGGGCTGGAGCCGCGCACGCGCCCAAGCCTATCTGCACGACCACACCGCGCTCGCCGATCACGAGATCGAGACCGAGGTCGACCGCTACATCGCCTGGCCGGGGCAGGCGCTGAGCTATTATACCGGCGAACTGGCGATCCTGGCGGCGCGCCACCGCGCCGAAGCCGCGCTCGGCCCCCGCTTCGACATCCGCGCCTTCCACGACACCGTGCTCGCGCTGGGATCGGTGCCGATGCCCGAACTCGACCGGCGGATCGACGCCTTCATCGCCGACGGCGGCAAGGGGCCGTATCCCGAGGCGGAGCGCTGAGGGCGTCGGCGCCGCGCCGTCAGGGCGTCGGGCCCTCCGGATCGAACGGCCGGTCGATCGAGGGTTGCGGTTCGGTAAACCAGGCGGCGCCGTCGGCGGTGACGTGGAAATGGTCTTCCAGCCGGATGCCGTAGCGATCGGGGACGACGATCATCGGCTCGTTCGAAAAGCACATGCCCGGCGCCAGCGGCGTGGTGTCGCCGCGGACGAGATAGGCGGGCTCGTGGATCGACAGGCCGATGCCGTGGCCGGTCCGATGCGGCAGGCCGGGCAGGCGATAATCGGGGCCGAGCCCGGCGCGTTCCAGCACCGCGCGCGCCGCCGCGTCGATCGCCTCGCAGGGTACGCCCGGCCGCACCGCGGCGAAGGCGGCGGCCTGCGCCTCCTTCTCCAGCGCCCAGGTCGCGCGGACGTCGTCGTCGACGCGGCCGAAGGCGTAGGTGCGGGTGATGTCCGACTGATAGCCGTGGATCGCGCAGCCGGTGTCGACCAGCACGAGCTGGTCGTCGGCGAGCGCCTGATCGCCGGGCAGGCCGTGCGGGAAGGCGGTCGCGGTCCCGAACTGCACCGCGCAGAAGGTATAGCCCGGCGCCCCCAGCGCGCGATGCGCGTCGTCGATGAAGCGTTTCACCGCGCTGGCGCGGATGCCGGGTGCGAGGATGCGCGCGGTGCGGCGGTGGACCTCCAGCGTCATCGCCTTGGCCTGCGCCATCAGCGCGAGCTCGGCGGGCGATTTGATCATGCGCAGCCCGTCGATGACAGCGGCGCCGTCGGTCACCGTCAGCGTCGCGCCGAGCCGCCGCGCCACCGCGAACGGCAGCAGCGGGTCGAGCGCCAGCGTCGCGCCGGCGGGCAGCGCATCGACGACCAGCGCGACGGGGTCCGCGTCCTCCTCCCACAAGCGGATGTCGGCGGCGATCTCCAGCTCGGCGACCAGCGAGCCGCGTTCGAACGCCGGGCAGATCACGATCGGCTCGCCCGCGACCGGCAGCAGCAGCGCGACCAGCCGTTCGGTCGGCGACCAGCCGACGCCGGTGAAATAGCGCAGCGACGCGCCCGCAGTGACGAGCAACGCGGCGGCGCCGCTCGCCGCGGTCGCGGCGCGCGCGCGGGCGAGGCGGTCGCTGCGCTCGTCGGCGCCGATCACCGGTGCCGGGTCGCTCCAGGGGGTTAGGGTGGCGAGTTCCGCCGCTGCGGTCGATCCGCCGATGGTCATCGTGTTGCTCCGAAACGGTCGAGGGAAAAGGGGGCGAGGTCGATCGGCGCGGCCCGGTCCGCGACGAGCGCGGCGACGATCTCGCCCGTCGTCGCCGCCAGCGTCAAGCCGAGATGCTGGTGGCCGAAGGCGTAGAGCAGGTTGCGCGCGCGCGCCGACCGGCCGATCGCGGGAAGATAGTCGGGCAGGGTCGGCCGCGCGCCCATCCAGCGCGTGAACGGCGGCCGCATCGCCAGCCCTAGCGCCTGCACCTGCGCCTCGAGCCGCTGCCATTTGCGCGGGTCGGGCGGTGCGGCGGCATTGCCGAATTCGACGAAGCCCGATGCCTGCACGTGACCCGCGTAACGGGTGACGATCATCGAGCGGTCCTCGAACACCAGCGGCGGGCAGTCGGCGGGCCAGGCGTCGGCGGCGGCGCGGATGTGATAGCCGCGCTCGGCGATCAGCGGTGCGGCATGGCCGGCGGCGGCGACCAGCGGCGCGCTGCCGATGCCGGCGGCGACCACCACCAGATCGGCGGCATGGCCCGCGACCCCGGCGCGACCGTCGCGGACGCTGAGCGTCGCGGCGGCGCGGACGATGCGCCCGCCGGCGGCGATCAGCGCCGCCTCCAGCGCGGCGGCGAGCGCGCCGAGATCGGTGATCTGGCCGCTACCCGAAAAGCGGATAGCGCCGGCGACCGGCACCGCCGCCGCCGCGGCGATCCGCGCGCGATCGTCCGGGCCCGCATCGGCGATCGTCGCGACGCCGATGTCGGCCGCGCGCCACGCCGCGGCGCCGCGCGCGGCGCTGCGCCGGTCGTTCCAGACGACGAGATGGCCGTCCTCGCGCAGCAGCGCGGGCGCGTCGATCGCCGCGACCAGCCGCCGCCATGCCGGCATCGCGGTGGCGAGCAGCCCGCCGAGCGCGGCGCTGCCGTGGCGGAAGCGCGACGGCCGGCTGGCGGCGAGATAGCGCGGCACGAAGCGCAGCCAGTCGCGCGCCATCGCCGGCGGCAGGTCGAGCGCGCCGCCCGCGGCGAAGCGGCGCCGCCACGCGCCCGCCACCGATGCCGGCGAGGCGAGCGGCGCGACCTGCTCGACCGCGATATGGCCGGCGTTGTTCCACGACGGTGCCTGCCGGTCGGCATCGCGATCGATCACGGTGACGGCATGGCCGGCGCGGGCGAGCGTCACCGCCGCCGACAGCCCCACCACACCCCCGCCGAGAATCGCGACCTGCCGTTGCATCATCTTGTCCTTGCCGCGCTTCTATGACTTGGTATACGATATTCCACGGACGATAGAGGACGCAAGCAGCATGACGATCGGGTGGAGGGGCGTTTTCCCCGCGGTGACGACTCAGGTGCGCGAGGATCTTTCCATCGATCTGCCTGATACGCAACGCGTCGTCGACGATCTGGTCCGCGACGGCGTTACCGGCGTGATCGCGCTGGGTACGGTCGGCGAGAACAATTCGCTCGACTTCGACGAGAAGGTGACGACGCTGACCGCGATCGTCGAGGCGGTGGCGGGCCGCGTGCCGGTCGTCACCGGCGTGTCGGAATACGATACCCGCCGCGCGGTGCGCTATGCGCAGGCCGCGGAGAAGGCCGGGGCGGACGGGCTGATGCTGCTGCCGCCGATGGTCTATGTGCCCAAGCCGCACGAGTTGGTGAACCATTTCCGCGGCGTCGCCGAGCAGACCGGCCTGCCGATCATGCTCTACAACAACCCGCCCGCCTATCGCACCGTGATCGACCAGGAGGTGCTGTCCGCGCTGGTCGAGGTGTCGAACATCGTTGCGGTCAAGGAATCGGCCCCCGATACGCGCCGCTTCACCGACTTCCGCAACGCGTTCGGCGACCGCTATGTGCTGTTCGCGGGGCTCGACGACGTCGCGCTCGAAGGGCTGTTCCTCGGCGCGCAAGGCTGGGTGTCGGGCCTCACCAACGCCTTCCCGAAGGAGTCGGTCGAGCTGGTGCGCGCGTTCGAGCGCGGCGATCACGCCAAGGCGATGGAAATCTATCGCTGGTTCATGCCCTTGCTTCACCTCGACGCCGAGCATGACCTCGTCCAGTCGATCAAGCTCGCCGAACAGGTGATGGGCCGCGGCTCGGAGCGCGTGCTGCCGCCGCGCTACGTGCTGGAAGGCGCACGCCGCGCCGAGGTGATCGCGATGGTCGAGAAGGCGGCGGCGACGCGGCCCGACCTCGGCTGAGCCACGGAACGATGCGCCACACCTTCTTCTGCATCGACGGCCACACCGCCGGCAATCCGGTCCGCCTCGTCGCCGGCGGCGCGCCGCTGCTGAAGGGGGCATCGATGTCGGAGCGGCGTCAGGATTTCCTGGCGCGCTTCGACTGGATCCGCACCGGCCTGTGCTTCGAACCGCGCGGTCACGACATGATGTCGGGCGGCTTCCTCTATCCGCCGACCATGCCGGATGCGGATATCGGCATCCTGTTCATCGAGACCAGCGGCTGCCTGCCGATGTGCGGCCATGGCACGATCGGCATCGTCACCTTCGGACTGGAGCACGGGCTGATCCAGCCGGCGACGCCGGGGCGGCTGCGTGTCGAGGTGCCGGCGGGGGTGATCGACATCGCCTATGAGACGGCGGGCGACAAGGTGACCGCGGTGCGGATCACCAACGTCCCCTCCTATGTCGCCGCGACGGGGATCGCGATCGATGTCGCGGGGATCGGGCCGCTGTCGGTCGACGTCGCTTATGGCGGCAATTATTATGCGATTGTCGAGCCGCAGGGCGCGTATACCGGGCTCGACGATCTCGGCGCCGACCGGATCATCGCGCTCAGCCGCGGCGTCCGCGCCGCGGTGCGGGCGGCGTTCGAGCCGGTCCATCCGCTCGACCCGACGATCCGCGGCGTCAGCCACGTTCTATGGGCCGACCGGCCGAAGGGCGAGGGCGCCGACGGTCGCAACGCGGTCTTCTACGGCGACAAGGCGATTGACCGTTCGCCGTGCGGCACCGGCACCTCGGCGCGCCTCGCGCATCTGACCGCCAAGGGCGTGCTCGCGGTCGGCGACCGCTTCGTCCACGAAAGCTATATCGGCAGCCGCTTCATCGGCCGCGTAGAGGCGGCGACGACGCTGGGCGACACGCCCGCGATCGTGCCGTCGATCGAGGGATCGGCGATCGCCACCGGCTTCAACACGATCTGGATCGACCGCGCCGACGCCTTCTGGGAGGGGTTCCAGGTCACGTGACCGTGCGGCAACCCGGCGCCCCGCGGTGAGCATCGTGATCCGCACCCTCTCCGAACGCGTGTTCGAGATCGTCCGCGAACGGATCGTCACCGGCCAGTTGCCGACCGACACGCCGCTGCGCCAGGATGCGCTCGCCGCCGAGCTGGGGGTGAGCAAGATCCCGCTGCGCGAGGCGCTGGGGCGGCTGCAACAGGAAGGGCTGCTGACCAGCCAGGCCAATCGCGGCTATATGGTGCGCGCGCTCTCCACCGATCAGGCGGAGGAAATCTATGCGCTGCGCCTCGCGATCGAGCCGGCCGCCGCCGCTCATGCCGCCGCCTGCGCCGATCCGCCGGCACGCGACGCCGCAGTGCAGGCGTTCGAGCGGCTCGATCGCGCCGCCGGCAGCAACCTCGCCGCGGTGGCGATCAGCAACCGCGAATTCCACGTCGCGCTGGTGCGCCCGGGCGGGCGCCTGCTGACCACGCAGCTGATCGAGCGATTGTCGATCCTCGCCGAACGCTATGTCGTCGCGCATCTCGTCCCCGCCGGGCGCGAGACGCGCGCGCATCAGGAGCATCGCGCGCTGCTCGACGCTTTCCTCGCCCGCGACGGGGCGGGGCTGGAGGTGCTGCTCTCCGGCCATATCGCCGCGACGCTCGCCGATCTGCGGGAGCAGTTCGCCGCCCGCTGACGGCATCATCATCACAACGGGGGACACGATCATGCTGGGGCCACGCAAATCGCTCGATGCCGTCCTGCGGCACGATGCCGGACAGGCGCTCGCCAAGACGCTGTCGTGGCCGCACCTGATCGCGCTGGGGGTGGGCGCGATCGTCGGTACCGGCATCTACACGCTGACCGGGGTGGGCGCCGAGCGCGCCGGGCCGGCGGTGATCCTCGCCTTCGCGATCGCCGGGGCGGTCTGCGCCTGCGCCGCGCTCGCTTATGCCGAACTGGCGACGATGATCCCCGCGGCGGGCAGCGCCTATACCTTCAGTTATGCCGCGCTCGGCGAGACCGCCGCCTGGGTGGTCGGCTGGAGCCTGATCCTCGAATATTCGCTCGCCTGCTCGACCGTCGCGGTGGGATGGGCGGGCTATCTGGTCGGCTGGATCGACTCGGCGGGCGTGCACCTGCCGGCGCTGCTGCTCGCCGGGCCGCATGGCGGCGGGCTGATCAACCTGCCCGCGGTGCTCGTCGCGCTCGGCGTGATGGGGCTGCTGCTGCTCGGCACGCGCGAGAGTGCGACGCTCAACATCGTGCTGGTGATCGTCAAGCTGACCGCGCTGGCGATGTTCGTCGCCTTCGCGCTGCCCGCGTTCGACGCGCACAATCTCCACCCGTTCATGCCCTATGGCTTCGGCTCGGTGGAGAGTGGCGGCACCAAGCGCGGCGTGATGGCGGCGGCGGCGATCGTCTTCTTCGCCTTCTACGGTTTCGATGCGGTCGCGACGTCGGCGGAGGAGGCGAAGAACCCCGGCCGCGACCTGACGATCGGCATCATCGGCTCGATGCTCGCATGCACGCTGATCTATATGGCGGTCGCGGTCGCCGCGGTCGGCGCCTTGCCGTTCGCGCAGCTCGGCCATTCCGCCGAGCCGCTCGCGCTGGTGCTGCGCACGCTCGGCCGGCCGCTCGCCGGCCATCTGATCGCGCTCGCCGCGGTGGTCGCGCTGCCCTCGGTGATCCTGGTGATGATGTACGGGCAGAGCCGCATCTTCTTCACCATGGCGCGCGACGGGCTGCTGCCGCGCAGCCTCGCGACGCTGAGCCCGCGCACCGGCGCGCCGGTGCGGATCACGCTGCTCACCGGCGTGTCGATCGCCCTGGTCGCCGGGTTCTTCCGGCTCGACGAGATCGCGGAGCTCGCCAATGCCGGCACCCTGCTCGCCTTCATCGCGGTGGCGGCGTGCATGATGGTGCTGCGCCGCCGCGCGCCGGAGGCCAAGCGACTGTTCCGCTGCCCGGCGCCGTTCGTCGTCGGCACGCTCGCGGTGCTCGGCTGCCTCTATCTCATCGCCAGCCTGCCCTCGGCGACGCTGGTGCGCTTCGTCGGGTGGAATGCGATCGGGCTGGTCGCCTATCTCGCCTACGGCCGGCGCCACGGGCTTGCCGCGCGGCACTGACGGCACCGGCGTCGGCGTCGTACGTTCGGGGCGGATGGCTGAACCAACCTCCGACGGCGCGCGGCGCCTGCCGCCCCTGCTCGCCGGGATCGCGCTGATCGCGGTCGGGTTGCTGATCCTGCTGGTCGGCGCGTTCGCGACGAGCCGTTACCCCTTCGCCTTCGACCGCGCGATCATCGTCGGTGCGCGGGCGTGGGGCGGCCCGGCGTGGCTGCCCACGGTGGCGGGCGACATCACCGCGCTCGGCGGCGGCGTGGTGCTGACCGTGATCGTGGTGATCGTCGCCGGTTTCCTGCTGATCCAGCGATTGTGGCTGACCGCGCTGGCGACCGCCCTCGCCAGCCTGACCGGCGGCTGGGTGGTCGATGCGGTCAAGGGCGTCGTGCTGCGCGCGCGCCCCGACCTCGTGCCGCACCTCGTCGATGCGAGCGGCTACAGCTTCCCGAGCGGCCATGCGACGTCGAGCGCGGTGGTCTATCTGACGCTCGCCTCGCTCGCCGGGCAGGTGACGCCGGACCGTGCGGCGCGGCGCTACCTGCTCGTCGTCGCGGTGCTGCTGGTCGGCGCGATCGGGTGCAGCCGCGTGTATCTCGGCGTCCACTGGCCGAGCGACGTGCTGGCGGGCTGGAGCTTCGGCACGTTGTGGGCGCTGGGCTGGTGGACCGCCACCGCGCGGGCGCGGGTGGCGATCGGCGGCGAACGCTGACCCGTCGCCGCGGCGGCGCGACATGGACAAATTGGACACCTTAACGGAAACGATCCAGCCCTATCGTTTCCATTGCTGTACCGATGAGAAAGAGCGCGACTTGCGCTGCGTCGATACCAAATCCGTGTCGTGTAGGACAGCGGCCGGCATTTCCCCTGTCATAACAAGGCGCAATGCCGGCCCCCGACCAATCAGCCGCGCTCGGCGAGCTTGCGCTCCCAGGCGAGCGCGTCCTTGACGATCGTTTCGAGATCGTCGCGCTCCGGCCGCCACGGCAACGCGGCGAGGATCGCGCCATTGTCGGCGACGAGCGCGGCGGGGTCGCCGGCGCGGCGGCCCTCGTAGCGGCGCTGGATCGTCATGTTGGTGACGCGATCGACCGCGTCGAGCACCTCGTTGACCGAGAAGCCGCGATTGTAGCCGGCGTTGAGCGTGTGGCTCCTGGCGGGCTCGGCGATCAGCAGTTCGAGCGCGGAGACGTGCGCGGCGGCGAGGTCGCTGACGTGGATATAGTCGCGCACGCCAGTGCCGTCGGGCGTGTCGAAGTCGGTGCCGAACACCGATACCGCCTCGCGTTTGCCGGTCGCCGCTTCGACGGCGATCTTGATGAGATGCGTCGCGCCGACCGTCGACTGGCCCGAACGGCCCTGCGGATCGGCGCCGGCGACGTTGAAATAGCGCAAGGCGCAATAATTGATCGGATGCGCCGCGGCGACGTCGCGCAGCATCGCCTCGGTCATCAGCTTCGACATGCCGTACGGGTTGATCGGCACGGTCGGATCGGTCTCCTGCACCGGCACCTTGACCGGCGTGCCATAGGTCGCCGCGGTCGAGGAGAAGATGAAGTGCGGCACGCCCTCGACCACCGCGCTCTCCAGCAGCGCGCGCGTCGCGGCGGTGTTGTTGCGATAGTATTTGAGCGGGTCGCTGACCGATTCGGGCACCACCACCGATCCGGCGAAATGCATGATCGCGCGCACCCGATGATCGCGGATCGTCGCGCGGACCTTGTCGTCGTCCTCGATCGCCGCCTGCACCAGCGTCGCGCGCGGATCGACCGCCCAGTCGAAGCCGGTGACCAGATTGTCGACGACGACGACCTCGTAACCCGCGTCGAGCAACGCGAGCACCGCATGGCTGCCGATATAGCCGGCGCCGCCGGTCACCATCACCTTACCCTCGAACGCCATCGTCGTGTCTCCCGTCTTTCGCGCGCCCTACCGCGTTCCTACATCGGCGCAAAGGAGACTATTATGACCGAATATGTGACACTGGCCGGTGGCTGCTTCTGGTGCACCGAAGCGGTGTTCAAGGACGTCATCGGGGTCGAGAGCGTCGAGAGCGGCTATATCGGCGGTTCGGTGCCCGACCCGACCTACCAGCAGGTCTGCGGCGGCGACACCGGCCATGCCGAGGCGATCCGCATCGGCTACGATCCCGAGCAATTGCAGCTCGGCGACCTGCTCGACATCTTCTTCGCGACGCACGATCCGACGCAGCTCAACCGCCAGGGCAACGACGTCGGCACGCAATATCGCTCGGCGATGTTCCCCGCCGACGAAGGGCAGGAGGCGGCGATGCGCGCCGCGATCGACCGCGCGCAGGCGGACTCGGCCAAGCCGATCGTGACGACGATCGAACCGATGACGACCTGGTATAGCGCCGAGGGCTATCATCAGGATTATTGGGAAACCTCGGGCCGGTCGAACCCCTATTGCATGGCGGTGATCCCGCCCAAGCTCCAGAAGCTGCGCAAGAGCTTCGCGGCGCGCTCGCGCGCGGTGACGGCGTAACCCAAGTCCTCCCCCGCCAGGGGGAGGTGGCACGGCGAAGCCGTGACGGAGGGGGAGGACAGGGCGGGAGCTACGACAACGAAGCTCCCACCCTGTCCTCCCCCTCCACCATTCGGCTAGCGCCGAACGGTCCCCCTCCCCCTGGCGGGGGAGGAATGATTTAGACCTTGCGGGCCAGCGCCTTTCTCAGCTTGGCTCGCACCAAGATTATTGGGAAACCGCGGGCCGGTTCGCGGCACGCTCGCGAGCGGTGACGGCGTAACCATTCCTCCCCGGTACGGGGAGGTGGCGCCGCGTAGCGGCGACGGAGGGGGGCTTCCACGCGCGATACGCCTGCGGTGACCCCCCTCCACCACCACGCTGGCGCGTGGCGGTCCCCCTCCCCGTGCCGGGGAGGAGCCTGGACCTTGCGGGCGAGTGCCTTTTTCGGCTTGGCGTGCATCAGGATTATTGGGAATCCGCGGGCCGGTCGGACCCCTATTGCATGGCGGTGATCCCGCCCAAGCTCCAGAAGCTGCGCAAGAGCTTCGCGGCACGCTCGCGCGCGGTGACGGCGTAACCCAAGTCCTCCCCCGCCAGGGGGAGGGGGACCGCCACGCGTCAGCGTGGTGGTGGAGGGGGAGGACAGGGTGGGAGCTACGACAACGAAGCTCCCACCCTGTCCTCCCCCTCCACCATTCGGCTAGCGCCGAACGGTCCCCCTCCCCCTGGCGGGGGAGGAATGACATTACACCTTCCGCGCCAGCGCCTTCTTCAGTTTGGCGTGTGCGGCGGCCTTGATCTGGCAGACCCGCGCCGCGCCGACGCCGATCACCTGCCCGATCTCCTCGAGGTTCAGTTCCTCGACGTAGAACAATTGCACCACCAATGCCTCGCGCTCGGGCAGCGCGGTGATCGCGGCGATCAGCGTGTCGCGCAGGTCGCTCTCCGCGAGCTGCTCGAAGGCGTCGGGCGTGTCGTCGGCGAACCAGGGCAGATCGTCGGCATAGACCTCGTCCATCGATTCGAAGCGGACCGCATCGGCGGTCTCGTAATCGGCACGCAGCTTTTCCACCGTGATCCCCAGTTCCTTGGCCAGCGTCGCCTCGTCGGGCGCGCGGCCGGTCCGTGCCGTCACCGCGGCAATCGCGGCATGATATTGCCGCCGCCGCCGCATCGCGCCGCGCGTCGTCGTCGCCTGCCGGCGCAATTCGTCGATCATCGCGCCGCGCAGCCGGGTCTGCAGATAGGCGCGGAATTGCGCGCCCTGTTCGGTAGCCTGGTTGACCGCCTCGACCAGCGCGACGAGGCCGATCTGCACGAGATCCTCGACCTCGACGATCGTGCTCATCGAGCCATGGACGTGCCAGGCGATGCGGCGGACCAGCGGCAGATATTGCCGGATCACCGCCTCCGGATCGCCGCCCGGGCGGGTGGCGCGCGAATAGGTCAGCGGGCCCTGCGGCACCAGCGCGGCGGGCGCGGGGGTGGTCGGCGCGAACACCTGCTTCATCGGCTCCATGCTCATGCGGCGAGCGCCTGATGCTGCTGGCCGATCACCGCGACGACCTCGACGGCTTTTTCTTCGGGCACTTCGAAGAACGATAGCACCGGCGTGTCGGGCAGCACGGTCTTGACCAGCTTGCGGATCGCGAGGCGGATCGCCGGCTGGACGACGAGCGCGAACGGCTTGGCCTCGGCGATCAGCGGCTGCGCCGCCTCCTGCAACGCATCGACGATGCGGCGGCCGAGGTCGGGCTCGATGACGTGGCGGCGCGACTGGTCGGCGCGCGCCGCCTGGCCGAGCAGCCCTTCGAGCTGGCCGTCGAGCGTCATCACGCGCAGCGGCTCGCGTACGCCGCACAGTTTCTGGATGATCAGCGGGCCGAGTTCGGGGCGGATCAGTTCGACGATTTCCTCGGCGTCGGCGCTGCGCGTCGCGGCGACGGCGATCGCCTGGGCGATGCGACGGAATTCCTTCAACGGAATATTCTCCGCGAGCAGGCCCTTGAGGACCTGGGTGAGGGTGGTGAGCGGCAGCGGATTGGGGGTGAGCGAGGCGACGAGCTGCGCCGCGCGCTCCTTCAGCCCGTCGAGCAGCGACTGGACCTCGTCCGGCCCGAGCAGATCGGTGGCGTTGGCGCCGAGCAGATGGTTGAGATGCGTCGCCATGACGGTGCCGGCATCGACGACGAGGAAGCCCGCGCCGGTCGCCGCATCGGCATCGCCCGAAGCGATCCAGGTGGCGTCGAGGCCGAAGGTCGGGTCCTTCGCCTTCTTGCCGGTGAGCGCGCCATAGGCCTGGCCGGTGTCGAGCGCGAGCATCTCGTCGGGCGACACCTGGTCCTCGCCGAGCACGACGCCGTTGATCAGGATGCGATAGGTGTAGGGCGCGAGGTTGATGTCGTCGCGCACGCGGCATTGCGGCACGACGAAGCCGAGTTCGCGCGACAGTTGGCGGCGCACGCCGGTGATCCGGCCCATCAGCGGCGCACCACGGCGCGGGTCGACCAGCGGCACCAGGCCATAGCCGATGTCGAAATTGACCTGCATGCCGTCGGTGACCTCGTCCCAGTCGATCTTGGACGGATCGGCGGGCTCCTCGGCCACCGCGGGCGCGGCCTCGACGAGCGGGCGGCGCTCGATCTGGCGCAGCTTCCAGGCGGCGAAGCCGGCGATCCCCGCCGCGGTGAGGATGACGACGTGCGGCATGCCGGGCAGCAGCCCGAGCAGGCCGAGGATCACCGCGACCGGCGTCCAGGTGCGCGGGGACCCGAACTGGCCGCCGATCTGGCCGGCGAGGTCCTTGTCCGACGACACGCGGGTGACGATCGCGGCGGCGGCGATCGACAGCATCAGCGACGGCAGCTGCGCGACGAGCGCGTCACCGATCGCGAGCAGGATATAGCTTTTCGCCGCCGCGGCGATCGTCATGCCGTGGCTGACCGGGCCGAGGATCAGCCCGCCGACGACGTTGGCGGCGAGGATCAGCATCGCGGCGACCGCATCGCCCTTCACGAACTTCGACGAACCGTCCATCGAACCGTAGAAATCGGCCTCGGTCGCCACTTCGACGCGGCGCTTCTTGGCGTCTTCGGGGGTGATCAGGCCGGCGTTGAGATCGGCGTCGATCGCCATCTGCTTGCCGGGCAGCGCGTCGAGCGTGAAGCGCGCCGAGACTTCCGACACGCGGCCCGCGCCCTTGGTGACGACGATCAGGTTGATGATCATCAGGATCGCGAAGACGAAGATGCCGACGACATAGTCGCCGCCGATCAGGAAGGTGCCGAACGCCTCGATGACGTGGCCCGCCGCGCTCTCGCCCTCGTGGCCGTGGACCAGCACGATGCGGGTCGAGGCGACGTTGAGGCCGAGGCGGAACAGCGTCGCGAACAGCAGCACCGTCGGGAAGGACGAGAAGTCGAGCGGCTTCTGCGCGTTGAGCGACACCATCAGCACCGCGAGGCTGATCGCGATATTGGCGACGAAGAAGATGTCGAGCAGGAAGGCCGGGATCGGCACGACCATCACGACGACGAGCAGCAGGATGGCGAGCGGCAGCGCCGCGCCGCGGCCGGAAGCGAGCAGCTTGTTCACCTCAGCGCCCTCCCATGCTGGCGAGCATCATATAGGCGAGCCTTGCGTTCTGCGGCGACGGGCGCAGCAGCGCGTTCGCCGAGGCCGGATTGGTGTTGAGCCGTCCCCCCATCCGCCCCATCGCCTGCGACGCCCAGGCGAGTGCGTCCTCGGCGCTTTCGTTGCCGCCGGTGACGACGGTCGAGCCGTCCATGTCGAGCGATTGCGCGGCGAAGGCGAGATTGGCCTTGCGCGTCTCGGTGGTGCTGTCGCTCGCCGCGCCGAGCTTGTCGGCGAACCTTTGGTAGATCGCCTCGAGCGACCGCGGCTGGCCGTTGCCGGCGTAGAAGATCGAGCGATTGGCGCCGGCGGCCTGCGGGAACAGCGACGCCGCGGACGCGCCGGGGTTGCTCTGCATCGCCGACAGGAATTTCTTGGCGCCGCCGAGGCCGAGGAAATGCGCCATATAGAGGTCGGTGCCGTTGGTGGAGCGACCCAGCGTCCCCTCCAGCACGTCCTTGTTGTCGGAAGCGTGCTCGGCGGCCATCAGCGAGGCGGCGGTGGGATCGTTGCGCAGCGCGAGGATCGCCGAGCGGGTGGCGGGATCGCCGACGGTGAAATGGCCGTGCGACTGGCCGATGCTGTCGGCGGCCCAGGCCATGCCGTGCTCGGCGCCGTGCTTCTTGACCACCGCGAGCCAGCTCTGCTCGACGAACTGGTACAGGCCCGACGCCGACGAGGTGCCGGCGCGCGCATTGGCGTTGAGGCCGCTCTCGATCTTGGCCTGGCCGAGCAGATAGTCGAAATCCACGCCCGTCTTGCTGCTCGCAAGCGCGATCGCGGATTGCACCCGGCTGGAGGTAATCGGATTGACGGTCATTACGAAGAAAGCACACCCCAATAGTCACAGGGGTGATCAGCAAGGACCGTGCCAGTTCTGCCCGGACGCCCCCGTGCAGGGGGGACCGGGTCACGCGTAGGCCGACACCATCGTCGGGCGGAAGCCGTGGCCGGCATCGCCGGTCAGAAGTTGCAGGCGGCGGCGAACATTTGCCGCCATCAGGTTGACGTAGATCCGGCAGGTCTCGTTCAGCCGGTTCGCCTCGTCGGCGAGCGCGCGGACGTCGTCGCCCGCGGGGCCGGTGCCGAGCGCCGCCACCTGTTCGATGCCGGCGAGCTTCTGCTGCGTCGCGCGCTCGAGCGCGGTGACGTTGTTGGTCTTGAGCGCCTCGATCTCGGCATGCAGCGAGTCGATCACCTGGATGAGGGCATCACGCCGCGTCATGGCCATCCCAATTGAGCCGGAGTGCAAGGAGCCGGTCGGCGATCGTCGCCGGCAGGATCGGGAACGACCCGTTCTGGATCGCCTTCTTGATCGCATCGACGCGGTCGCTGTCGACCGGCGGTTCTGCGGCCAATGTCTTGGCAAGGTTGGTTAATTGCGTAGCGTTGTTCGCCGCGGGCGCCTGTTGCGCCGCCTGCTGCAGCGCCGGCTGCACCACCGGCGTGGCCGCTGGGGCGGCGACGCGCGAGACGCTTCCACTTCCGTTCAGCGGCGTTGAGCCGATCGAGTCCACCATGTCCGCACCTATCTGTGTCGCCTGACATGAGGATAAACGGCCGGTTGCCGCCTGGCTTTAACGAAAAAGATTCGGCGGTCACGCAGGCCGGGTCATTCGCCCCAGCCGGGCAGGGTGGCACGGCCGCTCTCCAGCGCGATCGCCTGGACCGGCCCCTTGGCGTCGTCGACCTTTACCATGAAGCGGCCGCCCGGCGCGGCGTCGCCCATCGCGACGCCCTCGCGGCTGATCGAAAAGCCGTTCGACCCCGCCTCGATCACCACCGGATCGCCGCGGCGAATCACCGGCTCGGCCTTGGCGGCGACGGTCATCGGGCGGGCGGCGGTGGCCGGCGCCGCGGCGGCGGGGCGGATCACCGGCACGAAGATGCGCCAGTCCGGCCCCGAACAGGAGACGACAACGGCATCATGCGCCTCGGTCCGCCACGCCAGCGCGACGGTGGAGCAGGGGGCGAGCCGCAGCCGGCTGTCGATCGCGGTGCGCGCGCCGCCCTCCGCGCCGATCGGGCGGCTGGTGAAGGCGGAGACGGCGCGGTCGAGCCCGCCGATGTCCTGAAAGGCGATCGCGCCACCCATCGGGGCGCCGGCGGCGAGGAGCAGGGGAAGGAAGATCATGGCTGCTGGTCCATCGTGTTGGATTGTTCGCCGACGAAGGCGAGCGTGACGATCGCGGCACGGCGGCCGGAACGGTTGCTGGTCGTGACGGTGATGCGCGGGCCGACCGGGGCGAGTGCCGCGGCGAGGCTGCGGGCACGATCGGCGGCGAGCAGGGCGGCGCTGCCGGTGGCGGGATCGACGTCGGCGGCGCTGCCGTCGGTCGATCCGGTCACGGTCAGCGCGACACGCGGATCGCGCACCGCCTCGCGCGCCCAGGCGATCACCGCGGCGGGGCTGTCGGGCAGCGCCGCGCTGCCCGGTGCGAAATCGAGCAGGCCGGCGGCCATCACCGGCAGCGCGGCCGGGGCCGGGGCACCGCCGAAGCTCTGGCGCAGCGCATCGGTGATCGCGCGCGGCTTCTCGCTCGCCTGGATCAGCACGAAGAAGCCGACCAGCAACAGTGCCAGGTCGGCGAGCGTCACCAGCCACAAGGGCTTGGTCGGCGGCGAGGGCGGGTAGAAGGAGTCGCCGGTCATGCGACGCTCTGCAACGGATGGCGCGGGGTCTCGCGCAGCGCGAGCGCGAGCAGCGGCGCCTCGATCCGCGCGCGCTCGAACGCCTCGATGCGGCCGGCGGCGCGCAGGCGGTGGCAGATCGGGGTGAGCACCAGATTGGCGAGCAGCGCGCCGTAGAGCGTCGCGAGCAGCGCGATCGCCATCGCCCCGCCGATCGCCTTCGGGTCGGTCATGCTGGCGAACATGCTGGCGAGGCCGATCAGCGTGCCGACCATGCCCATCGCCGGCGCCGCCTCGGCGGCGGACGACCAGACCTCGGCGATCGCGACGTGCCGCGCGACCCGCGCCTGGCGGTGATAGCGCAGCAGCGCCTCGACCTCGCGCGGGTTGCCGCCATCGACGATCGCGGCGATCGCGGCGGCGACATCGGGGTCGGCGATCACCGAACGGTCGAGCGCGACGACGCCGTGGCGCTTGGCGATCCGCGCCTGCGCGGCGATCTGGTCGAGCAGCGCGTCGGCACGGAACGGCCGCCGCGCGAGCACGCGCAACGCCGAAACCGCGCCGAGCGCGTCGCGCAACGGCGCGCGCAACACGGCGGCAAGCACCGTCCCGCCGCCGACGATGGCGAGCGCGACGGGATCGAAGAGCTGGGCGATCAACATGCGCGTGCCGATGCAAGGGGCGGGCCAGTTTGCGGTGGGCGGGTCGCGGCCGTTTTCGGTCCGGCCGTATTCTTCCCCCGTCATGCCGGCCTTGAGCCGGCATCCCGCTTCTTGCCGTCCTTCGAAGAAGCGGGACCCCGGCTCAAGGCCGGGGTGACGGCGTCGGTCTGGAACACAAGCGCCCATAGGCGATAACCCTCCCGTCATCCCGGCGTAAGCCGGGACCCATGGCTATGGTCGGCCGATGGCGCTCGCGACGTCAGCGATCCGTGTCCATGGATCCCGGCTTTCGCCGGGATGACGAGGAGAATGGTAAACCCGCGCGACACCATCCGCGCCTTCATCCGGCAGCCTTTGCCGCTCCCCGGCAATCCCCGGCAAGCGCTTGCCGGCTGCCTTGCCGTTCCCTCGTCGGCGCCCTGCCGGACGCGAAAAAATCGCCGCCACCCGCCCGGAATCGAAAACTGGCACGGCGGTTGCTTAAGTCCTGGCAGCGCAATGGTGCGCCGGAGATTTGGGCCGATGGCCGCAGAGAGTTTGTTCGGAGTGCACGGTGCCGCCCTCGAAGTGCGCGGCCAGCGCATGGGCGTCCTGGCGTCGAACATCGCCAACGCCTCGACCCCCGGCTTCAAGGCCAAGGACATCGACTTCAAGTCGGCGCTCGCGTCGATGGAGCAGGACGGCAACGGCAGCCTCGACGCCGCGACGAAGTACCGCGTGCCTCTGCAGACCTCGATGGACGGCAACACCGTCGAGCTCAACGAGGAACAGACCGCCTTCGCCGAGAACGCCGTCCAGTATCAGACGACGCTGTCGTTCCTGAACGGGCGCATCGGCCAGATCACCCGCGCGTTGAAGGGGGAGTAAGCCCGTGGCCGATCCGATGAACGTCTTCCAGGTCGCCGGCCGTGCGATGAGCGCGCAGCTCATCCGCATGAACACGACCGCGTCCAACCTCGCCAACGTCGGCGGCACCACCGGTTCGGCGGAGACCGCGTACAAGACGATGAAGCCGGTGTTCCGCACCAGCTTCGACGCCGCCAGCGGCCTCGCCACCGTCGACGTCGAGAAGATCGTCACCGCCGGGGAATCGCCGACCAAGGTCTACGACCCGAACAACCCGCTCGCGGACAAGGACGGCAATATCTACCAGGCCGCCGTCGACGAAAGCCGTGAACTCGTCGACATGATGGAGACCGCGCGCTCCTACCAGAACAACGTCGAGGTGATGAACACTGCCAAGCAGCTCACCATCGATACCCTCAAGCTGGGACGCTAATCATGGTGACCACCGCCTCGACCACCCAGTCGACGTTCGACGCGACGCTCGACAAGCTCGGCATCAAACGTTCGACGGCCAATACCGCGACGACGACCGCGACCGGCGCCTCGGCGACCCCGGGCACGACCAAGACGACGCTGGACCAGAACGATTTCCTGAAGCTGCTCACCACGCAGCTCAAGAACCAGGACCCGCTCAGCCCGATGGACAACACCCAGATGGTCGCCCAGATGGCGCAATTCTCGTCCGTCGCCGGCATCAGCGAGATGAACAAGACGCTCAGCGGCGTCGCCACCAAGCTCGGCTCGACCACGGCGTCGGACGCGATGAGCTATGTCGGCAAGACGGTGCTCACCGCCGGATCGACCGCTTATCCCCGCGCCAGCGGCAGCCTCGACGGTGCGGTCGAGCTCGACGACGACGCGACGCAGGTCAACGTCTCGATCTCCGACGCCAACGGCGGCACGCTGCGCAATCTGCAGCTGGGCGCGCAGAAGAAGGGCACCGCGACCTTCGACTGGGACGGCAAGGACGGCGCCGGCAACAGCGTCGGTTCCGGCCCGTTCACGATCACCGCCTTCGCCACCGCCGGCGACAAGACGGTCACCAGCCGCACGCTCGTCTGGGCGCCGGTCGAGTCCGTCTCGCTGCCGTCCAGCGGCGCGCCCAAGCTCAAGGTCCTGGGGGTCGGCGACGTCGATCCCTCGGACGTCCGTTCCGCCACCTGACCCTTATCCGCCGACCCAACGCTTCCAAGGAGTAACCCGATGTCCTTCTATACCTCGCTTTCCGGCCTCCAGGCGTCGCAGACCGACATGGCGACGATCAGCCACAATCTCGCCAACGTCTCGACCACCGGCTTCAAGAAGAGCCGCACCCAGTTCGCCGACATCATCGCGTCGAGCACCTCGACCGACCCGCGCAAGATGGTCGGCTCGGGCGTCGTCGTGAAGGGCAACACGCAGCAGTTCAAGGAGGGCAACCTCACCACCACGTCGAACGCGCTCGACCTGGCGATGGTCGGCGAAGGCTTCTTCACGATGCGCTCGACCGGCACCAGCGATTCGACCACCTACACGCGCAACGGCGCCTTCTCGGTCGATTCGAACAACAACGTCGTCGATGCGCAGGGCAGCTACCTGATGGTCTATCCGGTCGACAGTGACGGCAACGTCACCGCCACCGGCGAGAAGGGCCTGACCACGCTGCAGATCCAGCAGACCAGCGGCACCCCCAAGGGGACCAGCAAGGTCGCCACCGCAGTGCAGATGTCGTCGACCTCGACCGTCAAGGGCGGCGGCGCCGGCTACAAGTTCGATCGTACCGACACGACGAGCTACAACAATTCGGTCGCGTCGCGCATCTATGACGCCAACGGCAACCCGATGACGATGACCAGCTATTACGTCCGCACCGCTGCCGGCACCGCCGGTCCGCCGGCGACCACCGGCAGCTGGGACGTCTATACCTTCATCGGCGACCAGGCGATGACCACCGGCACCGGTGCGGCCAAGACCGACAAGGTCACGCTGACCTTCGACGACAAGGGCGCGCTCACCACCGGCACGACGATGCCGCTCAACTTCAACACCTTCACGCCGACCTCGGGCGCCGCGGCGCAGACCGTGTCGCTCGACCTGACCAACTCGACGCAGCTCTCCTCGGCCTTCGCGGTCAACGCCAAGACGCAGGACGGCATCGCGGTCGGCCAGCTCGCCGGCGTGACGGTGACCGACGCCGGCCTGATCCAGGCGAGCTTCTCGAACGGCGACATCAAGCCGCTCGGCAAGGTCGCGCTCGCCAAATTCTCGACGCCGACCGGCCTGCGCCAGATCGGCAGCAGCTATTGGGCGGCGACCGGCGTGTCGGGCGCGGCGACGCTGGGCTCGGCGAGCGCCGACGGCTTCGGCTCGCTGATGAGCGGCACGATCGAAGGCTCGAACGTCGACATCACCGAGGAGCTGGTCAACCTGATCGCGGCACAGCGCAACTTCCAGGCGAACTCGAAGGCGCTCGATACCGCGAACCAGGTCTCGCAGACCATCATCCAGATCCGCAACTAAGCGACGCGGCGCGGAGGCTTTAGATGGACAAATTGGTCTATACGGCGGCGACGGGGCTGCGTGCGCATATGCAGGCGCAGGCGGCGATCGCCAACAATATGGCGAATGCGTCCACCACCGGCTTCCGCGCCGACCGCGTCGTCTTCGACCGGATCGAGCTGAAGGGCGGCGGCGCGCAACTCGAAGCGCGCATGCCGACCAGCGAAGAGGTCACCGACGCCGATCGCGCCCCCGGTGCGATCCAGGCTACGGGGCGCGCGCTCGACGTCGCGATCAGCGGCAATACCGACTGGCTGGCGGTGCAGGCGGGCGACGGCAGCGAGGCCTATACCCGCCGCGGCGATCTCGAGATCGCGCCCTCGGGCGTGCTCCAGACCGGCGACGGCTTCATCGTCCAGGGGCAGGCGGGGCCGATCACCGTGCCGCCGCACGACAGCCTGTCGATCGCCAGCGACGGCACGATCAGCATCGTGCCGCAGGGCGGCGACGCGAAGAACCCGCAGGTGCTCGACCGGCTCAAGCTGGTCGACACCAAGGGGACGACGACGCTGAAGGGGCTCGACAATCTGCTCCGCGTCAAGGGCGGCGGCAATCTGCCCGCCAATCTCGACGCCAAGGTGCAGGGCGGCGCGCTCGAAGGCTCCAACGTCAACATGACGCAGGCGCTGGTCGACATGATCGAGAACCAGCGCAGTTACGAGGTTCAGGCCAACCTCATGAAGTCGGCCAAGGATATGGACGAGAGCAGCACCTCCGTGATGCGCCTCCCGAGTTAAGGAACAGACACGATGTCCTCCTCCGCCATGCACATCGCGCGCACCGGGCTCGACGCCCAGGATACGCGCATGCGGGTCATCTCGAACAACCTCGCCAACGTCAACACGACGGGGTTCAAGAAGGATCGCGCCGCGTTCGAGACGCTCGCCTATCAGACGATCACCGCGCCCGGCGCGGCGTCGACCGCCGAGACAAAATACGCGACCGGCCTCAACCTCGGCACCGGCGTGCGCGTGCAGGGCACGGCGCGGATCGATACGCAGGGCTCGCTGACGCAGACCGGCAACAGCTTCGACATGGCGCTCGACGGCGACGGCTATTTCCAGGTGCAGCTGCCCGGCGGCAACCTCGGCTACACCCGCGCGGGCAATTTCAACCGCAGCCCGGAAGGCCTGCTGGTCACCTCGGAAGGCTATCAGGTGATGCCCGGCATCACCGTGCCGGCCAACGCCACCTCGGTCTCGATCGGCACCGACGGCACCGTCACCGCGCAGGTGCCGGGCCAGAACGAGGGCACCAACATCGGCCAGATCCAGGTCGCGAGCTTCCCCAACGCCACCGGCCTGCAGTCGACCGGCGACAATTACCTCAAGGAGACCGCCTCGTCGGGCGCCGCCAACCTCGGCATCGCCGGGCAGGACGGGCGCGGCAACATCCGTCAGGGCAGCCTCGAAGCGTCGAACGTCAACGTCGTCGAGGAACTCGTCGATATGATCGAAACGCAGCGCGCTTATGAGGTCAATTCGAAGATGATCTCCTCGTCGGATGAAATGCTCAAATACGTGAACCAAAACCTGTGATCCCCTCCGTATCGCATAAGGTCCGTCAGGCCGCCTTCGTCGCCGCGGGGCTGTCCGCGCTCTTCGCGCTCACGCCCGCCACGGCGGATGCCAGCATCCTCGGCAAGAAGAAGCCGGCGGAGGATTTCACCGTCGTTCGTGCGCCCGTCGCGCCGGCGCCGGCGCCCGCCAACGGTTCGATCTTCCAGGCCAGCGACGGTTATGCCGCGCTGTACGAAGGCTGGCGCGCGCGCCGGGTCGGCGATCCGCTGACGATCATCCTCGTCGAGCGCACCGCCGCGTCCAAATCGTCGGGCTCCAAGCTCGATTCGAAGGGGTCGGGCAGCATCAGCCCGCCGACCACCGGGCCGCTCAAGCTGTTCAACTCGACCGACGTTGCCGCGAGCGGCAGCCGCGGCTTCGACGGGTCGGGTCAGGCCGACCAGGCCAATTCGCTGTCGGGCGAGGTCTCGGTGACCGTCGCCGAAGTCTATCCCAACGGCACGATGCTGGTGCAGGGGCAGAAGCGCGTCACGCTCAACCGCGGCGACGAATTCCTCCAGATCAAGGGCATCGTCCGCACCGCCGATATCGGCGCGGACAATCGCATCCTGTCGACCCGCGTCGCCGATGCGCAGATCGCCTATACCGGCAAGGGCGACGTCGCCCGTGCCGGCCGGCAGGGCTGGCTCAGCCGCTTCTTCTCCGTCGTCAGCCCGTTTTGACGGCCGGTTAACCCTATGATGCGCAGATTGTCCGCCATGATCCGTCTTATCCTCGCCGCGCTGATCGCCACCCTTGCGTTCGCTGCGCCCGCTTCCGCCGACCGGATCAAGGATCTCGGCGGTTTCCAGGGCATCCGCTCGAACCAGCTCACCGGTTACGGCGTGGTGGTCGGCTTGCCGGGGACCGGCGACGACAATCTCGAATATACCGTCCAGTCGCTGAAAGCCGTCGCGTCGCGTTTCGGCCTGCAATTGCCGCCGGGCGCCAATCCGGGGATGAAGAACGCCGCGGTGGTGCTGATCACCGCCGAGCTGCCGCCCTTCGCCAAGCCCGGCCAGCGGCTCGACATCACCGTCGCCTCGATGGGCAAGGCCAAGTCGCTGCGCGGCGGCAGCCTGGTGCTGACCCCATTGCTCGGCGCCGACAATCAGATCTATGCGATGGCGCAGGGCAATCTCGCGGTCGGTGGCCTCGGCGCGGAAGGCGCCGATGGTTCGAAGATCGTCGTCAACGTCCCCTCGACCGGCCGCATCCCCGAGGGCGCCACGGTCGAGCGCGCGGTCGCCACCGGGTTCGATTCCTCGCCGATGCTGACCTTCAACCTTGCGCGGTCCGATTTCACCACCGCGCAGAACGTCGCGCAGGCGATCAACGCCAAGTTCGGCTTCGGCACCGCGCAGGCGATCGACGGCGTCTCGGTCGCGGTGCGCGCGCCGCAGGGTGCCGACGTGCGCGCGACGCTGATGTCGACGATCGAGAACCTCGATGCGACCTCCGCCGAGCCGTCTGCAAAAGTAATTGTAAATGCGCGCACCGGAACGGTCGTTATCAATTCTGCGGTCAGGGTGGGTCCTGCCGCGGTGACGCACGGCAAGCTGACCGTGCGCATCGACGAGAACCAGCGGATCAGCCAGCCGGCGCCGTTCAGCCAGGGTCAGACCGCGTTGGAGAAGAAGTCCAACGTGTCGATCGAGGAGGAGAAGAAGCCCATGTTTCTGATCAATCCCGGCCCGAAGCTGGCCGACATCGTCAAGGCGGTGAACGCCATCGGTGCGTCGCCCGCGGATCTCGTCGCGATCCTCGAAGCGCTGAAGGAGGCCGGCAGCCTCAAGGCGGAGCTGATCGTGCTATGACGACGATCGGCACGCCTCCATCCGCCGCGATCGGCGGCACGCCGCCGGTCACCGGCGCCACCGGCGGCATCTCGACCGACACGTCGCGGCTCAAGTCCGCCGACAACCTGAAGAAGGCGGGCGAGAAGTTCGAGGCGGTGTTCACCGGCATGATGCTCAAGAGCATGCGCCAGGCGAAGCTCGCCGATCCGCTGTTCGATTCGAAGGCGATCGATACGTTCAGCGAGATGCAGGATGCGCGCATCTCGCAGTCGATGGCGGAGACGACGCCGCTCGGCATCGGCAAGGCGATGACCGCCTTTCTCGCCAAATCGCAATCCGATCTTAATGCTTCTGTTGCAGATCCGCCGAAATGAGCGACTTGCTGTCGATCGGCGCTTCGGGCGTCCGCGCATATCAGAGCGCATTGGCCACGGTCGGCGATAATATCGCCAACGTGAACTCGCCCGGCTATACCCGCCGTACGGTGAGCATCGCCGAGGTCGCGGGCGGCAGCGGCTCGACCAACCCTTATGGCGCCGGCAACGGCGTCGTCATGACCGGCATAAACCGGTCGTCCAACGTTTATGCCAGCGCGGCGTTGCGCGCTTCGACCAGCGATCTCGCCCGCACCACCGGCGGCGCGGACTGGCTCGACCGTATCCAGGGCGCGCTGACCGGCAATGCGCTGACCTCGCGCGTCACCTCCTTCTTCGCCTCGGCGCAAAGCCTTGCCGCCGAACCCAATTCGACCGCGCTGCGCACCGGCATGATGAGTGCCGCCGCCTCCGCCGGCATCGCCTTCACCGCGACCGGCAAGGCGTTCGACCAGGTCGATGCCGATAT
Organism: Sphingomonas sp. M6A6_1c; assembly: GCF_053345135.1. Classification (NCBI taxonomy): domain Bacteria; kingdom Pseudomonadati; phylum Pseudomonadota; class Alphaproteobacteria; order Sphingomonadales; family Sphingomonadaceae; genus Sphingomonas; species Sphingomonas sp. M6A6_1c. The sequence continues at coordinate 107,112 of NZ_JBKEZO010000007.1, read as the reverse complement.
CGACAGCGCCGGCAACCAGGCCGCGCAGACGCTCAGTTCGCTGGGCGATTCGCTGACCAAGATCAACGAGAGCCTCAGCCGCGCACAGCTCGGCAGCACCGCCGCCGCGCAGCTGATGGACCAGCGCGACAATGTCCTGTCGCAGATGAGCGGCATCGCCGACATCACCAGCCGGACCGACGCGATCGGCCGCGCGACGGTGAGTTTCGCCGGATCGACCGGCCCCGCCTTCGTCCAGGGCGTCAACAGCGGCATGGTCTCCTACGATCGTGACAGCAACGGCAAGATATCCTTCTCGGTCACCGTCGGTGCGGTCAAGAACCAGATCGGCGCCACCGGCGGGTCGATCGCCGGGATCGTCGACGGTGCCGAGCGCGTCGGGGCGATCCGTCAGGAGCTCGACGCGGTCGCCAAGAGCTTCGTCGGCGCGGTCAACGACAATCAGACGGCGGGGCTCGACCAGACCGGCGCGCAGGGCGTCGCGATGTTCGCCATCGGCGACAAGCCGACCGACGTCAGCATCTCGGCGCAATTCACCGCTGGCAGCCAGATCGCCGCCGGCAAGATCGCCGCGGCGCAGGGCGGCGGGGTGCGCGATTCGTCCAACCTCACCGCGCTGGAGGCGACGCGGGTCAGCAAGGGGTTCGAAACCTCGCTCACCGCGCTCGTCACGGGCAACGCCACCGCCTACAAGCAGAAGAACACGATCGCCGACGCACAAGCGGCGATCCGCGACGGCGCGGCGACCACGCTGTCGGCGGCGACCGGCGTCAACCTCGATGCCGAGGCAGTCGATCTGATGCGCTTCCAGCAGGCCTATGCCGCGTCCGGCCGCGTGATCCAGGTCGCGCGCGAGACGATGCAAACCATCCTCGATATCCGCTAGGGCGCGCCATGCAGATCTCCACCAGCCTCTTCTACGCCAACGCTTCGAGCCGCTTCTCGAAGATGAACGAGCGTGCGTCGGAGTTGCAGACGCAGATCTCGACCGGCAAGAAGATCATCAAGCCGTCGGACGATCCCGCCGCGGCGCAGCAGCTCGCGGAATTCGACCGCAAGGATGCCGATGCCGCGGTGTTCAGCACCAACATCACGCTCGCCGGCTCGCTCCTCGATCAGGCCGATGGCGTGCTTACCCAGATCAGCACCCAGCTCACCCGCGCGACCGAATTGGCGACGCAGGCGGCGAACGGCACGCAGACCGATGCGACGCGCAAGATCATCGCCACCGAGCTGAACTCGATCGTCGGGTCGCTGGTCGGCCTCGCCAATACCAAGAACGTCCGCGGCCAGCCGCTGTTCGGCTCGGCGTCGGGCGGTCTGGCGGTGGTCGACAACAAGGACGGCACGTTCACCTTCCCGCCCGACGTGCAGGTATCGGAAGTGCCGATCGCCGACGGCCAGACCGTGCAGGCGACCGAAAGCGCCAAGCGCATCTTCTCGCTCGCCGGCGGCAACGACAATACGCTGGCGATGCTGAGCAAGCTCGCCACCGCGCTCAATGCCGGCGGCGACGTCTCGACGACGGTGAACAGCTCGCTCGACCAGATCGGGCAGGCGGTCAACCAGGTCGCCGACGTCTCGGCTTCGGTCGGTGCGCGCGGCGCGCGCGTCGATCTGCAACAGCAATTGCTGGTCACCGCGAACACCGATCGCAGCGAATTGCGCGGCAAGCTCGAACAGGTCGACATTACGGACGCGGTCGTCCAGCTCCAGCAGATGATGACCGCGCTGTCCGCCTCGCAGGCGAGCTTCAGCAAGCTGTCGAGCCTCTCGCTCTTCGACTACATCAAGTAGACGGCAAGCGCGGGCTTCATTCCCGGTGGGCGCCGCGATCCGCGGCGTCCTTGCGCCGCTATGCGGCTTTGAAACAGCGCGCCCGGTGTTCGCCGGGATGACGAGGGTTCGGGAAAGCGTCCGGGCCACCAAACAAACTCACCCGGCCGGTAACCACTTATCTAGGAAGTGCGGTTAATCCGGTCGTATCGGATTGCCGGCTGGCCGGCGCAACGGGGGTTTCCCACAGTGTTTCCTGCCATCGGTCTCGTCGTTCTTCTCGGCATGGTGTTCGGCGGCTTCGCCATCACCGGCGGCGCGCTGGGGCCGGTCATGGAGGCGATCCCGCACGAGATGCTGATCATCGGCGGCGCCGCGGCCGGCGCGCTGATCATCGGCAATTCCGGCACCGAGCTGAAGGCGGTGGGCAGCGGCCTCGCCAAGGTGTTCAAGGGGCCGAAGTACAAGAAGCAGGATTATCTCGACGTCATCTTCCTCGTCAGCAAGCTGATGAAGATGCTGCGCATGGACGGTCCGATCGCGCTCGAACCGCATGTCGAGGACCCCAAGTCGTCGGCGGTGTTCAGCGAATATCCGCGGCTGCTCGCCGACCATACGCTGGTCAATCTGATCGCCGATACGCTGCGCCTCGTCGTCGTCTCGTCGGGCACGCTCGACGTCCATGCGGTCGAGGAGGTGATGGATCATTCGATCAAGACGCATCACCACGAGGTCGAAGGGCCGCATACGACGCTCAACAGCCTCGCCGATTCGCTGCCCGCGCTCGGCATCGTCGCCGCGGTGCTCGGCATCGTGAAGACGATGGGCTCGATCGACAAGCCGCCGACGGTGCTCGGCGGGATGATCGGATCGGCGCTGGTCGGCACGTTCATGGGCGTGCTGCTCGCTTATGGCATCGTCTCGCCGCTCGCCGGCCGGCTCAAGCAGGTGCTCGACGCGGATGCCGCGATCTACATGGTGGTCAAGCAGATCATCATCGCCTCGCTCCACGGCCATCCGCAGCCGCTGGTGATCGAGGCGGCGCGGTCGGGCATCGCGCACAAGAACCAGCCCGGCTTCGCCGAGGTCTTCGACGGCCTGCGGGGCAAGTAAGCGATGGCCCGCGCCGCACCGCATGGCAACAACCAGCCGCCCAAGATCATCATCGTCAAGAAGATCATCGAAGGTGGCCACGCCGGTCACCACGGTGGCGCATGGAAGGTCGCTTATGCCGACTTCGTGACCGCGATGATGGCGTTCTTCCTGCTGCTCTGGCTGCTCGGTGCGACGACCGAAAAGCAGCGGAAGGGCATCGCCGACTATTTCGCGCCGACGCTGCTCGACAAGAAGATGACCGGGCTCGGCGGCAACGGCCCGCTGGGCGGCGAATCGATCCTCAGCAACAACAAGCTCGGGCCGCGCGCGGCGTCGGCGCCGATCGCGTCGATCGGCATCCCGATGAGCACGTCGGGCGGGCAGAAGAGCGGCACCGGCGACAAGGGGTCGCTGCGCAACCCGGCCGCGATGCAATTGGACAAGCAGGCGTTCCAGGCGATCAAGAACCAGCTCGAAAAGCAGATCAAGGCCTCGCCGCGCCTCGCCAAAATGGCCGACCATATCCGCTTCGTGCCGACGCAGGACGGGCTGCGCATCGATCTGGTCGACAATGCCGATTATTCGATGTTCGCGCTCGGCACCACCGCGCTCGATTCCAAGGCGTCCGAGCTGATCGGGATGATCGCCGGGACGATCGCGGGGACGCCCAACACGATCATGATCCGCGGCCATACCGACAGCGTGCCTTATGGCGACCCGCGCGCGATGAACAATTGGATGCTCTCCTCCGGCCGGGCCGAGGCGACGCGGCGGCGGCTGGCGCTCGGCGGCATCCCGGAGACGCGGTTCGAGCGGATCGAGGGCGTCGCCGACCGCGAGCCGATCATCACCAGCGATCCCGGCGACCCGCGCAATCGCCGTGTCGCGATCACCTTGCTCTATCGCCAGGGAACGTTCGGGCAGTAACCGGTCCCGGGGCGAAACGGCGCGCGACCGATCGGATCGGTCGCGCGCCACTCGTTCGCCGGACGGCGGTGCGGATCAGGCCTCGACGGCATCCGCTGGCTTGCGGCCACGGCGCGCCGGTGCGGCACCCTCGACGCCATTGTCGGCCTTGCGCGCGCCGGGCTTGCGGCCGAGGCCGATCTTCTTGGCCATCGCGCGGCGGCTTTCCGAATAATTCTCGGCGACCATCGGATAATCGGCCTTCAGGCCATAACGTTCGCGATATTCCGCCGGCGTCATGCCGTGCGTCGCGAGATGACGACGTAAGGTCTTGTACGGCTTGCCGTCGATCATCGAGATGATGTGATCCTTCGATGCGAGCGACTTCCGCGACGAGACCGCGGCGGTATATTCAGTGGCGGGCTGCGCTTCCGGTGCCGCACCGCTGGCGCCAAGCAGTGCCGAGACGGTGTCGTGCATCTTTCCGAGAAAGGCCGGAACCTCATCGGCGGAAGTACGGGTGTTGGGGTTGCCGAGCCAAGCAATCGTCAGCTCGGTTGCTAGTTCCACGGCGTTCAGATCGGTAGTTTCGTCAGTCATAGCTTGCTCCTTTGACCAATGGCAGCCGTACGCCGGGGAAAGCAACCGTCAAGCGGATGATCCGCAGTCATGAGCGTTTTGCACCGTAAAAAGACGCTCACCCTATTCGATTTCCTGCGTCATACTCCAATAACGGCCAAGATTGGCCGGACGGAGGACATGTTGAGGCACGAGCTGAAGTTCACGACGGCGCTGGCGGCGGCCTTGCTGGCGGCGGGATGCGGCAAGTCGCGCGACGATGCCGACGGCTGGGTCGCGCAATCCGATACCGCGGTATGCACCGACCGCAGCGGCAACCGCGTCGCCGACAGCCAGTGCGCGCGCCAGTCGCATGCCGGCGGGGTCAGCCCGTTCCTCTGGTACTTCCTCGCGCGCAACGCGATGATCCCGCCATACGGCGAGCGCGTCGGCGGCGGATCGTATGCGCGGGCGCCGGGCCGGGCGTATCGCTTCGCTCCGGCGACGACGCAGGTGACGCGCGCCGGGGCGATCAGCCGCGGCGGCTTCGGCACCTCGGCACGCAGCTTCGGGAGCGGCCGGTCGTGATCCGCACCACGATGACCCCGCGCGCCGACTGGCAGGCGAAGGTCGAGGCGGACGGGCTGATCTGGCATAGCGCCGACGGCCGGCCCTATTGGGACGAATCGGTCTATTACCGCTTCTCTGCGGCTGAGATCGCCGAGATCGAGGCGGCGACCGCCGAACTCTACCGCCTGTTCCTCGCCGTCGGCGAGGCGATCGTCGCCGACGCCCGCCTGCTCGACCGGTTCGGCATCCCGCGCGCCTTCCACCAGCCGATCCGCGACGCCTGGGAGGCCGAGCCGCCGGCGCTCAACTTCGGCCGCTTCGACCTCGGCTATGACGGCGCGTCGCCGCCCAAGCTGTTCGAATTCAACTGCGACACGCCGACCGCGCTGCTCGAGGCGGCGGTGATCCAGTGGCATTGGAAGGAAGAGTGTTTCCCCGCCGCGGACCAGTTCACCAGCCTGCACGAACGGCTGGTGGCGAAATGGCGCGACCTCGCCGCCTGTCTGCCGCCGCGCGTCCATTTCGCGCATGCCGCCGACGAGGCGGGCGAGGACGGCGTCACCACCGCCTATCTGCGCGACACCGCGGCGGCGGCGGGGATCGAGACGGTGGCGATGCTGGTCGAGACGATCGGCTGGGACGAGGAGCGCCGCTGCTTCGTCGACGACGAGGCCGCGCCGATCGAGGCGCTGTTCAAGCTCTACCCGTGGGAATGGCTGGCGAACGAGGCGTTCGCCGACGTGCTGGTCGAGGATCTGGCGCGCGGCGGGACGCTGTGGATCGAGCCGGTGTGGAAGATGATCTGGAGCAACAAGGGCGTGCTGGCGGTGCTGTGGGAGCTGTTTCCGGGGCATCCCAATCTGCTCGCCGCCGGCTTCGACATCCCCGATGGCGATGCGGTCGCCAAGCCGTTGCTGGCGCGCGAGGGCGCCAACGTCTCGATCCGCCGCGGCGGGCGGATCGTCGCCGAGGCGGCGGGGGACTATGGCGACGAGGGCTATGTCTATCAGGCGATCTATCGCCTGCCCGAACCGGCACCGGGCTGCTTCCCGGTGATCGGCAGCTGGGTGGTCGACGGCGAGCCCGCCGGGATGGGCATCCGCGAGGACGGGCTGATCACCGGCAACACCGCGCGCTTCGTGCCGCATATCGTGGTCGACTGACCCGTTCGTCCCGCGCTTCCCGGAGGTGGATGAGGCCCACCTGCCCATCGACAGGCTCGGGGCGAACGGAGAGGTCATGCCAGCCGCCGCGCGCCGGCGTCGCGGACCGCGGCGAGCGTCGGCCAGCCGTTGACCGCCATCAGCAGATCGGCCTCGGCGAGGATGCAGCGCAGGACGTGCGCGCAGCCCGCCGCGCCGTCGAGCGCCAGACCGTAGCTATAGGGGCGGCCGATGCCGACCGCGGTGGCGCCGAGCGCCAATGCCTTGACCACGTCGGTGCCCGAACGGATGCCCGAATCGAACAGCACCGGGGTGGCGCCCGCCGCGGCGACGACGTCGGGCAGCAGGTCGATCGCGGCGATGCCGCCATTCGCCTGCCGGCCGCCGTGATTCGAGCAATAGATGGCGTCGGCGCCGGCATCGATCGCGCGGCGTGCGTCGTCGGGGTGGCAGATGCCCTTGAGGATCAGCGGCAATTTGGTCAGCGAGCGCAGCCACGGCATGTCCGCCCAGGTGAGGACCTTGCCGAACACCCCCATCCACTGGCGGATCGCGGCGGCGGGGTCCTGTTCGGGTGGCGCGGCGAGCCGCGCGCGGAAGACCGGGTCGCTGAAATAATTGGCGAGCACCGCGCCGCGGAGTTGGGGGAAATTGCCGGTGTTGAGATCGCGCGGACGCCAGCCGGTGACCCAGGTGTCGAGCGTCACGACGATCGCCTTGTAACCCGCCGCTTCGGCGCGGGAGACGAGGCTGGCGGCGAGGTCGGGGTCCTTGGGCGTGTAGAGCTGGAAGAGGCCGGGCGTGTCGCCGCAGTCGCGCGCCACCGTTTCCAGCGGATCGTTGGACAGGGTGGAGGCGACCAGCGGCACGCCCGTGTCCGCCGCGGCGCGTGCGGCGGCGCGGTCGCCGTGGCCGTCCGGCGTGCACAGGCCGGTGACGCCGATCGGCGCCATGAACACCGGGCTGGGGAGGGTGAGGCCGAACAGCCGCACCGACAGGTCGCGCGTCGCGGCATCGACCATCATCCGCGGCGTCATGCCCCAGTGGCGGAATGCCGCGGCGTTGGTCCGCTGGGTGTGTTCGTCGCCGCAGCCGCCCTGGACATAATCGCGCACCGACGGCGGCAGCGCGGCGAGCGCGCGCGCCTCGAGCGTGGCGAAATCGACCGGCACCTTGGGCAACACCCCGGCGAGGCCGGCGCCGTAGATCGCATTCTGATAGTCGCCGTAATGGGGCATGGCTCGCCTCGATGATGCGCCTCGGCGCGGAGAACAGGATTCACGCGAAGCCGCGAAGGCGCGAAGATGTCGCGGGTGCTGCGATGTCCCGCCGTCATCACGATGCAAGAGGCTGCGCCGCTCGGGATCTCTTCGCGTCTTCGCGCGAACCATCGTCACTCCCGGTAAGACGGATCGATCCGGTCGAGCTTGCGGAGCAAGGCGGGCCAGGCGAGGCCGCGGGCGAGCATCGCCATGCCGGGGCCGGTCGATTGCTGCTCCACCTTCTCGGCGACACCCTGGTTGGGATTGTTGAGATTGGCGCGGCCGGCGCTGAGCATCAGGATCTGCGCCTCGCAGGCGCGTTCGAGGAAATACATGCGCAGGAACGCCTCGGCGACGCTGGCGCCGACGGTGAGCGTGCCGTGGTTGCGCAGGATCATCGTGTGCCGCGGCCCCAGGTCGGCGACCAGCCGCTCGCGCTCGTCGAGCTCGGTCGCGATGCCTTCGAAGTCGTGATAGGCGACGTCGTGGCCGGCGATCATCGCGGTCTGCGTGTGCGGCAGCAGCCCCTCCGCCATCGCCGACACCGCCTGGCCGTGCGGCGTGTGGAGATGGAGCACCGCCGCCGCATCCTCGCGACCCGCATGGATCGCCGAATGGATGACGAAGCCGGCGCGATTGACCGGCGCCGGGCTGTCCGACACCGTATTGCCGTCGACGTCGATCTTGACCAGCGACGAGGCGGTGATCTCCTCGAACATCATATTATACGGGTTGATGAGGAAATGATGCTCCGGCCCCGGCACGCGCGCCGAGAGGTGGGTGAAGATCAGATCGTCCCAGCCATAATGAGCGACCAGCCGATAGGCGGCGGCGAGGTCGACGCGCAGCGCCCATTCCTCCGGGCTGACGGATTCGCGAACGCCGGACGCGGCGGGACGCTGGAGCGCGGTGGCCATGGCATTATCCTCTCGATCTCATGTCGTTGCGAGGAGAATGCCATGGATCGCCGCGGCAGGACAGGGGCGGGGGCGGGGGGCAACATGGACAAGTTGGACACCTTAATGGAAACGATCCGCCCCGATCGTTTCACTATTCGTCATATTCGTCCGCGGCCCGCGCAGCGTCGGCGGCGTCGGCGGCGAGGCGCACCGCGAGCGGATGCGGCGGCAGCGTGTCGATCGCGTCGAGCATCCGCGGGAACATGGCGGCGAGTTCGTCGGGCGTCAGCGTCGGATGCGCCGGCGCCGGCGTGTGCGCGATGAGGAAGGTGAGCAGCCGGTCGTTGTGCACCGTGCGCGTGCCGACCTGTTCGCCGCGATACCAGACGGCCACCTCCTGCCCTTCGATCGCGCGCTCCATCGCGATATCGAGCAGCCGCTTGCGCCCCATCTGGATCGCGACGTCCCAGGCGAGCGCGAAGGTCGCGTAAGTGGCGCGTTGGCGCATGGCATAAGCGGTGTTGCGCGCCACGCCGACCGCCTTCGCCGCATGGCTGACGCACCCCGTTTCGGCGAGCGCCCGAATGAAGTCGCGCTGCATCGCCGCCGTCCAGCCATCGGCGCGCGCCTTGCGGGGTTCGAGCAGCGGTGTGAGATCGGGTGTCGCCGCCGCCGGTGCCGCCGGCTTCGTCTCGGCATCCGCCGCAGCCATCGCCGCGGCGGGATGCTCGCCCCGTTCGATCGCGGCGATCCCCGCGAGGACGACCCGATCGGTTCGCGCACGCAACGCCGCTTCGCGCGCGAGGCGGCGATCATTCTCTTCCTTCCTAGACCGTGGGGGTTGCTTGGCCATCGTCGTCCCTTTGCCGCGGATAGAGGGACGGAAGACCTATGCCGGATGCGGGGGTGTAGGACAGTTTGTCTCCGTGGCGATCCAACAGCGGTGCGGCATTGTGCGGGGGTGGGGGCGAATCGGTGCCTTGCGTCCACGGCCTGTTGACGTGGCTGTTTATGTAACTACATTAAGGAGCGGATATGGAGATCAGCTTCGATCCCGAGAAGCGCGCGGCGACTTTGGCCGAGCGAGGACTCGATTTCGCCGATGCCGCTCGCGTGTTCCGCGGGCCGGTGTTCGAGTTCGAGGATCGGCGGTTCACCTATCTGGAGCCGGGGTGGTCGACGATCGGGCTGCTGGATGGGCGGATGGTCGTGGTGATCTGGACCGAGGCCGAAGGCGGCCGTCGAGTCATATCGATGAGAAAGGCCAATGAGCGAGAACAAGTCAAATTCCGTCGCAAGCTCGCTTGATCCGGCCGACGATGCGCCGGAGTGGACGGAGGAAATGTTCGAGATCGCCGAACTGCGCGTGGGTGGCGAGGTCGTTCGCCCGGCGACGGGGTATCTAGGTCCGAACGGCGTCGTGCGCGGCCGTCCGCCGCTGCGCGACCATGCCAAGCGGCAGGTGACGTTGCGGCTCGACCCGGATGTGATCGACCGCTTCCGTGCCGATGGGCCGGGGTGGCAGGGGCGGATGAACGCAGCGCTGCGGAAGGCGGCGGGGCTTTAAGGATAGTGCTGCCGGGCGTGGAGCACCGCGAGGATGTCGATCGCGTTCGCGTCGACGCGGTAGACTAGGATGTAATTGGGGTGGACGATCGCCTCGCGCGTGCCGGCGATGCGGCCGGGACGGTGGATGTGGGGGTGATCGGGCAGCCGGTCGGCGGCGTGCTGGATCAGTGCCTCGAGCCGGTCGGCAGCGGCGATGTTGCGTTCGGCGATGTAATCGAGAATCTCGAGGAAGTCGGTAGTCGCGTCGTCGGTCCAGACGACGGCGAGCGTCATTTCGCGCGGTGCCGATCGATGATCCTGCGCGCCTCGGCCATCACCTGATCGTGCGGGATGCGGGGGGCGGTGGACGCCATCGCCTTTTCGACCTTGGCGCGGAACCAAGCGTCGTAGGCGGCAGCCTCTTCGGTCGATGCGAATTCCGACTCGATGGGGGTGAGGGCCGTCATCAGGGAAATGTAGCGCATCGTGGTGGCCCACAAAAGGGAGGATAAAGCCTGCGGCTCGACCCTGATGTGATCGAGTGGTTCTGTGTGGATGGGCAGGACTGGCAGGGGCGAATGAATACGGCGCTGCGCAAGGCGGCGGGGCTTTCGGTTCGGCTGACGATTCGTTGCCTATTAAGGCGGGTTAAAGAGAAGCCTGCCTCGAAGCACCAAAGTTGTCGAGCCGTGTTAGTCATGATGGCCGGGGCGAGCTGCGTCTTCATGAGAGAAACAGAAAAAGCCTTTAACGATTATTCCGGGTTGACGCGCTGCGCTTTCATGTGAGGTGCGGATTACAGGAAGAGGCGTCTTCGTGTTCCAAAATAGGACATTCTGAGACGTATGACTATCTGTCGCACTTACTGCTTGAGTGTAAGTTATTCACCTCAAACTAGAAAAATGGAGAGGTGAATTAAGAGCGAATCTTATAACATCATTCGTGCCGCCATGCTGGCACGCCGACAGGTCATTTGCTCATACAACGGCTATCATCGAGAAATTTGTGTTCATACGATCGGTATGTCGGGTGGTAAGGAAATGATCCTCGGGTATCAGTTCGCGGGTGAGAACAACAACCCGCCGCAGAGCGACGAGCAACGGTGGCGCTGTATGGAGGTTGCGAAACTGGAAGGCATCACGGTTCGTGATGGACCTTGGCGAACTTCTACCAATCATTCAAAGGCTCAAACCTGCGTCAAAGACGTCGATCTGGAAGTTACTAGCTAATCGTTGAAAGGGTGCGCCGGCTAGCACCAGTGCACCCTTCCAGTATCAGCTCTGATAAATTTCTGCGGTATCACTCCGCCGCCACCGCCTCCCCGCCACGCGGCTTCAACAACGGCGCCAAATACTTCCCCGTAAAGCTCCGCGGTTCCTTCGCGACCACTTCGGGCGTGCCGACCGCGACGATCTCGCCGCCCTTGACGCCGCCTTCGGGACCCAGATCGACCACCCAGTCGGCGGTCTTGATGACGTCGAGATTGTGCTCGATCACCACCACCGTATTGCCCTGCTCGACCAGGGCATGGAGCACTTCGAGCAATTTGCGGACGTCCTCGAAATGCAGGCCGGTGGTCGGCTCGTCGAGGATATACAAAGTGTTGCCGGTCGCGCGGCGGGCGAGTTCCTTGGCGAGCTTGACGCGCTGCGCCTCGCCGCCCGACAGCGTCGTCGCCTGCTGGCCGACCTTGACGTAGCCGAGGCCGACCTCGACCAGCATCTCCATCTTGTCGCGGATCGGCGGCACCGCCTTGAAGAATTCGGCGGCATCCTCGACCGTCATGTCGAGCACGTCGGCGATGCTCTTGCCCTTGAACTTCACCTCCAGCGTCTCGCGATTGTAGCGCGCGCCGTGGCAGACGTCGCAGGTGACGTAGACGTCGGGGAGGAAGTGCATCTCGATCTTGAGCACGCCGTCGCCCTGGCACGCCTCGCAGCGGCCGCCCTTGACGTTGAAGCTGAACCGGCCGGGCTTGTAGCCGCGCGCCTGGCTCTCGGGCAGGCCGGCGAACCAGTCGCGAATCTGCGTGAAGCTGCCCGTGTACGTCGCCGGGTTCGAGCGCGGGGTGCGGCCGATCGGCGACTGATCGATGTCGATCACCTTGTCGAGATGCTGGAGGCCGCTGACCTTGTCGTGCTTGCCGGCGAGGATACGCGCGCCGTTGAGCGCGCGCGCCGCGGCGGCATAGAGCGTGTCGATCGTGAAGCTCGACTTGCCCGAGCCCGACACGCCGGTGATGCAGGTGAAGGTGCCGAGCGGGATGCTCGCGGTGACGCCGGTGAGGTTGTTGGCGCGCGCATTGTGGACGGTGAGCTGCTTGCCGTTGCCCTTGCGGCGCTTGGCCGGCACGGGGACCTGGCGGGTGCCGTTGAGATAGTCGGCGGTGATGCTCGTCTTGCTCTTGAGGATCTGCTTGAGCGTGCCCTGCGCGACGATCTGGCCGCCGTGGACGCCGGCGCCCGGCCCCATGTCGATGACGTAATCGGCGGTGCGGATGGCGTCCTCGTCGTGCTCGACCACCAGCACGGTGTTGCCGAGGTCGCGCAGGCGGCGCAGCGTCGCGAGCAGCATGTCGTTGTCGCGCTGGTGCAGGCCGATCGAGGGTTCGTCGAGCACGTAGAGCACGCCCGACAGGCCGCTGCCGATCTGGCTGGCGAGGCGGATGCGCTGGCTCTCGCCGCCCGACAGCGTGCCGCTGGTGCGATCGAGGTTGAGATAGTCGAGGCCGACGTTGTTGAGGAAGCCCAGGCGCTCGACGATCTCCTTCAGGATACGCTCGGCGATCGCGCGCTGCTGGTCGCCGAGATGGCTGGGCAGATCGGTGAAGAAGGCGAGCGCGTCGACCACCGAAAGATGCGTGGCATAGGCGATGTCGCGCATCGCGATCTTGACCGCCAGCGCCTCCGGCTTGAGGCGCGCGCCGTGGCACACCTCGCACGGGCGCGAGCTCTGGTATTTGGACAATTCCTCGCGCATCCACGCGCTCTCGGTCTGGAGCAGGCGGCGGTTGAGGTTGCCGACGACGCCCTCGAACGGCTTCTTGACGTCATAGGCCTTCTTGCCGTCGACGAAGGTCAGCGTGACGGGCTTGCCCTTGCTGCCGTGCAGGATCAGCGCGTGGATCGCCTCGGGCAGATCGGCCCAGGGCGTGTCGAGGCTGAAGTCGAATTCGCGCGCGAGGCTGCCGAGCACCTGCATGTAATAAGGGCTGGGCGGGTTGGACTTGGCCCAGGGGACGACCGCGCCCTTCTTGATGCTGAGCCCGTGATTGGGGACGACGAGATCCTCGTCGAACAGCAGTTTCTCGCCGAGGCCGTCACAGGCCGGGCAGGCGCCCTGCGGCGCGTTGAACGAGAACAGCCGCGGCTCGATCTCGGCGATGGTGAAGCCGCTGATCGGGCAGGCGAACTTTTCCGAGAAGACGATGCGGCCGGCGGGCGCGTTGTCGCCGAGCACTTCCGATTTCGGCGTATGCGCTTCGACGGGATCGGCGGGATCGACGTAGGCAAGGCCGTCGGCGAGCTTCAGCGCGGTCTCGAAACTCTCGGCGAGGCGGGTGGCGATGTCGCCGCCGACGACGAGGCGGTCGACGACGACCTCGATGTCGTGCTTGAACTTCTTGTCGAGCGCGGGCGCTTCGTCGATCTCATGGATCTCGCCGTCGACGCGGACGCGGGTGAAGCCCGCCTTCTGCCATTCGGCCAGCTCCTTGCGATATTCGCCCTTGCGGCCGCGGACGACGGGGGCGAGCAGATAGAGGCGCGTGCCCTCGGGCAATGCGAGGACGCGGTCGACCATCTGGCTGACGGTCTGCGCGGCGATCGGCTCGCCGGTCGCGGGGCTGTAGGGAACGCCGACGCGCGCCCACAGCAGGCGCATGTAATCGTAGATCTCGGTGACGGTCGCCACGGTCGAGCGCGGGTTGCGGCTGGTCGTCTTCTGCTCGATCGAGATCGCCGGGCTGAGGCCCTCGATATGATCGACGTCGGGCTTCTGCATCAGTTCGAGGAACTGGCGCGCATAGGCCGAGAGCGACTCGACGTAACGGCGCTGGCCCTCGGCATAGATGGTGTCGAAGGCGAGGCTCGACTTGCCCGAACCCGACAGGCCGGTGATCACCGTCAGCGTATCGCGGGGGATGTCGACGTCGACGTCCTTGAGGTTGTGCTCGCGCGCGCCGCGGACGGTGATTTTGGTCAGCATGTGGCGGGTTCTACTTCTGTTCTGTTCGGGAGGCTAGAGCGAGAAGTAGGAACGCGCGGGAGGCTTCGCCAGCACCACGTTGAAACGCGCATCGCGTGTCTTATCTCGGCGATACACAGACGAGAGAGGCCGCGCATGGGCAAGAAGACGAAGAAGGCGAAGCTCCCCAAGGAGGTGCTCGGCATCCGATTGCCCAAGGAGCTGCGCGAGGCGGGCGGCGCGTTGCTGGAGCGGGCGAACAGTCCGCAGGGGCGCGAGATGCTCGCGGCGGGGCTGACGATGGCGGCGGCCGCGGCGACCGCGGCGGTGGCGAAGGGCCGGACGAAGCGCGAGGCGGCCGCGGACCGGCCGGTGCCCCCGACGCCGCCGACGCCGCCCACCGCGGCGTCGACGCCGGGCGAGACGCCGGAGCCGCCCAAGCCGCCACAGGGCACGCAGACGCACCCCGATCCGCAGGTGATCGCCGAGGCGGTCGGCCAGGCGGCGGAGGCACTGCTCGGGCGGTTGTTCGGGGGGAAGAAGGGGTAGGGAGGCGTCGCCGCCGCGACGCTTCCGGTAAGGATCGGGGTTAGGACAACCGCTGCTTGAGGGCGGTGACCATGGCGCGTTGCGGCCATACCACCCGCGCCGGCCGATCGTTGTCCGCGTGCATGTCGTTGGCCGGTTCCCATTCGGCGAAGCGGAATTGTTCGATCTGCCCGGTCATCATCTGCGTTTCGCTGACCAGCTTGCGCGCGGCGGCGGTCTCTTCCTCGGCGACCGCGGCATTCTGCTGGGTGACGTTGTCGAGTTCGGCGACCGCGGCGGTGATCTGTTGCAATGCCAGCGACTGCTGTTCGACATTCTCCGCGATCCCCGCGGTCAGCGTCGCGACGCTGCCGACGCGGTCGATCATCCGGCCGAGCGCGACCTCGACATGGCCGACCGACCGGACGCCCAGCCCGATCTGCTCGGCCGAGCGGCCGATCCGCTTCTTGACGTCGCTCGCCGCCTCCGCCGACCGTCCGGCGAGCGCCCGCACCTCCTGCGCGACGACCGCGAAGCCCTTGCCCGCCTCGCCGGCGCGTGCCGCCTCGACGCCGGCGTTGAGCGCCAGCAGATTGGTCTGGAAGGCGATGCGATCGATCACGAGGAGGATTTCGGCGATCTCGTTGGACGTCTGCTCGAGACGGCCGATCGCGGTGATGGCGTCCTTGAGCAGGACGCCGGAATGTTCGGCATCCTGATGCGCCTCGCCGACCACGCGGCGCACCTCGACCGCGCTGTTGGCGGATTCGGAGAGCGCGCCGCTGAGCTGCTGGAGGGCGCCGGCGGTTTCTTCCAGGCTGGCCGCCTGCCGCTCGGTCCGTTCCGAGAGGTTGCCGGAGGATTGCATCAATTCCTCCGCGCCGGCGGCGATGTCCTTGGCGCTGATCCGCACCGAGGCGAGCGCGTTGCCCAAGGCGTCGACCGCGTGATTGAAATCGCTCTTGAGCTTCGAGAATTCGCCGATCAGCGCGGCCTCGATACGCGTGGTGAGATCGCCGCCCGCGAGTTTGTGCAGCGAACTGCCGATGTTGCGGACGATCAGCCTGGCCTGTTCGCGGCGGATCATCTCGGTCAGCGCGCCGACCGCGACGGCGAGCAGGCTGAGGAAGATCACGGCGACGAGCAGCATGCGGTTCGCCGCGCGCTGCGCCACCGCGGCGGTGTGGCGCAATGCGGCGACCTCGTCGGTCATCGCGTCGATCTGCGCATCGGCCACCTTCGACGCGGCGCGTTCGGCGGGGCGCACGACCTTGCGCAGATAGTCCAGCGCCGCCTTGCGGTCGCCGGCGTTCGCCTTTGCGGCGACCTCGCCGAGCGCGGCGATGACGGTGTGGGAAAGGCGGAAATAGTTTTCGGGCAGCGCGTGGACCGTCTTGGCATCTTCGAGATGACTCAGCATCTCGCGCATCCGCCGCGTCCGTTCGTCGAACTTCTTGACGATGACGTCGCGTTCGGCGGGATCGCTCTCGGTGATGAGGTTGAGCGCGTCGCGTTGCAGCGACCGGCTGATCGAACGGACTTCGGATACGGCGAGGACCCGCTCCTGCGCTTCCAGTGCCTCGACATTGGCGACCTCGACCGCGCGATCGTCGCGATACGTCACGCCCGCCAGCAGCCACAGCAACAAGATCGCACCGATGAGCGGCGCGATGACGCGGACGTTGAAACGACGGTGCGGCAAGTGTCTATCCTTGATGCTGGCGGAACGACGTTTCCGCCCGCTCAATTATAGAGGCGCGGGGCAGCAATTATCGCCGGGCCGCCAAATATCGGGGTGGCCGCATCATCGCGATTTCGGCCCTTCGTCTTCATCGATGCGGTATTCGGGACCGCGCCGGACAGAGTTTCCCGCCCGCCGGACGATGGACCCGATCGGAGCGGCATGATTATAGATGCGCAGCCGCGTCGCGGGCAGGATGGGTCGGGCAGGATTGGGGAAGCAGGGATGACATCGATGATACGGGCCGCAGCGGTGCTGGCGATCGCGATCGGGGCGGCGCCGGCGCAGGCGCAGACCGCAGCGCAGGCGGTCGTCGCGCAGCAGGCGCAGGATCCGGGGGCGCGGGCGGGGGTGCAGTATGACGTCGCCTTTCCCAATGCGGTGCATCACGAGGCGCAGGTGACCGCGACCTTCGCGCGGGTGCCGGCGGGGCCGCTCAAGGTGCGGATGGCGCGGTCGTCGCCGGGCCGCTATGCGATCCACGAATTCGCCAAGAACGTCTATTCGGTGACGGCGAAGGACGGCGCCGGCCGGCCGTTGCAGGTGATCCGCAGCGATCCCTATGGCTGGACGGTCGCCGGGCACGACGGCACCGTCGTCGTCACCTACACGCTGTTCGGCGACTGGGGCGACGGCACCTATGCGCAGATCGACGCCAGCCACGCGCACCTCAACATGCCGGCGACGTTCCTGTGGGCGGAGGGCTATGACGCGCAGCCGATCCGCGTGCGCTTCCGGCCGTTCGATCCCAAATGGCGGATCGCGACGCAGCTTCCCGCCGCCAGGGGCACCGACACGTTCTGGGCGCCCAACCTGCAATATTTCATGGATAGCCCGACCGAGATCAGCGACTTCGGCTATCGCGAATGGCCGGTTACCGATGCGCTGGGCAAGAGCTATGTCGTGCGGCTGGCGGTGCATCATGCCGGCAGCGAGGCCGATCTCGATACCTATACTGCCAAGGTGAAGCGGGTGATCGCGCAGCATTATGCGCTGTTCGGGCGGGCGCCGCGCTACGATTATGGCACCTATACGTTCATCGCCGATTACATGCCGCAGATCACCGGCGACGGCATGGAGCATCGCAACTCGACGATCATCACCGACAAGCGCGGGCTGGCCGAGGCGAAGTTCGCGCAGCTCAACACGTTGAGCCACGAATTCGTGCATAGCTGGAACGTCGAGCGGCTGCGGCCGGCGGAGCTGGAGCCGTTCGACTTCACCCGCGCCAATCCGACCCCGTCCTTGTGGTTCGCGGAGGGGTTCACGCAATATTACGGGCCGCTGCTGATCCGCCGCGCCGGCGAGATGAGCGTCGACGATTTCCTGCGCGGGCTGGGCGGCACGCTGAGCGGCGTCGTCAACAGCCCGGCGCGGCGCTACGGCGGGCCGGAGGAGATGAGCCTGCGCGCGCCGTTCGTCGATGCCGCGAAGGCGATCGATCAGGTCAATCCCAGCATCTTCGTGTCGTATTATCCGTATGGCGCGGTGGTGGCGCTGGCGCTCGATCTGCAGTTGCGGCAGCGGTATCCGGGGCTGTCGCTGGATGCCTATATGCGGCATCTGTGGACGACGCGCGGCGATACCGAGCTGAAGTACACGCCCGCCGATCTGGAGCGCGGGCTGGCCGAGGTGACGCGCGATCCTGCGTTCGCCAAGGCGTTCTTCGACGGCAGCGTGCATGCGAGCGGATTGCCCGATTATGCGCCGTTGCTGCGGCAGGCGGGGCTGGTGGTGCGGCCCGTCGATGCGACGCGCGGCTGGGCGGGGGTGAGCTTCGTCGGCGCGGAGGATGGCGTCGTCGCGGTCGGCGATGCGCCGCGGCCGGATGCGCCGGCTTATGCTGCGGGGCTGGAGCGGGGGGACGTGATCCTGTCGCTCGACGGGGCGCCGGTGCGCGATGCGGCGGCGGCGCAGGCGGTGCTCGCGGGGCATAAGCCGGGGGATCGGATCGCCTTGCGCTTCCGCCAGCGTGGGGTGGAGCGGGAGGCTTCGTTGCGGCTGGGCGTCGATCCGTCGTTCGAGGTGGTGCGTGGCGAAACCGCCGGGGTGGCGGTGACGCCGGCGCAACTCGCGTTCCGTGAGGGTTGGCTCGGGAAATAGGATCACGCGGAGGCGCGGAGGCGCGGAGAGAAGAAGGGGTTTGCGCGCAGAGGCGCAGAGGGCGCAGAGGGCGCAGAGGGGTGTCGTTTTCGTCGCCGAAGGCGAACCTTTTTAATCGACTTGGGCGATGCCCGTTCGGCTGTTGCGCGCCCTATCTCTGCGTCCTCTGCGCCTCTGCGTGCAAATATGTTCACGCGAAGACGCGAAGACGCGAAGAGTGAGTAGGGGCGCGCTTGTGGGAGGGGCGCGAGCCTCGGGCGGGTTATCTCCGCGCCTCCGTGCCTCCGCGTGATCTCTTCTTCTTCGCGTCTTCGCGGCTTCGCGTGGATCATTCTCTTTCGATGTCGGCGGCTGCTCGACCGGGCGGTCGCCGGCGATCCGGCGCCGACGAGATGTTCCGCAACCATGGGACCCGGCTTTCGCCGGGATGACGGTTTTTTTCCGAAAGGGCATCGCCGCCCGCATGTGCGTCTTCGCTCGAATTCCCTTCTTTCAAACACCTAGTGGAGGGCCTCCCGAACGCGCCGCGCGAAATCGTTATTGTAACGGAACATTGCTGCGGGACGGCGGTATTGTCGGGAACGAACCGGAGTTGCCGCATGACCCATGTCCGCCATCCCGCCCGGTGGCCCCATATCCTTGCCGTGATCATCGGCACGGTGGGGGCGATCAATCTGGCCGGGGGCGTGTGGCTGGCGGGGCTGCACGGCAGCCTATTCTATGGCGTCGCCGGGCTGGCGATGCTGGCGACCGCCGTCTTGTTGTGGCGGCGGCATGCGGCGGCGCTGCATCTGTTCGCGGCGCTGGTGATCGGCACGGTGATCTGGGCATGGGCGGAGATTGGCGCGGACTGGTGGCCGCTGGTGCCGCGCGGCGACCTGATCTTCATCTTCGGCGCGTTGCTGGTGCTGCCGTGGACGGTGAAGCGGCTGGTGCCGCGCAGCAACTGGCTGCGCGCGGCGGGGCCGCTGGCGGCGGCGCTCGGCGTCGCGGCGGTGTTCGGCGCGGTGGCGCTGACCCGCGACGTGCACAATCTCGACGGGACGCTGCCGGGGCCGCGCAAGGCGCTCGCCGCCAATCTGCACGGCGTGCCCGACGACGATTGGCAGGCTTATGCGCGCAGCTGGTATGGCGACAAATTCTCGCCGCTGACGCAGCTCACTCCGGCCAACGTCGGCAATCTCAAGGTCGCATGGCAGTTGCGGACCGGCGACATGAAGCGCGACGGCGATCCCGGCGAGACGACGTACGAGATGACGCCGATCAAGGTCGGCGACACCGTCTTCCTGTGCACGCCGCACAATTGGGTGATCGCGGTCGACGCCGAGACGGGCAAGGAGCGCTGGCGGTTCGATCCCAAAATCGCCACCTCGGCCAAGAACATGCAGCATCTCACCTGTCGCGGCGTGTCCTATTGGGATGGTGCGCGGGCGGGCGCCAGCGTCGGTGCCGGCGTCGGGGACTGTCCGCAGCGGATCTTCCTCGCGACCAACGACAGCCGGCTGATCGCGCTCGATCCGAAGACGGGCGCGCTGTGCCGCAGCTTCGGGCAGGGCGGCACGGTCAGCCTGCTGCCCGGCCAGCCGCATTACAACCAAGGCTGGTATCAGGTGACCTCGGCGCCGCTCGTCGCGCGCGGGCTGGTGATCACCGGCGGCGCGGTGTTCGACAATATCGCCACCAAGGTGCCCTCTGGCGTGATCCGGGGCTATGACGCGGTGTCGGGCAAGCTCGTGTGGAATTTCGATCCGGGCAATCCCGACGACACCGCACCTTTGGGCGCGGGCAAGCAATATACGCCGTCGTCGCCCAACAGCTGGAGCACGCCCGCCGCCGACGAGGCGCTGGGGCTCGTCTATCTGCCGATGGGGATGGGCGCGGTCGACCAATGGGGCGGGCGTCGCCCGGCGACGACCGAGCGGTTCGCCACCTCGGTGCTGGCGCTCGACATCGCGACCGGCAAGCCGCGCTGGGTCTATCAGACGGTGCATCACGATCTGTGGGACATGGACGTGCCCGCGCAGCCGGCGCTTGTCGACCTCGACCTGCCGGGGCGCGGGCGGGTGCCGGCGCTGGTCCAGTCGACCAAGACCGGCAATCTGTTCGTGCTCGACCGGCGCACCGGCCGGCCGGTCTTCCCCGCGCCGGAGACGCCGGTGCCGGCCGGCGCGGCGCCGGGCGACCGGACCTCGCCGACGCAGCCGCTCTCCGCGATCTCGCTGATGCCCGCCCCGGCGCGCGAGAAGGACATGTGGGGGATGACGATGATCGACCAATTATGGTGTCGCATCCGCTTCAAGTCGCTCGACTACAAGGGCGCGTTCACGCCGCCGTCGCTGCGCGGGTCGCTGGTCTTCCCGGGCAATTTCGGGGTGATGGACTGGGGCGGGCTGTCGATCGATCCGATCCGCCAGGTGATCTTCGCGCATCCCAATTACGTCGCCTTCGTCGACCGGCTGGTGCCACGCGTCGACGACACCGGCACCGGGCAGGGGCCCGCGGGCGGATCAGACCGGCGCGGATCGGATGAATCGGGCTACAACCCCAACACCGGCGCGCCGTTCGCGGTCGACATGAACCCGTTCCTGTCGTTCGCCGGCCTGCCGTGCCAGCAGCCGCCATGGGGCTATGTCGCCGGGATCGACCTCACCACCGGCAAGAAAGTGTGGGAGCATAAGAACGGCACGATCCGCGACGAGACGATCCTGCCTATGCCGTTCAAGCTCGGCGTGCCCTCGCTCGGCGGGCCGATCACCACCGCGGGCGGTGTCGCATTCATGGCGGCGGCGATCGACGATTACGTGCGTGCCTATGACACCGCGACCGGCAAGGTGCTGTGGCGGGCGCGGCTGCCCGCCGGCGGGCAGGCGACGCCGATGTCGTATCGCTCGGCGGCGAGCGGGCGGCAGTTCGTCGTGGTGGTCGCGGGCGGGCATGGCTCGCTCGGCACGAAGCTGGGCGATCACGTCATCGCATACGCCTTGCCCAAATAGAGGGCGGGGGGCGGCCCGAACGATCGGGTTGCCCTTCGCAGCGGTGCGGGGTACACGGGGGGTTATGGCGTGGCCGCTCCGGTAAGGGGCGGCCCTATTTGTTTCCGACCCAAAAGTTCCGACGGAGTTCACCCGTGGCCCAGCCCCTTATGCCCCATGCGACCGCGTCCTGGATGGTCGACAATACGTCGCTGTCGTTCGACCAGATCGCCGATTTCTGCGGCCTCCATATCCTCGAGATCCAGGCGATCGCCGACGACACCGCCGCCTCCAAGCTGACCGGCCGCGATCCGGTGCGCGCGCACGAGCTGACGCAGGACGAGATCGACAAGGGCCAGGCCGATCCCGCCTATCGCCTCAAGATGATCAAGGGCCCCGAGCAGGTCCGCCGCACCAAGGGCCCGCGCTACACGCCGGTGTCGAAGCGGCAGGACAAGCCCGACGGCATCGCCTGGATCATCCGCAACCATCCCGAGATCACCGACGGCGCGATCAGCAACCTGATCGGCACCACCCGCACGACGATCGCCGCGATCCGCGACCGCAGCCATTGGAACATCGGCAACATCACGCCGAAGGACCCGGTGACGCTCGGCCTGACGACGCAGCGCGAGCTCGACGCGGCGGTGGCCAAGGCGTCGAAGGCGTCGGGCAACGAAGCCGCGCCGACCGATACCCGGCTGGAGGGCGACCGCGAGGCGCTGATCGCCAGCCTGCGCGCCGAGCGCGACGCGGCGGCGCGCGGCGTCGACGTGGCGGACCAAGACCCGGCCTCGGCCGCGGCGGCGCTGTTCCAGGACCCGTTCAAGCGCTGAAACCGGGGGCGGGCGCTCCCGTCCATCCGTCGAAGTTCGTCACCCGGCCTTGCGCCGGGGTCCCGCTGTCGGATGTCCGATGAGCCCGCCGACGAAAAGCGTCACGCCGGATCAGGTCCGGCATGACGGTGGGGTGGTGGCAGGGAATATGGCTTCCCACTGGTGCCCCGTCACGCGCTGCGCTAGCTTCTCCTAAAGCATTGGGAGAGCAGGCATGTGCGACGAACTCACCGTCGAGGACAACGCGCTGACGCGGCGGCAGCTCGGGCTGGCGGCGGGGGCGGTCGGCGCGACGCTGGTGCTGCCGACCGCGGCCGACGCCAAGCCGATCGCGGGGCGCGACGTCGTCATCACCACGCCCGATGGGCAGTGCGACGCCTATTTCACCGCGCCGAGTGCGGGCCGGCATCCCGCGGTGCTGATGTGGCCCGACATCATGGGGCTGCGGCCGGCGTTCCGCAAAATGGCCGACCGGCTCGCGCAGACGGGCTATGCGGTGCTCGTCGTCAACCAATTCTACCGCTCGGCCAAGTCGCCGATCATCGCGGCCGGCGAATCGTTCGACCAGCCCGCGGTACGCGACCGGATCATGCCGTGGCGCGCCGCGCTGACCGCGGCGGCGACGACCAGCGACGCCAGGGTCTTCCTCGCCTTCCTCGACCTGCAGAAGGAGGTCGACACCAAGCGCGGCATCGCCAGCGCGGGTTATTGCATGGGCGGGCCGATGGTGCTGCGCACCGCGGCGGCGCTGCCGGCGCGGGTGCATGCCGGTGCGTCCTTCCACGGCGCGGGGCTGGTGAGCGATGCCCCCGACAGCCCGCACAAACTCGTGCCGCATCTCAAGGGCGGCTATCTCATCGCGATCGCCAGCAACGACGATGCGCGCAGCCCCAACGACAAAGTGGCATTGCGCGAGGCGTTCGCCGCGGCGAAGCGGCCGGCGGAGATCGAGGTCTATGCCGATGCGATGCACGGTTGGTGCGTGATCGACAGCAAGGTCTACAATCCGCCGCAGGCCGAACGCGCCTGGGCGCGGATGCTCGACCTGTTCGCCAAGAACCTGTGACGGGAACCGCGTGATGGCCGAACTGACCTTCTACACCAACCCGCGGTCGCGCGGGCGGATCGCACGCTGGATGCTCGAGGAGGCGGGGGTCGAATATGACACGATCGTGCTCGATTACGCCTCGACGATGAAGCAGGAGCCGTATCTGTCGATCAACCCGATGGCGAAGGTGCCGGCGATCGTCCACCGCGGCCGGACCGTTACGGAATGCGCGGCGATCTGCGCCTATTGCGCCGAGGCGTTCCCCGCGGCGGAGCTGGCGCCGCGCGACGAGGAGCGGGCGGACTATTATCGCTGGCTGTTCTTCGCGGCGGGTCCGATCGAGGCGGCGGTGACCAACCGCTCGCTGGGCGTGGTGCCGAGCGAGGCGCAGCAGCGGATGGTCGGCTATGGCGATTACGATCGGGTCGTCGATGTGCTGGAGCAGGCGGTGGCGGCGCACGACTTCATCGCGGGCGACCGCTTCACCGCGGCGGACGTCTATGTCGGATCGCAGGTGATGTTCGGGCAGCAGTTCGGCTCGCTGCCGAAGCGCGGGGCGTTCGAGGACTATGTCGCGCGGTTGACGGCGCGCGAGGGGTATCGGCGTGCGGCGGCGCTGGATGACGCGGCGATCGCGGCGGCGGCTTGAGGGGGGCGCGAAAGCGCACGTTCAAGAGCCGAGGACATTCTATTCCTCCCCCGCCAGGGGGAGGTGGCAGTGCGAAGCACTGACGGAGGGGGAGGATACGGTGAATGCGCCGTATG
This sequence comes from Sphingomonas sp. M6A6_1c, assembly GCF_053345135.1. NCBI lineage: Bacteria > Pseudomonadati > Pseudomonadota > Alphaproteobacteria > Sphingomonadales > Sphingomonadaceae > Sphingomonas > Sphingomonas sp. M6A6_1c. The sequence goes on along the minus strand of NZ_JBKEZO010000007.1, from coordinate 83,157 downwards.
CGGAGACGCCCCCTCCACCACCCGCTGACGCGGGCGGTCCCCAGCGCAAGGTCGATCATGCCCCCGGCATGATCTTGGATTGCCGGGGGCAATCCAACCTTGCGCTCCCGCTGAAGCGAGGGAGGACTTAAGAGCTAGCCCCCGATCACAGCCTTCAGGAACTCCGGGATCGGGCCGTTCCAGCCGTCGTCGGGGCCGTCGTCGCGCTCGTCGCGGCGCGGACGACGGCCGCCGTCGGGGCGGATGTCGCGGCGGGGCGGGGGAGCGAATTCCGGTTCCGGGCGGCGCTCCTGACGGGGCTGGCGGCGCGGTTCTTCGACGGCGGCGGGCGCCTCGACAGGCTCGGGCGCGGCTTCCGCCACCACCGGCGCGCGTGCGGGGCGGTCGCGGCGGCCTTCGCCGCGCGTCGTGCGGTCGCGGCGACCGCGGCGTGGTTCCTCGCCGGCGGGTGCGGCGGCGGCGGCGGGCGCCTCCGCCTCGGGCGCGGCGCCGAGATCGAGCCGGTCGATCTTCTGGCCGGTCAGCTTTTCGATATTTTGGATGTTCTCGGCATCCTCGCTGGTGATCAGCGTATAGGCGATGCCGGTCGCGCCGCCGCGCCCCGTGCGGCCGATGCGGTGGACGTAATCGTCGGGATGCCACGGCGCGTCGAAGTTGAAGACGTGGCTGACGCCCTTGATGTCGAGCCCGCGCGCGGCGACGTCGGAGGCGACGAGGATATTGATCTTGCCGTCCTTGAACAGGTCGAGCTCGGCGATACGCTGCGCCTGTTCCATGTCGCCATGGATCTCGCCCGACTTGAAGCCGTGCTTCTTGAGGCTCTTGTTGAGCTCACGCACCGTCGTCTTGCGGTTGCAGAAGATGATCGCGTTGCGCACCTCGTCCTGCCCGAGCAACTGGCGCAGCCCCTCGCGCTTCTTCATCGCATTGCCGGAAACGGGGACGAGGAACTGCTTGATGTTGAGGTTGGTCGAGGCGGGGCGCGACACCTCGATCATCTTGGGATTGTCGAGGAACTTGTCGGCGAGCCGCTTGATCGGCGCCGGCATCGTCGCCGAGAAGAGCAAAGTCTGGCGCTGTTTCGGCAGCTTGGTGCAGATTTCCTCGATGTCGGGGATGAACCCCATGTCGAGCATCCGGTCCGCCTCGTCGATGACCAGCATCGAACAGCCGGTGAGCAGGATGTTGCCGCGGCCGAACAGGTCCATGAGGCGCCCCGGCGTCGCGATCAGCACGTCGACGCCCTTTTCGAGCGCCTTGATCTGGTCGCCCATCGACACGCCGCCGATCAGCAGCGCCATCGACAGCTTGGTGCCGGCGCCGTATTTCTCGAAATTCTCGGCGACCTGCGCGGCGAGTTCGCGCGTCGGCTCGAGGATCAGCGAGCGCGGCATGCGCGCGCGGCTGCGGCCGTGCGACAGGATGTCGATCATCGGCAGGACGAAGGCGGCGGTCTTGCCCGTCCCCGTCTGCGCGATGCCGATCAGGTCGCGCATCATCAGCACCGACGGGATCGCCGACGCCTGGATCGGCGTCGGCTCGGTATAGCCGGCGTCGGTGACCGCCTTCAGCAGTTCGTCGGAGAGGCCGAGGTCGGCGAAGCTCATGCCATAAGGCTCATGCAAAGGTCCGGATAAGCACGACCTCGCGCGCGTGCGAGACCATTGTCGCCGGCGCTTGCGGATTTGGTCGCAAAAGTCAAGAATTGGTGCGCCAAGTCTTTCCCCGGCAGGGGGATGGTGGAGGGGGAGGACAGGGCGGGAGTTCGACAACGAGGCTCTCGCCCTGTCCTCCCCCTCCGTCACGGCTTTGCCGTGCCACCTCCCCCTGGCGGGGGAGGACTTATTTACTCCGCTCAAACCGGCGGCTTTGGCTATTTCGCGGGGACCAGCGTCTTGAACGTCGCGATGCCGCAGCTCGCGCCGGAGCGCATGCGGATCACGTCGCGGCCGGCGCAGACCTGGCCGTCGGCGGCGGGGCGCAGGTAGAAGCCGCCGTAATAATCGAGCGGGCCGCAATCCTTGTCGAGCCGGGCGCGCAGCCGCTTGCCGCCGCTCATCACCAGATCGACCGCGCCGGGTTCCTGGATCAGCGCACCGCCGAGATTGGCGGCGGCGACGCATTTCGGCCCCTTCTTCTCCTTGTAGCGGATCGGCGCGGGGATCGGCGCGCGCGCCGCCGGGCCCATGCGCGGCAGGCGGATGATGACGCGCTCGTGGATCGTCATCTGCGCGAAAAGCGTGCCGTCACGCTGGCCCGCGCCGTCGCCGAGCGCCGCGACGGCGGGCGCCGCGACGGCGATCAGCAGGATGGGAAGCGCGGGATGCAGCATGTCAGACCTCGCCCCTTAGCCCGGATCGTTGAACGCGCGATGAACTTGGCCTAGCGGACGCGGCATGACACCTGCGCAGACCGCCATGCTCGACGCGCTCGCTCCCGTATTGGGACGAAAGGGGATCGTCACCGATCCCGCCGCGATCGCGCCGTGGCTGGTCGACTGGCGGCGGCGCTTCCACGGCGCAGCGCCGGCGATCCTCGCCCCCGCCTCTACCGCGGAGGTCGCCGCGGTAGTCGCCGCCGCGGCGCGGCATCTGGTGGCGCTGGTGCCGCAGGGCGGCAACAGCTCGATGGTCGGCGGCGCGACGCCGCCCGCCGACGGCTCGGCGCTGATCCTGTCGCTGCGGCGGATGACCGCGATCCGCCGCATCGATGCCGCCGCGGGGCTGGCGGTGGCGGAGGCGGGGGTGATCTTGTCCGACCTGCACGACGCCGCGCTCGCCGTCGACCGGCGCTTTCCGCTGACGCTCGGCGCCAAGGGCAATGCGACGATCGGCGGGCTCGTCTCGACCAACGCCGGGGGCACGCAGGTGCTGCGCTTCGGCTCGATGCGCGGGCTGGTCGCGGGGGTCGAGGTGGTGCTCGCCGACGGCAGCGTCCACGACGGGCTGGCGCCGCTCAAGAAGGACAATCGCGGTTATGATCTGACGCAATTGCTGGTCGGCGCGGAGGGGACGTTGGGCGTGGTCACCGCGGCGACGCTGCGCCTGGTGGCGGTGCCGGCGACGCGCAGCACCGCCTGGGCGGCGGTGCGCGATCCGGCCGCGGCGCTGGCGCTGCTCCGCCGCTTCCAGGCGGCGACCGAGGCGCTGGAGAGTTTCGAGATCCTGCCGCGCGAATCGCTCGCCGCGGTGCTCGCTTATGTACCCGGCCTGCGCGCGCCGGTGGCGGGGGAGGCGGCGTGGCATCTGCTGATCGAACATACCGATCCGGCGGGCGACGCGCTCATGGAGCGGGTGCTGGGCGATGCGCTCGCCGACGGGCTGATCGCGGATGCGACGCTGGCCGCGAGCGCGGCGCAGGCGGCGGATTTCTGGCGTATCCGCGAATCGATCTCCGATTCGGAGCGCGCGCTCGGGCCTGCGTCGCAACACGATCTGTCGGTGCCGGTCGATGCGATGCCCGCCTTCATGATCGAGGCGGCGGCGGCGTGCGACGCGCGCTTCCCCGGTTGCCATGCGAGCGGCTTCGGTCACCTCGGCGACGGCAACGTCCATTTCCACGTGCGCGCCGCGCCGGGCACCGATCCCGCGCATTGGTATGCCGAGCAGGTGCCGGTGGTGACGCGCTTCGTCGACGATCTGGTGATCGCGGCGGGGGGCTCGATCGCCGCCGAACACGGCATCGGTCAGATGAAACGCGACGAGCTGGAACGGCTGTCGTCGCCCGCGCGGCTGATGGCGTTGCGCGCAGTGAAGGCGGCGATGGACCCGCTCGGCATCCTCAACCCCGGCAAGCTCGTGGCGCTTGCACCCTCGGCTGCGGCCCAATAGAGCAGCGCCCAGCGAGCGGCTGCGCCGCAAACTATCCACCACGGAGAGAGTTCCCATGGCCAGTGCGCCGCTTCCTTTGTTCTACAACGGCCTCGAGCCGCTCTCGAGCGAGACGCATGCCGATTGGCGTGTCCGCCAGCAGGACAGCGCGCCGTTCCTCGTCGGCCAGCATGCGATTCCGATCACCACCGACGAATTTCCGCTGGTGCAGCGTCACATGCCGATCGTCTTCTCGGTCGGCGACGATGCGATCCCGCTCGCGCTGATGGGCCTCAACGAGGGCGTCAACGTCTTCATGGGCGACGACGGCAAGCTGACCGAGACCAATTTCTACGTCCCGGCCTATGTCCGCCGCTACCCCTATATGCTCGCGCGGCTGCGTCCCGACGCCGAGGAGCTGTCGCTGTGCTTCGACCCGACCTCGGAGGCGCTCGGCGCCTATGACGACGGCGAGCCCTTGTTCGAGAACGGCCAGCCGAGCCAGGTGACCAAGGCGATCCTCGACTTCGCCGAGCAGTTCGAGCAGGCCGGCGCCCGCACGCAGGCGTTCATGAACGAGCTGCGCGAGCAGGAATTGCTGATGGACGGCGAGGTCACCATCCAGATCGACGAGAACCAGCAGCCGTTCGTCTATCGCGGCTTCCAGATGATCAACGAAGAGAAGCTCGCCGGACTGCGCGGCGACCAGCTGCGCAAGATGTCGCAGTCGGGCATGCTGCCGCTGCTCTACGCGCATCTGTTCTCGCTGTCGCTGATGCGCGAGATCTTCGGCCGCCAGGCGCAGCAGAACAAGGTGCCGCAGCCGCAGTTCGGCTGATCCTTCGACCGCTATCGATCGCACGGGCGGGGTCGCGTGACGCGATTCCCGCCCGTGTCGTGTCCGGGCACCGCCATGGCTTGACCCGTCGTTCGCGCCGGTCGAGTGTTGCCGCAGGTTAGCAAGGGTTTGCACGCTATGACGAACCGGACCGGCGGCGAACGGTATTCGCGGGTGGCGATCGCCTTCCATTGGACGATCGCGGTGCTGGTCGTCGCCAATCTGATCATCGGCATCGGCCACGACTATAGTCCGGCGCTGCGCGCGCTGATGGGGGCGCACAAGGCGATCGGCATCACCGTACTGGCGCTGACCGCCGGCCGCGTCGCCTGGCGGCTGACGCACCGTCCGCCGGCGCTGCCCGCGGGAACGCCGGCGTGGGAGAAGGGCGTCGCGCATGCCACGCATTGGACGCTGTATCTGCTGATGGTCGCGATGCCGCTGACCGGCTGGATGATGGTCTCGGGCCCCGGCCCTGGGCCGCAGCGACCGCTGAGCTGGTTCGGGCTGTTCGACGTGCCGCTGTTGCCGGTCGGCAGCCGCGCCTCAGATCTGGGCCATGATGCGCACGGGCTGCTCGGCTGGCTGATGCTGGCGCTGGTCGTGCTGCACGTCGCCGCGGCGCTGCGCCACCATCTGCTGCTGCGCGATTCGGTGCTCGTACGAATCGCGCCCGTGCTGGGTAAGTAAAAGAACCGAACGGAAAAAAAGAACGGCTGGCGGGCCGGGGGTTGAACCAATCGGGCGCTCGACTATTTTATGAAAGTACGGCGCTCGTGTCCCCCCTTTCGCGGGCCCGTATGACACACTTTCAGTGTGTCTCCTCCCTGAACCTTGGCCACTCCGTGCTTTTGCACGGGGTGGTTTTTTTATGTCATTCCGCCGCCAGCGCGAACCGGTCGCCGGTGAGCGCTTCGTCCGCCGCCGCGGCGATCATCCGCCGGAGCAGCGCGACGATCGCGGGCAGGCCGGTGCCGGGACGATCGAGGGCGGCATCGAGATAGAGCGTGCGGTCGAATTCGATCTGGATGGCGTGGATGCCGCGCGCCGGGGCGGCATGGCGTTCGAGGATATGGCCGCCCGCATACGGCGTGTTGAGCGCGGTGCGGACGCCGGCGTGCGCCGCCTCCGCCTCCAGCCGCGCGACGAAGCGCTGCGCCGCGGCATGGCCGAAGCGGTCGCCGAGCACGATACGGGCGTGATCGCCGAGCGGCGGCATCGAATGCACGTCGAGCAGCACCGCGACGCCGAACCGCGCCTGCGCGGCAGCGAGCGCGGCGGCGAGCGTGGCATGATAGGGGCGATAGTCCTGCGCGATCCGCGCGGCGACCTCGACCGCGCTGAACCGCCGCCGCCACAGATCGCCCGCCGCCCCGGCGCGGCGCGGCACCAGGCCCAGTCCGCTGCGCACCTTGGCGGAAGGGGCCGGCTGGCCGTGCGGGCGTACGCCCTCGTCGACGCGCGGGTCGCGTTCGCCCTCGCCGCGGTTGAGGTCGATCCACGCGCGCGCGCGACGCTGGACCAGCATCGTCTCCTGCGTCCGCGCGCCGTGCGCGACCTCATCGACGAAGCGATCTTCGAGGATCGTCAGCGCGTTCGCCGGCAGCCGCAGCGCGCCGAGCAGCGCCGTCGGATAGTCGCGACCGGCGTGCGGCACCGACAGGACCACCGGGCTGAGCGGCGCACCGTCGCGGTCGAGCCCGCCGATCGTATCGAACGATGCGTCCATCTATGGCACGTCCTATCGCGTTCCCGCGTTCGGCGCGCTGGAAATCTTCACAACTGCGGATCATAGGACGGCGCGCGAATGGAGACCGACAAGGCGATGATCCGAATCCTGCTGGCCGAAGACGATCAAGTCATGCGCGAATATCTCACCCGCGCGCTGGAGCGCGCGGGCTATGCGGTGGCGGCGGTGGACCGCGGCACGGCGGCGATCCCGCTGCTGGAGAGCGAGTCGTTCGACCTGCTGCTCACCGACATCGTCATGCCCGAGATGGACGGCATCGAGCTTGCCCGCCGCGCCGCCGAGATGGTGCCGGGACTGCGCGTGATGTTCATCACCGGCTTCGCCGCGGTGACGCTGAAGGCGGGGCGCGAGATGCCCAATGCGCGGGTCCTGTCCAAGCCCTTCCACCTGCGCGACCTCGTCGCGGAGGTGGATCGCGTTTTCGAGACGGGAAGTGCCACCGGATTGAATTGACCGCTTGCCAGGCCGGAAAACCCCGGCTAATGGCGCACCTCCGGCGGGCGTGTAGCTCAGTGGTAGAGCACTGTGTTGACATCGCAGGGGTCGCAAGTTCAATCCTTGCCACGCCCACCACCGAAAGCCCCGTTAGGCCAATGGCCTAGCGGGGTTTTTGGTTTCTGGGATCCATGTGACGCTTCTGGTGCTTGCGTGCGTTTTGCGTGAAAGCGTCATGTAGGCACTAAGAGATGCCGGTGGGCTTGAGATGTCACCAATGATGGATAAGCCTCTCCACGGCGTTTTTAGCGCGAACGCACCCGGTGGTGGTCTATGCTCGGCGAGACAGGAGTGGCCGTTAGATCCGGCGGCGGAAGAAACGCTGCCATATCGGTCAGGGAACCTCTATTGTCACTGCGCGTGCCGATCGATACGATAGTGTTCGTCAGTGTCGATTTCGACGGGTTCACGTCGTTAAGTTGAGCGGTGGATGGCGGCTTGCCTCGTCGAGGCGCCAGCCGAACGTCACCTGCCTCCGTTATGCGATGAGCAAAAGCTAATTTGTTTTCGGTAGGCAGTGGCGCCGTCGCGAGGCGGCGCGAACAGCTCGGCAGGCTGTTGGGGATGCTCATCTCGCGACGGCAGAGCTGGAAGGGGTCTTGCGTCCGGATGGATGATCAGTGGCAGCATTGCGGAGCCAAGCAGCCGTTACGCTCGAAGACAACGAATTCCTGGTATTCGAGGCGCAAACATCAGCAGCAACACCGCTCGTGTCGGTGCGATCATGGTCGCCGACAAGGTCAGTTTCATCAGGTCGATCCAGCGAGATGATGAGCATCGTTGTTCCAGGTTCCCACCGGGGGTGAGGCGAGCCTGAGCGAAGGGTGAGGTCAAGCCCACGATGGCTCAAAGCGGTTTGGTCGTGAAACTCTGATGTAAGCACCTGAGTTTTATCAGTCCAAATCGGCGGTAAATTGCAACATAGCCGCTTTTAGTGCCGAGGGTAGTGCGTCCTCACGATCTAATATGCTTGTCTACGATGGCGCGCCTACTAAAGGAGGTGGATCACCGCCAAAGGAGCACACAATGGCTGATCAAGAAAATTTCGACACGGGCTTGAGTGCGGTCGAGCTTGCGACTGAACTCACTGTGGCTTGGCTGAGTAACTCGAACAATCGTGTCAATGCTGATGACATACCTGCATTTCTACAGCGGATGCATGATACGGTTGTAAGCCTGTCTGCAGGCAATGCGACCGCTGAAGAAGCCGTCCCGGCGCAAGAATACACCGCTGCCGTTTCAGTACGTAAGTCGCTTGCCTCGCGCGACCACATCATCTCGATGATTGATGGCAAGCCTTACAAGACTCTGCGCCGTCACCTTGCGACCAACGGCATGACCCCGGACGAATACCGCACGCGCTATGGCCTCAAATCGGATTATCCGATGGTGGCCCCAGCTTACAGCGAGAGCCGTAGCGCAATGGCAAAGACAATCGGCCTCGGTCGTAAACCAAGGCAGGCAACCCCTCTAAAGGCCGACGCCAAGCCTGCTCGTAAGGGCAAAGCTACGGAGCTCAACGACTAAACAGGTGGAGCGCTAAGGGAACCTCTGGCTCTTTTCAAAAGAGCTATTCTACAGCGTGTCGTGCCGGTTGCGGTCCAAATGCGGAGGGCAAATATGACGCCGTGACAGCTAGAACTTTTCTGTGCGGCGATCATGCCCAGCATCTTCCCGGCCTGCATAATCCACCTCGGATCGAGCCTGATGTCTGAAACTGGGAGGAAAGCCGCCTGTCTGCTTCCGGGCGGCAGATCGTGGTAAGCTGCCACTCGTTCAGGCAACGGGATAGAGGGCCAAACGGCCGCTTTCTGGTGGTGGCACGAACCCGCTTCGCGGCAGGGGGCTTAAGGCATAGTTGAGGTGACATCGCAGGCGTGGCGCGTCGGTTGAGCGTTGTGGGAAGCAGGCAGAGCATTGGGGTTCCACGATAAGGAGCCCTGTCATGACTACGCCATCCCAGTCGTTGCCGGCAGCTCGCTACGCCAGCGGCTCATCGACGAGATAAACATACGCCGGTTTGGCCCTAAAACGCAGCACAACTATACCCGGGACGGTGGGCAGTTCGCGACGTTCCTAGGGCGCCCCGACGCGGCAACGGCGAAAGATGTCTAGTGCTTTCAAACCGAGCAATGCGAATTGGGCGTGCCGGCGCTGACCTTCAGATCGGTGAGAAAATTGACAGTGTCTGTATGGCGAGAACTTAGACACTCGTACGCGGCGTCGCGTTCGGAGATGCCGTCGCTTCGTTTTGAGGTCGACGCTCGAGAGAGTGACCGGTACGCTTTGTCGAATGGGGAGATTTGCACGGTCTGATCGAGATTCGGCGCCGGTTGGCCAGGCGATGGTCCTGTGAGACGGGTCTGCGTCGCAATTGGGGTGTCGCAAGCCGACGGACTTGCGCCGTTGAGAGCCGCTGCGACGGCTGCGGAAGAGATCGGCAGCTGGGCGACACTTTCCGGCTTCGCCAAGCCCGAGGACGTCGAGGTGCTTACCGATCTGGACGAGCCAGTCACGATCGCAAGGATCGCAGGCGCACTCCTGCGGCTGCTTCCGCTGGGGACCGCCACCGATACGCTACTGCTGCATTTCGCCGGTCATGGCCTTCGCGAGGACAACACGCGCACCCTTTGGCTTCCAACGGACTGGCGTACATCCCTGCGAGCTGTCGCCGTCGAGCGCCTGAAGAACAGGCTCTCGGACTTTGGCGTTGCCAACGTCACGATCATCTCCGATGCGTGCAAAGGACTTTCAAGCGATCGCGCGACATCGGACCTGACCCCGGATGGTGTGCTCGGCGCCGGCATCAGTGCGGGTACAAGGCCGATCTTCGATCGCTTCGATGCCGTCCATGACGTCGAATCCGCCTTCATGGTCCCCGGACCGACGCCCGAACGGTCGAGATGCCTTTTCTCGGGGGCGCTCATCGAGGGGCTCTGGGGGGCGGAGAAGGCGCGAGATCGCCACTTTCCTGGCAAGGTGACCCCCGGGTCGCTCACGGATTACCTAGACTTGCGGGTGGGCGAACTCTGCAGGACGTATCGTCTCGACTGCACGCCGCAGAGCTATCCAGGCCGCCCGGCGGACCATCTGATCTACTTCGACGCGAACGCGGTCGACGCAGGTTCTATCCCTCCGCCTCCGGAATGGCCGGCACCCGTCGCTGTCGGCAGCAGGTCCGTCGCTCCGGCCGGGATCGAGCAGAAGGATGCCTTCGGCCTCGACGATGCGCCATCGGAAACCGAGATAGACTGGGTCCGGGCGAAGGCTCGTGGTGAGGTGGAGCGAAGCCTGGCCGAGGAGCGTCGGTCGCACAGAGCAGAGAAAACGTTCTCCACACTCGTGACGAACGCCTCGCCGATCGATCCGTCTTCCAATCTGCTGCTCGGCGGAAAAGGTCGCACTTCGTCCGCGATATGGTCCTGCGTACCGGTCGAACGACGTGGACCTCGCGAGTGGAAAGTGGAGGTTGACGCGCCGTCGTGCCAGCTCGTGGTTGAGCATTCCGACGGAATGTTCGTTCCGCTGCTCGTTTGTCCGGGCCTCCTCACCATAGCGTCCCGGGATCGGCATCTGCCTGGCGGATGGCTCTTCCGATCCTTCCACGAGGAGGCGCTGGATCTCGCGGCCGCCGTCGAGGTCCTGATACGCACTCAGGCGAACGAACTTGCGCCCCGGCAGGTGGATGAGGTCGCGACCCTCCTGCGGCGAAGCAAGCACGGCAATCCTGCGCTGGGCGCCATCTGCTCCTACCTGTACGACTACGTAGGCGACCTCGAGAGCATTCGTCGCATGGCATGGTTCTACGCCGAGCGGGCGCAGCCCATCCCATACGACGTCGCTATGGTAGGGGAGCTCATCACCCGGCCAACGGAAGGAGGGCTTATCGCCGAAGTGCCAGCGGTCGAGGAGCGCAGGCACTCGGTGCACGCCCACGTTCCGGATCCGCCTCGCTTCGTCACGAGAGCGACTGGGGGAGCGAGCGGCTTCGTCGGTGGTCTGTGTCCCTGGCTTCGTCAGGGATGGGACTTCGTGGACGTCTCGTCGGACAGATACGCGCCGGCACCGCGCGGACTTCCCGATGTGCGACGCCATCTGCTGCCTGCGACCTTCACCGCATTCAACAGCAAGGGGGGAAGGATGATCACCGAACACTGGGGGATGACTCGATGGGAATGAGGCTTCTGCTGGTGCATGGAATTGCGCAGCAGGACTACACTGAGCAGCAGCTCCTCGGCATATGGACCGATCACCTTCTCGACCACGGCCTCGACCCCGATCTTCTTCGGAGGGCACGGCCGGAGATGGCCTACTATGGCGACCATCTGCACGCGCTCACCCAAGGCGGGAGGAAAGGCGCAGTGGCGATGGGGCCGGAAACGAGCGGCGACGAGACGGCCTTCGTGTCGGCCGCGCTCGACCAGATCGCGGCCGCCTGCGGCATTGACAACGCCGAAGTGGAGACGGCCGCCACGGAGGCGGCGATCGCGGAAGGCGCGAACGCGATCTCGCAGAGCACTTGGGCGGGCCGCCGAGCGGTCGCGATCGTGAGCCTGCTTGAGCGAATCTCGCCGCTGCGGGGACGGTTCGCCGCTAAGGTGGTCCGGCAGGCATATGCCTATCTGGCCGACCGCCATGTCCGGGCTGACATCAACGATGTCGTCCGACCGAGGCTGGAAGCGGAGGATCAGACGGTCGTCGTATCCCACTCCCTGGGAACAGTCGTGGCGTTCAGCATACTCCGGGAACTCGCTGCCAGTGGAACGGCCTTGCATGTACCCCTGTTCGTCACGCTCGGATCGCCGCTTGCGATCGGGGAGGTTCAGCGCTGGCTAGGCGGCGACTTTGCGATTCCGGCGAACGTGATGCGCTGGATGAACTTCTATGATAAGGGCGATCCCGTCACTCTCGGTCGTCCGCTCGGCGGATCGTTTGCGAAAGGCATCGTCGATACAGTTGTCGAGAACAATACACGCAACGGCCACAGCATAGCCGGCTACCTCGACGATGCTGCTCTTATCGGTCCCCTTGCCGCAGCGCTAAGATGAACCCTTCTTACCTTGCCGTAACCGCATCAGGATCGGCGGCATTACCCCGGCGCTTCTGCGGACCCTCACAATCAGAACGACGAGACGAAGGCAACGATGAGCAGCAATAGCATGATTCTGCAGTTTCTTGAGGCTGGCCTAGTGAACGTCGGTTCGGACGACAGCAAGCTCGAGAAGCTGATCGCGAGCGCGGGCGATCTCGCGAACGCGCTGCGCAAGGTCCCGGCACAGACCGTCCGATGGACGCTCGTCGCCACCGATCCGGAAGTGCCGGCGGACGATCCGGTAATCGTCGAGGCTTGGACAGCGCTAAGGAAGAACTGGCCGACGGTCTCGAACACGTACCAGTCGGTGCCGGTGGCGTTGCTGCGAGCCGCGCTGCTCGATGCTCTGGTGCAGACCGCGGCGAAGGACGAGACGGTCGCCGTCGCGTTCGCGAACAGCGCGCGCAACATGCTGCCTCACATGCCGCTCGGCGACGAGGCGCCGGTCTGGGAAGATGCGGTGGCACAGGTCGAGGACAGGGTGGACGTCCGTGCCGAAGCGGAGTGGCGGACGCCTGAGCAGATCGAGATTGGTCCGATGGTCTACGAGGCTCCTGGCGACATCTCGATTAGCAGCCCCAACAAGGTGACCAACCGCAAGGTGCTCGTGAAGTCGGTATATGCTGCAACCGGGCCGCAGTCCGGCGAGACGAACACAAATCCCTACTATGCGTCGAACAACGTGCAGCAATGGGGGCGGGAGTTCGCCGACCGCATGGGTGATGCCGTCGCCGACGCGATCGACGCGGTCGCGACCGCGAACCGGATCGCGCCGGTCGATCTGTCACCGCCGCTCGAAGCTCTGGCGACGACGGTCAGCGGCTATGTCGCCGATGCTCTCGCCGCATTTAGCGGCGCCACTGCAGGCCTTCAGCGCCGGACGAACCTGCTCTGGTGGAAGGAGGCGCTCTACTCCGCGAGCAGTCGGAGAAGCTATCGCGCGATGGAGCCATTCACCGCCGCCTCCCTCATGGCGTTCGACCTGCTCGATCAGGTGCCAGTGTTCTCCCCTGCCAGCGTGTCCGCTTTCCTCAACGAAGCCATCCTCCTGGTCCCGAGGGCGGCTCAGGCTGAGCCGGCGAGCGCGGCCGAGATCGTCGATCAGCTCGTAAAGGATCCCCTGACCGCCAGCCTGCGCGATCGGGCTCGCAAGCTCGAGCCGACGTCGGAAGGTCGCGTGCCCGTGCTGGCCGTGATCGGACATGTGGCCAACCCGCTGGCCGCCACGGATTTCCGACGCGCGACGGGGTTGGACGGGACAGTGGTCATGCGCCCGGACGTGTGGGGTGCGCACCTGTTCCGCGAGCTTCAGGCGGCGCGCGCGCTTACGGTCCTCAGACGGCCACGGGGCAGGGGCTGAGTCATGGACGAATGTCCGGAACCGAACTGCTTCCCACCCGAGACGTCCTGCGCGCTCGGTCATCTAGAGCGGCAGAGATGTCCTCGCTGGAACGCCGGCGAGCATTCGCCGACAGGGCAGACGCAGGGTGACGAGCATATCCTGCTGCCGTGGACCGGCAGTGCTCTGGGCCTTGCCGATGTGGCGTTCGTCGCCGGACGCGAGAAGCCGATGGTCGTGGCCATCGCCGGACCAGAGAGCGCTGGCAAGACGACGCTGCTGGCGAGCTGGTACCTGCTGATGGGGCGCGGCTGCCTGCTCGGACCCGGCGTCAGCTTCAACGGCTCGTACACCCTTGCAGGCTGGGAGGCGATCGCGGCTTCGCTGCGCTGGAAGCCTGGGCAGCCTCCGGCCTTCCCTCCTCACACCAGCAGCCGGGACGCACGGACGCCGGGGCTGCTCCATATGGCCCTACGCACGTCATCGGTCCGGACACGCGACCTGCTCTTCGCGGATGCGCCTGGCGCCTGGTTCCAGAAGTGGGCAGTTAATGCAGAGGACAGCGATGCGGAAGGCGCACGCTGGCTCGCGCGCCACGCCGACGTCCTTCTCATCGTTGCCGATCGTCAGGCGTTGTCCGGCGCCAAGCTCGGCACCGCCCGCAACGCCTTCCAGCTTCTCGCCAAGCGCATCGCGTCCGAGCGGCGTGGACGACCGGTGGCGCTCGTGTGGACGAAGGGCGACATCGAGGTGCCGACAGCGATGGAGAAGGTCATACGGGCGGCGGTGCTTGACGACATGCCCATGTCGGCCGAGTTCGTCACCAGCGTTGTGCCTGGAGCCGACGGCGAGGAAACCGCAGGCGCGGATTTCGCCGCGCTCTTCGCATGGCTGCTGGCGGTGCGCCGCTCCGGCTGCAGTGAACGGCGCGACCGTGGCACCGCAAGCGATCCCCTCTTCCTCTTCGGGCGGCGGTAGCCTCATGGCGAACGAAAGGTCTATCCTGCTTCTCGGCGAGTCGAACGTCGGCAAAACGCACTACGGAGCGCAGTTCTTAAAGCGACTGATCGTCGCGCGCTCCTCCCTGATGATGAGAGGTCAGGCGACGAACCTCGGTCCGTTCGAGCAGGCGATGGAAAGTCTCGCGGACGGGTGCGCGACAGGACATACGCCATCCGAAACGTACGTCGAGAGCATATGGCCGGTCGCCAGCGACGGCGGTCAGGATGCCGAGCTCGTCTGGCCCGACTATGGCGGAGAGCAGATTAAGACACTCATCGCAGAGCATCGGATCGCCGCCGCGTGGCGGGATCGTGTGCTGAGCGCGACCGACTGGATCCTGCTGATCCGGCTGAACACACTCAGTGCGGAGGCCGACATCTTCTCGAGACCGCTTTCCGACCTCGGGGGATCGCAGAGCGAGGTACCTGCCTACAGGCCGTCCGACCAGGCTCGGCTTATAGAGCTGCTGCAGATGCTGCTGCATATCGCGCCTGCCAGCCGGGACGATACCATCCTCCGACCGTCGCTGACGGTCCTTCTCAGCTGCTGGGACGAGGTCGAACCGGCGGGCGGGATGCCGAGAGACGCCCTGCGGGCGGCTTTGCCCATGTTCGTCGACTTCGTCGAAGGCGTCTGGAAGGAGCCGACCGTCATGGGGCTTTCCGCTCTCGAGCGCCCTCTGCGCGAGGACCGGTCGGATCAAGACTACGCCATCCAGGGGCCCGAGACGTTCGGTTATGTCGTCCGTCCGGACGGCACCATCGATCCCGACATTACTCTGCCCGTTTTGCAGCTGCTGACGGACGCATGATCCGCACATGAAAATCGAGACCGCCATCTTCGGCGAGGTGAACAGCGGCCATGCGCTTCGCGCTGCCAGCGCGGACATCGACTTCGCCAGAAGCATCTCGGGACGTTTCGATCTGCCATCGACGCCGCCCGGTGGCGTCAGATGGTCGCCCGCGATCAGCGGCTTTCCGGCGCACGGCCGCTATGTCCTGGCGCGGACGTTCCTCGACACGAAGGCGCCGCGGGGGAACATGGTGCTCGCGCACGCGCTGTTCGGCTCACTGGACGACATGCAGAACTTCGGTTCTTTGGCGACCTTGATCGGCCGCTTGGCAGCGACTGCCGACCGAATCCCCGCGGTCACTTCGCTAGAAGTCGAAGACAGTGAAGAGCAGGTGAGCGCCACCGAACTCGCCGCGCTCGCAGCACTGGTGGTGGACAGAGGGCGGAAGCCGGTCGTTCTGCTCGACGACAGCGACGTATTGGGTCTGGTAGCTGCGCTATGGCAAAAGCTCTGGCCATCCATGCGACGGGGTTTCGCATTCCGCCTGAGCTTCGGCCCGGAAGACCTTTTCGAGAGCCCGATCCCCACTGTCGTCTACACGCCGTCCTCGCTGACGGCGCGCTGGCGCGGGTTTCCCATCCTGGGTCAGGCGGCAGCGCCGGCCAGCGCGGCCGCCCGCATCCTGAGCGGCGAGGAGGGAGGCGAGGCCGTAATGCGTCTTGCCACCGACATCGGGCACCACTCGGCCAATCTGGCCTCGTTTGCGCATCTCGTGCATGCGCAGACGCTTCTAGCAGGACCTGCGAGGCTCGACGCGCTGGCCGCGGCTATGCGGCTCGTGAACCTACTGTCCTCCGACCCGGTCGAAGGCCGCTCCTCGAAAGGTAGGATCGTCGCAGCGACGGTCACCGCCATCGCCGACGCGGACGCAGCCGGGATCATGCAGTTCCGCAACCTCTCGCTTGACGGGTTTGCGGATCTCACGCCCGTGTGGACGGCGATCACTGGCTGGATGGCGAAACGGGAACTCCGTGCAGGCGAGATACCCGACCTGCTACAGATGATCCTCGCCAGCCAGGACGAGCGGCAGGCGGTTGCCCAGTGGCGGGCCGCCGTCGCCTCGGGCGCGCGCGAACTTGCGAGAAGCCGCGCGAAACCCTTCGCCGCGGCCGTGTGGACCGGACTGCACGGTGATGCAACGAGCATCGAGCAGTTGCTGGCGCCGATGTCCGCTCAACGAGCCGAAGCGCTTCTCCTAAGCGCCATGCCCCGCAGCATAGGCCCAGAGGCGCCCGTCCTGCTCGCCGCTTGGTCGCGTCGCGGCTGGCTGACGCTCCACGGTGCCACCCTGTGCGCACATACCGACGCCGCCACGGCGGTGGTCAAACAGCTTGCCATAGACACCGATCCTACCTTCGAAGACGGCCTGATGGCCGCGCTTAGCCGAGCGAAGCCGACAGAGGTGATACAACTCGCGCTGCATCAGACGGACGAGAGGCTAGACCGACTAGGGGGAGCGCTCATGGCGGCAGACCATGCGCTCGGCCGTGACCTCGACTACGCAGTGCCCGCCACTCAGCGCGTGTGGGCGGCGGCGCTTGCGGCAGACCCAGACAGCTGGCACGTGCCCGGTAACCCCCAGGCGGCCATGCATGCCGCCTTGGACATGCTTCTCGATGAAGAAGACGTGTTCCTGCCACTGCTGCAGGCGCTCGCGGCCACGCCGCTGGCAGACTTGTCCCCCTACGAGCGCCGCAGCGAGGTCTGGGTCCATCCCAAGAGCCCTTCAGGCCTCCTCGACGCGACAGCCGGATCGTGGATCGACTTGGCTGCCGCGGGAAAGAGCTACCCTCTCGATCGGTTCCTCGAAAACGCCGTTCTCTCCTCGCCGAGTCTCGAGGCGTCGCTTGAGCACAGCTGGTCGACCGCGCTCAACTTGATCGCACTGCTCAACGGCCTTGACGAAGATCGCGTGACGCGGTGGTTCGACCGCCAGCTCCCACGACTTGGACGGCTCGATCAGCAGCAGGCGGCTCGGCTGGGCAACATCATACTCGACAGGCGCTGGTCGTTGCTACTTGGCCGCGTTGTCGGACAAGTTCATCGCTACGCGGAACTTCGTGCGACACTTCGAACCTGCAGCGCGATGCTTTCGGTACTTACCCGCTGGGGGCTGGGGATAAGCAATCTCAGTCGGGAGGAGAAGTGGGAGGGGTTCGCCACGGTAGCTGCCGACCTGTATCCAAGCGGTCCCGGTGATCGCGACGTGTGGGAACGGGCTGGCGGACGTCCTTCCGAGCTCCTCGTCTCCGCCACGGGCGCTCATGCCTGGCGGTACGCCCTGCGCCTCGTGCAGAGAGGAGACGGGCCGCGTTCCTCGAAACTGATAGGCGAGATGCAGAAGGACTTCCGTAACAATCCCGACCTCCGGTTCATAGCTCACGACCGGGATGTCGTCGGATGGTAGCCTCATGAACGACGGCGCCTTCATTGACGCGCATGCACTCGTCGTGGGAATCTCTGACTATCAATTCGCCAACCCGCTGTCGGCGGCAGTGCTGAACGATGCGGAAGATCTCGTCGCGCTGCTGCGCGACCCGCGGCGTTGCGCCTATGATCCGGATCGGGTCCATGTGCTGCTTGATGGCGCAGCGACTAGGACAGCAATCCTTGCTGCGCTCGACGAGATCGCGGCCGTGGCGAGGGCCCGTGACACGGTTTGCATCTACTTCTCAGGCCATGGCTGGCGGGCGAAGGACAGCGAGAACAGCTTCTTACTGCCAGTCGAGGCTTCGCGAGCGGCTATGGAAAGGACCGGAATCGCGGCTTCGCTGTTCTCCGAACATCTTTCGAGGATCGACGCAGGACGACTGGTGGTGATCCTAGACGCTTGCCATGCCGGTGGCGCGGGCGAGCTCAAGGAGCCGTTCGAGGGATCTTCAGCCGAGCTTGCCCTGTCCAGCAGCGCGATCGAATTGCTCGCTTCGGGCGCTGGACGGGCGATTATCGCATCTTCCCGGCCAGACGAAAAGTCGCTGATCATGCCCGGCGCGCGGAACAGCGCCTTCACGACCGCACTGCTGGAAGGACTCAGCGGGGCCGCCGACACAGGCCGAAGCGGCTCCATCAGGCTGTTCAGCCTCTTCGAGTACGTTGCGGAACGCGTGCCCTCCCTCACAGGTGGCCGCCAGCATCCGCTGCTCCGTACGAAGCTCGAGACGAACTTCGCGCTTGCATCGTCGCCGCCGTCCAGCTCCCCTGACCCCGGAGAGCTACGCGACCTCCTCTACGCCATATTGCCGACACTTTACCCCGGCGGGCCTACGGACCGGGACGTATGGGAGCGTGCGGGAGGACACGTCTGGGAGCTGACCCTCGGCAGGCCAGGTCGCAGCCAGTGGTTCGAGGCGCTCCGACTGCTTGCTAATGGCGGTGGGGGCGACCTTGACATGGCGGGCCTGATTAAGGTCGCCCTGAATGACTTCCCAAAGCACGTTCAGTTGCGAGCGCTGACCTGAACAGTCCCTTTGACTGCATCAACGAGATTCGCACGCCGCTTCAAGCAGGTGACGAGTAGCTGTGCCAGCTTTCCAAGCAGTTCGGGCTGCCGTACCAACCGAGCATGGACCTGCCGTGGCACTTCAGCTCGGACGACACGCCGACCGTTTATCATTATACCTCGGTCACCGCGGCCAGGGCGATGGTCGAGACGCGCACGATCTGGATGTCCGAATTTACCGCGATGAACGATGCTTCGGAATTCGCGTACGCCCGCGATAGGCTCGTCGCCCTGCTCACAAATGGCGAAGTTTACGTCGAAACGCTTGCGCGCACATGTGTCGTTTTCGCACTCGAGGGCCTCACCGCAAACACCGGTTTGATGTTAGGATCTCTCACGGCACGGCGGGACGATCTCGGTCAGTGGCGCAGCTATTCCAATAACGGTGCAGGTTGTGTGCTCGGCATCGATGCCCGTTATCTCGAGCACGAAGCAGGCGTCGCGATCCGCATGGTGCTGTATGAGGAAGCTCTAGTCGACAAGATGCTACGCACCGCTCTCGAGGTCGTGCAGGCTCAGGCTGAGGAAGCGCCCAGCGACCTAAACGAACTGATGGACTTTGCGCATCGCCTCGTCGCCGATTTGTTCAACATCAAGCATCCCGGCTTTGCAGATGAACGCGAGGTCCGGATCGCGCGCATGCTGATCCGCCAAGGCGACGGCAGCTTCGAAGATGTCGGAGGAAATCGAACCGATTGCGGTAAAGCACCGGTACTGCCGGTCGGCACGAGGACCGGCGCTTATGGCGAAACACGCTACATCGCCTTGCCGCTGAGCCACGAAGACGGATCGAGCGCGATCGTCAGCGCTGGACTTGGTCCGACGATGAGCATTTCCGACGCCGCCACGCAGGGAGCCTATTTCGCCAGCTACGGCCTTAATGTCTGGCGATCTACTCTACCCTACCGCATCTGATCGTCTCGCCGTGCTTGTACTTCGATCATGCCAGCAACCTCTTCATCGCCATGAACGACCGTTCGAAGTTGGGGAGCGCGCCGGGGGCGCAGAATGTCCGAAGCTGGGTCATCTCAGCCTAGCGAGCAAAAGTCGATCGCTGTTCGCCGATTTAGCATTCGACGCGGCATCCCAAAACCACCAATCTAACTACTCGCGGCAGTCCCGTTTCTCCGTGTCCGGCGGGCAGTTTCGGGAATATGCAATTGGAAACAGGTTTTGGGAAAACGGCTGTATTAGGAGGCAGCCGGAACGTGGGCCTGACGGTACTGTCCCCCTGAACCTTCCCAATCGGGAAGGCTGATCGTTCAACTTACCACGACGACCGCCCGCATCAGCGCGGTATCCCGTTCGGCTTGATTATCGGCAATCCGGGCCGGCACGGTGATATCGGGCATGATTCCAGCATCCGGCTGCGGTGTCCCAGGCCAATAGGCGATCAGCGGCAGATCGACCTCGACGCCTGATGCCGGCAACCCGACGAAGAAGAAGGCACCGCCGTTGATGCCACGGCGGTTGCCGCCGGTCTGCTCACCAACCAGCGTTCCCAGCCGCTGACGCTGCATGAGGCCTGCGAAGCCGAACGTGGCCGAAGCGTTCTTCGGGCCGACGAGAACGGCGACCCTGCCGGCGAACCGGCGACCGTTGGGTTGGATAGTGTCGGTGTCGGAAGCGTCGCCGGGACGGGTCAGAGTATAGAAGCCGCTCGCGTCTGGGCCGATC
Organism: Sphingomonas sp. M6A6_1c; assembly: GCF_053345135.1. Lineage (NCBI taxonomy): Bacteria > Pseudomonadati > Pseudomonadota > Alphaproteobacteria > Sphingomonadales > Sphingomonadaceae > Sphingomonas > Sphingomonas sp. M6A6_1c. The sequence continues at coordinate 62,803 of NZ_JBKEZO010000007.1, read as the reverse complement.
GCCGACGATCCCCAATCCTTGAAGCTGCGGTCCCAGGTCTTGAGGTAGGGAGCCAGCCGGTCGGGTATCTTGCGATAACACACATGGCGGGAATAGCTGTCGGCGGTCAGGGGCGCTTCGATCAGGCGGGCGACGATCGCGGCCCCACAATCGAGCCCTCCGCCGTTGTTGCGCACGTCGATGACGATGCCCGAGAGCTGGCGATCGACCGCGGTGTCCAGGCTGGTGTCGATGAAGCCCTGCCAATCCCATTTCTCATGGAAGACAGCCCAGGTCGGCATGGTCAGGATGCCGACTTGGCCGCGCACCTCGAACGTCCAGCCATAGGGAGAATCCTTGGAGGGATGGCGCAACGCCGCATCGCGCGCTGCGGCCGTCATCAAGGGGCAAGCGATCGTCTCGGCTCTGCCGGCGATCCGCACCACGACACGGGCTGAGGGATCGGACGATGGGAACAGCAGCGTCCGTAGCACGTCGAAGGTCGGCTGATCGGAATCGCCGGGTATGCCGAGGTCGGCGACCTTGCGCGCATCGTTGCTGCCATCGGTGCGGGCATAAGGGAGCATCTTCGCCAGCATATCGCGTGCGCGGATACCGTCGATCGCGACGACCTCGCTTCCGATCGGTAGATGACGTCCGCTGCCGAGATCGGCGGTGACGATCATGCGTCGGTCCAGCCATGCGAAGGCAAAAGGTAGCCGGTCGGGCTTGCCGAACAGCGCCGATGTGACGGCCGGCGTCTGGTTGGCGGGATTGGGAAAGCTGTGACCGCACCGGACGCTTGCGGTAAACGCCGACAGCGCCAAGTAGAAGTCTCCCAGCGTATGAGGCGTCGCGGCGAAGCGATCGAGGCGCTGGCGCTCGCGCTGGAAGTTCGCCGGGATCAGATAGCGATAGAGGCCAGGATGCAGGCTGACATAGGCGTCGCACAGGATGGCGATATCTGATCGCATCGCCGCGGGTGACAGCAGCGTATCGTTCGCCGTGGCGGGAGCGGGCAGGAAGGCGGTTGCGACCAAGCCCGACGCTCCCGTCAGAAGGTGCCGCCGATCAAGGTGTATCATGGTCTTGCTCCGAGCGGATGTGCCCAGAGCCGGTGCCGATTCCGGTCAGTTGGTGCGCTGCAAATCCGGGCGTTCCGCATCATTCTTGTCGGTTGAGACGCGACGATAGACCGAAGGCGTGACGCCGAACCGCTCCTTGAAGACGCGGTTGAAGGTCGCCTTCGATCCGAAGCCGGCATCGATCGCGAGCGTCAGGATATCGCCATCGGCGCCGTCCCGCAGGCGGGCGGCGACATGCTCGACGCGCAGCCCGTTGATCGCCTCGGCGAACCCCAGCCCCAGCCCGTCATTGAGGCCGCGGGACAGATAGGCGGTGTTGGTCCCCAGCCTGCGAGCCAGCTCGGCGAGATCGAGTGCCGGATCGCGCCACCATCCATGCGTTTCGATCCGGTCCATCCACCCGGCCGCGATCGGCCGCCAGTCGCGCTCGATCGGCTCCACGATCGGCTGCGGTCGGGCGTCCGCCTGTCGCCAGCCCTCGATCGCCAGGTAATTGCCGACGACCGCCAGCACGACGTAGAAACCGAACATATCGAAGTAAGAGAGCGGCGCAATCAACGCATCCGCGATCAGGTATCCCGTCCGCACCGTCACGATCGCGGCATAGGCGATCAGCACGGCTTGCGCGCGCCTTGCCGCAGCGAGGTCCGATCGGCGCGCCAGCAACCAGCCTCGATGGCGGCGCAAGGCGCGGAGCCCAGCGGCAGCATATCCGATCATCGATGCGATTAGCAGCGCCGCCAGGATCGGGTCGAGCCAGGGGCGTTGAACCTCTCGGTCGAACTCTCCCCGCAGATCGAGCGGCAGGCAGAAGGCGATGGCCTGATAGGCAAACTGGGCCACCGGCAACGCGGCGTGCCAACGGGGTATCGGGCGATCGAAGATCAGGGCGTTCAGGTGCGCATAGAGCAATGGCCCCATCGCCAGAGGAACGGCGAACGGCGCGAACGAAAGCCACGGCCATCGATCATACAAACCTGCATAGCCGATAGTGAACGGCGTCAGCACACCACACAGGACGATCAGCAACGCTCCGAGAGAGCGTCGCGCCATCCCGCCCCGCCCGATGATGGCGGCCGCCAGCACCAGCATCTGTGCCTCGAACAGACCGAGGATGAGGGACATGGGACCGATGTTCACACGACTATCAGCCCCGCTTCACCGACAACGTCAATGGGTGATCGAGGTGGACAGGCGCAGGCGCTATAGTTCTCGAAATACGAGGCTGGGCGGGTTGCGAGAACGCTGACGTTTTCTCTTTTCTCGATTGTTTTCGGGACAGACGGTGCCGCGCTATGTCGGCTACTGCCACCGGCGTTCCCCTAAGTGGTTGTTCCGCTCTCCACAAAAGGCGAACGTTCGGTCATTCAATTTTGCGGTGGAAGAGGCACCTTTCCCAAGGTGAACGAATGGCAGAAATCAGGACGCGTTAATGTCGCGCCGAATGTCTGCAATTGGGTCTTTAGTTCTTGGTCATCACCGTCTCCTTCGCCAGCCAGGGTGGCAGTACGATGCGACTGATCGAGGAGGCGGGATCGACCGTCATCTCGACAAGTTTACCGTTGCGAAGGACGGCACTGACCCGTGTTGAATGCGGCGCGCAGAGGCTGAAGTCGACATCCCAATCACGGGGCCATGCCGGAAAGAGATGAATTGCGTTGCCGGGTGTCTGCATCAGCATCTCCTGCAGCCCAATCATACCAGACCCACCCCAATTGTGGTCCGGCGCCCAGTCGTGGCCGGGGCCCCAGAAAGTTGGATACCGCCGCCCGCTGTCTTCCATCTTGCGCTCGGTGAGTCTCGCCGCCTCGTCGGTCAGCCCAAGGCGAGCGCAGAAGATTGCGTCCTGATGCCAGCTTTTGACGTCTTTTTGAGCAGGCGTATCGACGCCGTAACGCCATGTGTCGACGGCAAGCTGAAGATTTGGCAGGCCGACGCCATATTGATTGTAGGGGAAAACAGGATAGAGCTGCGGGATCTCGACATTCTGGATGCGGTCCCATGCTTGGGCGGGTGCAAGGACTCGCCGGTTGCCGATCACGCGCACGGGCAGGGGCGGCAGCGTGGCGCGCATTGCGCGATAGCGATCGCGCAGAGGCGCACCGATCATTCGATCCGGCAACGCAAGCAGAGCCGCCAGTACCGCGTCGAGCCCAGCGATGGTCACGGCCGAGTTCGTCGCGTTCTTATACGTCTCGCACGCCGTTCCCGGGAAAAGCACCAGCTTGCTGTCTTCGTCCACCTCGCGTCCGGACACACGGGCATGCTCGCGCCGGTAATGCTCGTCAAAAAACACGAGGCAGCTGTCGATGAAGGGAAGATCGCCGGACGTATCTGCACCGTTAAAGCGGCCGACCTCCAGCATCATCAGGCAAAATTCGAGCACCGTATCCCAAAGATGATCGACAAACGCACTATCCTCCACGCCCGGCATGCGCGCCGCTGGAGTGTTCCAACTACGGTGCCAACCCCATTCTTGGCCGCAGCAGAGGCCGAAATTTTCGATTTGCTCGACAAAGCAGGCTCCCTTGTGACCCCAATAACTCTTGGTCCGCAACTCGGCCGTCCGTTGGAGGCGACGGTAGAAATCAAGTTGCGGGCGCATCATATCGGCATCGCCACTCTTCAGCATTGGCCAATGAACCAGCCGCTGGTTCTGGGCAGTAAACTCGCCGCCGCCCCACGCGCGGTAATCGGGTGACAGGCGCAGCTTGGGATCAGTATATTCGGGGTCGACGGTGAAATTGCCGCCATTGAATTTGGTGGGCCAGTGCGCGCGCGCATTAGTGCCAAGCTGATGGCGAAAAAGCTGATAGTTGCGTCCGATCCGCCAGGCCAGATCCTCCGGTCGGGCAGGGCCGGGTCGAAGGACGATCCAACTGCGTTCCCAAAAGGCGCGCCACCAACGCCTGCTCCGCGTGCGGGACGCTGCCGAACCGGGCGCGTTCTTGGCAAGGCGGCGCAGGCCGAGCATCCAATCGTCCCGCGTGTCGGTCTGGGCAACGTGGCAGTGGAGGCGAAGGGCATGGCGTTGCCGCGGGCGTTGGCTCGTCAGGCGCCAGCCGGTGAAGTCGGTGCTCGCGTAGCGGCCTTGCGTTGTGCCGGCCGGAACAAACCCGTATCCGTGCAGCAGCACACCAAATCCTAGCCCGGCCAGCGGGTTCCAGAGCTTATCCTTGACACTCGTCAAACCCTGCTGCTCGACCAAAAGGTCGAATACGGTGGGTGTGCTGTTGCGATGCATGCTGATGACACCGCCATCTGCAAAGGTCACTTCGTCGGCGTGTTGGCGCGGCGTAACAGGCGCGCCGTCGTATGAGCGGTGCATCGACACTTCGGCCGGCAGATAGTCACGGTCCCGTGTCCGCCACGTCTCCCACGTCGCGATCACACCTACAGGCGTGCCGCTCTGCACCATTATGTTGACGAGCGGCGTATCGACATCCGCCCAGATCGTTATGGTCACCTTCCCGCACGTCACGGCGATTTCACCGTCGATGAGGTTCAGCCGCTGCTCGAAGGGAACATCTGCGCCAAAGGGCGAGGGATCAAGCCGCAGTCGAACGCGCCCGAGTTTGAGGTAGCTATTGGTCTCGTCAAAAGCGCCACTGCGAGCAACGTAGAATAGGAGGTCGTCGCCTTCGACCCAGACGTTTAAGCCGATGTCGCCTGCACCGCACGGCATAGAGTCGCCTGCATGCCGGCTCCTCGTCGTCCAAACCGGATCATAGGCCGACATGCGAACCGCGGCAGCGTGCGAGACCGACTGAGACGCGACGGGTGTCGAGTGCGACGTGCCGACGATCGCCGCCGCGGCCAGCTGCTTCAGTGATTGGCGCTTCTGGTGATCCACGTCACCAGTGTCGCACTTGCTGGAGGCACGGGCAATCGCACCCTGAACAAACGGCAGCTAAGTGGAGTCGGCGACCACGCGTCGATCGTCTTCGATTGGGTCTCCTCAGCCGCGGAGCGGCTGACCGCCGCACGGCCCATCTTGGCCGTTCCCAGTGCCCGTCGCTTTCCCGAAACTTGCTGCTTTGGGAAGCTCGCGGCTTTCCCATTTCTCCGTCTCCACCTAGCCGTTTTTGAAAGCGTATTCGGGAACAGATTTGGAAAAGCGGGTGCCCCGGACGCCTGTGGGTACGATCGGCGCAGCCTCTTTCCCATGTCACGTTCCCTTTTGGCAAAGTCGGAAAGTGTATCCGTGGTGCTGCGGACAGGTCATTACGATCTTTCGGTTATATGCCACAGCACTCCGGAAGGATCGTGGACGAAGCCGACCGTCAAACCCCAAGGCTGAACCGCAGGAGCTGTTGGGGCTGGCGCGCCAAACCGTTCTGCAACAGCTGCGGGATTATGGCGATGCCACCATTCCCGGCAGTCTGAAACCACCAGCTGCACCATGAAATTCTCAGCCAGCTCCTTTACATAAAAGTTCTGAAGGAGGAAGCTCGCGTCGCCGTTCGACATGACGGCGATGCTGTCGTCAGCATATTCGACCAAAAAGCCCAAGGCTTCGTAGAACGATCGAGATCGGCCATGATCGTGCGCAGGGATAAATGGGCGTAGCATACTTATCCTCTAAGCTCTCAAACCCGTGTCGGGTTTAATGACCATAGCCTGGCTTTGTCGATTCCCCCATCGAGTCATACAGGCGAGACGGCATTGGCAAAACTCGATCCTTTCGAGAAATTTGGCGTGCCGTCGGGCGGTGGGAAATGCGTGAGGCATGAGCCCGCCTCGACATGAACGAAGGTCCGATGTTGGGGCGCGGAATCTTTCACCTGAACGTCCAAAACTGGGTCATTACTACTTTTGGACGCCAAGCGGGTTGCAGGCTCTGGCCTCCGATCTGATCGTCGACGCCGCCCGCGTTAGCGGCGCATCACCGCCATGAGTGTAAGTCCCAACCGGGCAGCGAGCAGGGCGGACGAACGTGCAGCATCATCTCGGTCGGGAACATATTCCGCGATAACTGCTCCGACTATCGTGCCCCGCGCCATGAGACCGTCGAACAGAGCAACCATATCCTCATAGTCGAGGCCTCCCGGCGTCGGCATCGCTACGGCAGGGAATACGGCCGGGTCTAGACCGTCGCAATCGATCGAGAGGACGAAGCGACCGCCAGGGGGAAGACGATCCAGAGCGGCATTGACTCCATCCCGAAGCCACTGCCGACTGGTGATCAGCTTGCTGCCCCAGGCGCGAGCATCGTCATGCTGCCACACTTCGCCGCTGCCAAGGCCCCGAATACCGATTTGCAGCATACCTTCGACCCACGGCAACTCAGCGGCCCGACGCATCGGCGAGCCATATCCCATATTCTCCCCGCGGATTTCGTCGGCCCAGTCGACGTGGGCATCGACCTGCACGATCGTGACCGGACCATGTCCATCAAACCCGGCGAGGACGGGAATGGGCACGGAATCGTCTCCACCCAAGACAAGGGGGAACGCGCCCGCCGCGAGGATGCCGGCTGTCGCTGCCGTGATCCTGCTGCGGTTGCCGACGGCATCGCGGACACGCGTTTTGACATCGCCCAGATCTCTGCCGACCCATTTGATGGGGCGCTCTTCGGATAGCAAGGTTCGTCCTGTATCGAAGTCGTGCTGCTTGAGTTGACCAGCCAAGGCCTTCGACGCGGCTCGGATCGCGCCCGGTGCTTGTGCCGAATGGCTGGCGACAGCAGCGTCATAGGGTGTGGCCTCACTCGCGCCGAAAACCGCAACCTGCCCCGGTGCCAGATCGTCGAGCCGTCCAACAGGAAGGCCAGCGAAGGTCGGATATTCGAAATCAACAGCTTTGCTCATCAGCAACTAATGATCTCGCGCGAATCTTGTTGCGCACATGAGCCACGCCTCGTCAGCAATGAGCCGCTACCGACACCAGAGCTCAGATGAATGATCCGCCGACCCAGGAATGCGTTTAACGACGCGGAGCGGCCGCTGATGGTCCTATCACCCCGAGACAGCTATCTTCATGTCGTTACTCGTGGCCCTGATCGAGGACGTTGGCTCGTGCTCAAAACTTTCCGGCGCAAACGACAATAGCCAATTGCTTTGTCGTCGAAATGTTGTGCATACACAACGTATCGTAGCGAATCGGGTATTTGAAGCTATGCATAACAGGATTGCGGTCTTCCGCGCCGAGCATGGGTTGTCGCGTCGGCAGCTCGCGGAGGCTGTGGACGTCAATCCGCAGACGATCGGGTATCTTGAGCGTGGCGATTACAAGCCTAGCCTTGAGCTTGCCCTCAAGGTCGCAGGGGTGTTCAACGTGCCTGTCGAGATGATCTTCTCGCTCACCCCGTTCGAAGCGATCGCAAGTAGCCTGCGGCGGATAGGAGTGGAGCAATGAGCAACCGGCAGCATCGTTTTCTCACATGGCTAGATCGCTCGGTGATGTGGACGGGTGTGCCCGCCATGGCAGCGGGAACACAGCGCAAGCGCCACCTGCGTTGGCCCCCGCTGCTGGCCTTGTTGGTTGCCAGTGCTGGGTTACTCTGGTGCGTTTTTCACCCGGGCCGCAGCTACTGGATTGGCTATTCACTGATCATGGTGGGCTTTTTCGTCGCCATTCTCATGCCAAACTGGGGGCCACTGCGTCGCTTCAGCGAGCGTGCGGACGAATTCGAGCGCCAGCAGCGGCGCGACTCTTTTCTCGTTGGATTTGCAACAGTGGCAGTGGCTGCGTTCGCAGGAATATGGCTCACGGTTGGCCTCCTCGCGATGCAGGTGTGGTCGACCCTTGTTGCTCAACAGGAACTTACCGCGCTCGCTTTTTACATGATGGCGTTGTTCAGTGCAGTGCCGACGCTTCACGCTAGTTGGCGCACGCGCCCGTTCAACGACGAGGAATAGCGCTGCTTACGACGGCTGACGAACGATACAGACCAGTCGCTTTCCCCATTAATGCGCTGCGTTCACTTAGGACGGCAGCTGCAGGCCTTCCGCTTCCGTGATGAACGACTGACGGAAGTTGGGAAGGGAAGAGGCAGCCTTGAATGACCGGATATGAGTCGGAGCTGCTGCCGGCGCGCAACTCGTGCCGGATGACAATCTGAGTCTCACCCGGTCGCATTGAGGATCACGGCGACTGTCTCCTCCGGCATGTCCCACATTGGAAAGTGACCGCTGCGCTTGAACCAGTGGAGTTCTGCCCCGGGAAAGGCTGCCTTTGCTCGCGCCGCCTGCCTAGGCAGGCAAAGCCGGTCGTGCCTGCCCCACCCGATGACAACGCGGCCGGTGCCGGGTGCGGCGGGGCCGGTCTGCTCAGGCCCCGTCGCTAAGTTGTCGACCAGTGCGTCGAACGTTGGCGTTATGCTCAGACCGTCCAGTTCCGTTGCGACGATCTCGCCGTCAAGTGCCCAAGGCCGCGCGGAGAGCTGAGCGAGCAGCGCCGTGCGCGACGCAGCGTTCCGGCTCAACGCCGGCAACGTTGGCCGGATGGCTCGCAGCAAGCGACTGGAAGCGCCGATGGTGGTCTTGAAGAAGGTCCGCTCCCAGCCTCGCCAGAAGCCGCCAGGATCAAGCGCGACCACGTTGCCGACAAGTCCGCGCCGCGCGAGCTCGAGCACGATCCGCGCGCCCATTGAACTGCCGACGACATCGACGCCAGACAAGCCGGCGCTCTCGATGTATCGCTCGACGCTGCCGACCAAACCGTCGAATGTCCCGCTGTCGGACTCCGCGGGAGTGGTGCCGTGACCCGGGAGATCGATCGCGATCACCTTTCGCGTTGCGCTGAGTGGCTCCAGGACCGTGCTCCACGATCGCCAACTGCCGCCAAGACCATGAATCATGAGCAGCGTGCGTCCGGTACCGCGCTCGATTTTGTTCATGCCGTCTCCGTATTGTGGCTGTGAGAAGTGAAACGAGCACGGCCACTTCGCAGGCTTGGCCGTCCTCCAATGGGCGTTGGAGACCGACTTTCCTGACGAAGCGGCATCGAAGGAGATATTTTCATTAGCGCGCGGTCTGATCAACGATCGCCAGACCTATTCGATCGTCATGCCCTGCGTCGGAAGTTCGGCAAGAGAGCGAAGCTCATGAACGGGACAGCCATTGTGCTGACCGCGAAACTGCGTCGACATCTCGTAGGTCGGCTTGCGGGCACGGTTGACGCCGCCAATCGGTTGATGGGCAACGAGCCCGTGCCACGGGCTGAATGATACCGCCTGTTCCTGGTGCTCGCTGAGCCCGCGTTCCCAGCCGAGCTGCGCGCGCACGGTGAGCCGGGCGACCGCTACGTACGGGCTCTCCTTCTCATCCCAGACCACCGAGGAGTCCTCGACCGGCATCTTCTCGAGATCGGTGCAGAGCTGCACGCGTAATTCCCAGATGCTGTCCTGCTCGATCAGCACCTGCCCCATGTCCTCGCGAAGCGCGTTGGGGCGGCCGGACGCGTCGACCTTGCTGCCGGCGAGCTCGGTGAGATTGGGCGACACCGGCGCGACCGAGATCTTGGCGATGTAGCCGCCATGCCGCAACGGCACCTGGGTGTAGTATGTCTCGCCAAGGGGGTGAGTGTTGGGCGCGCCGCCCAGCGTCTGGATCGTCGGGGTCTGGATGCCGACCGTCTCAAGCGCTGCGTCGACGGTCTGTAGGACTGCGGACAGGCCCTTCTTAAGCCCCTCGCCGGAGTCCGTCGTTTTGGCGAGCATCTTGAGGTTGGCGAGGAACGCCTTGGGCGTAGGGGCCGCGAACGCCGGACCGTTGACCAAGATGAAGTCCTGCGTGGTGTCGGCCTCCGAACCCGGCAGGCGGTCGCCCGAAACGCCGAACAGCTTGACGGCGAGCCCGCGGGGCACGCTGATGCTGTCGTCGAGGATATCGCCGGGCAGCGTCGAGAAGCGCAACAGCGCGTCGTAGCTGCCGGGCGTCGAGAACAGACCCTGAGCGAGAGCCGGCGCGATGCCGGACAGCACCTCCAGCTTGCCCTTGACGATCGCGTGACCCTTGGCGTGCACGCCGCGCACCGCAGTGCCGTAGTCCTTCGCCGTCTTCTCCTGAATCAGCCGCAACTGCTCGTTCAAGCCCTTGATGGTCTCCGCTTCGTCGTCGGCCCGCACCTCGACGTTCGGCGTGAAGGCAACGGGCGAGCGGTGGAGATCATTGGACATGGGCTGGACCTTCTGCGAGCGTGAGTTTCGATGAAAACCGTGCCCCGGCCGGATCGGGCTCACGCAAGTAGCTGATCTAGACGATCAGTGTCATTGATCTGGACGATCGGAGACCTGCCGAGACACGTACTGGGATGAGGCCCTGATGTTTTCGCCGTCTGGACATGCCCGGTAGTCTGCAGGTCCGCAGTCATACGCAGCGCGGAAGGCTCGCGAGAACGGCCTCGGGCCGGCATATCCTGCGGTCTGCGCGATCACCTTGATCGGCAGGTCGGTCGTTCGTAGCAGCCGTGCCCCAATGCGGAGCCTAGTCTTCTGCACGAAGTCGATCGGACCCTGCCCGAAAGTCTTGGAGAAGTGATCCGAGAACGAGGCACGGCTCATGCCGGAGAGCGAGGCCAGGCTGTCGACCGTATGAGGAGCCGCGGGGTTGCCGATGATGGCGGCGAGCGCTTTGGAGAGGCGAAGGTGGAACGTTGCTCCTCCGGAGAGTTCCGTCTGCCGTTCCCAACGATCGCGCAGTAGTGCAATGAGCCCTTGCTTCATCAAGGCTTGGCACATCGCCTGAGTGCCGAACCCAGCGTGGGTGATCTCGTTCGCCATTGCATCGAACACGCTCGCAGGGATGACGCCCGTGACGATGTCACCCGCAATCGGTGCTCGGAGCAGGTCGAAGAAGCCCAGGCCGCCTTGGTAGGGTGCCGACAAGGCTCCGCACAGCATCAGTGTATCGTCGGCGCCGCTTCCAGCGGTGAACTCGACCAGGCCGTCTCCGAGCACCGCACAACGATCAGCGGCTTCGCGGACCTCGGCGAGATCGCTGACCTCGCCCACCCAATGCTGCTCCGAGGTAGGGACGATCAGAACGCTTGATTGCGAGAACGGGATCGGTGGTGACGCGCCGACCTGCAGATGACCGGACCCACGAAGCACGAAGTGGACGGTCACCGCATCGAACGCGGGAAAGGTCATCCGCCATCCTGTCTGGATCCGACATACCGAGAACGCGTGCGGGTCGACGTCGATGGTGGTCAGGAGCTGGTCGAGCGAACGTTTCACGAAGTAGCCCTACCGCATACGCACCTCCGCGGACACTGTTTGCATCCTGATGCAGCCTCGCTCGGGAGACCGTGAAAATGTCGCCGGTGTGCAATTACTGGCCGAACGGGCGACCGCTTCCGGGAAGAGGGCGAGCACGCTTGAACGTCCGGCTATGGGTCAAAAGCCTACGGGGGTAGGAAGCCGGCTGCCTTAGATTGGAACCAAAAACATGTGGCCGTTGGCGTGCATCACCTGTCGCACGCATCTTCTTGCCACAGGTGATGCTTTTATGGACACTCAGGCCCTGTCGATTGCCTGTCCCATCAGCCCGAAGATGGCATTACGGGCATGTAGACCAATGTTCATTTTGCTGCCGTTGCTTCTATTTCGACGAGGAATGCCGGTCCTGCCAAGGCTGCGACCTGCACCGTCGAGCGCGCGACCGTCGTCGGGTTCTCTGCAGTGTTAAAAAACTGCTTGAAGCCATCGTTCATGCCGGCGAAATCCATCTTGCCGCCCATTTTTGGATCGCCAGCGACGAAGACGGTGAGTTTGATGATGTCACGCATCGCGAAATCATGTTCGGCCAGAATTGCCTTGATCTTGGCAAGTACGCTGAGCGTCTGCGTCTTGGTGTCGCCGAAATCGGCGATGGTGAGTTGGGCTGGCGGCAACTTCTTCGTCGGGTCGAGCGGTGCGGCCAACTGGCCGCTGAGATAAAGGGTGGTCGCGCCGGGCTTTACCGTCACCGATTGCAGGATCAGGCCTGCCGGGGCGCTGGCATGTTTGACGACGGTCTGGGCCGCCGCCGGGTTGGTCAGGAGGGCGACCGCGGCGAGCGCGGCTCCCATTATGCGCGTCTTCAAAGCCATTCTCCCATGATCCTCGTGTCAGAACGATACGTTGAGGCGAGCGTAATAATAGCCGCCATTGATGCCGTAGGGGCTGAAGGTCAGCGGCGCGTCGAGCACGTTGCCGCCGTTCACCAGCGTCGCATTGGTGGTGCCGGGAACGAGTGGCACAATCGGCGGGCGCTTGTTGAAGACGTTGTTGGCCCCCAGCGAAACGCCGAGATCGGGCGTGATGTCGTAGGTCAGCTCGATGTCGCCGATGAACGCGGTGCCGATCGTCTGTTTATAATAGGTGCCGCCATCGGGTGTCAGCTTGGCTGAACTCTTGCCATAGACCGTGCCGCGCAGCGTCGCCGAGACTTTGTCGATCGTGTACAGGAGCGAGGTGATCACCTTCACCTTGGGCGAGGCGTTTTCAATATTGCTCTGGGCGCCGGCATCGAACAGCGGAATGGCAATGCCGGTAACGGGATTGGTCAGCGCGGCGGGCGCGGCGATCAGCCGGGTGAGCTTGGTCTCGTTGTAATTGCCCGAGATCGTCCAGTTCGCCTTGCCGTAATCATCGAAGTCGGTGACGTAGCTGACAACCAGATCGACGCCGCGCGTGCGGGTGTTGGCGCCATTGGTGAAGATATTGATGCCGGTTTGGCTGACGGTGGGATCGAGCACGTTGCCATTGGCGATGATCGCCTGTGTCACGATCGGGAAGTTGACCGCACCGCCGCTGCCGTAGATCGAGCCGGTGCCCAGGATGCGATCGCGGATCTTCACCTGATAAGCGTCGAGCGTAATCGTCAGTCGATCGACCGGACGAATGACCGTGCCGAGCGAATAATTGGTCGACTTTTCTGGCTTGAGGTTCTGGAAGCCGATCAGCTTGGCCGCCGCCGAATTGGCGGGCAATTGCACGAAGGCGGCGGTCGGCGAAACGTTGGTCGCGGAATAATAGGATTCGGCGAGCGTGGGCGCGCGGAAACCGGTCGAGAAGGTGCCGCGTAGCGCGAACTGCGGCGAAAAGTCGTATCGGCCGGTGCCCTTGTAGATGAACTTGCTGCCGAAGTCGGAATAATGTTCGTAGCGGCCGGCAACGTCGACCTTGAGGCCGTCGACCGGATTAGCAGCGATATCCACATAACCCGCCGCGGATTCGCGGCCGTTGATACCAGCGTCCGACGGGCGGAAGCCCGGATAGGATTGGCCGCCCTCCTTGTAGATCGAGGCCGGATCGCCTGAGCCGATCTGGTAAACGTTTTTACGATATTCGCCCCCGAAGGCGAGGTTGATCGGAGTGGCGAGCCCCGCGTCGATCTCGTGCGTGACGTCCGCGTTGACGGTAAATTCGGTCGATTTGAAGAAGCCGTCGTAGAAGCTGGTGGGCGTGAAGCCGGTGTCGGCGTAAAGCGAGGCGTTGGCGGAATCGACGGTGTAGATCGCGTTTTTGTCCTGGCCGAAGGTCGTCGACAGATCATAATGGAAGGTGTCCAGAATGCCGCGGATGCCGCCGGTGAACGCCATATCGTCCTCGCGGATCTTCTCGCGCGGGCTGAAGCCGTTGACCGGCGTGTCGCCCTCGGGGTCGAAATAGGTCGTCACCCCGGCGACGGTGCGCGACACGCGCGTCGGCACGCGCACGTTCTCATAGGCGCTGGCGATCCGCTTCGAATAGGTGCCGAAGCTGTAAATCTCGCCGCCGCCGAAATCATAGGCGGTGTTGTATTGCAGGTTGGTCAGCCGCGATTGGGCGTCGCCGTTGATGCGGTTGACATAGGGGAAGCGGTCCATTCCTGGGTAGAGCTGCTGCTGGATCGCGCTCAGCGACGGGTTGGACGTGCCGGTGAGCAGATTGCCGTTGCTGTCGGTGACGCGACGATCGAGACCCCCGATCTGGGTGAAGTCGTGGAAGCGATGGAAGGCGGTGATGTTGAGGTAGCCGGAGTCGCCGATCTTGGTGGCGACGTGCAATGTGCCGGCATAGGTGTCACCGCCGACATCGTAGTTCTTGCCGGCGGTGACATAGCCGTCACCCCCCTCCTTGTCGTCCTTGAGAATGATGTTGATCACGCCGGCGATCGCGTCCGAGCCATATTGCGCCGCGGCACCGTCCTCCAGCACTTCGATCCGCTTGATCGACGACGGGCTGATCAGGTCGAGGTCGGCCGTCGCGGCACCCTGGTAAGGGCCGCCGAGCACGGCGAGGTTTGACGTGCCATGCCGGCGCTTGCCGTTGACCAGCACTAAAGTGTGGTTGGGGCTGAGCCCGCGCAGTCGCGCCGATAGGGTGAGATTGGCGGTGTCGCCGCCGAACGCCTGCGCGGTGAACGACGGCACCAACTGGGTGAGCACCTGGTTGAGATTGGGCTGGCCGACGTGGCTCAGCGCATCGGCGTCGAGCACCTTGATCGGTGCGGCGCTCTCCGCGGCAGTGATGCCGCCGGCGCGAGTGCCGGTGACGATGATGTCGCTGTCGTCCTGCTGCGGTTCGCCAGCCACGAGCGGTGACGGCGTCGGTTCGACCGGCGTCGCGATCGGGGTCAGCGTTTGACCGTTCGCCGCCGTCGTAAGAGCGATGAAGAGCATGGCCGCGATCGCGGCACGTGACGTTCCGATATAGAAACTCATGGTCAGCCCCCAGATGTTGTCAGGTTGGCCTCGCCATCCCCTCCTCAGACTGCTTTTATTTTACACAGTTCTTCATTCTCTAAGCTGTCGCTCCGAGTTATCTATCTCAGTGGTCTAGTCCCTTGATTATTTACCTGCATACCCCAATTGCAATTTGTTGTTTGACTGATGCTCCGGTTGAAGAGCTTTTCTCTGGGAAATGTGGTGCATCGTCACGACAAGGACTTGTTCATCGTGACGAACGGCACCGCGATCCCACCACAGATCTGCGTCTGTCTTATTGTCGCGCCATAGCCGTGAGCGGCATAAAAGGGTTCGCCGGGCAGGGTCGCCATCAACGTCGCGCGGCCGAAGCCTGCGGCCGCCGCCGCGGATTCGCAGGCAGAAAGCAGCGCCCGCCCGACGCCGCGTCGCGCCTGGTGCTCTGCGACGAAAAAGGCGCGGATCCGGGCGGCGTCCGTCGCCGGATCGAGCAGCGCGCTGGATCGCCGTGCGAAGCGATCGCCGCCGAACAGGGTCGCTCGCCGGCTCCAGCCGCCGCAGCCGGCGAGCGCGCCGTGCCATTCCGCCATGAAATAGCTGCCGTCGTCGACCAGTTCGCTGTCGACGCCGAATACATGCTCGATCGCCGCCTCGATCTGGTCGGCATCATAATAAGCCCGACTGAGCGCGCGAGCCGATCGAGCGATCAGGGCCTCCAATGCGGGAATATCGGGCGGCGTCGCCGCGCGCAGGCTCAGCGCCTGGGCGACCAGCGTCATGCGGCCCTGCGACGGACCGGGCCGACGAGCGCCTCTGCCGAGACGCGGCGGGCGAGGGCAAGCACCTGCGCCCGCGCCGATTGAATGCCGCCCTCCTGCCAGCCGGGTGTCTGACTGAGTGCCGCGCTGGCGAAATAAATGCGACCTTCCGGCGCCTGCAGCAGGCGAAAGGCGGCAGTATCGATATGGCCTTCCTGACGGCCATTGGCGCTGCCCGCGTTCCAGTCGGGCCATGGCCCCAGACTGTAGGGGATCTTGTGCCAGTTGACCGCGAGGCCGTTGACCAGATCGGCGCCGTGGCCGGGATGGAGCTTGTCGACGACGCCGCGCGAGAACGCGATCTGCTCCGCGATCGGTCGCTTCTGGAATTCCGCCGCGGTTGGCCCGGAGGAATAGCAGCCGAGCAGCATGCCGCGCTCACTGTGCAACCCCGCGGACGGGTACCAGATCAGCGTCGTCGGCCCGCCGACGAACGAGATGCCGCCGTAGATCTGTTCGCGCTCCCAGAAGCGCGGGCTTTCGAAGGCGACCTTGTTCGAATAATCGTATTGAACGTTGGCGATCGTCGTCTTTAGCTTGGCCGACAGGTTGGTGTCGATCTTGGCGAGCACCGGGAAGGGGATGGTGCAGATCAGATAATCGGCCACGACCGTCTCGACCGCGCCGCTCGCAGTGTCTCGATAGATCACTTCGACGTCGCTGCTGCGCTGACGGATGCGCGTGACCTCGGCGCCGCGCAGTGCCGGACGACGCAGCGCATCGTCCATCGCCGCGTGAATTCGGTCCATGCCGCCAACCGGTTCGAACATCGTCGCCTGCATGTAGAGATTGTCTTCGAACAGGGTCATCGGCAGCCGCTGATTGGCAAGCAACTGGTCGAGCGGCATTGCCGTCGACGGCGAGGCGAAGGCAACGCCCGCGCCCGGCGCCGAGCCGAAGCCGGAGCGTTCGGTCCCCGCGAACGATCCATCCTCGCCGAGGTCGCCATAGGCTTTGATGAACGGCAGCAGCTTCTCGCGGTCGACCGCGGTCAGTTCGGCATCGAGCGACCCCTTGCGGATCGCTTTGGCAAGCAGTTCGGCAATCCGTCCGCGCATATCGTTAATCGCGGTCCGCATGCGAATCTTGGAGCCATCGTCCGCCATGACATAAGCGGAACGACTGGAATTAACCTCTACTTCGATCGGCACACCGAATTTCTTGGCATAACCGAGCAGCCCTTGGTGAAAGCTGGGTATGCGCGCCGGCCCAGCGTTGAAATAGACGCCGTCCGAAAATTTGGCGGTTTGCGTATCTTCGCCGTTCATCTCGATCGTGTCGCCGTCGCGGACTGTCCAGGCCCTCCCGCCGACCCGTTTGCGTGCTTCGAGCAAAGTGACGAGGAAGCCGGCCTGTTCCAGCTCATAGGCGGAGGTCAGGCCGGCGATACCGGCGCCCAGTACCACGACGTGCCGCCCGCGGCCCAGCGTAGGCACGAGGCCGCTCATGTCCTGCGCCTGTGCGGTGCCGGCGAGCCCAAGTGCCTGTATTGCGCCGAACGTCGCGCCCAATCCTCCAGCCATACCTAGCCGGGTCAGAACCATTCTGCGTGTCACCATGAAGAGCGTCCCCCTGGTCGCAGCACACTGCGAACCCCGCCCCGTCGGCGGCAGACACCCCGGACATCCCGCTCCGATACCCGCAACGCTTATGCGCGCCCACGGCGATACGCGAAACAATTAGATAAATAATGGTACGTGCTGTGTACGATTCTGATTAAACCAAAGATTTTCTTGCGCTGCAACAAGTTTGTCATCTTGAGGTCAGGAAGCTGGCTCTGTCGGGCTTCGTGGTGCATGGGCACAGCCATGAGCGGGTCGCGGCTCTCAAAGCGAGCAGACCGGCTCTAGATCCGTCGACTTATGTTTCGGGATAGGATGCCGATATGGCAGCGACAGCATCAGGGCTGGTGATGGGATCGATTGGATCGCGGGCGGCGTCAAAGGCCTACGGGCACTCAGTCGCTGCATCGCCGAACGCATCACGATTATAGTGGCGCGGATGACGTCGACATTCACGAGCAGGGCAGTGTTACGCCGTCATCAACCAACAAAAATAATTGCGTTGCCGCATTAACGGCGAAAGGAATCCGACTGCTCACATCGCTAATCTCGCCCAACCGTTTGTCACTGTGCCCGCTCGTTCGGAGAGCCTCGCAGCCTGCGGCTCACCGTCGTACATCAGCGTGAACAAATGGCTGAAGGTTGGTCGCGGGTAGGCCTGCTCAATGATTTATACTGGGGCCCAGCTGCCAACGTTTTGACTGTCTGCTTCCGGCCACGATCCGAAATTCCCGTTTTACCATCGGTTGCAAGCCAGTTTAGTCGGGCAGTTTGCCAACCACTTTCATCCACCGACTCCGCGTGCTCGGATTGTCTTCGCTTCGCTTGCCCGGTAAATCGCGTGTGTCGAGCCAGTCGCTCTGCCAGCTTTCGATGGCAAAATGGCTGGCGGGATGAAACCGATAAGGATTGTCGAAGCTGCCTACAGTCAGGTCCAGCCCGGGTGCCTCGCTGTCGGCGAACTCGAAGGTCAGTGGTGTTCCACAGGCCGAGCAGAACCCTCGATTGGCAATAGGCGAGGATGCATAGCGATCGGGCTCACGTGTCGTCCACGTCAGGTCAGTGCGGCGAACACCTTTGAGTGCGATCGACACGCCGCCCGTCGCGCGCTGGCACATCCGACAATGGCATAGGTAGGCTTCGTCGCTGTCGATCACGACAGCATATCGGACCCGACCGCATTGGCAGCCACCCGTCACCGTATCTGTCATCATCATGCTCGCAATGTCCGTGTGCCACGGTTCTGTGCCCAATCCGACCCGACGGCAATCCACCTATTCACTGCCATTCCTTGTCGGCGAACCGATGGTCGTTTCTTGAGACTTTTTGGAACGGCCGGCGTGCCGTCGGGCGGGGGCAACGGCTTGTGCATCACCTTCGCCTCGGGACATGAATGAATGTCTGAAGTCGGGAGGCGGGTAGGACCCTGTGAATGACTGAGATTGGGTCGAATAGGATACGTCTATCGCTCCCACTAGCGGGAAGTCAGTTAGTGCTAGAGGCCAATCAGGCCGGTCGCGAGGATCAGGGCGGCGTTTTCGCTTGTCTGCCCTTCGTTCGAACCCCAGGAGCCATCCGGGCCGCAAGCATCGACGAAGCAACGGGCCGGCGGAGTGCCGCGGGAGATCAGGGCCTTGAGCAATGGATCGACGCTGTCCGGCAGATGGTTTGCACCGCCGCTGGCCCATCCCGGCATCACGATGCCCCAGACGCGGAACGTCCAATGATAGGGCCGGCTGACGCTGTGCTGGCCCTGACCGGTGACGAAGCTGAGATCGAGCGAGTTGCATCCTAACACATAGTCGATCAGCCGCTGCGCGGTTGTGCGGAACCGCTGCTGGAGCGTCAGTTCGGCGGCGAACAGGCACAGCACGGCGGCGTACAGGGCTGCCTCGTTGGAGCCCCAAAAGTAATCGTCGGGGTTGGCAGAGAAGCCGTACGGATCGGCCGCGACCCGATCAACGATCAGCTCGGCGGCGGTGGCGATCACTTCCCCGGCCGCGTCACGGGCCGGGCTAATGCTGCGCGCAAGGCTCATCGCACCGAGCAGCTGCGGCGCCTGCCACGACACCGGAAAGATGCCGACGGCCCCTAGCCGCGCGGTCGCCTGCTGCGCTAGTTGCGCATCGTTGGTCGCCGCCGCCATAGCGAAGGCGCCCCAGGCGATCTCCTGCCGCGGATCGGGATCGAGGTAGTTGACGTCCTTTCCCAACATCGCTGGATGGGTTTGAAGCCACTGCCACGCACGCTGCGCAGCAAGACGACAGCGTCCGGAAAAGCCACGATCAAAACTCGAGAAAACGCGGGCGGCCTGCAGCATCACGCCGGTGAAATTGCCCGCGTCTAGGCTCGTTGCTCCATAGACGAAGCGCGGGAAGGTGTCCTGCTCCGGGGACCCCGAAGCAAAGTGATCGTTGGCGTCGATCTTGTGCAGCACAGACCCGTCCGAATTCTGCATCTTCAGCAGCCATTCAAGGCCCCATCGCGCTTGCTGCAAGAGATCGGGCATGCCGCGATAGGTCTGTGGCACCGCGAGCACGAGGTTGCGTGCGGCATGGGGCCTTAGCTCGTGGAGCCACATCATACAGCTAGCGCTCATCGCCGCCATGTGAGACCATTTTCCGTAGTCGCCGGCATTGTACCAGCCACCGGTCAGATCCCGCTGGGTGCCGTCGACCTGCATCCTTGCCTCAGTTAGATGCCCCGCGGCGTGGCGGATGCCGGTTACGGGATCATCGTGCCCGACGTTGGCGCGGATCAGATAAAAGGCGCGCGCCGCATCACGAACAACCGGCGCGTAGACCGCATCGCTGATCTCGAACGGGTGCGATACGGTTGAACCGGCACGGACCCGATAGCGCCCCGGCGCCCTGAAGGCGGTGAAATCACCGACTTGGACGTGTTCGCCCGTCGTGCGCGTCAGGTCATGAACCGTGGTATCCACCCGGCCTTCGAAAACCCTCGTCCCGTCGAGCGTTTCGATCGAGAAGGTTAGCGGCTGTGCTCGCTCTGCGCTGCCGCCAAGCACGAACCTTTTGGCTGCGTCGGGCCGGAAGCCAACTTGATTGAGGCGGGGGGAGAGGACGTCCTGCTTTCCTGCGACGCATCCGGTCGGCAGGAAGGTGCTGGTCAGCAGGCCCGCGGCAGCCTTCATCGTCGTTCTGCGGTTGAGGGTCGCGGTCAACACGTCCTTCCTTTTCCGAGCGGCGGCGTGCGCGCTGCTCCGCACTGCAGTCACATCTGCCGCTCCTCCAATCCAAAACGAAGTCTGACACGATCGATCGGCCGACGCCAGTAGTCGGCGACGCGGTGGTGGCGCCCATTGCTGATGAGGTCCATCGCTTGCAGCGATGAACAAGCGGCAGGTTGTTCGATGCCGACGAATGCGCTGAACGACCATTATTGGGTCAGAGCGGCGGTGCGGGTCAGTGTTCGGCACCGAGACCGCTTCTTGTTCCTGCGCGGCGCCGTAGCAGATAGCGGCATCACACTCCTCGGCAACGGTAACGGCGAGAACCAACACGTGAGCACGTGACAGTGCCGACATCGCTGCCTAGGCTGCTAGCCACGGCCCGAAACGCGGCCGGGTGAGGAGAGGCTGCCATGGCCCGTCGTATCGCAGTTCTTGCCTGTGCAGCTGCCGCTCTGCTCGGGGCCAAGGCGCCGCTGGGTCCGCGTCCAGGCATCACCGGCATCTCGCACCTGGCTGTTTATGCTCGGGACATGGCAAAGTCCGAGCACTTCTACACGCATGTGCTGGGCGCCCGGAAGGGCGCGGACCCCGAGAACCCGGCCGGCGTCCGCTACTATCTGAGCTCGCGCCAGTTCGTGGAGGTGCTACCCGCACCCGCCGGACAGGGGCTCAGCATGCTGGCGCACGTCGCCTACGCGACAACGGACGCGGCGTCGCTGCGGGCGTGGCTGGCCGCGTCAGGCGTCTCTGGCCTCGGCGCGATGCAGCGCTCCACCGAAGGGGATCGTTGGTTCGCCCTGCGCGATCCAGAAGGCAACGGGATCCAGTTCGTGCAATCCGCGAGCGCTGACGCCAACGCCGTTCCCGGCGCGATTAGCGGGCGCATCATCCACGTCGGCTACGCCGTCCATGACCGGGCCAAGCAGGACGGGATGTACCGCCGCCTGCTCGGCTTCCGGCCGTACTGGTATGGCGCTTTCGAGCCCGACAAGGTCGATTGGGTATCGCAGCAGACGCCCGACGGTCGGGACTGGCTGGAATACATGATGATCGGTCCGGGATCGGACGTGCCGCTGACCAAGGTCGACGCCCGCCAGTTGGGCGTACTTAACCACCTATCCTTGGGTGTTCCCAACATGCAGGCCGCCGTCACGACGCTGCACGGGGAAGATCGCCTGAGCCCGCGTCACGACGGTCCACAAATGGGCCTGGACGGCAAGTGGCAGGCCAACCTCTACGACCCCGACGGTACGCGGATCGAGCTGATGGAGTTCCAGCCTGTGACCAAACCGTGCTGCTCATCCTTCAATGCCGAGAGCCCGACCGGATAGGTGCTGGCGACGTTAAACGAACGGCAGAAAGACGGAGCGAGGAAACGAGGTTCGAGTAACCGCTTTGGGTTCCAATATCCTAGGCCGCTCGTACGCCGTCGCTAGAGAGATGCGGCTTCTGGGCCTTAATGTCACGCGAGGGCGCCAAGCCAAACAGCCGGGCGTACTCACGGCTGAATTGCGATGCGCTCTCGTAGCCGACGGCATAGCCTGCAGCGGCGACGTCCCGCCCTGCGACGATCAGCCGGCGGGCTTCCTGAAGTCGCAGGCTTTTCTGGTATTGCAACGGGCTCATCGCAGTGGCGGTACGAAAGTGGCGATGGAACGAGGCAGGGCTCATGCCTGCCGCCTCCGCCAAGGCTTCGCTGCGGATCGGCTGATTGAACCGATCGCGGATCATCGCGATCGCGCGGCGCACCTGCGAGAGGCGGCTGTCCGCCCGTGCGATCTGGCGGACGATGGATCCCTGGGGGCCTTGCACCAGTCGGTAGAGGATCTCGCGTTCGTAAAGCGGCGCCAGCGCGGCGATATCTTGCGGCGTGTCCAATAGGCGAAGGAGCCGTAGCCACGCGTCGAGCAGATCGGCTGTGACCGGATTGACGGCGAAGGCTGGCTCGGCTGAGGGAAGCTCCGTTTCGACGTCCGTCAGCACCGACGCCAGTCGCTCGCTGTCGAGGTCGAGGCTGACCGCCAGATAGCGTTGATCCGGCAGATCCAGCTTGACGCAGCCCGAGGCTGGCAGTTCGACCGTGGCGATGAAGTAGCTGGCTGGGTCATAGCGGAGGCGGCGGTCGCCGATCGCAATCTCCTTGGCGCCGCTGACGATCAGCGCCGTCATCGGCTGGTAGACGCCTGCGACTGGCTGCGGCGCGGCGCCGTCCTTGTAGAGCGCCACGCGTGGCAGTGCACTGGGCTGGTAGCGACCGGCGGCATGCCGATCGACGATGGTGCACAGCCTGTCCAACATTTCGTCCATGCAGACAACGTGTGTCGGTCCGTCGCTCAAGACAAGGTGACTGATCGGATCAGGCAAGCTCTCGCGCGGATCGCGCATGCCGCACGCCAGCGGCATCCCATCTCAAGGTCACCTTCTGGAGGAATGACTATGACGAACAAGCGAACGGCCCTGGTGACGGGAGCGAACAAGGGTATTGGACTGGAAATCGCGCGAGGGCTCGGCAGGCTCGACTACACCGTCTGGCTGGGCAGCCGCGACCAACGGCGTGGCGAAGCGGCGGCAGACATGCTGCGTGACGAAGGTCTCGACATCCGCTTGCTGACGATCGATGTCGCCGACGACGTCAGCGTCGGAGCGGCTGCCGAAGCGCTGGCGGGCGCGACGGAGAAGCTCGACGTGCTCGTCAACAATTCCGGCATATCGACGGGCTGGGTTGCGCCGAGCGACGACCGGATCTCGGATGTGCGGGCGATCTACGATGTGAACGTGTTTGGCGCGATCCGGGCGACACAGGCCTTTTTGCCTCTGCTGAAAGTCTCTGCCGCCCCGCGGATTGTCATGATGTCCAGCAGCCTGGGCTCACTGGCGTGGGCGTCGGCCTTCGACGCGCCGATGGCGCACGAGGCGAACCTGCTCGGCTATAACAGCTCGAAATCCGCTCTGAACGCCGTGACGGTGGCGTTCGCCAAGGAACTGGCGCCGCTCGGCTTCAAAGTTAATGCCGCCTGTCCCGGCTACACGGCAACCGATCTTAATCAACACACCGGCCCTCGCACCGCGGAGCAGGGTGCCGCCATCGCTGTCCGCCTTGCCTCGCTGGCCGACGACGGCCCGACCGGCGGGTTCTACGATGATGCAGGCGTGGTCGCCTGGTAGCCACCGCCCACGCGGGCGCTTGTTCGTGCGAATGAACAAGCGTCCGCTTTTGGTTGACGCTCGGCACCGCTCAAATGACGGTTTCTGGGTCTGCGTGGCCGCGGAGCTGCCCGTCAGCTTGCGACCCATCCCCGGCCGTTCGCTACATCGGCGTGGCATCCCGAGACCGGCCGTTCCGGCAACTCGCAGCAGTCCCTTTTCTCCATGTCCGATGGGCCATTTCGGAAAAATGTAACCGGGAACAGGTTTTGGGAAAACGGCCCAACCCGGAGGCAGCGGAAGACCAATCCTGCCGTACTGTCCCGCTGGGCCTTTCAATTCGGGAAAAGCCGGGTTGGGTGCGAGCGTGGCTCCCAGCCTTCGGTATCGATTGCCGGGAGCGTATTGGTCGCTAGTATTAAGCCATGCACCGCTGCCTCATTCTCGCGCTTATGCCGCTGCTGATCGCAGGGATCTCGCCGGGAAGTGCGCAGCGCAAGCCTGATCCTTTGATAGCAAAGTATGCAGACACGAGCCGCGCTGCCAGGCTTTCAGATGGTCGCCGCATCAACATGGTCTGCATGGGGCGAGGCAAGCCAACAGTGATTCTGAATGCAGGTGCCGCTGACTGGGGTGTGGTCTGGGGAAGGATTCAAGGTAAGATCGCTCAGCAAACGCAAGTATGCACTTGGGACCGGGCGGGATTCGGTTTCAGCACTGCAAGTTCGGCACCGCAGTCGGTAGATGAAACTACCCACGACTTGGAAAGGTCGTTGCGAGCGAACAAGATGCAGGGTCCGTTCGTGCTCGTAGGTCATTCGATAGGAGCGTATGAGGCACTGATTTTTGCTGATCGAAACGAATCAGCTGTCGCGGGCATTGTGCTCGTCGATCCGAGCATACCCGACCAATCAGCACGCCTTGCTCGCGTCGCACCAGAAACCACGCGAACGAACGATAGCTCATTGGCATCGTTTATCTCGCAGCGCCGTGCGTGCGCTGACATGCTCGATCGCCGCCCGACTGATGCGCCAGCTTGCACGCAATACGGTGGAGAAATGCCGTCTTCGGTTTCGAGCGCACTTGCTCGGCTGGATCGTAGCGCCGCCCGAATGCGAACGACGGCATCGCTGCTCGACAATATTACGAATGACACCAGACTCGTCGTCAACCAAGGGAGACAATACGGCTCCACGCCCCTAATTATCTTGAGCGCCAGCAACAGCTTCGTTGCGCCAGAAGGCGCGTCTGCCGCGACGCGCATGGAAGTCAGTCGGGAGCAGCATGAATTGGCCAAGGGACATTTTGAACTTGCTGCCCTATCCCGTCGAGGAGAACGCCGCTTGGTAGGCGACGCAGGTCATTACCTCCAATTAGAGCATCCTGACATTGTAACCGCTGCTGTGATGGAAGTTGTCGCCCAAGCACGCAAACAGACCAATCGATGAGAGAGGAGGCGTAGTAATTGTCATGCAACAAGCGGACGCGCCTCCCCCGCCGAAACCTGCATCGTATGTCCAGACTGCCGAGCCATCAACACACCCGCTGAACATCCTCGCATCGCCACGCGGGCATTGCGCGCCAAACTCAGACGGCGAAATTGTCGTTTGTGGACACCGAGACTCAGAAGAGTTTCGATTGCGGCCCCTGCCTCCACTGCCCCCCTCAGCTGGGCTTCTATCTCGCCCTTTGCGCATCCAGATTGCTCCCGGCGTGTCTGTCGGATTTCAACGGGGAGGTGGCTTCGGCGTGAAGGCGGAGTTTGGTCCCGGCAAAAAAACTGGTGAGCCAGAGCCAGAATAGTCCGGTCCCGCATTCTCAATTCTCGGGTGGCTTGAGTTCTGGAAAGCCATGAGCGTTCCCAATTCTCGATCGTTATTGGGAACGCCCACCTGACATACTGCAGGTGGGCGCCTCCATATTGTTGAAGGCAGGGCCGCCGTCCAATCAGGTCGCAGCGTTCCGGTAGGGTTCAAGGAAGGCGGTCAGTAGCGCAATCAGCTTGCTCGGTGCTTCTTCGGGCACGAAATGTCCGCAGGCTTCGATAACCGTGCACCGCACATCGTCGGCAACGCTGCGCAGTTGGTCTTCGACGGCGCCTGCACACGCCAATTCCCCCGCAAAGCCGAGAACGGGCATCGTCAATCGCTGTTTCATGCGGGCTCGGTTCGCTGGAATGTCGGCGTCGATTGCCCGGTAATAATCAAAACTGGCGGTGAGGGTGCGGCGGTCCCGCCTGATGAGATCGATGTAGAACGCCCGCACGTCGGCCGGGATCGGGTTGGGCACGGTAATTTTGGTGAACTGGTAGTCGAAGAAGATTTCTTCGCGGCCGACGACCAGTTCCTCGGTAACGCTCCGCACACGACAGAAGTTATTGTGCCATAGAAAGTCGTTGAGCGGACGCTCGTCAGGGATCAGCGGGGGGGATACGGCGACGCCCGGGATAATGGCTTCGCCCAGCGCAATCCGCTCGATCCGCTCCGGCTGGTCTGCCGCCATCGCATAACCGATCCACATGCCGCAGTCGTGACCTACCATTGCGAACCGTTCGTGGCCAAGCGCCGTCATCAGCCCGAACAGATCGCGACCGATCGTGCCTTTGTCGTAGCCACCGGTGGGTTTGTCCGAAATGCCGAGGCCGCGCGGATCGGGCACTACCAGCGTGAAGTATTGGGCCAGCGGGAGCATCACGTCACGCCAGATGTACCAGTTCTGTGGCCAACCTCCGAGCAGCAGCAGCGGAGGCCCCTTCCCCCCAACAACGGTATGTAGGTCGATCTCGCCGGTGGGTATCCGATAGCTTTCGAAAACCTCGGTAAACCCATCCGGCAGCACCGGTACACCATGAACGGAGCCGAAATCGTCGGTGGTCGGGAAGGGCAGTACTGACATGCGAAAGCGGTCCTTGTCTTTAGCGATCACTAAAGCATATGCCATTGCGATCTCCCGTCAAGTCGTGTTTAGTGATCGCTATGGATAAGCCTCGGCAGCGCCGTTCATCCGGCCCACGCACGTTCGATCGCGATCAAGCTGTCGATACGGCGATGCGTCTCTTCCGCCGCCACGGCTATGAGGGCGTCTCGATCGCAGATCTGACCAGTGCCATCGGCATAGCCCCTCCCAGCCTGTACGCGGCGTTCGGCAGCAAGGCGGGCCTCTACCGGGAGGCACTTGATCGCTACACGGCGCTTCCCGGGGCTCTGAATGGCATGGCGGGCACGGAGACGCTGGAACAGGCGGTATCAGGCTTGCTGGACGCGGCGATCAAGGCGGTGGTCGCGGACGAACGCGGTTGCATGATATCGACCGGCTTGGTCGAAGGAGCGCCCGCGCAGCAGGAACTTGCTCGCGAGTTACGCGAGCGCCGCTCCAAGCTTCGCAGTCGTATCGCGGACCATCTTAGTCGCTGGGTGGATCATGAAGAAGCCGGCCGGCTAGCTGCCTACCTATTGGCGGTCCAACAAGGCATCGCCGTTCAAGCGCGCGACGGCGCGGGCGAGGACGAACTGCTGGACATCAGGGACGAAGTGATGGTCGGCGTTAAGGCTATGCAGGCACGGGCACCGGCCTGAGTACGGAGGCAGGTTCCCAAAACTCATCCCATTCGGAACGATCAGGGCAGGCGTCAGGCGTTTTTCAACAGCCCCGAACGGTTATGACACCCCGTATCGGCGGCTTTCGACCGTTCAATCCTGAAAGCTGACTGGCAGGAAAGTCCCCAGTCCCAGCCATTGGCGGCGTCCGTCAGGGCTCGTCAAAGCGGTCCGTCCTCTCACATGAACGAGTGGCAGGTATCGGGCAGCGGGAGAGCGCGCGTGATCGACCGGCTTTGGGTCCTTGCTGCTTCGCCGACAGCTGCAGAACCGCGCGCCTGTTGCCACTTCGCCTTAGGACGATCACGCTCGATGCTGCCGGGAAGAACGTGCCGAACAAAGTGCTACATCGGGCCGAAGACGATGACTGTCGTGCTCGCGATAGAGCAGTGGGCGGCTTTCGCGTCAGAAGATTTATAGTCCAGCTGCAGCACCGATGACGAGAAGCAGCTAATGCTATCTATCAGATGGTCGCGAGCTTGGCGAACAAGTCCGCAAACGTAAGGCGTGTGTCGATGCTGCGGTATACGCGCATGGGGCGGGTTCCAAGTCGCGGCGTGTAGCTACCATCCTCGTTCAGCACAGGCGTGGGGCGGATGACATAGTCGCTCGAGGAGGCGTCGGGCTCGAACGACGAGAGCAAAGCGGTCAGCGTGACGAGCGGACTGTCCCCCAGGATATAGGTCTCGCCCAACCGGTCGTCTTGGCTCAGGCGGACGCGGTCGAGCGCGTCGAGCAGGAACGCCCCTGTCGCCCCCGCTGGCCGCAGCGCCGCGCGCAGTTCCGCCATCGACACGAGCATCTGGCGATAGACGTTGCGCGGCACCTGCCAGATCTCGACCGCGCTCTCGTTGAACAGCGTACGTGCGGCGGCAACGTCGATCGTTATGTTATACTCGGCGTCGAGACGCGATGGCACGCCCGTGACGAGATCGGGCCACTCGCGCCCGCCGATCCACACGAGGCGGATGCGGGGGCCGATCGCCGGGTCGGCCCGCACCGCCGCGGCCAATTCGGTCAGGCCCGCGCCGGCCGCATAGACCAGAGGTACCTTGGTATCGGTTCGCCGTGCCTCGGCGAGGATCCGGTCGGTGATCGCGGTGGCCATGGGTGTTGCGCCCCGCGGAGAAGCGGCGTTGCGTCCTGCGAACACCGGTGGATGATGTCCGGCTCCGATCGTCGCGACCAGGGCGCGTGCGCGCGCCGCGGCATTGTCGGCTTGCGTCGCGGAGCCATCGAGGAAGTCGCCGACATGGATGTGCGAGCCGATCACGAACGGAATCATGATGGATGGCGACAAGAGGTGATGCGCGAGCTGAAAGAGCCCGTCCGGGTCTCCGGAAAAGTCGTTGTCGATGATGACGCGCGCTCGCGGCACCGTAGATGCCGAGGCAGCGGCCGAGCGGCGCTCCGGCGCGGTCACCGCCGTCAGCAAGAGCGTACCGATCCCGGTCAGCACATGCCGTCGATCCGGCTCCACAAACGTCATCAACTATCTCCCGGAGTCCAAGAGACGTCGACTTGGCTTCCGCTGCTCGTGATCGCGGTCACGTATAGGGGCGCATCTTGGCCGGTACAGTCCGGACGTCGAGTCGCGCGGGCCGGATTTGGCCATCCGTCGACGCCTCGACGACGATGGTGCCGCGCGTGCCATTG
Organism: Sphingomonas sp. M6A6_1c; assembly: GCF_053345135.1. Classification (NCBI taxonomy): domain Bacteria; kingdom Pseudomonadati; phylum Pseudomonadota; class Alphaproteobacteria; order Sphingomonadales; family Sphingomonadaceae; genus Sphingomonas; species Sphingomonas sp. M6A6_1c. The sequence continues at coordinate 34,156 of NZ_JBKEZO010000007.1, read as the reverse complement.
GATTGCACGATAGCCTGAGCGAGGCCATTGAACAGCGCCTGGTCAGCCAGCTTGCCGGTATTGTGCGAGTTCGGGTCGCCATTTCCGGTCCCGAGCAATCTGCCCGCGCCGCTCACCTGAAAGGTGATCCTGTTCTGTGCCACGTCGATATGCCGGCCGCGATCGTCCAGGCATTCGGCGGTGATGACGCTGATGTCCTCGCCATCGGCGCTGATGCTGCCGCGGTCGCAGGTCAATCGGAGGGATCGCGCGGGTCCGGTCGTGACGCGCCGCTCGACCAGGATGGTTTTGCCGTTTCGACGCCCACGTGCCTCGATCATACCGGGTTCGTAACGTACGCTCCAGGCGACGTGACCGAGATGCGGCACCCTTTTCATGCCCATGCTCTTGCCATTCAAATACAATTCGACCTCATCGAGGTTCGAATACACCCAGACCGGTATCTGCTCCCCCTCCTTGTCCGGCCAAGTCCAGTGCGGGAACAGGTGCAGCGCCGGGGTCGCACACCACCATGCCTTGTAATAGTGGAAATAGTCCTTGGGAAAGCCGCACAGATCGACCACGCCGAAGTTCGAGCTGACCGACGGCCAGCCGAAGGGCGAGGGCTCACCGCGATAATCGAACCCGGTCCAGGCGAAGCCGCCCGCTGCCCAATCCCGCGTCGCGTAGAATCCCCACCAATGTTCCGGCGACTTGTCCCAGGGCTCTTTGCCGTCAAAATTGCTGACGAGGTTCCGATCCTTGTCGAAGGCATAGGCGCCACGGGTTGCGACGTCGCTCGCATCCTCGGTGGCGATCACCGGCCTGTCGGGATGCCGGATGTGAAAGACGTCCGGAAATTCACGATGATAGTTGAACCCGACGACATCGACCGCATGGGAGGGGCCGGTTTCATTGTCCGCGTTGACCGCTGCGGTCACCATGCGGGTTGGATCGAGCTCGTGACACCTGGTCACCATCGTTTGTGCAAGCTGCGCGCCGATCGCCGCTGATTTGCCCTGCAGCGTGTTCTCCTCGTTGCCGATCGACCACAGGATCACGGACGGCGAATTGCGGTAGCGGCGCACCATGGTTTCGAGTTGCGCGAGCCCCTCCTGCGACGAGCTCATCCACCGGGCTTCGGGCACGAGCATCAGCCCCATGTGATCGCAGGCTTCGACCAGTTCGGGAGTCGGCATGTTATGCGTTGACCTGATCGCATTGCACCCCATCCGCTGCATGACCTCGAGCCGGAAGGCCTGCAATCGGTCGGGCAAGGCGACGCCGACCCCGGCATGGTCCTGATGGTTGCACATCCCCTGGATCTTGAGCGGGCGATCGTTGAGGAAGAACCCCTTGTCGGCCGTGAAGAGCGTCTTGCGAACGCCGAACGTCACGACTTCGTCGTCGAGGATTGCTGCCTCGTCCTCCACCCTTACTGTCGCGGTATAGAGGGATGGTTGCCCGGGCGCCCACAGGGCCGGGTCGCCGATCATGGCGCTTGCCCCGAAAAGCCGTTTTTGACCCGGCTCGACGTTTCGAACCGGAGTTGAGACCGTCGTCACGGTCGAGCCCGATCCGTCGCGGATGATCCACCGCAGCCGCACCGCCACCGACTCCCGGCCATCATTTGCGACGGCTGCCGACAGCGCCACCTCGGCCGTGTTCCCGGCAAGCGTCGCGCGGACGACACTGTCCCAGCGGGTCAGGTGAACCGCGTTAGTCTTTAGCAACCAGACGTGGCGGTAGATGCCGGCACCCTCGTAGAACCAGCCGTCGCCGTAACTGGCATCAACCCGCACCGCGATCGCATTGGTCGCCCCGTATCGGAGAAAGTCGGTCAGGTCGAAGCGGAACGACGTGTAACCGTCCCCGTGACGACCAATGAAGCAACCGTTGACGAACACGGTCGCGTCCCGGAACGCACCGTCGAACTCGACCCAGATTCGCCGACCACGGTCCTGCTCCGGTATTTCAAATTCGCGTCGATACCATCCGACGCTAGTCTCGGGATACCGCCGTCCGAGCGGCTTGAAGCCGTGCGAGCGTAGATGATTGTCACCGCTGCCCTGCTCGTCGCGGACGAAGGGCAATTCGACCGCCCAGTCATGCGGCAGATCGAGCGACCGCCAGCCCTTCACGTCATAGCCGACCTGAGCGAAGTCGAAGTCGCCGGTCTTTGAGAAGCTGGCCTGCCCAAACCCGAAACCGAAGTCGCGGGCAGGATCGGAGCCGTGACCTAGCGCGAAGCGCCAGCCGTTATCGAAGAGCAGTTGCTCTCTCTTCGTCGGCAACGGAACCATCGGGGCGGCGGTATGGGGAACCGCGGCGGTGGACGCATGCGCACTTGGGACAACCGTGGCCCCGGCGGCGAGCGCGCAGATCGTCATGACGCGTCGTCGCGACAGATCTTGTGCGTGCGGGATCGCGGCGTGGAGCGGATCGGGCGCGCGATCAGGCAAGGGTGATCGCCACAACGCTCGCATGGCGCGACGGCAGCACGGCGGGAAGGTCGATCTCCAGTCCCAGCGCGGTCTGGCTATGGCGAACCGCCCCCTGGTGACCCAGCAGGCGAACCTTGCGGATGCGCGGCGCCTTCTCACCAGATCCAATGCCCAGCGACGCGACGACGATACGCCCCTTCGGCTCGGTCAATGTGATGGCATAGAGCGTCTTGCCGCGTGTGGTGAAACGGATGTCGCCGTCGACGTAATCCGCCTTTTCGGAGAAGGCGCCATCGCTTCCCTGCGTCGGCCCTTCGCCGAACCGCGTCCACGGACGCGTCCCATGAATTGCCTCGCCATTCACCTTCATCCAAGCGGCAAGGTCGTCGAGCAACTGTTCCGACTGCGGGGGCAGGCTGCCGTCGCCGAGCAGAACGACGTTGAGCAGCAGATTGCCATTCTTGCTGACCACATCTGCAAGCGTCGAAATGACCTGCGCCGCCGATTTGTAGGTGTCGTCCTGCTTGTAGAACCAGTCGCCGTTCGAAGTGTCGGTCTGCCATGGCTTGGGATTGATGCCGGTCAGCGCCCCGCGCTCGACATCCTGCGTCGACCAGGCGTCGCTGAATTCGCCCGAGCCTAGGTTCTTGCAGGTGTAGACCACATCGACCGTGCCGCGCTTCGTCCCGGTGTTGTAGAAGTGCGCCAGCATTTGCCGGCCGGTGTCGCCGAAAGGCAGTCCGCCATCGGAATAGATGAGGTCGGGCTTATAGCTGTCGATCAGATCGCGGATGCGCTTGAGCCATTCCGCCTGATAGGCCTTGTTCGTGGTGTACCATGAAGCCGGGGTGTTGACGAACGGTTCGTCGCGATTGTCGTGATAGAGATCGGCGTAGCGCGGATCGGCACCGTCGTAGCTGACCCCCAGCTTAGGCCAGAACTGGTCGTATAGGTGGTTAGGATACCACCAAGTATAGCTTGCCCCAAGATGCTCCGATACGCCGAAGCGCAAGCCTCTTCGTTTTGCCGCCGCCTGCAATTCGCCGACGATGTCGCGCTTCGGCCCCATCAGCGTTGAGTTCCAACGGTGATGACGCGATCGCCACAGGTCGAAGTTGTCATGGTGCACGCCCATCGACACGATGTAGCGCGCTCCGGCGGCACGATAGCGCTCCACCAGCGCCTCCGGATCGAAGTTTTCCGCTTTCCACAAGGGGATGATGTCCTTGTAGCCCTTTTCTGAGGGGTGGCCGTAAGTCTTGACGTGATGATCGTAATGCGGGTGACCGGGCGTGTACATGAAGCGTGCATACCAGTCGCCCTGGCCGGGCACGGCCTGCGGGCCCCAATGGACCCAGACGCCGAACTTCGCATCGCGGAACCATGCCGGGGTCTCGTAGGCACTTAACGACGTGGTCGTGGCGTCATAGGGACCCGGTGCGATCTGCGGCATGATCTGCCCGGCCGCGCGGACGGGCCCCGCCGTCGCCACCGTCGCGCTTATCGCGCCCCCGAGCAACTCGCGCTTGCTGATCTTCATCCTCGTCATACTACCTTGCCTCTTCGAAATCATATGGTCCGGCTTCGTGCGAATGCCTTGCTCGCACAGTCGAAGTTCTACCGACCAGCGGCGACGGACTGATGCATGCGACATGCCGGCGGCATCGTTTGCTGCATCAAGCCAAAGTCTCGTTTTGCCTTCGGAACCACAGGCAGATCGGCAATCGTTCGAGCTGCGTCTGACAGCGTGATGGCCGAGCCAGCCGACGTGCGGGCAGTCCGATCACCCGGTTCAACTCGCGGTACGGATTGCCCTCATCATCAACGCAGTCCTCCCGTTCATGTTTTTATGCGAGAGCTTGTTTTCATATTTGCCTTTTTCCGCGCCCGCAAGGTCTGCCTGCCAAGAGGCTGCGCATCAACCTCGCGGCATTCGTCTGACATTATATACGAATATGCGTTTTCACATGTGAAGATTCGTGATACGCCCCTTTGTAACGATCCGTGTCTTGCGGGCATAAAGGAGAGGGCGATGAGGGGTAACAAGCGCATCTTGATGGTCAGTTCGGCGATCGCGATCGCGGCCGCGCTGGCTGCGACGTCCGTCGCGGCCCAGGCGACGCACGATGCGGCGCAGGCCGGGCCGACGCAGCCGGCGGATGCTGCCGTCCCGCAGGAAGACGCGGCCGGAGGAGGCGGAGACATTGTCGTCACGGGCTTGCGGCAGAGCCTTGCGAGCGCTCAAGCGGTGAAGCGCAACGCAGAACAGATCGTTGACTCCATCACGGCCCAGGACATCGGCCGTTTCCCGGATGCGAACGTCGCCGAATCGCTGCAGCGCATTTCGGGTATCCAGATCCAGCGCAACCTTGGTGAAGGCAGTGTGGTTGCGATCCGGGGACTTAGCGATGTCCGCACCGAACTGAACGGACACGACATCTTCACCGCCAATGGCGGCGTGGGCTTGGCGTTCGATGAGATCGGGCCTGACCTTCTTTCTCGCCTGGATGTCTACAAAAACCCCTCGGCGGAGATGATCGAAGGGTCGCTTGGCGGCACGATCGACCTGCGCACACGCAAGCCGTTCGATTCGGCCGGACAGGTCCTCTCGGCGACCGTGTCGGGGACACGGTACGATCTTGCAAAGAAAAATGGCTGGGGCGTGTCCGGCCTGTACAGCAATCGCTGGGAGACGGGAATTGGTGAGGTCGGTCTTCTGGTCAATGCGTCTGCACAGCGCTCCTACTTTCGACAGGATCTCGATCAGGTCGAACCTTATTACTGGCACGGTCCCAACAATACTGCACCGGACGGATCGTCCACACGTCCCGGCCTCGTGCCCGGCTTCGAAACGCAGGATGTCCAGGTGCAGAAAGGCGGCGGCTTCAACGTCGCTCAGGGTGATCGTCGCCGCGCGAGCGAATCGGTGGTGCTACAGTGGCGTCCGGCGAGCAACATCGAGGCCTATGCGCAGGTACTGAATACCAACTACAAATTCCGCGATACCGGCGTTGCGTATTTCTCGTCCGATGAAAATGCTGTCCCGACTGGATCCTTCACCGTCGACAACGGTGTCGCCACCTCAGGCTCGTTGCGCGGTCCTGGCGGATTGTCGGTGACCTATGGCTCCAATCGCAAGACACGGACGACGGATTTCACCACCGGGGTCAAGTGGGATGTCAGCGACCGCCTGCATCTGGTCCTCGATTACCAGCATATCGACGCCAAGGTGGATCAAGATTCGCTCAACCTCTACCTCACGCCGTATACCGCCAACAACGGTGTGGCGGGGGTATTCACCGGCGACTACAATTACACCTTTGATAACCGCGGATCATTTCCGACCCAATTTGCCACAGATCCGATTACGGGTCAGCGTTCGGACTTCTTCGCCAACCCCGCCAACTATGGGTTCACCGCGGTTCAGCCTGATCGCGTCCGTAACACCGCGATCGGCAACAGCCCGCGCGCTGATCTGACGTGGGACTTCGACGACGGCAGCTTCCTCAAGTCGATCAGTGCTGGCGTCCGGTACAGCGGCAAGCGCGCCGTCAATCGCGATACGAACGTCAACAACTGGACCACGATCGGCGGAACCTGCGCCAATTATTCTACAGCGGCGAATTGCTACACGGCAGCGGCGCATCCTGAATTCGTAGAGAACAACCCCGGGCAGGCCACGCTGCTGCGCGGTGCCGGCGCAAACAGCGTGTTTGGACCGATCCTGCAGTGGAACCTTTACGACGCCCTCCATCCTGACAGCGCCTTTGCACATATCAACCAGATCAGCGGGCAGACGATCACCTTCGGCGATCTTGATAATCCCGCGCAGTCGACGACGAGCCGCGTGTCGGAGGATGATTACTCGGGCTATATGCGTGCTGCGTTCAAGACCGATATCGGCGCGATGGGTTTCGACGGCAATGTCGGACTGCGGTACGTCCGCACCAGCCAGAGTGGCCAGGGCTTCCAGGTGCTCAGCTATCGCACCGCAGGTGGCGCAACGCCGACGTCGACCTCGATCGTCGAGCCCTTCGACGGTTCGCGCAAATATGATGCCTGGTTGCCAAGTGTAAACTTGCGGCTCAAGGTGACACCGGCGTTGCAGGCCCGTTTTGCGTTCTCCAAGAACATCTTCCGTCCCACCTTCACGCAGTTGAACCCCAGCTTCAGTCTGTCTCCAAATTATACGGGGACGGGGGCGACCCCGACGACTGTCAACGGGGGAGCTTATGATGCCGTCACCAATCCCTACGCCGGTAACGGCAGCGTATCGGGCAACCCGAACCTGAAGCCGGAGCGGGTGACGTCCTACGATGGCGCGCTCGAATGGTATTTCTCGGAAACCGGCTATGTGTTTTTCACCGGCTTCCAGAAAGATCTTCGCGACCTGATCGACGTCCGCCCGTTCGCGCGGACGGAGACGATCCCGAACGTCGGCGTGGTCCAGTTCAACGTCGGTGCCGTCACCAACGTCCCGCGCGGCCGAGTGCGCGGTTTCGAGGTCGGCGGGCAGAAGTTCTTCGACTTCCTGCCGGGGCCATTGTCCGGGCTCGGCGTGCAGGCGAACTATACGTTCGCGGACAGCAACGCGGGAACGGTCGCAGTCGGCTCGATCGGATCGACCACGCAAACGAGCGTGCCGCTGATCAACCTTTCACGTAACAGCTACAACCTTATCGGTCTCTACTCAAAGTACGGCATCGATGCCCGGCTCGCCTACAACTGGCGCAGCAAGTATCTCGACTCGGTATCCGAAACGGGCGCTCAGACGCTGCCGATCTATTTTAAATCCTACGGGACGCTCGACGCCTCGATCAGCTACGATCTGAACAGGGCGATCTCGGTCACCCTGGATGGTCAGAACCTGACGGACTCGGTCAATTACAGCTACCAGGGGCAATCCCAGTATCTTCGGAACTATCAGATCAACGACCGCCGTATCTCGCTGCGATTGCGCTTTCTGCTGCGGTGATCCCTCGACAAGCTTCCCCTCTGGGCGGCCCCGTGCGCTTCGCACGAGGCCGCCCTTTTTTTGACCCGTCAGCTATAGATTTGCGCCGCAAAGCGAATTTGGAGGCTAGATGAACCACAAGACTGTGCGGCGTGTCGTTATCGTCGGGGGCGGTACCGCGGGGTGGATGGCCGCTGCCGTGTTGAGCCGGAACATCTCGCGCGAGCGCCTCGCCGTCACGGTGGTGCAATCGTCGGAGATCGGCACCGTTGGTGTCGGCGAGGCGACGATACCGCCGATCCTCCAGATGAACGCGCAACTCGGCCTCGACGAGGACGTACTGATCCGCGCGACACAGGGTACCTACAAGCTCGGCATCGAGTTTCGCGATTGGGGCCAGCTTGGCGATCGCTATTTTCACCCCTTCGGCAGTTTCGGCGCCGATCTGGCAGGCGTTCCGTTTCACCAGCACTGGCTGCGCCTGCGCGAGGGGCCGCTGGCAGACTATTCGCTGCCGACCCAGGCGGCCTATGCAGGGCGCTTTGCCCGCCCCAGCGATGATCCGCGAAGCGTGCTCTCGAAAATGTCATACGCCTTGCACTTCGACGCTGCGCTCTACGCCGACCTGTTGCGCACGCTCGCCTTGGCGCAAGGCTGCCAGAACATCGAGGGGCGGGTGGTCGATGTCCAACTTGCCGCGGAGGACGGCTTCGTCGAGCATCTCGCCCTCGACGACGCTCGCATCATCGAGGGCGATCTATTCATCGATTGCAGCGGTTTCCGAGGTCTCTTGATCGAGGAGGCACTCGCGACCGGGTATCACGACTGGTCGTCATGGCTGCCGATGGATCGCGCGCTGGCCGTGCCGTCGAAGGCGGTCGCACCACCCGTGCCGTACACACGGTCGACTGCAGGGGCAGGCGGATGGCGGTGGCGCATTCCGCTTCAGCACCGGGTCGGCAACGGCCACGTCTACTGCAGCGCGTTCGTCGATGACGATGCCGCAGCGCGGGCGCTGCTGGAGGGGCTCGACAGTCCCGCCTTGGGAGACCCGCGTCCACTGCGCTTTACGACGGGCCGGCGGCGGCTAAGCTGGCATCGCAACGTCGTGGCTCTCGGCCTTGCGTCGGGCTTCATCGAACCTCTGGAATCAACCAGCATCCATCTGATCCAGCGCGGGATCGCCACGTTGATGTCGCTGTTTCCCGCCAACGGCTTCGTTCCTGCGGAAGTCGACCTCTACAACGAGCTGATGCGACGGGAAACGGAGGCGGTGCGCGACTTCGTCATCCTCCACTACAAACAGACGCAGCGCGACGACACGCCGTTCTGGCGCGAGATGCGCGACGTGGTCGTGCCGGACAGCCTCGCGCAGCGCATGGAAATCTTCGCGAACCTCGGCCGCGTAATACTGGAACCGGGGGAGCTGTTTCGCGAAGCGAGTTGGGTGGCGGTGATGCTGGGGCAAGGACTGCAGCCACGCCAATACGATCCTGCGGCAGACCTGTTGCCGGCGGAGGAAGTCCGGGCATCGCTGCGCCGCATGCGCGACCTGATGCATCGGGGGGTCCAAGCAATGCCGACGCACGCAGCCTTCCTGTCAGGCGCACGTGCCGCCTGAGCGGGGAAGCCGTCAGAAGGTGACGATCGCCTTGAGAACTTCATCGGCCTCGGCGATCAGCTGCGGCAGCCGTTCGGGAACCTCGCCGGCAAACAGCGCGTGCGTCTTCAACCGGTCGGTCGGCAGATCGCCCGCACGCATGGCGGCGATGACGCGCTTGAAGTCGATGGTCAGGGCGTTGCGGCTGGCGATCAGTGTCGTCTCGCGCTTGTGAAATTCAGGATCAGGAAACACCAGATCATCTTTGACGACGCTCACCAGGACGTAAGTGCCTCCATGCGCGACATAGGCAAGGCCGTCGCGCATGGCCTCGATGTTGCCGGTCGCATCAAATACGGCGTCGAAGAAGTCGCCGCTGGTCAGATCGCGCAATCGGTCATCGGCGGCTTCGTCTGCAACGACCACCCGGTCGAAGCCGAAGGCCGTGCGCGCATATTGGAGACGGGCAGGGCGGGTGTCCGCCACCACAACCTCGGCGCCGTCGAGCCGGGCAAACAGCGAGACCGCGATGCCGATCGGCCCGGCGCCGCGCACCAGCACACGGTCGCCTCGGCGCAATGCGCTGCGCGCGACGGCATGCGCCCCGACGGCGAGAAATTCGATCATTGCGGCCTCGTCGAAGGTAAGGCCCGAAGCGTCGATCAGAGCTGTTTCCGGAATGACGAGCCATTCCGACATGCCCCCATCGGTATGGACGCCAAGCACGGCGACGTTGGCGCAGCAATTGGGCTTGCTGCGCCGGCATGCGATACAGGTGCCGCAGGCGAGATAGGGATTCACTGTTACGATCTGTCCGGGGCTGAAGCCGGATCCCTCCCGCACCTGGGCAATCTCGCCGGCAAGTTCATGCCCCATGACGCGCGGGTAGCTGAGGAAAGGCTGACGTCCAGCGTATATGTGATAGTCGGTGCCGCACAGGCCGACCCGCCGTATGCGCACAAGCGCCTCACCCGCGCGGGGAGTCGGCATCGCCCGCTCCACGCACGAAAGAGCGTGCGGCTCGTCACACACAATAGTCAGCACCATAGCATCCTTGATCAGATCATTTTCCACATCTGAAAGAATGTTCTCTTGGATGCAAGAGATATGCGAATGTCGGCAGTGCTCGCTTTATGCGTGGCGTAGGTGCGTGACGAAGTTTTGAAGATTATGCGTGCTCTGCGGTTAGTTGGAGCGGTGGCCGAGCGTCGTGGAGATCGCCGTGACGGCCTCCTTGAGAAGCTCGCGTGTCGCAGCGAGCTCGATCGTCTGCGATCCGCCGATTTGACCGAGGAACGGAATCGTAAGCGCCGCTGCTACGAAACCGTCGCGGCCGAATATCGGAAAGCTGATATCAGTGACGCCGCCCGTGATCGCGCTCTTGCGCTGTTCATATCCGCGCTTCCGCACCGCTGCTAGGCGCACCACATTTGGCGCATATTGGCCGATCGAATGCAGCAGGTGTGAGCGTTCGTCGTCTGAAGCGAAGGCGAGCAGCACCTGTCCGGAGCAACTCGTCGTCAGATTGACCTCTGCACCAAGCCTCAGTGAGAAGCCACGCGTGCCCGGGTTCTGCTCGCGGTGGATGACGAGACCTTTTTCGCCGTTCACCACCACCAGGTGGCATGACTGGCCGGCCTCGCCCGCCAACTGCCTCATGAACGGGCGGGCGGCCGCCACGACGTCATGTGCCGGCGTGGCATGAAAGGCCAGGTCCAGCAACTTGAAGGACACGGAATAGCGATCGTCGGCGCTAGATCTCTGGAGATAGCCCATCTTCTCCAGCACCACGACGATACGGAACAGCTCGCCTACCGACCGGTCAAGCAGCACCGCCATTTCGGTGACCAGCGCACCGCCCGGTTGGCGGCGCAGCATCTCCAAAACTTCAAACGCCTTCTCAACAGCAGGCGCGGCGTAGGACGCCTTTGAACCGTCGCGCATGCGCCCTCCCAAAGCTTCGCGAGGCGCGCATTGCGACGCCCCTTTTGCAGTGTCAAACCCCGTTGCTGCCAATCGTCATCGCATCAAAGCAACTCCATAGGGTTCCAGTTCGACGGCACCGGTTGCGGTTCGCCCGGTGAGTGCGTCAGTCTGGTTACCGCTTATTGCGACCTTCACACTTTTGGCAGTGGTGTTCACGTACAGCGTCCGTCCGTCTACGGTTCGCGCCGATACACCCTCGGGTGTCACCGGCCCGGGCGTAAGCCCGACCGACGCGTAGAGTGAACGAATCAACGGCTGAATCAATTCCGGCTGTGCTGCCGTGGCAAGGTAGATGGCGCGTCCCTTGCCATAGCGATTGACGGTGATCGCAGGAGACCGTTCGCCTGTGTTGGTGAACCGGGCCAGCACCTGCGCGGTCGAGGGTTCAAGCACCTCGTAATAAGGATCGCTGCCCGTCAGCGTCTGGGTGCCGAACTGGACCGTCAACGGCTTGTCGGCGCGATAGAATGCATTGGTGCGCAGGCCGAACACATCGGTCAGTCCGCCAGGCAGGGGCGTATCGAACCACTTGCCCGTCACATCGACCTTTGCGGAGTATCCGGTCATAACGACTGTGCCGCCGTTCTTGATGTAAGCACGGATCGCATCTGAGGTCGGCTGATCGACCAGATAGGCGGTCGGCATGACGATCAGCTTGTACGCGTCTAGACGATCATGCGCGACGTCGATCGTCGCTGCATCGATGTTGTCCCGGAAGAACGGAAAATAGGCGTTGCCGACCTGCTTGCGATAATCGGCCTTGTAGTACTCCTGCATAGTGTTGGGGCCGGGCGGCGGATTGACCAGCCAGTTGGTCTGATACGAATAGGCGACCGCCACGTCCGGCTGGCCCGTTCGCGGAAAACCCAGCGTCTTCAGCTTCTTCATCTCAGAGGCGATGCGCGCGAACTCGCCCACCTTCCAAGACGGGCGATCATCATGATCGACCAACCCGAACAGTGCCTGCTCCTCGCCGCCGAGGTGCGAATTGAACGTCCAGGCGAGGAATGCCTGGGAATAGTAGAGCAGGCCGAAATACGCCCACATCCGTGAGCGGCCTGGCGTGCCGTAGTAGCCGCCACCGCCGGCGGTAAACTCGTTGAACCAAACCGGCGTCGTGTGGCCGGCGCGGTTGAACATCACGTCGACCGCCGCATCGGCGGGGTTGCCGGGATAGAAGCCGAGCGCGCCGTAGGTCGAAATCTCGTCCCAAGACCGCAAGTAGTCGAATCCCTTCTGGCTCGCATAAGGCCAGAGGTTGGACAGGACCGGCAGGTTGGGGGCACGTTCCTTGCGTACGGCCTCCAGATCCTTGAGCGCGCCCAACGTATCGTCCGACCAATAGCGCCGCAGGTCTAGATAGCGCTCGTTGGGGCCCGGCCCCCGCTCATAGGGAAGATCGACTTCGGACCAGTCGTTGATGTGCCGTGACCAGCGTTGCGTCGCCCACGCCTTATTGAGCGCCTCGATCGTGCCGTAGCGCTGCTGCAGCCAGGCGACGAAACGACCGCGATCAGCGGCGGAATAGGACATGCGGCCGTTACCGATCTCATTGTCGTATCCGATTGCGATCACTGCCGGATGCTTGGCGTAGCGCTGCAGCATCCGGTCAGCCAAACGTTTTGCCAGGCGCCGGTAATCGGGATCACTGATGTTGTCCCAGTACCGGGTGGCGGCGTTCAGTCGGGTGCCGTTCTGATCGACAAGATCCACGCCGGGATAATGTTTGTGCAGCCAGGTCGGTGCAGGTTCGCCGGGGATGTCGAGCACGACGCGGATGCCCGCCGCCTGCATCTGGTCGAGGATCGCGTCGAACCATTCGAAGCTGAAATGGCCTTCCTGTGGTTCGAACGCGTCCCACGACAGGTCGCCCATTCGCACCACGTTGAAGCCGGCCTGCTTCATCACCGCGATGTCTTGTCGGATCTGTGCCGTCGAACGATCGACCGGCTGATAGTTTGTGCCGAGGAACAGATCGCCCTTCCCAGGCCATTGCGGATGCCCCTGGGCACTCTGCGCCCGTGACGATGTCGCCATCGATCCCGCCGCCCCGAGGCATATCGCAACCGAAAGCGCCGCCTTTGTCAGCTTACGACCCTTCAACATCTTGCAATCCCCTCGTTGGCGTCTTGCCGGACGCATGCCCGGCACGCGTTATCGGGCGTCCGAAAATCTGTGCGCCTATGCAAACATGTTATCATCAGCGCAAGGGCATCATTTGGCCGATCGTCACCGAAGCGGATGTGGCGTTCACCATCGCTGCGTTGGAGTTTCGTGAGAATGCGAGCCTGCGAGTCAAAAGGTGATTCGACTGCCTGAGCCTTTTGCAGACCGTAAGCACCCGGCGCGTCACGCCAGCGCTGTCCGTTGCGCTCGACGCACAGGTTGCAGCTGAGGACCCGGCGATCAGCAAGCCGAGTCTTGCCGTGTCTTTGCGGAAAACGGCTGAAGACGCTCCATCTGTTCGTGCGTCGACCAGGAATCGGTTGCTCATACCAATTTCCGTAGGGAGCTAAAAACGGATCGCAACGGCCAGATCAGTTCGTCCAGCCTACGAGATATTTCATTAGTGCGAACGCTATGCTATAAGTGAGAATTGGGTATGCGTGAGAAGGATCGGTGATGAGTTCTAGGTGGAACAAGTTCTCGCCTGAGTGTCGCGACCGTGCGGTGCGGCTGGTCGACGAGCATCGGAGGGACTATCCGTCCCAAAGGGTTGCGATGACCTCCATTGCGGAAAGCGTCGGCTGCACGACCGAGACGTTGCGCCGATGGTGCCGGGACAAGGCAAGCCGGCGAGTGGGGCGCGCGGCCTACGTTGCCGATGACCGGGAGCACCCCAAGTCGCTGGAGCAGGAGTTGAAGGAGCTGCTGCGGGCCAACGAAATTCTGCGCAAGGCATTCGCGTCTGTCGCGATGGCGCAGCACGATCGTCATGGAAGATGATGTTCGTCAACGCCCATTGAGAGGTTCTGGGCATAGAGCCGGTCTGCCGTAAACTGGCCATCGCCCCCGTCCGGCTCTGTCAGATCGAATGCACCTGCTGGTAATCACGGCAGGGTAGGACGCTAGGATGCCCCGCCCGCGGAAGCCAGACAACACGTTCGCTACTTCAACTCGTCGCCTGACGTGATCCGGCGGGTGGTGTTGATGTATTGGCGCTTTCCGCTGTCGTTTGCGGAACGTCGAGGACCACGTCCTTGGTGCTGATGCACGACCGACGACGGAGGTGAACGAACGGCAGGTATTGGCAAGCGCGCAGGGCGCCCGGAATGTCGCCTTCTAGGTCAACAGGTCCCCAGTCGGGAAAGCCGGCCCAAGCAGAAACCTGTTCACTCCTCAAGGGCTGAGCGACAAAGTAGAGCCTCGGCTGCCGTGTTGGCGACGGCAAGCAGTCTTGGCTCGTCCCATCCCTCTCGCGCTGCAGCCGATAGGCCGAGCATTGTCGTAGCAACGTAATCTGCGACACGTCCGGGAGCTTTAATTCCCGCATCGTCCAGAAATTCCGCCACCCTGCTGCGGTTTTCTCCCGCGATTTGTTTGGCTGCGATGCCCCAATCCGTTGTGCCCGCTTTTGCGTGTTCAAGGATCAGGCAACCACGCCGCTGCGGACTAGTGGTATAAGCGTGCGCCGCAGCTCGCAGCATGTCGCCAAGCGCCGCCATCGGCGCTGCACCCGGCATCAGGAAGCGGTCCAGCGGCACCACGGTGGCCGAGTAGAGCCTTAGGCTCTCTTTGAAGAATGCGGCCTTGCTGCCGAACGCTGCATAGAAGCTCGGCGGAGTAATCCCGATCGCCTCGGTCAGCGCCGCCACGCTGACGTTTTCATAGCCATGCTCGTGAAACAGGTGCTGCCCGGCTTCGACCGCAGCTTCAAGCGCGAATCCCCGGGGCCGCCCCCGTGGCCGCTTATTTTCGTTAATGGTCATTACACAACCCGCTTGCCTGTGTCAGTCATATTTGTATAGCGCCCATTCATAGAAATGCCCATGCCTCAGGTTCGTCACGGCGCAGAGGTGGTATCAACGATGCACAAGGACAGTTATGCCTCCATCCTCCAACAAACGCCGCGTTGAAGCGAGCGTAGCTCCACGCTCCAAACTCCCGACCGCGGCCCTTGCTGGTCTCGCCGCCAGTGGCTTTCTGTGCATCGTGACCGAAACACTTCCTGCTGGCCTACTCCCGCAGATCGCATCCGGCTTGCAGATCTCCGAGGCGATCGCGGGACAACTCGTTGCCGTCTATGCGCTGGGGTCCTTGCTGGCAGCGATCCCGCTCACGAGCCTGACCCAGGGGCTTCGAAGAAGACCGGTACTACTTACCACCATCATCTGCTTCGTTGTCAGCAACACGCTGACCGCTTGGGCCGGATCGATCACGGTCGTGCTGGTCGCGCGGTTCGTCGCCGGGTGCGCGGCGGGTCTCGCCTGGGGAATCCTTGCGGGTTACGCGCGCAGCATCGTGCGTGCCGATCAGACCGGCCCGGCAATGGCCCTCGCCATGGTCGGCGTGCCGCTGGCGCTGTCACTGGGTGTTCCCATAGGCACCTTCCTGGGCGGTTTGGTTGGGTGGCGCGGATCGTTCCTGATCCTCTCGGCACTGAGTGTCGTGCTGATCGGCTGGATTATCTTCAAGGTGCCCGATGCCCCCGGGCGGACGGGTGACAATCGTCCTTCTCTGCGCCGCGTCGTCGCGACACCGGGTATCATACCGATCCTGCTCGTCATCCTTGCCTGGATGACGGGCCACAACATCCTCTACACCTACATCGCGCCGTTCGCGACCGCTGCTTCCGTGCGGGTCGATCTCGTCCTGCTAGCGTTCGGCATCAGCTCGCTCGTCGGCATCTGGATCGTCGGGCGATTAGTCGATCGGATGCTGCGCATGCTGGTATTGCTCGCGATCGGATCGTTTGCCGCCGTCGCTGTTTTCCTGTCGCTCATCGGCGGGCAGGGCCTTGCCGTCTTTGCAGCAGCCGTTGTCTGGGGTCTTGGCTTCGGTGGTGCCGGGGCGATGATGCAGACGGCGTCGGCGGACGCAGCCGGCGATGGCGTTGATCTGGCGCAGGCGATGGTGACAACGGCTTGGAACCTGGCGATTGCGGCCGGTGGGTCGCTTGGCGGGGTGCTCCTCACGACGGGAGGGACCACGCTGCTGCCGCCCGCTGTCGCCGCGCTGGCCGTGGCCGCCTTCCTCATCGCACTGGCCGCACGCCGCTTCGCCTTCCCACCCGGTCATCGAACACCGTTGACCACAGACCCGACGATAAGCTCAACATCCCATCCTTTTTTGAGAAAGGCCGCAGCGCCTGACGACGTCCGCTAACGCCATCTGCTTTTCCTAAAAGCGGAGCGGCCGCTTCCCAGCAGATCACGACGTTCGTTAGTGGATGTCCAGGGTGGCAAGCTGGTCGTTCGCGACGATGAACGAGCGTCCGAAGTTGGGGAGCGGGAAGGGCAGGCTGAATGTCCACTTGTGTGAAGGAAATCGGGCACCGGCAGGTGTACGATTTCCTCCAAAGCAGGAAGCCGCGGGCTACGGGCGGTGGTCTATGGGGAAAGCGGTTTTCGTGTGGTTGGCCGACGGGCGCGGCGGGTGGCGAGATGCGCTCCGACGTGCCGGAAGGGGGCAATCGAGCGCGGCGTCAGAGATGGATGTCGGCGTGAACTGCGGATCATGGCAAGTGCCAGTGCGACTGGCGACACCGTCGGCGCGAACGGCATTCTTGCCGGAAGCGCAGGTGCTGCGCGGCGGGATATATTCGGGCCATGCCGGGTCATGGCGGGGTGGTCCCGGTCGGGTTGATACCCGGCGGTGGGGCGCGTGGCTGTCGCCAGCGTTCGAAGGTTTCGATGACGAGCATGCGCCCGCCACAGCACGGGCATGGCGGACGGGTGTCTTCCGGCTCCACGGCCGGTGCCTCGACGGCGGCTGGCGCAACGCCGAGCAGTTCGCGGGCACATTCGAGATGCGCCTTGCGGGTGGCGCCGGCGAGCAGGCCGTAGTGGCGGATGCGGTGGAAGCCCTTGGGCAGCACGTTGAGCAGGAACCGGCGGATGAACTCATCGGCGGCAAGGGTCATGACCTGCTGGCGGTCGGCACCGTCAGCCCGGTAGTTCTTGTAACGGAAGGTGACGCCGGTCTGGTCGAAGCGGATGAGCCGGCTGTTCGAGATGGCCACGCGGTGCGTGTAGCGCGACAGATAGGCAAGCACCGTCTCCGGTCCGGCGAACGGCGGTTTGGCATAGACCACCCAGCGCTTCTTCCGGACCGGGGCCAGATGCCGCAGGAACGCGCGCCGGTCGGCAAGGTGCGCGAGGCTGCCGTAGAACGCAAGCCGTCCCATATCGTGGAGTGCAGTCAGCCGAGTGAGGAACAGGCGTCGGAACAGCTTTCCCAGCACGCGCACCGGCAGCAGGAACGCCGGGCGTGACAAGATCCAGCGGCTGCCGTCCGGCGATAGTCCGCCGCCCGGGACAATCATGTGGATGTGCGGGTGGTGGGTCATCGCCGAGCCCCATGTATGAAGCACCGCGGTGATGCCGATACGGGCGCCAAGGTGCTTCGGGTCCGCAGCGATGGTCGTCATCGTTTCTGACGCCGCCTGGAACAGCAGTCCATACACCGCCGCCTTGTTCTGGAGCGCGATGTCGGCGACCTCGGCCGGGAGCGTGAAGACGACGTGAAAATAGCCGACCGGCAGTAGGTCGGCCTCGCGTTCGGCAAGCCACGTGCGCGCGGCCGCGCCCTGGCACCGCGGGCAGTGCCGGTTGCGGCAGGAGTTATACGCGACCCGCCAGTGCCCGCAGTCGGTGCAGGCCTCGACATGCCCACCCATGACGGCGGTCCGGCAAGTCTCTATCGCTGACATGACCTTGAGCTGGTCGAGGCTCAGATGCCCGGCACGGGCGGCCCGATACGCAGGACCGGCGGTGCGGAAGATGTCGGCGACCTCGAGCGAGGCGCGCACTTGGGCGTCACCCGGCCGGCGTCCTGCCCTCCATCAGCGCCATCAACCGGTCGAGCGGGCCGGTGACCGCCCGGATCGTCCGGGTGGCGACCTTGGTGTACAGCGCGGTGGTCTCCAGCTTGCTATGCCCGAGCAGCACCTGGATGACGCGGATATCGACATCCTGCTCGAGCAGGTGGGTAGCGAAACTGTGCCGCAGCGTGTGCGGACTGACGCGCTTGCGGATGCCTGCCGCCTCGGCCGCCTCGCAGACGGCGCGGTGCAACTGCCTGGTCGAGATCGGGTCGGTGTAGCTGCGGCCGGGGAACAGCCAGCCGTGCGGCAGCAGGACGCTGCGCCGCTTGCCCTCGCGCCACCACAGCCTGAGCAACTCGAGCAGCTGCGGCGACAGCATGGCGTTGCGGTCCTTGCGTCCTTTGCCCTCCTCGATGCGGATGAGCATGCGCTTGCTGTCGATGTCGTCGGCCTTGAGGTGCGCGACCTCGGACACGCGCAGGCCGACACCATATGCCACGCCGAGCGCGGCCCGGTACTTGATGCCCGGTGCCGCCTCGAGCAACCGTCCGACCTCATCGACACTCAGCACGTCGGGCAGCTTCCGGGGACGAGGGGCCAGCACCAGCTTGCGCGACAGGTCGGGCCGGTCGAGCGTCACCCCGAACAGGAAGCGCAGCGCCGATACTGTCGCGTTGATCGTGGACTCGCTGACGCCGTGTTCGCGCTGGTACAACTGAAAGCGCCGCACGTCCTCGGCGGTCGCTGTATCCGGCGAACGCTTGAGAAAGGCCGCGAAGGCGCGAACATGGCGGACATAGTCGTGCTGGGTCCGCGACCGCATCGCGCGCATCGCCATGTCGTCGAGCATCCGCTGGCGCAGCGGGGTGACGGCCGATCCGATGGGTAGGGTAGCCATGGGGAGTTCCTCTCGTTGAAGGAACCCCATCGTCTGCCCCCGCTGCCGCAGGGCCAAACCTCAGCGCAAGCGCGCTACCTCACCACCCGCACCAATGCCGCGCAGCGGCTTCGTGCTGTGGGTCGTGTCGGCCGCGTGCCCGCGGGTCTGTCGGGCTGCGGTCGAGCGTCCGAAATCAGTTGCCGGTGATCGAAAGCTGGTTTCTGGATAGGGCGACCTTCCGCTACGGGCTGCAACGGATCGAATGCAGCCCGCGATGCCTTACCACGGGATGGTTGTCGCCTCCCAACCTGTGAAGGTTCCGGTCGGACCATCGGCGGCGAGCAGCGCGACGCGCACGACTTCGCGGGAACCATCCTCGACCGTTTCGGTGCCGGCATAGTTGTTGAGGTTGGTGCTGGTGAAGGCCGGCGATACAAGATTGACCTTGATGTCGGTCGGCTCGAGCTCGATCATCATTGCTAGCGTGATCGCATTGAGCGCGGTCTTGGACGCGGGGTAGACGGGGCCGAACATGGCACGATAGGCATAGGCCGGGTCGGCGTTGCGGGTCAGCGAGCCCACGCCGCTCGACACGTTGACGATCCGCGCGTCCGACGATTCGCGCAGCAGCGGCAGCATCGCCTGATAGACGGCGAGCACGCCGAACACGTTGGTTTCCCAGACCGCGCGGACTTCGGCGAGCGAGACATTGCTCGGCCTGGTCGATCTGGCGTGCTCCTCGATCGACACGCTCAGGTCGCGCCCGGCATGCGAGATGGCGGCATTGTTGACCAACAGGTCGAGCCGGCCATGGGCGGCGCCAATTTGCGCTGCGGCGGCGTCGATCGATGCCTGGTCGGTTACGTCGAGCTGGATCGCGGTGGCGCCGGGCCCGATATCGCGCGCCGCACTCTCGCCGCGGACAAGATCGCGCGACCCGACGAAGACGGTAACGCCGTGTGCCGCCAGTTCGGTCGCGACCTGAAGCCCGACTCCCTGATTGGCGCCGGTGACGAGAGCGATGCGTGTGTCGGTCATAAGGAAGGTCCTTGTCATAATGAATAAGGTGGGGGTCAGGCGGCGCTGCGCTCGGCAAGCGGACGGCGGCGCAGGGAGGGTTGCGCAATCGGCAGGGGCGAATAGGCCGCCGCTTCTAGCGGCGCGACGTCCACGCCCGACGGGACGATCGCATCGATCCGGTCGAGCAGATCGTCGCTCAGCTTGACGCCTGCACCGTCAAGCAGCCCGTCGAGCTGTGCCATGGTCCGCGGGCCGATGATCGCCGCGCTGAGCGCGGGATGCGCGATCACGAAGGCGAGCGCCATGTGCATCAGCGACAGGCCGGCGCTATCCGCCAGCGGGATGAGCTGTTCGACCGCGTCGAGGCTCCCGCCGTCTGACATCGCCTTGGGAAAAAATCTCGCTCGGAGCGTTTCGGGCGTCTGCTGGCCCTTGCGATACCGGCCGGTGAGCATGCCCTTGGCGAGCGGGCTCCACGCCATCACGCCGATGCCATAGCGCTGGCAAGTCGGCAGCACCTCGCGCTCAATCGAGCGGTTGAGGATCGAATAGGGCGGCTGCTCGGTGCGGAAGCGCGCGAGGCCGCGGCGCTCGGCGACCCATTGCGCTTCGACGATGTCGGACGCCGGAACGGTCGAGGCGCCGATCGCGCGAACCTTGCCGGCGCGCATCAGGTCGGTGAGTACGGACAACGTCTCTTCGATGTCGGTATCGGGCGCGAGCCGATGGATTTGGTAAAGGTCGATATGGTCGGTCTGCAGTCGCCGCAGTGAATCCTCGACCGCGCGCGTGATCCAGCGCCGCGAATTGCCTTGCATGTTCGGGTCCTCGCCCATCGGGCCGTGGACCTTGGTCGCGAGTACGACCCGGTCGCGCCGTCCTTTCAGCGCCTTGCCGACGATCTCCTCGGACTCACCCGCGCTGTAGCGGTCGGCGGTGTCGATGAAGTTAATTCCGGCGTCGAGCGCCTTGTGGATGATGCCGATACATTCGTCGTGATCGGGGTTGCCGATCCCGCCGAACATCATTGCGCCGAGACAATAGGGGCTGACCTTGATGCCGGTCTGGCCGAGCGGGCGGTAGTGCATGGCTGTCTCCTGTGCGGGCGATCCTTGCCGCGGTCGTTCCAGTGCGGTAGCAAGTAAACGGAACGCGATCCGCTTAATACGGAACATGTTCCGTTTAGCAAATGGAATCTGATGGACGACAGGTCGGCCGAGCAAAATACCGAGGGTGCGCCGCCGGCAGGGCGCCGCGTGCGCGCCGACGCGCAACGGAATCTGGTCACGCTGTTGAAGGCCGCCAAGGAGGTCTTTGCCGAGGCCGGCGTCGACGCGCCGGTGCGGGACATTGCAGAGAGAGCCGGCGTCGGGGTCGGTACTGTGTATCGGCATTTTCCGCGGCGCCCCGATCTCATCGCCGCCGTTTTCGCTCAGGAGCTGGATAGCTGCGCCGATGCGGCGGATGCTTTGGCGGCGGCCCATCCTCCGTTCGAGGCGCTCGCACTGTGGATGCGGCATTTCGTCGATCTCGCGGCCACTAAGCACGGCCTTGCGCAGGCGCTGCACTCCGGCGATCCCGCGTTCGACGCGCTCCCCGCGCGCCGCGAGCAACGTCTGCGACCCGCTGTCCGGAAGCTGTTCGAGGCGGCGGCGGCGGCGAGGGCGATCGGAAGCGAAATCGGGCCCGACGAATTCCTCAACGCTGCGGCGAGCCTATGCATGGCCGCGCGGGACGGTCATACCGAAGCCGCGCAGCGTATGGTCGCCACACTCGTAAATGGTCTCCGCTATAGGGTGAAGGACGGTAACGTCTAAAGTAGCCATCGGCCATTCTAGCGGCTGGCCTGGCGATTTTGTATCTCAAGCAGTGAGCTACGTGAGCGACTGCCACTCCATTCCGATCCCTGAGAAGTCGCCGGTCTCCTTGCTGGTCCATGCGAAAATACAAAACTGAACGAGCGACCGCTTTCGGGGTGCGATCCAGCAAGGCTGGATGTCCACTTGTGGGTCTGCGTGGCCGCGGTGCTGCCCGTCAGCTTGCGACTCACTTCCGGTCGTTCGGTAGATCGGCCGGTAATCCTGAAAACGGCCGTTCCACCAACTCGCAGCAGTCCCGTTTCTCCGTCTCCAACGGACCTTTTCGGGAAAACGCAATCGGGACCAGGTTTCGGGAAAACGGCTCAACCCCGACGCATCGGAGACTGATCCTGCCTTAGCTGTCCCGCTGCCTTCCCTTGAGCGACAGCTGTAGTACGACAATGGAACAAGAAGGATGATCCCGCCGGTGTGCCCTACAGCACGCCGGGAGGAGGACTAATTGTCGATTTCGTTGCCAAATCGGAAAGGATGTCGATAGAAGGGGTAAACGGGTGGCAAGCGTCGGGATTGTTGCATGGTTTATGTTGAGACGGGGCGCCGTAACCTGCTGAAAGGGGTGACAGCGACCCTTGGTTTAAGTGCGGCGGGAAACGTACCACCGAGCGGCTCGGGATTGGCGAAGCTGACACCGCGACCAAAGCCAATCACGGCAACTGAAATCCGCGCGCGAATTGCATGTGCACAGGTACTTATGCGCGAGCAGGGTCTTGCCGCCATCCTGGTCGAGCCTGGCGCCAGCATGCGATACTACACCGGGATCGACTGGTGGCGCAGCGAGCGGATCACCTGCGCTTTAATTCCGGTGATTGGCGAAATCAGTGTTATCACCCCGTCATTCGAAGAACCTTCGGTACGAGAGTCGCTCGCCATAGAGGCACGGGTGCATACATGGCTTGAGGACGAGGATCCGATCGCGCTGATCGCATCGGCAATACCGGCAGACGCAGGTGCGATCGGCGTAGAGGAAACCGTCCGCTTCTTTATCGTCGATGGCATGATGCGCAGCCGGCCCCAGGTCAGCTTCCGCAGCGCCTCGGACGTCGTCCGGAGGTGCCGTCTGATTAAATCGCCGGCTGAGCTCGCGCTGATGCAGTACGCAACGGACATAACCATCGCCGCCTATCGGTACACGGTGCCACGCGTTCAAATTGGCATGAAACCAGCAGACGTACAGGCCATTATGAAAGGCGCGACTGAAAGGCTGGGTGGCAAATCTGAATTTGAGGAGGTGTTGGTCGGGAAAGCGAGTGCCCTGCCTCACGGTTCGAACGAGCCACAAGTGGTTCGGCCTCAGGATATGGTGCTCATGGATTGTGGTTGTAGCGTCGATGGCTACCAGTCGGATGTCTCACGTACCTTCGTCGTCGGCAAGCCAACCAATCGCCAGCGCACGCTGTGGTCGCAGGTGCAGCAAGGTCAGCAGGTGGCGTTTCATGCCGCAGTTGTCGGGAAACCGGCCGGAGCGATCGATGATGCTGTAAGGAGCTACTATGAAGGACTCGGCTATGGACCCGGATATCGGCTTCCAGGGCTTTCCCATCGAACCGGCCACGGCATAGGCCTCGACGGCCATGAACCAATCAACCTAGTACGCGGTGAAATGGGGCGGCTTCAACCGGGCATGTGTTTCTCGAACGAACCAGGGCTTTATGTTCCGGACCTGTTCGGCGTCCGCATTGAAGATTGCTTCTACATGACGGAGGACGGCCCGCGTTGGTTCTCAACTCCACCGACCTCACTTGACCAACCTGTCTAGCGAACAAGAGGGCACTAAGCTTTCCACGTTGGAAAAATGTGGCAAAATAGCCTGACTCCGCTAGGTTCGTGCGGTGAAGCGACCAACCCGGGAAGACATTAAGGCAATGACGGGATCTGACAAACCCACTTTGGGGGCGGCGCTCCGAGCTATCCGCAAAGAGCGTGGGTGGAGTCTTGCGCAGGCTTCGAAAGAAACTGGCCTTGCTGTGTCAACGCTGTCGAAAATTGAAAACGGGCAGCGGTCGTTAACCTATGACAAGTTGATCCAGCTAGCATCTTCACTCCAGGTCGACATTGCTCGTCTTTTTACAGAAAGCGGCACACCGGGTTATGACAAAATGCCAACCCCATTGGGGCGTCGTAGCGTCCAGCGCGGTAACAGCGGATTTATCATAGAGGCAGGTGTCTACAGCTACCGATACCTTGCAGAGGATCTAGTCGCCAAACGCTTCTCTCCGATCATTATGGAGTTACATGCTCGATCGCTCAACGAATTCAAGGGATTGCTGAGGCACTCTGGAGAGGAATTTGCCTATGTTCTTGAAGGGACGGTTGAGGTTCGTACCGACCTTTATGCACCTCTTCGCCTAGCTGTGGGTGAGTCGACCTACTTCGATAGTCATGTGGGACATGTGTACCTCAACGCGGGGCCGGGACCTGCCCGGATCCTCATCATTGCGTCAAGCGAACAGGCTGGCGATGACCCGTTGGAACAGCCTACGGCTCAAGAAGCAAAGGCGAAGCTTTTAGGTGCTTAGGCAAGCGCTTTTCGTTCCCTTGCAAGAAAATCCTCTTACTATGGCAAAAATGCTGGTTCGTCCCCCGGCGATGGTTCTGGCTGCATTGCACATTACCTCACCGCGAGGTGTCCCGAGCCGCTAGCATCAAGCGCCCGGCATCTCGTTTGTTTGTCCGCCCCCTTCCATTGCTGCCACATGGCTGCCCGCTGCCATTGCAACTCAAGACGCTTCAGCTGGCCGCATCGCTATTGACAGATCGGAAAGTTAGTATGACTGTTCGGCAAGTTTCTTGCGGAATAGACGAATCAGCGAAGGGGTGGGTATATGGCGGCGATTTTTGGCAACGGTGAAGGCGCTTCTGGGACGTCGATCAGCGCGATCCGCAGGGCCGCACGTGCGATCATATTGACCAGTGTCGCGGCTCTTCCTCTTTTGGCCGCGCAGGGCGCCTCTGCTCAGACCAGTAGGGCTACCCTCACAACCAATAGCGATCCCGCTGCCGATCAATCTGCTACACCCACGGTGACCGCGTCCAACGATGGCGATATTGTCGTGACCGCCGCCAAGCGTGACGACACCCTCCTGAACGTCGCGAGCTCCGTTACTGCGCTAAGTGGCAATCGCCTCCAGGAGCTCGGCTTGAGCTCGTTCCAGGACTTCATCCGCCTCGCTCCTGGCGTTTCGTTCCAAAGCGTCACGCCAGGACGGACTCAGATCAGCATACGCGGCGTAAATGTCGGTACAACGCAGCCGAGTACCTCGGTGGCCACGTACTTCGACGAGGTGCCGTTGAACACCTCCGCCACGTCTTCGCTGTCAGGGGATCTGAACATCGATCCAGATCCCTTCGATCTACAGCGGGTCGAAATCCTGCGTGGTCCGCAAGGCACGCTTTACGGTGCCAACGCCCTTGGCGGCGTTATCAAGTACGTGCCCCAATCACCGAAATTTGATCGCGTTGCTGCGGCCGGGTCAGCCAACATAGGGGCCGTTCACGAGGGCGGTACGGACCTCGGCATAAAGGGCATGATCAACGTTCCCATGGCTGATTGGGCTGCGCTGCGAGTGGTAGGCTTCTATCGCAAGGATGCGGGCTACATCGACAACGTCTCTCTGAACGAGAAAGACGTGAACTGGGCCAAGAACCGGGGCGTTCGCGCTATTCTGGAACTCCGCCCGCTCGATGGTTTGAACATCAAGCTGACAGCGCTGCTTCAACGTCTAACCACGGGCGGCGATTCCTCGGTCGACGCGCTCCGCACCACTCAGACGCCAGCGTTTGGCGATCTGACGCAAGCCCGCCCGATCCCCGAAGGCGTATCTGACCGCTTCAACATGTACAATGCGGTGGTGAGCTACGACTTCGGCTTCGCCAGCCTGATCTCGTCAACCGCCTGGACGCGGCAGCGCTTCAGCCGGGCCAGTACCTCAGTAGCAATCGACCCCACATCCCAGTATAGCACTGTTTTCCAGGGCACGAATAATAAGTTCGTGCAGGAGGTGAGACTCCAATCACCGAGCGCTTCGGGCCATGGTCTTGAGTGGCAGCTAGGCGGTTTTTACACCAACGAACATTATAATCGTACCTCGACTGATTACCTGATCGATCTGCCGTCAATGCAGTCGCTGGACAGTGACGCGAGCGGCACAATTGCGAGCTATGCTGAGAAGGCTGTGTTCGCGAACGCAACCTACTACTTCAGCCGCATGTTCGACATTGCGGGCGGCGTTCGATATAGTCACAATGGTCAGAACGGTTTTGGAACCAATAATTCCGGCGCGTTCAACGGTCGAAGTGGTGCGTCCGACGACAACAAGGTTACGTGGAGCGCGACCGGCCGGTTCCATCCGGCCAAGGAAATCCTCCTTTATGCTAATGTTTCCACTGGGTACCGCGCCGGTGGACCCAACTTCTTCGCCATCGGGCAGGCGAT
Organism: Sphingomonas sp. M6A6_1c; assembly: GCF_053345135.1. Classification (NCBI taxonomy): domain Bacteria; kingdom Pseudomonadati; phylum Pseudomonadota; class Alphaproteobacteria; order Sphingomonadales; family Sphingomonadaceae; genus Sphingomonas; species Sphingomonas sp. M6A6_1c. Next base: position 7,996 of record NZ_JBKEZO010000007.1, on the reverse strand, counting down.
CCCGCCTTCGTTCGGACCGGAGGAGCTGACAAACTATGAGGCAGGCCTGAAACTGAGCACGCCTGATAAGAAGGCGACCTTCACGCTCTCAGGCTTTTACATTGACTGGTCATCCATACAGCTGCCGCTTATCGTCAACCGCTTGACCTTCCGCGGCAATAACGGGACGGCCGATAGTAAGGGCTTTGAGGCTTCGGCCACCCTGCTGCCGGTACGAGGGCTCAACCTTGCTGGAACGTTGTCCTATACTGATTCCAGGATTACGTCTGACGAACGAACAGGTGTCGGCGCCGTGCCGGGCGAACGGATGGCCGGTGCGCCGCGGTGGTCGGGCTCGTTGACCGCAGATTATGAGCGCCCTATCTCCGATCAACTCAAGGGATTCGCTGGCGGGACGTTCACCTTCAGTTCGAATCGGCCCAACAGCTACCGTCTCAGTGTCAATACACCATACGTCCTCATTCCGGGCTTTGAGACCTTTGGATTGCGCACAGGTGTTGACGCAGGATCTTGGCGCTTGACGCTGGCAGCGGACAATCTGTTCGATAGGCGTGGGGTTACAGACGATTATACATTCCCCCGCTACTTTGGCGAGCTTCTTGGTGTCGGGAGCTATTACGATCAGCTGGGAACGATCAAGCCGAGGACCATTCGATTGACCTTTGACTGGTCGATTTGACGATACCACGGCTCAATCCGAGATGTCGCAGAAACAAGCCAGCGATCATGCCGGTACTCTGACACAAACATCGGCTACGATTCATGAGGCGACAAGCTCAAATCCAACCGATTGATCCCGGGATATCGAGACCTGGGAAGAAGGAAGCAGAATGTCGTTCCATGCGAACGCGCCCACAAACCACGGGATTTCACACCTGACTGCGGCGGACGTCGCACGCGTTCTCACTGGAGCAAAGCTCCTGGATAGGTTGTCAGACTTCTTCCTTGCGCAAAGCCGTGCACCTCTGCGGCAGCGCCTTGACTGGACGGGCGGGGCCGAGCTCCTTGTGATGCCGGTGATATCTGACGATTATGCCGGCATTAAAATGCTGACGGTTAATCCGGGGAACGCGGGTACCGAGCGGCCAGTTATCTCTGGATTGTTTACCCTCGCTGATTTTCGGACGGGCGAAGTGCTCGCCACTATGGATGCTGGCGAGCTTACGGGTTGGCGAACGGCTGCGGTCTCGGCGCTGGCGGCGGCCAAGCTGGCCCGCCAAGACGCCTCCCACCTGGCGATCTTGGGCGCGGGGCACCTTTGCACATACATTGCCGCGGCTCACGCCGAAGCGCGCCAGCTAAAACGCATTACACTGTGGGCGAGAGACGCCGCGAAGGCGCATCTGGCGGCGCGCCGCTTGCGCGATCGTCTGGCCGACATCGACATCGATGTCTGCTGTGACCTTCAGCTTGCAGTGCAGGCCGCTGACATCGTTGTGGCGGCGACCAGGGCTACCGAACCGCTCATCCGTGGTCGGTGGCTCCGACCGGGGATGCATATAGATCTAATCGGTGGCTACCGCCCAGACATGCGAGAGCTAGACGATGAGGGCATTGCATCAGGTCCTATATACGTCGACGACGACCAGGCCGCTCTCCACGAGGCTGGAGATCTGATCCACCCGCTTCGGACGGGAGCCATAACGCTGGCGTCGATCCGCGGTGATTTGGCAAACCTCGCCTCTCTCACAACAGGGAGATGCACAAAAAGTGAGATCACGATCTTCAAATCGGTTGGCACCGCTCGTGCTGACTTGGCGACTGCGATCACCGTCTGGCAGCGACGACGGGCAGAGGTCTTTAGCTTGCGTGACAATGCGATTGGCGCGCGCACATGAACCGGGGTTCAAAAACAATCATCAATCCAACCGGAAAGATGCGGTTTCCTTGCTCCGCGTTCGGCATCGCGCCGATGATGGTCCTTGGTTCAGTCCTCACCGGTGCGGGATATGATATCGCGACCGCGCAGACGGTCTCCCGACCCGCGGGCGAACGCTCAGATGGCTTGCCTGCGCCCGCATCTCAGATGGCAGGTGGAAAACCGCCGGCACTGGCCAAAGCACTGGCGCCGGTACCGGTAGGCACATTTCTAGCCAGGGCGGAAGCCGCGCTGGAAACGGCGACGGCCGAGGCCAATCGGGCTGACTGGGTAAACACCACTTACATCACGCCCGACACCGACAAGATAAGCAGTGACGCACGGATGCGGCTGAGTGCACTCAGCCTTGATCTTGCCCGCCAGGCGTCTGCCTACGATCCCACCCACGTCGATCCGGTTTCGAGCCGCAAGCTTGCGCTGCTGCGGATCGCGACCATCGTTCCACCGCCAGCCGACCCTCAGGAAGCCGCGCAACTCGCTGCCGCCCAGACGCAACTGAGCAGCCAATTCGCGACCGGTTCTTTCCCCTTCAATGGGAAGCCCACTTCGCTAGCCGAGGCCGAAGTGCTGTTGGCGAAGACCCGCGACCCTGCCGAGGCTCGGAAGTTGTGGGAAGGGTGGCGTGGCACGGCCACGCGGATGAAGCCGGCCTATGTCGAGATGGTTCGCCTGTCGGCAAAAGGAGCACGTAGCCTCGGCTTTGCGGACATGGGGGAACTATGGCGGTCAGGATATGATCGCCCCCCTGCGCAGGCAGCACAGGATGTAGATCATGCCTGGGCAGCGCTGCGCCCGCTCTATCAGGCACTGCACTGCTTCACGCGGAAGCGGCTTTCGCGACGCTACGGGACTACAGTGCAGCCCCGCACCGGTCCCATTCGTGCTGACCTGTTGGGCAATATGTGGGGACAAAGCTGGATCAACATCCTCGATGTGCTCCAGCCCGATGCCGCCGCGCGACCAGACATTGATCACTATCTGCAGGCTGCCGGCTATGATTCCCTCCGCATGGTTCGTACGGCAGAGGCATTTTACACCTCGCTTGGTTTTGATCCACTGCCGCAAAGCTTCTGGACAACATCGCAGTTTGTAAAGCCAGCCGATCGGTCCGTAGATTGCAACCCATCGGCCTGGACGATCAACACCAACCGCGACGTTCGGCTGAAAATGTGCCTGCGCGTCGCTCGCTCTCAATTTCGTATCGTTTATCACGAGCTCGGACATGACTTTTATTATCTAAGCTACGCCGACCAGCCATTCCTGTTCCGCCGGGGTGCTGACGAAGGCTTTCACGAGGGGATCGGCGATTTCATCGCTCTGTCAGCGACCACACCAACGAATTACCGCAAGATTGGCGTGCTCCCCCCCGATGCATCGGACGGCGATGATATCGATCAGCTTCTCCAAGGTGCGTTGGACAAGGTCCCGCTACTCGCCTTTGCCACCGCACTCGACAAGTGGCGCTGGGGCGTGTTTGCCGGCACGATCAAGCCTGACGACTACAACCGTAGCTGGTGGAAGCTGGTGACCCAATATCAAGGTATCGCGCCCCCAACTCCGCGTCCCGACAACGGCTTTGATGCTGGCGCTAAATATCACGTGCCAGAGAATGTCCCCTACATAAGCTACCTCAAGGCGCGCCTCTACCAGTACCAATTTCAGGAAGCCGCTTGCCGCATCGCCCGCTGGGAGGGGCCGCTTCACCGGTGTTCCATCTTCGGCAGCAAGGCAGTGGGCACGCGGTTGAAGGCCATGCTGGCGCTCGGCGCTTCACGATCCAATGCCGAAGCACTGAAGCTATTTACCGGGCAATCGGATGCCGATCCTCGCGCGATGATCGCCTATTACCGGCCGTTGCAGCGTTGGCTGGATCGGCAGAACGCTGGAGAGCAATGTGGTTGGTAACGGTCGGCGCCCAGGGCCGGCGATCTCGAGCAGCAGTCGACCTCTTTCCAACGTTGTGAGGGGGATGCCATGCCGTACCTAGCAGTGCTGCTCACTGTTCTCGCACTCGCCACGCTCGTCTTTGTCGTAGCGCTCGCGCTGCGCTGGTGGCGGGATCCAGTTTCCCCGCGGCTGGAGGGCGTACTGCTAAGCGCGGTCGCGAATTTCTTTGATGCACTAGGCATAGGCTCGTTCGCACCATCCACCGCATATCTCAAGATACGTCGGCTGACGCCCGATGTACTGATCCCCTCCACCATGATCGTCGGCTATACGATTGCGACTGTCACAGAGGCTTTCGTCTACATAACTACTGTGGCAGTTGATTCAATGCTGCTCGCCAGCTGCATCGCTGCATCTGGTGTTGGCGCGGTGCTTGGCGTCGCACTAGCGCCGCGGCTGCCCATACGCGCCATCCAAACAACCATTGGTGTAGGTCTGCTGATTGCGGCCGTGCTCTACAGCCTTGCCAATCTAAGCGTCCTGCCGGGTGGCGGCAGCGCATCGTCGCTACCGCCAGGCGGTTTCCTGCTCCTCGCCGCCGCGTCTCTTATGCTTGGCATACTTACCAACCTTGGCATTGGCAGCTTTGCGCCTACGCTGATCCTGGTCAGCCTGCTGGGCATGGATCCGCGCGCTGCTTTTCCGATTATGATGGGGTCCGCCGCGTTAATTTTCGTCGCGAGCGGCACAGCCATTGTTCGCACGCGACCACTCGATATGGGGTTGGTGACGGGCATGGCGATCGGTGGGGCGCCAGCGGTGCTGCTGGCCGCCTTTCTCATTAAGTCACTGCCACTTGATGCGCTGCGCTGGGGGGTGGTGGCCGTCGTCGCCTATGCGGCGGTATTGATGCTGCGTTCCGCCGCGCGCGCCCGTGCGTCCTGCGATCATACGGCGCTGACACCTTCGACAAACACAAATATCATCGCAGGAGACCCGCATTGACCAACTTCTCACGGCGCGGAGTGTTGCTTGGCAGCTCCGCTGCATTTGCGTCCACAGGCGTGCAGGCAACGGCTTGGCGCGGTTCACATATGGCTGCTCCCGCCCCGGCACCTGCCGTTCTCGACGATAGCGAGCAGCGCCTGCTTACCATGCCAGACGGACAGGCGCTCACCATTCAGATCGCGCATCCCCATCCAGTGGAGGAAGATCTGCCGCTGATGATCCGCGGCCGCAAACCTGTGCCGATCTACGTACTGGACGGATGGGACAATTTTGCAGTCGTCGCAGGACTGGTGCGAACAATGCAGTGGGGCGGATCGGTGCCACCCTGCCTGGTAATCGGGCTGGGTTACGCCGATCCGGCGGCAGCGGATAAGGCGTCGCGCCGGCGCTATGACCTCACTCCAAACGCCAATGGGCCCATCAAGGACGTTCGCTACGGGGGCTCTGTTCCATTTCGGCATTTCATCGGATCGGTCGTAAAGCCGATGATCGAGCGCGCGTTCACTGTCGATAGCGCGCAGTCCACCCTTGTTGGACACTCGCTCGGAGGCCTGTTTGCGCTGGAAACTGCACTGAAGGAGCCGACGCTATTTTCAAACGTGCTGGCGCTTAGCCCGTCGCTGTGGTTCGATGACCATCTGTTGCTGCGGCAATGGCGTGCGGCGCTGAAGGCCGCTTCGCCTTTTCCGCGCGTGGTGACGTTGGCGGGTGATCGAGAAGAGACAATCAGCCCGAGCGAGCTCCACATGACCCGTAATGTTCAATATTTGGGCGAGGCGGTGTCGGAGGCCAAACAGTCGGACCGGATCTTCACCGGTGTTCTGGAGGATACTACGCATCACACGATACTCGGGCCAGGGCTGACTTTTGGCCTACGCAAGTTGCTCGATCCAAACCCGCCGAGCGCCCAGGCTGGTTTGGTTACGCGCGTATGACGCGAGGCATCTCACCCTGGACTGCAAACCGCGATGGCACGGCATCACCGAACGTGTCGGTCAGGTCACAGGAGCCTGGCCTTGGCCGGTCGATCAACGGTGCGGGCCGCTGTTCGCGCGAGAGGCCGGCCGCAGGAGCAAGATGCAGCCTTCGTTTTAGCAACAAGCCCTGTCCGCCGCCTTTAGCGTTCGTCCGCCTGTGATGCAGCTCGATCCCATCGACCGCGCGCTGCTGGCAGGCGAGCATGGCGCCGCAGCGGCCCATGCCATGCGGCTGCTCATGCAATATGCCGAGGCGTTCGCAGCCGAACGCTTCCTCTCGATCCAGTCTGCACATATCGACGGATGCCTCTATCATGGCCCATCCAGCATCGATTTCGCGCGCCGTTTCGTCGACCTTGGCGGACAGGTGCGTGTGCCGACGACCCTCAACGTTGCGGCGGTAGACGTCGTTCATCCTGGATGGCACCAAGGCCCCCCGGACCTGATATCGGAGCAGACGCAGCTGACGGAGTTGCACGAGGCGCTGGGATGCCTCCCCACACTGACCTGTGCGCCTTATCAACGAATGCTGCGGCCAGGCATCGGCGAACATATCGCTTGGGCTGAATCCAACGCGATCGTCTTCGCTAACTCAGTTCTTGGCGCACGGACCGACCGCTATGGCGACTTCACCGACCTGTGCGCCGCGTTGACCGGGCGCGTTCCGGCAGCCGGCTTGCACCTGACCGAGAACAGGCGAGCAACGCTGATCGTTGAGGTACCCTCGATTGGGGAAAGCGATCTCGCACGCGACCTCTACTTTGCCGCAGTCGGATACGTCCTGGGGCTAGCCTCGGCCGGCAGGGTGCCGGCCATCATAGGTCTGCCGTCTGATACTAACGAGGATGAGTTTAAGGCGCTGGGCGCCAGCGCCGCATCGGCGGGCGCTATCGCGCTGTTCCACGCCATCGGGCTTACGCCCGAGGCGTCGAGCCTGGCAGCGGCGACGGGTGGTGCCCCCGAGCTGCCGGAAATCAGGTTTACCGGAAAGCATCTACGCGAGGCTGTACACGTACTGTGCCCGGTAAAGCCCGGTGAGAAAATCGCAGCTGTTTGCCTTGGTACCCCGCACTTCTCTCTTGCTGAGTTCGGGCGGCTTGCTCGTCTCGTTGACGGCCGTCGTGCGGCGGGTGGAGTGGAGGTCTATGTCTCCACCTCTCGCGAGATCGCCGGGCATGTCGAGAAGACCCCGGAGCTTAGTGCGATCAGTGCCTTCGGCGTACGCCTCGTCGTCGACACCTGCACCTATCTGGCCCCTGTGGTCCGGGAAACGACAGGCGCGATCATTACAAATTCGGGCAAATGGGCGCATTACGGCCCAGGTAACCTCGGCCGGCGGGTTGGGCTGATGAGCTTGGAGCAATGCGTGCGATCAGCCGAGGCAGGCCGAGTGGTGGACCTATGAAGATAGAAGCGCTGAAAGCCCTTTGTTCGGGCGCAGCGAGCGGCCAGATCGCGCTTCTGTCTGCTCCGCTAAGCCTATGGGGTGGGCTTAATCTGAAGGACGGCACGATCTGCGACGTCAATCATTCTGATTATGGCCTCTCGCTTGCCGGCAGGGTGCTGGCTATGCCGGCTGCGCGGGGTTCCTCCTCATCGTCTAGTGCGCTGGCCGAAGCCGCCCGGCGCAAAGTCGCGCCAGTCGCGATCATACTGGGACGAGCTGACCCCATCCTCACTATTGGCAGCTTGGTTGCGGCGGATCTTTACGGCGTTCACATACCCATCGTTTTGGTGCCAGAAAGCCAATGGGGCGACATTCCGACAAAAGGGATCGTTACCGTGCAGTCGGATGGCAACCTAGGGTGCCTAAGCTTCCCGTCTGACGCAGAATAGCTCTGAACGCGGTAAGTCCCGTCAGCGCTGAAGTAGGAATTCCACTAACGCCCAGCATGAACAGTCCCGAAATATGATCCCAATCGAGATGCTCAGGGCAGGCGTCAGGCCTTTCTAATCAGTACCGAACGGCTGTGACAGCGTGGGGCGGTGACCGCTTTCGATCATCTGGATCGTCAAAGCTGCCTGTCAGCAAAGTCCCCAATCTCAGCCATTCCAAGGTGCTGGCAGCACCCGCTCAAGCGGTCGGTCCGCTCACATGAACGAGCGGCAGGTATCGGGCAGCGAAATGAGGGGGGTGAATGGCCGGGATTGGGTCGCTGTAGCCTTGAGGAGATCAAACGTCTCGACCGCTGAGGTCAGTTCCTGGTGCCACGGCTAGGAAACAACCCGTCATGGACGGCTCCGG